>NZ_BAAAQO010000002.1:891258-928190 GCF_039531715.1 Pseudolysinimonas kribbensis | reverse complement strand
ACAGCTGGGCGCGACCGGCATCGCCGTGACACGGATCTGCGCCGGCGCCGCCGCCTGGCGCGACGTCGACGATCCGCAGGGCGGCATCGCCCCCGCGGAGTCCGCCGCGCTCGCGGCCGCCCTCTTCCGTGATCGGACCGTGCGCTACCTCGACACCTCGAACAACTACGGCATCGGCGAGAGCGAGCGCCGGATCGGCGCCGCGATCCGCGCGAACGGCGGCCTGCCCCCGGGCTTCGTGCTGCAGACCAAGGCGGACCGGCATCCCGTGACCAACGACTTCTCGGGCAGCCGGATGCGCGCCTCGCTCGCGGAGAGCCTCGAGCGACTCGGGATCGAGCGACTGCCGATGGTCTTCCTGCACGATCCCGAGAACACCACGTGGGACCGGGCGATGGACGACGACGGCCCGGTTGCGGCGCTCGTGGCCGCGCGAGCCGAGGGGCTCATCGAGCACCTCGGCATCTCGGGCGGCCCGGTCGACCTGCTCACGCGCTTCGTCGAGACCGGCCACTTCGAGGCGCTCATCACCCACAACCGGCACACCCTCGTCGATCGCAGCGCCGAGTCGCTGATCGATCTCGCCGCCGCACGCGGCATGGGCGTGCTCAACGCGGCGCCCTACGGCGGCGGGATGCTGACGCGCTGGCCCGTGGCCCGCGAGCGTTACGCGTACGGGAACGGCGCACCCGCCCTCATCGCCGCCGCGAACGAGATGGGGCGCCTGTGCGCGGAATTCGACGTGCCCTTCGCCGCCGCCGCGCTGCAGTTCTCGACCCGGGACCCCCGCATCACCTCGACGATCGTCGGCATGCGCACCGTCGCCGACCTCGAGGCCTCGGTCGAACTCGACGAGGTCGACGTGCCCGACGAGCTGTGGAGCGCATTGCGCGCGGTCGAGCTCGATCCATCCACCTGGCAGGACGCGGCCCCCGCGGTCGGGCGCTAGCCGCATCCCGGCCCGCACCCGCGCCCCCGCCCGTGCGGCGCGAATCGTTCGTGGCGCGTCCTAAAGCGCACGCAGAAGCCAGCGGGCGGAGCGGGCGAGGAGCGCTCGCCGCTCCGGGCTGTCGTACGAGGCCGCGTCGTGTCCGAGGGCGTCGTATACGACGGGGGCCGACCCGGTCGTCCGCGTCCACAGCAGCGGGTGCCGCGCGCCGTCGTGCTCGTGCCAGACGAGCGGCTGCACGTCGGGCGCCACCCGCAGGTACGTGTAGCGCTCGTCGTCGACCTCGAAGTCGTGGACGCCCGCCACGATCGGGTGCGCGTCGGTCTCGACGTGGATGTGCGCGCGGCCGTAGTCGGGATGCATCGTCGTGCCGCGCACCCAGATGCCGCCGAGGATCCCCTCCCACTCCGGCACGAAGTGCAGACTCGTCGACGAGACGTGCAGGGCGAGCAGCGGGCGCCCGGCCGCGAGGTGCGCGAGCAGGCCCGCGCGAGAGGCCGCGTCGATCTCCGGCCCGGCGGGCTCGGGTTCGGCGCCGGGGGCGAACGGCGCGTCGGCGGCGCCGATGTTGACGACGAGCAGGTCGGGCGCGGTGATCGGAAGAGCCGAGAGAGCGGCGTCGACGTCCTCGGTCACCGTCGTGGCGATCCCGGCGCCCTCGAGCACCTCGGCGACGCGCGCGGAGGTTGCGGCGAACGGATGCCAGGGGTCGGCGTATCGACCGGAACCCGAGAGCAGCAACGCGTGCGACGACATGCGGGTCAGCGTAGTCGGACACCGCTTTCCCTCAGCAAATCCCTGGTGTTGCGGCGTGGATGTGCGCCGCTTCTGGCTAGAGTGATCCCACGCTTTCCCGAAGGGATGTCAGCGCCATGCCCGCCGAGCGCCGCTCCCACCCGGTCACGTTGGCCGACGTCGCCCGCCGCGCCGGGGTGTCGCAGTCGACGGCCTCCCGCGTGCTCAACGGCAGCGAGCGCACCGTCGGCGGCGAGCTGGCGCAGCGGGTGCTCGCGGCGGCCGACGAGCTGCGGTACTCCGCGAACGTGCAGGCGCAGGCGGTCGCCCGCGGCACGACCACCAACCTCGCGCTGCTCGTGAGCGACATCGCGACCGACTACTTCTCGTCGATGACGGCGGCCGTGATGTCGGCGGCCGAGCTGGCGGGCCTGCGGGTGACGATCGCCATCACCGAGCGCCGGCTCGAGCGCGAGATCGAGCTCGTGCGCGACCTGCGCGGCCAGCACGCCCGCGCGATCGTCCTCGCCGAGAGCGGCACCCGTTCGCGCGAAGGCGTCGAGCGGCTGCAGGACGAGCTGGAGGGCTACGAGGCGGCCGGCGGCAAGGTCGTCGTCGTCAGCCGCACGACGATGCCGTTCGACTTCGTCGACCTCGACAACTTCGGCGGCGCGCGCCGGCTGGCGGTGGCGCTCACCCGGCTGGGCTACAAGCGCTTCCACGTGCTCGGCGGCGACGAGGGCCTCGTGACGACGCGCGAGCGCATCGAGGGATTCCGCGACGGCCTCGCGGAGCGCGGGCTCGAGCTGCCCGACTCGGCCATCACGTTCTCCGACTTCAGCTGGGAGGGCGCGTTCGGAGCGGTCGGGGCGCTCGACGATGCCGTCCTCTCGAACACCCAGGCGCTGTTCGCGCTCAACGACGAGATGGCCCTCGGTGCGATCGCGGGCCTGCGTAATCGCGGGATGCGCGTGCCGGACGACATCGCGCTCGCGGGGTTCGACGACATCCGCACCCTGCGCAACGTCGTCCCGGGGCTCACGACCGTGCGGGTGCCGACGGCGCAGGTCGGCCGAGCCGTGGTCGAGCTCATCGCCGGTGGCGCGCAGAGCCCGACGACGGTGCCGGCGACCGTCGTCATCCGGGAGTCGACCCCGCGCCTCAACTAGCGCGGCGCAGCGGCGACCACGGACCGGTCAGGACTGCACAATGAGCTTGCGCACGAGGTACTCCTCGACCGCCTCGGGGCCGCCCTCGGACCCGTAGCCGCTCTCCTTGCGGCCACCGAAGAACGTATCGCGGGCACCGACGCCGAATCGGTTGACGCTGACCATGCCCACGTCGAGCCGGCCCGGGATGCGCAGCGCCCGCTCCGCCGATCCGGTGAACAGGTAGGCCCCCAGTCCGAACGGCAGCCGGTTGGCCCGCTCGATCACGTCAGACTCGTCGCGGAACGACGACACGGCGGCGATCGGACCGAACGGCTCCTCGTTCATCACGACGGCGTCCTCCGGCACGTCGGCCAGGAGAGTGGGGCGCCAGTAATAGCCGACCGAATCGTCGCCGACGCCCCCGGTGACCAGTCGCGCGCCCCGGGAGACGGCATCCCGCACGATGGGCTCCATCGCCGCGAAGCGACGTCCGTTCGCGAGCGGGCCCATGCCGACGCCCTCGGCGAACCCGTCGGCGACCGACACCCCGCCCAGCAGCTCGCCGAAGCGCTCGACGAAGCGCTCGTACACGTTCTCGTGCACGTAGAAGCGGATCGGCGATCCGCACGACTGACCGGTGTTGTGGATCTTGGCGCCCAGCGCCTGCTGGGCCACGGCATCCACATCGACGTCATCGAAGACGATGACCGGCGCGTGCCCGCCGAGTTCGAGCATGGTCGGCTTGGCGTGCTCCGCCGCCTGACGGGCGAGCAGCGTGCCGACGGCCGTGGAGCCGGTGAACGACACCTTGCGCATGACCGGCGAGGCGATCAGCCGCGACGAGATGCGGGCCGGATCGCCGAAGACCATGTTGAGCACGCCATCCGGGAGGCCGGCATCGGCGAGCGCATGCGCGAGCGCGACCGCGCTGGCGGGTGTCTCCTCCGCGGGCTTGATGACGACCGTGCAGCCGGCCGCGAGCGCCGCCGCCACCTTGCGACCCGGCACCGTGAGCGGGTAGTTCCAGGTCGTGAACGCGGCGACCGGGCCCACGGGCTCGCTCACCACCATCGTGCGACCGTCGGCGGCGGCCGTCGGGAGCACGTGGCCGAAGCGGCGGGGAGCGTCCGTGGCGAGGGAGTCCATGATGTCGGCCGTGTACGCGACCTCGTCGAGCGAGTCGCCGTAGGGCTTGCCGTTCTCGCGGGTCATCGCCTCGGCGATCGGCACCGCGCGATCGCGCAGCAACTGCGCGGCCCGCATGATGATCGCGGTGCGCGCGTGCGGACTCGTCTCGCGCCACTCGCGCCAGGTGCGTCCGGCGGCGTCGATGGCGGCGTCGACGTCGTCGTCGGTCGCGACGGCGACGCGGCCCACCGTCGCACGGGTGGCCGGATCCTCGACGTCGATCCCGTCGCGGGCGGAGGATGGGATCCACCGCCCGTCGACGAACAGCTCGCCGTCGGGGTTGCGGATCGTGTCGCCCATGTCGGACCTCCGTTGTTCGTGGCTCGACCGCAGCCTACGTCAGGCAAGCGCATTCCGGAGCACGGCTGCGCAACCGACTGCGTTAGAGACTCCGAGCGCGGGTTGGGTGGCAAGCGCTTGCCAGGCGCGATCATCCCTCCGCGGAAGCGTCGACGTCGCCGCCGCCAGCGGGAGGACCGGAGCTGTAGCCTGAACCCTAGGAGTGCTCAGATTCGACGAGTGCTTCACGACCGCGGGGAGTGGTGATCGTGACACGACGGCGTCGGCATGGGCAACGCGGCACGAGCCGGATCCGCGGCGGCCGCGCACTGTCGGTGGTGCTGGCCACCACCATCGCGGCGGCCGGCCTCACCCTGGGCCTCGCGACGGCGGGCGCCGGCCCAGCGGCCGCGGCCGCGAACGGCTGCGGCTACGCCGACACGTCCGCGAACAACGGCACGCACGCCTCGACCATCTGCTGGTTCGATTTCTCGGCGTTCGACGCGACCGAGGCGCGATCGACCGAGGGGCAGCCGATCGAGATCGCGCTCGATGGCGGGCTGGTCGCCGACTTCACCGTGAAGGTCACCAACCTGCCGAACTCCGTCCCCATGAACTTCGAGGCCCGGTCGACGCCCCTCGAGACGCGGTTCGCCTTCGGCACCGACGCCTACCGCGGCATCCCGGGGTTGAATGCGCTCTACAGTCTCGCCTCGCCGTCGGGGAACAAGGCGGCGAAGATCACGTTCGACGACATCCGGGTCACCGACGCGCAGGGCGATCCGGTCGCCGGGTACTCGTTCGTCGCCGCCGACGCGGAGGACAACGTCCGCGGAGAGTCGTTCGCGTGGAGCTCCGACAAGCCTCTGAACGAGATCGAACGGCTCGCCCCGAACGGCGGGTGGGGGTGCAAGAACCCGGTCGGCCTGGGGACGACGTCGGTCACCTGCGCGGGCACGGGCGTCGGCGGCACCACGATCGCCGGCGGCAAGTCGACGGCGCTGCTGGTCGCGGCCGACACGCCGACCACGTTCGCGACGACCTGGGTCACCAGCGCGCGCTCGGCGATCGCCATCGGCGTCCAGACCGCCAAGCTCACCGTCGTGAAGCAGGTCGCCAGCCGCATCGATCCCGCCGACTCCTTCACCGTGTCCGCCGAGGACTCGACCGGTGCGGTGGTGGGGCAGGCGACCACCGGCACCGCCGGCTCCGCGAGCACGCCCGGCCTGGTCGTGGCCCCCGGCTCCACGTACACCCTCGGCGAGTCCGCCGCAGACGGATCGGCGACCAACCTGGCCGATTACGTGACGCCGTCCTGGTCCTGCACCAACACCGCGGCGGGCAGCACCACCGTCCTGCCCTCCGGAACCGGCTCGACCACGACGGTGACCCCGGCCGCCGGCGACGACATCACGTGCACCGTGACGAACACCGCCAAGGCGACCGGCATCTCGTTGCAGAAGCTGGCCGCGCCGCCGGTCGACGCGAGCGGTGACGGCATCACCGACGCCGGCGACACCATCGTGTACTCCTTCGTGGTCACCAACACCGGGCAGACCGACATCGACACGGTCGCCATCGACGACCCCAAAGTCGGGACCGTCAGCTGTCCCCCCGGCACCATCGCGCCGGCGGGCGTCACGACGTGCACGGCCGACGCTCCCTACGTCATCACGACGGCGGACGTGACGGCCGCGCATCCGCTCGGTTCCCCGGCCGTGCTGACCTCGAACGCGTCGTCGACGAGCACTCCCACGGTGACGCCGGAGCCGTCCATGACGCTCGTCAAGTCGGCCTCCCCGAGCGCGCAGGCGGACTTCACCGAGGGGCAGATCGTCACCTACTCCTTCGTGGTCACGAACACCGGCAATGTGCCGCTTGCCGACGTCGCCGTGCAGGACACCGCCTTCACGGGGACCGGCACGCTGCCGAGCCCGGCCTGCCCGGCCGGCGCCGCGTTCCTGGCCCCCGGTGCGCAGGTCGTCTGCACGGCCTCGTACACACTGACCCAGCTCGACATCGACGCCGGCTCCGTGACCAACACCGCGTCCGTGACCGCGGACCCGCCCGGTCTCACGCCGCCGCCTCCGCCGACGACCTCGACGGTGACCATTCCGCAGCTCGCGGCACCCGCGGTGTCACTCGTGAAGTCCACGCCCGTCACGGCGATCACGGCCGCCGGACAGGTGGTCGACTACAGCTTCTCCGTGACCAACACGGGCAACACCACCCTGACCGACCCGGAGGTGATCGAGGGATCGTTCAGCGGTGTCGGAACGGTCTCCACGCCGGACTGCCCGGCCGGCGCGAGCCCGCTGCTGCCGGGCCAGGTCGTCGTCTGCACGGCCTCCTACACGGTGCGGGCCGGCGATCTGACGGGTCGGCCGCTGGTCAACACGGCGACGGTCACCGCGACGGCACCTGGTGGAGGGTCCGTCGACTCCGACCCCTCGACCGCGCGGGTCGATGACGTGGCGGACGTGCCGCCCGGCACCGGGCCGGCGGGTCTCGCCATCACCGGAATGACGGTCGGCGGCACGGTCGCTGCGGCGGCAGTGCTCCTCATCGCCGGGCTCGCGCTGTTCTTCGTCCGGCGTCGGCGGCGAGCCGTCGAGTAGCCGGCGCTCCACTCGATCCTGACGGAAGGTCCATCGATGGCGAATGCAGCAGCGGGCTGGTACGACGACGGGTCCGGCACGGGCGCCAAGCGCTGGTGGGACGGCAACGCCTGGACCGAACAGCGGCAAGGGCCTGCAGCCGTCGACAGCCCTGCGACGCTGATCGAGCACATCAAGACCGAGGCGAGCGCCGGCGGCCAACCGCGCCCCGCAGCGAGCGGGATGAGCTATGTCGTGCTCCAGGTCGTGCTGAAGGAGAAACTCTGGGGAACGGGCTCGGGCAATCTCACGGAGCTCGAGAAGGCCATCAACTCCCAGGCCGCCCTCGGCTACCGACTCCACACGATCACGACGGCGGCTTCGGGCAGCAAGGGCATCGGTGGCGGAGACCGCATCCAGGCGACGCTGGTCTTCGAGCGGCTGACCTGAGGTCCGCCCGGGCACCGGCCATCTCGTCACCTCGCGAGTCGCCGCCCACGGCCGAGCGGCCCGAGGGATCTCTCGCGCGAGCAGGGTCCCCGCAAAGCCCAACAGGCTCCCGGCGACGTGCGATGTGCGAACCGTGCAGCATCGAGCTCGGATGATCGGAGCGCGCTGACCCCGTGGGATGCGTAGGATCGCGCCACAGGGTCATCGCGGCTCTCGAGAGACGAGGACCATCATGGGCGAGAAATCCGCACGCAAGAACACCACGAAGACGGCGGCGTCCAAGACGTTGAAAGAGAAGCGTCTTGCCAAGCAGGACAAGCGCGCGAGCGACGACCGCGCCGCACGCGCCACCGACGCCGTGACGAAGGTGACGCACAAGTAGCCGCCGGCGGCAGTCCCCGATCCTGAATGCAGGGATCGGGCGGCTGCTCACGCCCGAGCGCCGTCAGCGCGTGCAGATCAGCCTTGCGATCCGGGGCCTGTCAATCTGTCAATTCGATGACGTGCTCGGCGGGCGCGATCGCCTCCTCGTCCGAGGTCGCCACGATCGCGATCGCCCCGCGCCGGGTCGCGTTGGCCACCTGGCCCCACACGACCGCGCTGCTGGCCATGTCGAGCTCGCTCGTCGGGTCGTCGAGGCACAAGAGCATCGGCTCGCCGATGAGCGCCCGCGCGACCGCCACACGTTGCTGCTGTCCGCCCGAGAGCTGTTCGAGCAGGTTGTGCCAGCTCGACTCCGGCAGGCGCAGAGCGGCGAGCAGCCGTTCGATCGCCGACCAGTCCGACGCGCGGTAGCCGCCCCGGGCGAGGAGCCGCACGGCGACGTTCTCGGCGGCGCTCAGACTTCCGATCAGCTCGTGCCGCTGCGTGACGATCCCGACCGCGGCGGGGTCGACGGGCGAGTCGTCCAGCAGGATGCGACCACCGGTGAGCGGCCGGGAGCCGACGACCGCCTCGAGCAGGGCTCGGCACGCGCTCGAGGCACCGGTGAGCGCGACGGTCGATCCCGGCGCGACGCTCAGGTCGAGGTCGCTCACGACCTCGGCTCCGGCGCGGAGCACCGTCGCGCGGTCGAACCGCAGACCCTCAGTCATGGTCGCCTCCGGTCTCGGCCCCGCGGATGCGGAGCTCGCCCGGCGCGACGGCGTCGATCGACACCAGCCGTCCGGAGCCCCACTCGGCTCGCAGCGCCTCGGGGAGCGGGATCGAGCCGTCGGCTCCGATGACGGCGTACCGGCCGGCGGCGGTGGCCTCCTCGCCGATCCGCCCGTCACGCAGGTGGATGCTGCGCTGCATCCGCGCGGCCACCAGTTCGTCATGCGTGACGAGCAGCACCGCGGTGCCCTGCTGGTCGGCGATCTCGACGAGCAGATCGAGCAGCCGGTCGCGGTCCGCATCGTCGAGCTGGCTCGTCGGCTCATCGGCTAGGAGCAGCCGGGGCCGGGTCGACATCGCGACGGCGAGGGCGAGCATCTGCTGCTCGGCCGGGCTCATCTCCCGCACCGGACGGTCGTCGGCGCGGAGCCCGGCCGCATCCAGGAGCTGATCGGCCACCCGGGTGCTGCCGCTCGGGATCCCCCGCAGCGCCCACTCGACGTTCGCGCCCGCCCCCTCGTGCAGCAGCAGGTTCGTGGACGCTCCCTGCAGCATGAGCCCGAGCGTGCCGGCTCGCAGTCGACGCAGGTTACGCTCTCGGGCGTTGCCGAGGTCCGTGCCGAAGACCGCGACCGTGCCGGCCGAGGGCCGCATGATGCCGGCGACGACGGTGAGCAGCGTCGACTTGCCGGATCCCGACGGACCCAGCAGCGCGACGCGCTGGCCGGGCTCGACCTCGAGGTCGATGCCGCGCAGCGCGGCCACATCGGTTCCGGCCTCGCGGTAGACGTGCACGAGCCCCGCGCACCGCAGGGCCGGGACGTCGGCGGCCGCGGCGGGCGGGCGTCTCGCGAGGGGGGCGCTCATCGCGACCTCCCGCCCCGCAGCTCCAGGCGCGCCCCGACCTCCGCGATGACCGCGATCAGCAACAGCACGCCCGCTACGGTCGCGGCCAGAGGAAGGGGCGCGAGCGCGTAGTCCGGCGGGGGAACCGCGCCATCGCCGCGGGTGAGCGGCAGGTGCGGCACCGTCAGGACGAACGCGACCACGCCGGCACCCACGCCGAGCACCGCGGCGAGCCCGATCGGCACGAGCGTCTCGACGGCGGCCACCCTGCGGAGCAGCCGTCGGGGCACACCCGCGGTGCGCAGCGAATCCCAGTCCCGGCGGCGTCCGGCGGCGCCGACCATGCGGATGGCGATGACGCCGAGCAGCGAGAGCAGCAGGGCACCCGCTCCCACCGCGAGGCCGAGCCGGGCGGACCTCGGCGACGCCTCACTCGCGAACCGGTCCTCGACGCTGCGGAGCGTCGTGCGCCCGGTGACTCGGATGTGATCGCGAGCCAGCGCCGCCATCACCTCGGGGTGGGCACCCGGAGCCAGCCACACCTCGTCGCTCGCGGCGCTTTGCGCGGGATCAGCCACCCGATCCGCGACCGCCAGATCGACCACCGCACCGTCGCCCAGCATCCGGGGCAGGATGCGCGCGCGCTGCACCTCCTGCAGCAGAAGCCTGCTCTGGTCGAGCCCCGCCCCCACGAACGCGTGCGGGATTCCCGGATACCGGGTGAGCTGGGTCGACGGTCCGACGATCGCCGGGAGGGGTTCGGGGGCGTCCTTCGGCGCCATGCTCGCTGTGTCGCCCTGCCCGCCGGTGAACAGGACGCCGAGGCCATCCGGCCGGCTTCTGATGACGGCTCCCGGCGTCAGGACCGAGTCGGAGCCCTCACCGATGCGGTTGCGCCACCTGTCCGCGTCGAGCCAGGGCGACAGCCGGGAAGCCGGCTGCGCGTCGGTCGAGAATCCGGTGATCGTCATGGCCGTCGCGAAGGATGAGGCGTCGGAGCCGTCGCGGCGCTCGCCGAGCCAGACCACCCGGCATCCATCGGCGCAGGGGACCGCATGCGGTGCGCTGACGAGCGTGCCGTCGTGCGGTGCGCCGAACGAGACGGTGTGCCAGCCGGTCGCGTTCTGCACGACCATCGTGAGGAAGGGCCCGGTCGCATCCGGCGGCGCATCCCCGACGTCGCTCACGCGGGCGAGCTCGATCGAGATCTGCGTGCCGGTGACCGTCATCGACGCGCCCGCCGGCGGCGCCAGCTCCGCGCGCAGCTTCGCCGCGCCCAACCCGCTCCACGCCGGCTCCCACGAGGAGACCGCCGTCAGTCGGGAGGCGTCGAGCGCGACCAGCGACGGAGCGTCGCCGCGGCTCGGCAGAAGCTCGACGGCCATGGCCTGCGTGCCGCTCGGATCGGCGCGCCTGACCGCCTGGAGGAAGTCGACATCCGAGGGCACCGAGACCGTCACCGCCTGGCTCGCACCCAGGTACGCGGCCGCACGATCATCCTGCAGACGATCCGCCACGACCGCCGTCTGGGCGGAGTAGGTGACGACGGCGAGTCCCATCGTCACCATCACCGCGACGTACAGCGCCGACGGCGCTCGACCGAGCCGCCGACCGACGAGCAGCCCGGTCAGCGACCTCGGCGCCTTTCGCGTGACCCGCCGGATGAGCGCGATGGCCAGCCGCAGGCCGACGATGCCGATGAGGACCGCGACGACCGCCGGTGCGAGCAACGTTACCTGCGGGCCGGTGATGCTGGTCTGCGACACGAGCGAGTACACGACCACAAGCGCGAGCAGCACGATCGCGGTCTGCCCGATGAGGGCCACACGCGAGATCGTGCGCGGCTCGGCGGTCTCGCGCAGCAGGACGGAGAGCGGGAGCCGGGCGGACCGCACGCTCGCCGCCACCAGTGCCACCAGCGACCCCACGACGGACAGCACGGCGGCGCCGATCACCAGCGGCTGGAGCGGCTCCACGGTGGCGGCGGGGCCCATGACCGCGCCCGCCGCCAGCTGAGCGGCGGCCACTCCGACCACGGCGCCGACGGCGCATCCGGCGATCACCGCGACCGCCGGCTCGACGAAGACGGACGCGAGCCACCGGCCCCGCGGCAGTCCCCGAAGCCGAGCGAGCCCCCATTCGCCCGCTCGATCGCGCCCGATCCGCTGCACGAGCAGGGCCTCGGCGAACCAGGCCAGTCCGAGCGCCTCGAGAGCGGCGACGGCGAGCAGGGTCGCGGCGGCGTCGCGCTGCGGCTCGACCCCGTCCACGACGTCCAGGATGTGGGAGGTGACGCGGGTGCCGGCCGCGGCGCTGACGGCCGTGAGGGTCTCGTCCTGGGCGCGCTGGATGTCCGCCCGGATGCCGGACACGTCATCCAGTGTCACGTCGCGGCGCAGGACGCGGACCGAGGAGGCGGTTCCGTCGACGTTCAGGCGACCGAACTGCCCGAGCGTGACCACCAGATCCGGTGCCGCGGGGCTATCGGTGTGCCGGCTCAGCCGAGACGGGCCCTTCAGGACGGCGCCCATGCCGCTGCGGTCGTCGTAGATGCCGACCACTCTCAACGTCACGGCGGTCGGCGTCTTCAACCTGAGGGACGCGCCCACCTTCACCGTGGTGCCCGCGGTGCTTCGAGCCACCGCGATCTCGCTGTTGCGCGTCGGGCACCGACCGGAGACGAACGTGGTGCCCCGGCACGAGGTCTGGGGTGCCGCGACGGCCGCGGTCCCCCGCGCGCTCGCCCGACCCCTCAGGGCCCAGGAGTACTCCGTGCTCGAATCCACCGCGCGGAACGGCGGCGCCCAGACGCTCCCGTGCACCGCGTTCGTGACCGCCTCGACCGAGACGAGGCCGCTCTGGGCCGATCCGCCCGGCACGTCGGCCGCCGCCACGATCGCCGTGCGCTCGATCCCGGCCCGGTGCACCGCCTGCGCGAGCGTGACCTCGTCGACGGCGCGAACCAGCAGAGGCGCGAGCACGGAGAGGACCATGGCGATCGCCGACAGCGTCACGAGCCACACGAACGAGGCAGGCCGACGCCGCACGCTGCTGACCCAGAACACGGATCGACCTGCCGGCATTCGCACCCCTTGCGCGCTCAGCCACGATTTCCGCGTCAGCTTAGGGGGAGCGAGCGTCTCCGGTCATTGTGTGACGACGATTTCTCGCCGCGGGATCATGGGTCGCGCGGTGGATTTCCGCGCGACCCATGCCGCGATGGCCTTACGCCCCCAGCGAGATGATCCCCGCCTCCACGGGCCCGGACTTCCCGTACTGTGCGCCGGTGATGACGAACACCAGACCGGGCTCCGGCGGACGACCGGGACCGACCAGCGGGATCGTGTACCGGCTGTAGCCGGCGGGCATCGGCGACGAGAAGCGCGTCCACGCTCCCGGATCGCCGAGCGCCCGGTTGATCATGAAATCCTGATCGTCGTTGTCGGTGACGATGATCGTGCCGTTCTTGCCACCGGAGGGCGACCACGAGACGACGGGCGCCCCGTTCGGCACGGCACCCGTCGACGGCACCAGCGCCATGTCCTGCGAGAACCGGAACGACTCCGGATCGCGCGCGAGCCGGTAGTGGATCGGGTACGAGTAGTCGTCGCGCTGCGGGTTCTCCGGATCGTCGGGGACGCCGTACTCGTAGGTCATGATCCACAGGTCGCCCCGGATCTGCGCGATCGTCGTCATGCCGGGGCGGTTCGCGTACGTTGTACCGGTCGCGTCGTTCACCACCGGACCCCAGGTGCGCAGATCTCTGCTCGTCTGGTGCGCGAGCTTCTGCCCGAAGTCCGGGTCGCGCTGATCGGAGTAGTAGCAGACGAGGTTGTCCTGGTGCAGCAGCAGGAACGGCTCCCACACCGGCGTCGCGCCGTTCGTCGTGTCGGGCGGGCCGCCCTGCGCCACCGTGCTCAGGAACTGCCAGGTCATCCCCTCATCCGTGCTCGCATACAGCTGGATGTTGGTGCTCGAGAAGTTGGCGAAGGTGTTGCACGAGAACAGCAGCGCCCCCTTCGGCAGACCGGCGAACGCCCGCGGCAGTTCGTAGAGGAACGGCTGCAGCGCGAAGCCGTTGACCGGGATGGTGCTCTGCAGCGCCCACGTCCGGCCCTCGTCCTCGCTGCGGTACAGCGGGAACCCCGCTCCTCCGGCGCCCTGGTACGTCGCGAGCAGCGTCCGCGACCGCCCGGGCTGCCGGGCGCTCAGCTGCACGGCGCGGGCGTACGACGTCCGGCCGTTCTGACCGGCCACCACGACGGGCCCGAAGGGCGACTCGGTGATAGGCGTGCCGGGACCGCCCGGCGCCGCGGCCGGTCTGGCATCGGCGAACGCCGGCGCCCCGAGACCGAACGTCAAGCCCGCTGCCGCGGCCGCTCCCGCGCCGAGCAGTGCCCGTCGCGTGACCTGCGCACCCCGACCCTGATCGCTCGCGTCGCGAGCATCGTGGATTCCCATCTACTGCCTCCCCAGTGAAGCCCCGCCCCGGCCCGTACAACGATGCACATGACCCCCGAAGGAGGGGCGATCGCAGGTTAAGCCCGCATCGTTGCTTGCCTCAAGCACATGAGATGACGCTCATGCCGGGAACGCTCATGTGCTAGCCGAAGAGGTGGGCTCCGATCGGGATGGTGCCGAACCAGAGAAAGATCGGCCCGAGCGTCAGCATGAACGCCACACCGGCGAAGATCAGCGCGGCCTTGAGGGCCCGGATGCGGCGCCGCGCGACGTCGACGATCGCGACGACCGCACCGATGACCGAGAGGACGATCACGACTGCTTCGGTGAGGAGGGCGAGCGGAAACAGCGCGTAGAGCTGACCCTCCGCGTGGAACAGGTAGTCGGGAACGCGCATCCAGGCGCAGGTGAAGGTCCAGAGCCCCACCGAGACGAGTACGAAGACCGCTCCGAGACTGACCCGCGATGTGCGTGCTGCCTGCGCCTGCATGGTCCCATTAGAGCAATGAAGGTGGGATTTCGGCGCGGGCGACGGACGGATGACTGATACCCGCTGGGAATAGCATGACAGCGTGATCGACCTCAGCCTCCGACGCCTGGAGTACTTCGTGGCGGTCGCCGAGGAGCTCGGCTACAGCCGCGCCGCCGAGCGCGTGCACGTGGCTCAGCCGGTGCTGAGCCGACAGATCGCGCTCCTCGAGAAGGAGCTCGGCGTCATCCTCTTCGCCCGTTCGACCCGCGGCACGGCCCTCACCGACGAGGGGCGCGCTCTGCTTCCGGATGCGCGCGCCCTGCTGCAGTCGGCATCGGCGCTGCAGCGACACGCGCGGCACGCGGCACGCGGCGTCGAGCGGCTCTCGATCGGGTTCATGCCCGGCCTCATCGTGACGCCGATCGTGCAGGGGCTGCGCGCGGAGGTTCCCGGCCTCGAGGTCGACCTCGTTCGCACCGGCTGGGACGACCAGGTCGAGACGATCCTCGACGGCCGCGTCGATCTCGGGCTCGTGCGCCTACCGGTGAGCGCGCCCGGGATGTCGGTCGAGCCCCTGTTCCGCGAACGGCGCCTGGCGATGCTCGCGGCCTCGCATCCGCTCGCCGCCCGTCGCGAGCTGACGGTTGACGACCTCGCCGAATGGGACCTGCTTCAGGCCCCCGACGCCATGCCCGAGTGGCGGGACGCGCGACGGCGGGCGGGCCGCTCCGCGGGGCGGGTGAGCGGACATCCGCGGGAGGTCGAGGTCAAGCTCGAGCGCGTCGCCGCCGGCCAGGGCGTCGCGGTGCTGCCTGCGTCCACAGCGGGTTTCTACCGGCGGCCGGATGTCGTATCCCGGCCCGTCGCCGGGATCGGCCCGAGCGAGGTGGCCGTCGCGTGGATGGCGCATCGCCGCTCCCCGGCGCTGCGTGCCGCCGTTGCGCTCGCCCATACCCTCCGGGCATCATTGACGACCGAGGAGGTCTTGGACGACGAGGCGGTCGCGGCCCGAACCTGAGGCCATGACACTCGACAGCTCCTCCCGCGTCGTCCTCCTCGGCGGCACCAGCGGAATCGGTCTCGCGGTCGCCCGCCGCGCCGCCCTCGCGGGTGCACAGGTCACGATCGCCTCGCGCAACCCCGCATCGATCGAGCGCGCCCTCGGCGAGCTCCCCGCCGGCGTCATCGGCCGCGCCGTCGATGCGACGTCCGCCGAGGAGGTCGCCGCCTTCCTCGATGGCGTCGGCGAGTTCGACCACTTCGCCTACACCGCGGCCGAGAACCTCGTGGGCCGGACCCTCGACGAGATCACGGCGCAGAACGCGGCCGAGTTCTTCGGCCTCCGCCTCTTCCACGCCCTCGACGCCGTGCGGCTCGCCGTGCCGCACCTGCGCGCCGGCGGCTCGGTCACGCTCACCAGCGGTACGGCCGCGTTCAAGGGGGGCCCGGGATGGGCGCTCGGCTCCGCCGCGTGCGGCGCGATGAACGCGGTGGTCCGGTCCCTCGCCGTCGAGCTCGCCCCGCTGCGAGTGAACGCGGTCGCACCGGGCGTGCTCCGCTCGCCGCTGTGGTCGGCGATGAGCGACGCGGATCGCGAGACGATGTACGAGAGCACCGCCGCGTCCCTGCCGCTCGGCCGAGTCGCGGCGCCCGACGACGCCGCGAAGGCGTACGTCGCGCTGATGGACCAGGACTACGTCACCGGCACCATCGCCGTCGTGGACGGAGGGACCCTGGTCGCCTGAGATCGCCATCGGCCGCGGTGCTGCGCGGTGTTCGCGGACTGACTCAGCGGAGTCGTGAGACGGCGAGAGCCCCGGAATCTCAACGACTCCGGGGCTCTTGCGTGGCGGTACCGGCGGGATTTGAATTCGTCCATCCCAAACCGGCCGTCCGAGTTCGCGATTCCGTCGTTTTTCGCCCTCAGTCAGGCACTGCTCGATCAGTACGGCGTTGCTCATTGGTTGCCACGTTGTTGTCACGTTCTCCCGAGGCTGGGCATTTCGGCGCTGTGACTAGGCCCCATCGAGAGTGACCTGAGTGGGATCGGTCTCATCGGCGGCCTCCCGGTTGTGTGCGGGAGGCCGTTGCCGGTGCGGGAAAGATCGGCCTCGTCCGTAGGTCACGCTGGGACCTCGTGTGGCCTCAGAGGTCTTGACGAGAATCCCGCGATCGACCAGGTCTGCAAGCACTCGCGATGCCCCCACCGTGTCGAGGTCCAGGAGAATCCGCACCATCCGAGCATTGATCGTTGTGGTCTCGTGCACGAGGTCGATGATCTTCCGGTCGAGCTGGTCCGTCGTCCGGCGTCTGTACGTCACCGCCGGTCCGAGCGCGGCCAAGGCCTCCTCCCGCAGCCGATAGCGAGGTTGTGCACGTCGCGCGGTCTCGCGCGTGGGCTCGAGGAGTCGAACTTCGTCGTTGCTCAGTCGCGCCAGAACGGATTGCGCTTCCTCCGCGGACGCCTTCTGCAGAAGGCGGGTCAGCTCTTCTGCCTTGACAGTCTTGTTGGTCAGCAGCGTCAGGAGGATCAGCATGGTGTCTGCGTCCGCGGCCTCTTCGCGCGGCAGCGTTGATACATATCGGGCGAGAGCCGTGTTGGGCGCGCCGCCCAACAGAGTGACCTCGACTTGGGTCGGATCCGCGGTATAGCGCGGGGGCTGGTGGCCGACTCGAGCCATCTCTGCGTACATCCGGTCGACTCCGGATCCGGCAGTCTCGGCTAGCCCGAGTGATCGCATCGCATTGGCAAGATTCGAGTTGCGAGTGCGAGATGACGTGGTGAGGACGTTGTTTACGTTGACCCCGGGGACGAATCCACCCGGTGAACTGACCCTGAGCTGGGTGACCGTGTGCTCGACGGAGGTCCGCTCCAGGCTGAAGTACTCGCGGTGCATCATGCCGTTAACTACGGCCTCGCGGACTGCGGGCTCCGGAAGATCGGCGATGTGTAGCTGCTGACCTTTGCCGATCGACACTGGAGTTGTCTCCAGGCGAGCATCGATGAGGTCGAACACGCGCTGGACTGCCACGACGAGCGGTCCTGGGATCTGCTCGTTCGCCGTTAGCTGGCCGGCCGGGGTGCGCCGATGCGTGTATGAGATGAGCGTCTTGTCGGCATACAGGCGGCTGAACATCAGCGCCCCAGCGTTGGTGAGCGTCTGATCGTCGAGCACCACACCAGCGGCGCGCAAGAGTTCTACATCAGGCAGTTCCGCCCACCTCCGCTTCGACAGATCGCTAGAACGCGCGAGGAGATCTCGTGCGACCTGCATCGCAAACGGGTCCAGCGCATCCATACCTGCGTGGCTGCTCGCGAGACTCCAGTCCCTGCCTGTCTTCTGTGATGTAACGACAGTGATCCGATCCGTCGTCATAGGCATGCAGCTCGTCCCGATGCGCTCGGTAGGTATTTTCCCGTTGGCGCTGTGCACCTGGGTGCTCTCAGGGACGTCGATGACCACCACCCGTCCGTGCTCCGTCTGCCGGTCCACGATCTCGACCAGCAGTGGGGGCTGAGTCAGTTCGTGGATCCGAACGCGAGTTCGTTCAGGATCGAGCCTCGTTCCCTGGATGGCCTCTGGCCCGGTAATCGAGTCAGAGACGCCCACGACGATCACTCCGCCGGCGGCATTGGCCAAGCAAGCCGCGGCATCGGCCAGATTGACGAGATCGGCGGGGAGCGACCGCCCGTCCGTCTTGAACTCGACGTGACGCGCCTCGAGTTCGTCAGCGCTGGTGGTGCGGTTAGCGATTTGAGCGATCAGCGTGTCGACGAGATCTGTCATGATTTCCCGAATGTTTTGCGGAAGCCTTCACTGTGAAGGGTACCGCAAAACTATCGAGAAACTTCGTGCGGGGACAGGAACGTCGGCAGGCGGGCCAGGGCGTCCTTAACCTCAAGCCGCTCGTCTACGAAGGACTTAGATTCCCGGGGCGTCCACCGCACACTCCTGGAAGCGTCACTCACGCAACCAGCAAAGCTCGCGCCAAACCATCCCAACACGACGCGACTGCGGTAGACGTCTATGCAGCTCAGGGCGTGAGGCTGTCGAGTACCCAGCCGAGAGTCCCGGTCAACAGGTGCATGCGGTTCTTGGTGTCCGACTCCCCGCCCGCCCCGGGGTGGCTGCCTTTTGAGTGCAGCTGCGACCAGACCCCGTCGAGGAACTTGCGGCCGTTCGCATCGATGAGATCCGCGTTCGCGAACGCGGCGATCGCACTTCCGCCTCCCGGTGGGTTCGGAATGGTTAGCCCGTCTCTGGACGCGATCTCCAACAGCAACGCTTCCAGCGCGGGTCGGATCTGGCTGTTCGCGGAGGTCCATTTCGAGTTCCGCAGGTGGGTGCTTGCCTCGCCGAGGTGATGCTCCGCGGTTGAGAACCCGAGTTGCAACAGGCGAGCTCGGAGCTCGCTGGTCCGTTCGGCGAAGGGTGCGCCGCCGTCGCCCCGCAGCACCACTTCGCGAAGTGTGACGACCTCAATGTCCGGCTGTGGGGGCCAAATGTTGCTCTTGGCAGGCGCCCTCGTCTCGGCGATCGAATAGCCGTCCGCTTGAAGCGCTTTGTCAAGCCGCGCCAGCCACCCCTGATCCCTGGAGGGCCAGGAGTCGGGCTCGATCATGAGGTCGATCAGCTTGAGAACCTTCTCCTCGCCAAGCGGATCCTTGAGGAGCGCCGTGTCGAGGGTCCGCGTCACCCGGTTCACCCTGTTCAAACCGTCGACGTTGCCGGGGTCATGCTTAGCAAGATCTGCTTCGCGAAGCTTCTGCCCGACCTCGCTGTGACCGGCTTCGGACAGCTTGTCGATGATCACGGCCGTTACTGGCCCGGAGAGTGGCACGTTCGGGATCGTATCCAACCAGCCGACGGGCAGGTGGATCTGGCTCAGCTGGGGCGGCTCACCCTGCCGTGGCAAGCCCAGACCCTCCGCCAATCTGGAAGGTAGTCCGGCGGCTCAACGTCCAGACGAAGCAGATGTGTCGTCTGCGGCACGCAGCGCATGACTCAGCCGCCATTCCGTCGTCACCGCCTCCGCGATCGCCTCATGCGCAAAGCGACGATGTGAGCCTCAGAGTGAGACTTGTCAGGGTCGGCACCGGATAACAAGTGCGCCTGGAGCAGAAAAACCCCTGCTCAGCAGGGGTTTTTCATGGCGGTACCGGTGGGATTTGAACCCACGGACGGGGTGAACCGTCACATGTTTTCGAGACATGCTCCTTCGGCCGCTCGGACACGGTACCGGGAGAGAGTTTACCCAACAGGGGGTGGTGGTCTTCACAGTCCCGACATAGGTTCGAGACGGCCCCCATTCGGGGGACGTGACCATGCCTCAGCGCTGGAGGATCAATGTCGAACCGTCCGCTCCGCGCCGCCCTCGTGGGCGTCGCCACCGTCGCGCTCGCCGCCGGCGGGATCCTCGCCGGGGCCGTCTCGGCGAACGCCTGGCCGGGTGGCCACGGAGGCCCCGGCGATCACGGGCATTCGAACCACGATGCGGCCCTGACGCCGCGCACCCAGTTCACGATGGCCGCCGACGGATCGAGCGGGGCGACGCAGGGCGGGGAGGGCATCCCGAACATCGACATCGTCAAGAAGACCATCGCCACCTACTACGGCGACCCCGGCACCGGCATCGCCAACAAGACGTCGTCTCCCTATATCTCGGAGATGAACGGCATCGTCGCGAAGATGACCGCGGAGTTGCCGCGCCTCTACGCGAGCTCGGTCGCGCACCACCCGGATCAGAAGCCCGCCATCGTGTTCGACACCGACGACACGATGCTGTGGACCTACGACCAGGAGGTCGGCGAGATGCACTTCGTCTTCGACCCGGCCGCCAACAACACCGACGTGCTGGGCGAGGTGTTCCCGGCGACCCCGGCGATGGTCGGGTTCGAGAAGGCGGCGCAGCAGGCCGGCTTCGCGGTGTTCGGGATCACCGGCCGCAGCGCCGCGCAGAAGCCCGCCTCCATCGAGAACGTGACCAAGGTCGGCTACACCGGCTTCACCGCCGATAACTACTTCACGAAATGGGCGACCGGTGAGCAGCCGAGCTACGTGACCTGCGCGACCGCCGGCTGTACGACCGTCGAGTACAAGGCGAACACGCGCAAGCACATCGAGAACGACCTGCACTACGACATCGCCCTCAACGTGGGCGACCAGTGGTCCGACCTGCAGGGCGGCTACTCCGACAACGCGCAGAAGCTGCCGAACCCCACCTACTATCTGCCGTCGCCCGACCTCGCGTCGATCCAGCAGTCCGGAGTCGACGAGCGCAGCCTCCAGCCGCGCACGCGCTTCACGATGGCCGCCGACGGATCGAGCGGGGCGACGCAGGGCGGGGAGGGCATCCCGAACATCGACGTCGTCAAGAAGACCATCGCCACCTACTACGGCGACCCCGGCACCGGTATCGCGAACAAGACCGACTCGCCCTACATCCGCGAGATGACGCGCATCGAGTGGCAGCAGCTGCCCAAGATCGCGGCCGCGTGCTACGTCGGCAAGCGGCTGCACCAGAAGCCGGCGGTGATCTTCGACACCGACGACACCATGCTGTGGACCTACGACCGCGAGGTGGGCACGATGCACTTCCACTTCGACCCGGCGCAGAACAACCAGGACGTGCTGAACGAGGTCTTCCCCGCGACGCCCGGCATGGTGGCGTTCGAGAAGGCGATCCTGAAGGCCGGATGCCAGCCCATCGGCATCACCGGACGCAGCGCCGCCCAGAAGGCCGCCTCGATCGAGAACGTGACCAAGGTCGGCTACATCGGCTTCACCGATGCGAACTACTTCGTGAAGTTCGCCGCGGGCCAGAAGCCGGCGTATCTGGACTGCGCGGCCGGCGCGACCTGCACGACCATCGAGTACAAGTCGGGCACCCGCGCCTACCTCGAGACGAAGGCGGGCGGCAAGTACCGGATCGTCGCGAACCTCGGCGACCAGTACAGCGACCTCATCGGCGGCCATGCGCTGTTCGACGTGAAGCTGCCGAACCCGACGTACTACCTGCCCTGAGGCACCGGCGCCCTGCCGATCCGAGAGCCCGGTCACCGCGCGTGACCGGGCTCTCGGTTCGTTCATAGGTCCGCTCAATGGTGCGCATATGAAGCGTGGCCATCGTCCTCAGCGTGAAGCCCACGCGTCGCGCTCTGGTCAACGGCATCCTGGTCGGCGTCATCGTGCTGGCGCTCGCCGGCGGCGGGCTCTGGCTCTGGCATCCCTGGTCGGCATCGGCCGCCGGCGCCTCCGCGACCCGGCTCACGGCGACGGTGCAGCGGGGGTCGGTCAGCCAGACCGTCACGGCGAGCGGGTCGATCGCGCCCACGCGTGAGGTCGCGGCCTCGTTCCAGGTCTCGGGCACGGTGTCGGCCGTCGACGTGAGCGTCGGCCAGGTGGTGACCGCCGGGCAGACGCTCGCCACGATCGACGCGAGCGACCTCGAGACGGCGCAGAGCGAGGGCTGGACGCAGTACGTGCATGCCGAGCAGAACCTGACGGCGGCCGAGCAGCAGGCGACCTCCGGCTCCGGGCAGGGCGGCGGCAATGCCACGGCGAGCATCAACGCGGCCAAGGGCGCCGTGACCAAGGCCTCCGACGCCTATCAGCAGGCGAAGGCGCAGGTCGCCCTGGCGACCCTGACGGCGCCCATCGGCGGGCTCGTGATCGCGGTGAACGGCGAGGTCGGTGGGTCATCGGGCGGGTCGAGCGCCTCGTCGGGCAGCGGCACGAGCGGCGGATCCGGGGCGTCCGGCGGCGGCTCGGGCTCGAACTCGTCGAGCAGCTCGGGATCCGGGTTCGTCACGATCGCCGACACCTCGGCCTACGTCGTGACGGCGAACATCGCGGAGGCCGACATCGCCGACGTCGCGGTCGGCCAGGCCGCCTCGATCACCTTCCCCGCGCTCACCGGCATCACCGCGACCGCGAAGGTGACGGCGATCTCGCCGACGGCCACGGCATCCAACTCGGTCGTCACGTATGCGACGACGATCACGCTCGACAAGCTGCCGGCCAAGGTGCGCCTCGGGCAGACGGCCGAGGTCGCGATCACGATCGCGTCGAGCAAGGACGACGCCCTCTTCGTGCCGGCGGCCGCGATCACGACGGCGAACGGCACCTCGACGGTCGAAGTCGTCGATCAGAAGACCGGCACCACCTCGACGGTCGACGTGATCACGGGGGTCGTGGGCGATCAGGGCACGGAGATCACCCACGGCCTCACGGCCGGCCAGACCGTCGTGATCGGCACGCTCACGCCGAGCACGACGGGCACCGGCGGCACGACGGGCATCACCGGAAGGACCGGCACACGCGGCGGATTCGGCGGTGGCACCGGGGGCTTCGGCGGCAACGGCGGCGCCTTCGGCGGCACGGGCGGCTCCTTCCGCGGAGGGGCGAACGGATGACGCTCCTCCCACCGCGGCATCCGGTGCTCGAGCTGCACGGCATCCGGCAGACCTACGGCAGCGGCGACACCGCCGTGCACGCGCTGCGCGGCATCGACCTCACGGTCGACCGGGGCGAGTACCTCGCGATCATGGGGCCGTCGGGCTCCGGCAAGTCGACGCTCATGAACCTGCTCGGCTGCCTCGACATGGCGAGCTCCGGCACCTGCGTGCTCGAGGGGCATGACGTGGCGTCGCTCGACGAGCGCGCGCTGGCCCGCGTGCGGGGACGCCGGATCGGGTTCGTGTTCCAGTCGTTCAACCTGATCCCCCGGATGTCGGCGCTGGCCAACGTGGAGCTCCCGATGGTCTACGGCCGGGTGCGCCGCGCCGAGCGCCGGCAGCGCGCCGAGGCCGCCCTCGACCTGGTCGGGCTCGCCGACCGCGCCGGTCACCTGCCGAACGCGCTCTCCGGAGGCCAGCAGCAGCGCGTCGCCATCGCGCGGGCGCTCGTGACCGACCCCGCGATCCTGCTCGCCGACGAGCCCACGGGCAACCTCGACTCGGCCTCGACCGAGGACGTGCTCGAGATCCTCGATCGGCTCTCGGGCGAGGGCCGCACCATCGTCGTGATCACCCACGAGGACGCCGTCGGCGCCCGGGCCGGGCGGGTGGTGCACATCCGCGACGGGATGCTCGTGAGCGACGTCCGCGGCAGGGGCGCGGTCGCGGCCGAACCGGCCGGGAGTGCACGATGACGCCCGGCGAGCTGCTGCGCAGCGCGTTCCGCGGCATCACCGCGAACAAGCTGCGCTCGGCGCTCACGCTGCTCGGGGTCATGATCGGCGTCGCTGCGGTGATCCTGCTGCTCGCGGTCGGCAACGGCAGCTCGACCCAGATCCGCGACCTCATCACGCAACTCGGCACGAACACGCTCACGGTGCGCGCGGGCAGCGGGTTCGGGTTCGGCGGGCAATCGGGCGCGTCGTCCGACTCGACGAAGAAGCTCACGCTGCAGGTCGCCGACCGCCTCGCCGCCTCCCGGCTCGGGCACGTCGACGCGGTCGTGCCGCAGGTGGACACCTCGCTCACGGTCGCCTCCCCCTCCGCGTCGGAGGACTCGACCTCGCTCATCGGCACGACCCCGCAGTACTTCACGGTCACCACGAACCGCATCGGCTCGGGCGCCCCCTTCACCGACGCCGACGTGACCGGCGCGGCGAAGACCGCGGTCATCGGCGCGACCCTCGCGTCGGAACTGTTCCCCACCGGCAGCGCACTCGGCCAGTCGATCGATGTCGGCGGCACGCCGTTCACCGTGGTCGGGGTGCTGCAGACGGTGTCCTCGACCGGCGCGCAGGATGCCAACTCGGTCGTGATCGCTCCCATCAGTCGCGTGCAGCGCAGCTTCACCGGCTTCGGCCCGATCAGCACGATGACGGTGGAGGCGACGTCGGCGGACGACGTCGCCGCGGCGCAGGGCGAGACCGAGGTCATGCTGGATCAGCTGCTGGGGTACGACCCCGACACGGCATCCGGGGCGACGCCGGCGCCGTACACGATCACCGACCAGACGCAGCTGCTGCAGACGGCCGCGGCGAGCGCGCAGAGCTTCACCGTGCTGCTCGGGGCCGTCGCGGCGATCTCGCTGCTGGTGGGCGGCATCGGCGTGACCAACGTCATGCTGGTGACCGTCACCGAGCGCACCCGGGAGATCGGCATCCGGAAGGCGCTCGGCGCGACCCGCGGGGCCATCCTCGGCCAGTTCCTCGTCGAGGCGGCGACGCTCACGCTCCTCGGCGGCGTGCTCGGCGTGATCATCGCGCTCGTCGGCGCGCAGTACCCGATCAACGGCACCCAACCCGAGGTGCTCGGGTTCTCGATCCCGCTCGCGCTCGGCGTCTCGGTCGCGATCGGCGTGTTCTTCGGCGTCTACCCGGCGGCCCGCGCCGCGGCGATGCGCCCCATCCAGGCCCTGCGCGCCACCTGACCCGGACACCCATCACGAAGGGATTCACCATGAACGACGACACGACACCCGCGACGCCGGGCGACGAGCACGACCCCGCGGCGCTCCCCGCGCCCGACCCGGACGCCCCGGCCGCGCCGAGCGCCCCGAGCGCCCCGAAGAAGAAGCTGACGAGGTATCTGACACCCGCGCTCGCGGTCGTCGCGGCACTCGTCGTCGGCGGTGTCGGCGGAGTGTTCATCGGCCAGAGCACCACCCACGCCGCCCCGCAGCGAGCCGGCTTCGGCCAGGGCGCGGGAGGGGTCCGCGGCGGCGAGGGCTTCGGGGGAGGACAGGGCGGCGCGGGCGGAGGCCAGGGCGCCCCGGCCGGCCGGCCCGGCGCGGGCGGAGCCTTCACGGCCGGCACCATCACCGCGGTCGAGGGCAGCACCATCACGCTCAAGCTGCAGGACGGCTCGACCGTCAAGGTCGGCACGAGCGCTGCGACGAAGGTCACCCGGACGAGCACCTCGAGCGTCTCGAAGCTGAAGTCCGGCGACAGCGTCACCGTCATCGGGCAGAAGGATGCGTCGGGCGATGTGTCGGCGACCGCGATCGCCGAGGGCCAGACCGGATTCGGCGGATTCCGCGGCGGCTTCGGCGGCGGCACCGGCGGCGGCAGCGGGTCGGGCTCCGGCAACTGAACCCCCCTCACCCGGGCCCGCCGCGCGGACATCCTCCTCCGATGCGGCGGGCCCGTCCTCTGCCGTCGGAGGGGCGACCTAGGCTGACCGCATGGCTCGACCGACCGCCGCGTACGCGTGCAGCGACTGCGGCTGGACGGGCGCCAAATGGTACGGCCGCTGCCCGGAGTGCCAGGCCTGGGGCACCGTGATCGAGCGGGATGCCCCGCGCGTCGCGATGGCGCCGGCCCCGGTCTCGCAGGCCCGCGCCGCCCGCCCGATCGCGCAGTGGGGCGCCGAGGCGAGCGCCCACGTGCCGAGCGGGATCGCCGAGTTCGACCGCGTGCTCGGCGGCGGCGTCGTGCCGGGCGCCGCGATCCTGCTGAGCGGCGAGCCGGGCGTCGGCAAGTCGACCCTGCTGCTCGAGGTCGCGGCGCGGGCGGCCCGCCGCGGCATCCGGGTGCTCTACGTGAGCGCCGAGGAGTCCGCGAGCCAGGTGCGGCTGCGCGCCGAGCGCACGGGGGCGCTTCGCAGCGAGAACGGCGCCGACGAGCTCTATCTCGCGGCCGAGACCGACCTCGCCACCATCCTCGGCCAGGTCGACGTCGTGCAGCCCGAGCTGCTGATCGTCGACTCGGTGCAGACGGTCTCGTCGGCGCTGTCCGACGGGGCCCCCGGGCAGCCGTCCCAGGTGCGCGAGGTGGCCGGCACGCTGACCCGCGTCGCCAAGGAGCGCGGGCTGCCGGTGCTGCTCGTCGGCCACGTCACGAAGGACGGCACGATCGCCGGCCCGCGGCTGCTCGAGCACCTCGTGGATGTCGTGTGCCACTTCGAGGGCGACCGGCAGACCGCGCTGCGCTTCATCCGCGCGCAGAAGAACCGCTTCGGCCCGACCGACGAGGTCGGCTGCTTCGAGATGACGGGCGACGGCATCGCCGAGGTGCCCGACCCGAGCGGCCTGTTCCTCTCCCGCTCGTCCGCTCCCGTCAGCGGCACGTGCGTCGCCATCGCGATGGAGGGGCGCCGCGCCCTGCCGGTCGAGGTGCAGGCGCTCATCGTCGCCACGCAGGCGCCGCAGCCGCGACGCGTCGTGAACGGCGTCGACGCCTCGCGCGTGGCGATGCTGCTCGCGGTGCTCGAGCGGCGGTGCGGGCTGAAGCTGTCGAGCTCGGACGTCTACGTGTCGACCGTGGGCGGCATCCGGCTGCAGGAGCCTGGAGCCGACCTCGCGATCGCGCTGGCCATCGCGAGCGCCGTCAAGGATCAGGCGCTGCCGGCCACCCTCGCCGCGATCGGCGAGATCAGCCTCGCGGGCGAGATCCGGCCGGTGAGCTCGGCGACCCAGCGTGCCGCGGAGGCCCGGCGGCTCGGGTTCTCCGGTGTGCTCGACGGCGAGGCGGGCGTGCTGCGGGAGGCGATCCGCGTCGCGTTCGCGCAGACCGTGCCCGGCGACCGCGTCGACGTGCCCGCGTTCTGAGCGCCGGGCAGGGCGGCTACTGCAGCACGAACTGCTTGCTGGCGCTCGAGGTGACGCTGCCGACCTTGACCTGCAGGTGGTAGCTCGCGCCGCCGGCGATGACCGGGGTCTTGTTCGTCGCCGAGCAGGTGCTCTTCGACGACCGCGTGCGATCCCAGGCGAACGGCGTCGTGGTCAGCGACTTGCCGGGCTGCAGGGTGCGCACGTCGGAGACGGCGTCGGTCTGGCAGTCGGTCGAGGTCCAGATCGTCTCGGCACCGCTCGTGATGGTGTACACCTGCGCCTTGGTGCCGACGTCGAGCGTGCACGCCTTCGCACCCGAGTTGGTGATCGACATCGAGAGCTTGGGCTGGGTGGTCGACGCGTAACTCGCGGCATCGGTGACGGGCGTCAGCGTGATGACGCTCGGATCGCATGAACCGGCCGGACCGTCGGTGCTGAAGGTCGGGTTGGGGTTCGGGGATGTGGCGTGCGGGCCGGGCGACTTCGTCTCGGCCGAGCTCGGCGAGCCACCGCCCGGCCGCACGACGATCAGCACGATCACGACGAGGACGGCGACGACCCCGAGCAGCAGCAGCAGCCGTCGACGCCAGTACACCTGCGGCGGCTGGGGACCCACGGGGTTGCGGATCGACGACATGCGCACAGGGTAAGACCGGCCCGGCGCACGGGGCGGAAGCCTCGCCGCGAACTGGCGGGCGTCTCAGCCGCGGAACTCCTCGCCGAGTCGCGCGGCCGTGGCCATCAGCAGAGGCACCGCACGGACGCCGAATGCCTCGTCGACGCGACGGTCCGGCCCCGACACCGAGATCGCGGTGGGCACGGGAGCCCCCGGCACCACCGTGGCGAAGCAGCGCACCCCGACCTCCTGCTCGCCATCGTCGATGGCGTAGCCGCGCTCGCGGATCACGGCGAGTTCGTCCAGCAGCTCGCGCATGGTGCCGATGCTGCGGTCGGTGGCCGCCGGCATCCCGCGGCGGTCGATGATCTCCCGCACCCGCTCCTCGGGCAGGGAGGCCAGGATCGCCTTGCCGACGCCGGTGTCATGCGCGTGCGCACGCCGGCCCACCTCGGTGAACATGCGCACCGAGTGCCGGGACGGCGCCTGGGCGACGTACACGATCGTGTCGGAGTCGAGCACGGCGAGGTTCGCCGATTCGCCGAGCGCCTCGACGAGCCGGACGAGCTCCGGGCGGGCGACCGCGCCGAGCTGCTTGTGCGCGGTCTCGCCGAGCCGGATCAGACGCGGTGCGAGCAGGTAGCTGCGACTCGGGCTCTGGCTCACGTAGCCGAGCCCGACGAGCGTGCGCAGCAGCCGGTGGATGGTCGGCAGCGGCAGGTCGCTCGAGGCCGCGATCGCGCTCAGCGTGAGCTCCCCGTCCGCCGCGGCGATCAGCTCGAGGATCTCGAACGCGCGCTCGACGGACTGCACGCTGCCCACTCGCTGGACGGCGGCGTCGTCGACCGGGGACGAAAGGGCTTCGGTCACGTGTCCCTGTCCCTTCCGATGAGCGCGTCCGTCATACACCGGACCACGCCATTCTCCCACTCCCGGCCGTGACTCGTGACGACGACCGACCGATCCTCAGCCTTTCAGGCCGCTGCCGAAACTCCGGATCATGTACCGCTGGAACACGAAGAACACCACCAGCACCGGCACGCTGGCCATCAGCAATCCGGCGAAGATCTTGCCCCAGTCGGCCCCGTACTCCCCGACGAACCCATAGATCTGCACCGGCAGCGTGACGTTGTTGGTGCCCCCCAGATACAGCAGCGGGGTGAAGAACTCGTTCCAGATCGCGATGCCGTCCAGGATGATCACCGTGCCGGTGACCGGCAGCAGCAGCGGGGCGACGACGCGGGTGAAGATCTGGAAGGTGCTCGCGCCGTCCACGCGCGCCGCCTCCTCGTACTCGGCGGGGATCTGGCGCATGAAGCCCGTGTACAGGATGACCGTGAGGGGCAGTTGCACCCCCGCGTTGAACAGGATCACCGACAGCGGATTGCCGCCCAGCCCGAGCTGGGTGAACAACCGGTACAGCGGCAGCACCCCGATCTGGAAGGGCACCATCATGCCGGCCGCGACGAACGCGTACCAGCGGCCGCCGCCCTTGCCGAGCGCACGAGCGAAGTAGTAGCTCGCGCCGGACCCGATGACGACGAGGATCGCGACCGCGAGCACCGTGATGACGAGGCTGTTGACGAAGGCGGGCCCGAGGCCGCCGGTCTGCCACGCCTGCACGAAGTTGTCCAGATACAGGCTCGTCGGCGCGCCGAGCGGGTTCGTCGCGACCTCGGGCGATGAGCGGAAGCCGACCGAGATCAGCATCCAGAGCGGGAAGACGAAGACGAGCGCGGCCGCGATCATGACGATCTCGACGATCAGCGTGCGCCATCGGTAGCGGGTCACTGCAGGCTCCGATCACGGAACAGCCGCATCTGCGCGAAGGCGACGACGGCGATGAGGGCGAACACGATGAGGCCGAGGGCGATCCCGTAGCCGTAGCGGTTGTACAGGAACGCCTCGTTGTACAGCAGGGTCGACAGCGTCTGCGTCGCGTACCCGGGGCCGCCCTGCGTGGTCGCGACCACCTGGTCGAACAGCTTGAGCGAGGTGATGAGCGAGAGGGTGAGGTTGATCGCCGTCGGCGTGCGCAGCAGCGGCCAGGTCACGTAGGCGAAACGTTTGATCGCACCGGCCCCGTCGAGCGCCGCCGCCTCGGTGATCTCCTCGGGGATGTTCTGCATGCCCGCGAGGAAGATGACCATGGAGTACCCCGAGTACTGCCACACGACCACGGAGACGACGCCCCAGATCGCGGTCGACGGATCGCCCAGCACGTTGAAGTTGCTCCAGCCGAGGGCGGCCGCGATCGACGCCACCGGACCGTTGGGCACGTAGAGGAACTGCCAGAGATAGCCGACGATGATCGGCGTCATCACGACCGGCGCGAACAGCAGCGTGCGCAGCACGTTGCGCGTCTTGATCCGCGAGTTCACGCCGAGGGCGAGGGCGAGGCCGGTGACGTTCTGGGCGATGGTGATCGTCACCGCCATGACGAGCGTGTTGATGAGCGCGCCGGCCGTCTGCGGGTCGGAGAAGAGGCCGACGAAGTTGTCGATCCCGTTGAAGTGGATCGCGCTGCCCAGCCCGCTCCAGTCCGTGAAGGCGTAGACGATGCCCTGCACGGTCGGGTAGGCGACGAGCGCGACGAAGAACACGAGCGCCGGCACGGCGAACCAGAACGGAACACCGAGCCGACGGGTGCGGCGACGGACGGCACCGGGTCGAGCGATGTCTGTTGTCATGACGTCTCCGATGGAGGCCCCGGGCCGGCCCGCGGCGGGCCGGACCGGGGCGGGCCGGGTCAGGAGTCGCCGAGCGACTTCTGGATCGCGTCGACGACCCCCTGCACCGTCTGCTTGCCGACGAGCAGGTTCTGGCATTCGGCGATCATGGTCTGCTTGACCTGGTAGCCGGGCCAGAAATTGGTCTGCCACAGGGCGACCTTGTTCGAGAGGTACTGCTTCTCGACGCCCTTCATCTCGGGCTGCATCTTCGTGCTCGAGGTCGGCGTGTACGGCACCCCGAAGTTCGCCTTCGCGGCGGCCGCGAGCTGGTCGGGCTGACCCATGTAGTTCACGAACGCGACGGCCGCCTTCTTGTTGTCGGTCGAGGCGGCGACACCCCACGCGGCACCCGTGTTCAGGGTGAGCACGGTGTCCGAGGCGTTCTCCGTGGCGGGCAGCGAGTACATGTCGAAGTTCAGCGAGGGGGCGTCCTGCTTCAGCGTCGGCAGGTTCGACCCGATGATGTCGACGCCGAGGGCCTTGCCGGATGCCACGAGCTGGTCGGCCGCTGCATCCGAGTACCCGGTGGGGTTGTCCTGGAAGCACTTGGCGTCCTGCATCTTCACGTACTGCTTGAGCGCCGTCGTGAGCGAGTTCTTCCAGAGCTTCGAGGTGCTCCACTTCACGCTGCCGTCGGCGAGGTGCTGGGCGAACTTCGGGTCCTTCGAGTACACGAGCGTGTTGGCGAGCTCGAGCGGCACCTCCGTCGAGAGGTAGCCGGTCTGCGCGCCGATCGCGATCGGAACGATGCCCTTCGAGCTGACCGTCTGGCAGAAGTCGAGCATCTCGGAGAAGGTCGTGGGCACATGCACCTTGAGCTTCTTCATGAGGTCGGTGTTGTACTCGACCCCGGTCGGGTTCTGGAAGCTGTTCAGCGCGTAGACCTTGTCGTTGTAGGTGACGAGGCTGTTCGCGGTCGAACCGACCGTCTTGACCCACGGGCTGGACTGGAGGCTCTGCAGCTCGCCGGCCTCGGCGAGGATCTTGGTCGCCATGGCGTTGCCCGACCCGCCCCACACGAACATGACATCCGGGGCGTGCTTGGCATCGAGCTGCGCGCGGATCTGCGGCTGATACGTGTTGGAGACCGCCTGGGTCGTCTGCACGGTGAGCCCCGGGTTCTGCGCCTTGAACGAGCTGATGGCGTCATCGATGTAGGCCTGACCGCTCAGGAAGCTGACGGTCAGCGACCCGCTCACCTTCGGCCCCTTCGCGGGCGCGCCGCTGGCGGTTCCGGCGGCGCCGGGCGTCGCGGTGGAGCACGCGGCGAGCGCCGACGCGGCCACCAGAGCGATCACGGCCGCGGCGATCCCGCGGCGACGACGGGGCCGTGCCCCGGCGGAGTGCTGCAGGGTGAACATCTTCGTCTCTCCTTGTCGTTGCAGGTGGGTGATGCGGGATCAGTGATGCGTCGGGGTGAGGACGACGTAGGGCTGCGCGCACAGGTCCTCCCCGAGTCCCGGATGGATGGCCGGGCCACCGCCCCCGTCCGCGACGACGTACCACGAGAGCGGATACGGCGACGTCGTGGCGGCGGCCGGGATGACCGGTCGCGCCGTGCCCTCCGCGTCGGCGGTCACGGTGATGACCGACCACTCGGCCGACTGGTCCAGCGGGCGGTGGTGCAGTTCGACGACCGATGACGGCGCCGCGCCGGTCACCGCGACGACGACCTCCGCGCCCGGCTCGTACGTCTCATCGGAGGCGACCCGCACCGCCGATGCCGTGTGCGGGCCGGAGAGCGCCGACAGGCGCGCCGGATCGCCCGCACCGAGAGCGCCCGATCGCGCGGTGATCTCCGCGAGCTCGGCATCGAGTTGCGCGAGGCGATCGCGCCATCCGCCGCGCTCGGTCGTCCGGTCACCGAACGCCAGGTCGTCGACGTAGACCGTCGACGCGAGGTCGACGACGTCGGCCAGGGCCCGACGCGAGCGCCGGAGCGCCTCGACGGCCCGCGCGAGATGCGCGGCCTCGCCCGTCCGCTCGTGCAGCGAGACGTCGAGACCGGCGCGGATCCGCTCGGCGAACATCCGGCCGAGTCCCGCCTGCAGGCGTGCATCGATCAGCGCCTCGCGCAGGAGCGGCGACGTCGGCGCGGCGGAGGCCTGCGCGACCGCGCGGTCGACCCGCTCGATGAGCCGCTCCAGGTCGGCCGCGTTGTCGACCGCGGTGCGCCGTGCGGTGGCGCGCCCGGCCACGATGTCGTCGGCGAACTCGTCCGTCGTCGCGAACATCTCGGGGTCGAACGGGCTGATCGCGGGCCAGGTGTAGGGGGCCGGGGTGTCGAAGTCGTACATCCCGGCGCCCTTGTCGCCGTCGTGCACCATCGGCAGGTTCGTGTATCCCTCGGGCCAGTAGAAGTTGTTCGAGGCGCTCATGCCGTACGCCACCGTCACCAGGGGCAGGATGCGGCCCGCGGCGCCGAGCGCCTCCTCGACGGCGGTCGCCGCCTCGCCGTACGCGCGACGGAGGTAACGCCGCCACTGCTCGGGATCGGCATCCGGGTCGAAGAGCAGGCGGCCCCACAGCCGGTAGCCGTAGCGGTACTTCTGCCAGTCGTCCGACGCCGGCCGGTGCAGCTCAGCGTCCGTGTACAGGTCGCGCGGCCCCTCGCCGGTGCCCTTGCGCCCGCGGAACGTCAGCTGCTCGCAGAGCTCCACGCCCCGGGCCCCGCCGATCGTCGACCAGCGGCCGTATCCGGCGAAGATCGCCGGATCGGCCCACAGCAGGAAGCGCTGGGTGCCCGGCCACACGCGGAACACCACGTCCTGCTCGCGATCGCCGCGCAGGAAGTCACCGTAGCCGTACCGGGTGAAGCGGCGCGTGTTCTGGGTGACGCCGGAGAGCGCGTCGTCGTTCATCGGCCGCGCGCGCTCGAGATCGCGCACGCGTGCCTGGTGGTAGGGCAGCCCCTGGTGCTCGGCCCAGTACTTGGGCGAGAGCGCCACCCGCCCGCCCGTCGAACGGGCGGCGGCGAGCAGCTCGTCGTCGACCCCCTTGGAGTGCATGTCGATGTCGATCGGCCGGCCGACCTCGCCGACGGCCGTCATGATCTGCCCCCAGAACGCCCCGTGCCCCGCTTCGGGAACACCGCCCTCGTAGTGCACCCGGAAGGTCACTCCCGAGATCGCCGGACAGGCCTCGAGCAGCCGGCGCAGGGCGACGGCCGAGTACTCGGCGATCTGCTCGTCGGCGATCCCCTCGATCGGGTAGCGCAGCTCCGGGCTCTCGCCGAGCTCGGGCCGCACCGCGTGATTCCACAGCCCGAGCTGGAAGTCGATGCCGCGCCGAACGGCCTCGTCGCTCGCGAATCGCAGCGCCGCGAGGTTCGCCTCGCGGTCGGCGTCGTCGACGTTCGCGACGCTCACCTGCCAGCCCGGCACCTCGAGCAGGAAGGGGTAGGCGAAGCACAGGTAGTTGTCGCGCACGTCGATGTCGTGCGAGAAGTTGTACTGCATCCCGAATGCCAGCTGCACGCGGTTGATCCGCTGGGCGGCGAGTTCGTCGAGGTAGCCGGTCCAGAACGCGCGATCCCGGAACCACCCGAGATCGAGGACGTCGCTGGAGAACGATCGCAGCACCCCGCGCACGGGCACCGCCGGCGCCGCATCCTCTCCGTCCGCGGCGACCAGGGCGCCGTCATCCCCGAACTCGATCCGGTCCGCCAGCTCCGTGATGCCGTACGCGGCCCCGCGCGCATGGCCGGCGCGCACGGTCAGTCCGTCGTCGTCCGTCTCGAGCCGGAAGGCCTCGTCGCCCGCGGCGACCCCGCCGGCCCGCACGCGGAGAGCGGGCACGGGACGCCCCGCGGACGAGATCGCGCGCTCCAGGCGTGCGATCGCCCACGGCACCGGATCGACCCCGCTCAGTTCGGGATCGACGTCGATCGCGGGCAGATCGCTCACGGGAGCTCCTTCGCATCTTCCACGCTACGGAAACTAAATTCCGCAACGCAGGCCACGCTAGGTCACCGGCCGGAGCAGGTCAATCCATTTGTTGTGATCCACGCGAAATACGTCGTTCCGCCTGGGCGACGAAGCCCTCCTCGAGTTCGATCCCCCAGCCGGGCTCGTGCGGCGCCGCGACCTCGCCCCCGACGACCTCGGGCATCGGCCCGAAGACCCCCTCGGTCCAGGGGGTGCGCTCGATGCTCCACTCCTGCGGGTGGATGCACGCGGGCATGGCCAGCGCCAGGTGCAGCGTGAAGACCTGCAGGAGCGAGGCGTTCGCGCAGTGCGGTGTGCACGGGATCCCGGCCGCCTCCGCGAGCACCGCGACCTTGCGTGCGCGCGAGATGCCGCCGATGTAGCCGACGTCGGGTTGCACGATGTCGACGGCCCTCCGCGAGACCATGCGATGGAACTGCGGCAGGGAGGTGTCCTGCTCACCGCCGGACACCGGGATGTCGAGCGCGTCGGCGACGGCGGCCGTCTCGTCGAGCTGGGGGAACGGGCACGGCTCCTCGAAATGGAAGTAGCCGTGCTGCTCCAGGATCCGGCCCACCCGGATGGCCTGGGCGGCCGTGTATCCGCCGTTCGCATCGGCGCTGAGCAGGAAATCCGGGCCGAGGACCTCCCGCATCCGAGGGATGATGCGCTCCGTGCGGTGCGGGGCGGCGTCGACGTCGCGACCCATCGCCTCGCCGACCCGGATCTTCGCGGCCCGGAAGCCGAACTCCGCGGCGAGGCCGGCGATCCGGTCGGCCTCGGCCTCCGGCGTGATGTCGCGCACCATGCTGGAGGCGTAGACCGGTACCGAATCGCGGGCCGCGCCACCGAGGAGCCGCCAGACGGGCTGGCCTGCCGCGCGGCCCATCAGGTCCCAGAGCGCCGTCTCGATCCCCCCGAGGCCGCGGAGCAGGAAGCTGCTCGGGAACTTGTACGTCTGCCGCAGGAACTCGTCGACGAGGGCCTCCGCATCCCAGACCTCGCGGCCGAGGAAGAACGGCGCGACCAGTTCGTGCAGCACGTGGGCGGTCACCGCCGCCTCGTACGGCGCCGTCTGACCGATGCCGACGGCGCCGTCGTCGGTGCTCACCCGCACCACCACGAGCGGTCCGCGCCGCAGCGTCTCGATCGCGTCGATCCTCATGAGCGGTCCCCTCCCGACGCGCAGTGCGTCGTGCGGCCTCTTGACCGCGTCCGGCGTCTCGCCCTACGTTAGCCAATCGTGGATAGACACCTCCACGATACGAAAGCAGCGCCGCCCGTCATGCGGGCCGCGGTGCTCGAGGAGGGTGCGGCCGGCCTGCGGGTGATGGAGCTGCGGACGCCGGTCCCGCAGCGCGGCGAGGCCCTCATCCGCGTGGAGGCGTGCGGCGTCTGTCACACCGACCTGCACGTCATCAAGGGGGAGGTCGGCTTTCCGCGCCCCGCGGTGCTCGGGCACGAGATCAGCGGCACGATCGTCGCGTTCGGCGAGGGGACCTCGACCTCGCTCGAGGTCGGCGACGCGGTCGTCGGCGGGTTCATCATGCCGTGCGGAACCTGCCGGCAGTGCGAGCGCGGCCGCGACGACATGTGCGTCGAGTTCTTCGCGCAGAACCGCCTGCGCGGCACCCTGTACGACGGCACCAGCCGGCTCGCGATGCCCGACGGCTCCTTCCTCGCGATGTACTCGATGGGCGGTCTCGCCGAGTACTGCGTCACCCCGGTGACCGCGCTCACGCCGGCTCCCGTCGGCGTCGATCTCGCCAGCGCGTGCATCCTCGGCTGCGCGGGCCTGACCTCCTACGGCGCGGTCTTCCGGGCCGGCGGGGTGCGCGAGGGCGATCGCGTCGCGATCGTCGGTGCGGGCGGGATCGGCGGGGCCGTCATCCGCATGGCCGTCGCGGCCGGCGCCTCCCGCATCGTCGCCGTCGACATCGCGGCCGACAAGCTCGCCCAGGCCCTGCGGCTGGGCGCGACCGACGCCGTCGACTCGTCGACGACCGACGCCGTCGCCGAGGTCCGCCACCTCACCGGGGGCGTCGACGTGGCGTTCGAGGCGCTGGGTCGCCCGGCGACGTTCGAACAGGCGAGCCGGATGCTCGACGACGGCGGTCGCATGGTCGCGATCGGCATCGCCGACGGCCAGGCGACCGCCTCCATCGAGATCACCCCGCTGGTGCGCCGGGGGTACACGATCGTGGGCTCCTACGGCGGGCGCACCCGCCAGGACCTGCCCGAGGTCGTCGGCATCGCCGAACGCGGGGGGTTCGACACGTCGTCGATGGTGACGCGGCGGGTCTCGCTCGACGAGGCGCCCGACGCCTACGCGGCCCTCGCGCGCGGCGAGATCGTGGGCCGGGCGATCGTCGAGATCGGCGCCCGCTCCTAGAGCTGCTTGAGCATCCGGGTGTTGCCGAGGGTGTTCGGCTTGACGCGGGCCAGGTCGAGGAACTCGGCGACGCCCTCGTCGGGGGAGCGCACGAGCTCGGCGTAGACGTCGGGCGCGACGATGCCCTCCCCGATCTCGGCGTAGCCGTGGGCGGTGAAGAACGCCGTCTCGAAGGTGAGGCAGAACAGGCGGGCGAGACCGAGGGCGCGGGCGTCGTCCTCGATGCGCTCCAGCAGCGCGTGGCCGACGCCGCGATGACGCCACGCGGGTGCGGCGGCGAGAGTGCGCACCTCGCCGATGTCCTCCCAGATGACGTGGAGGGCGCCGCAACCCACCAGCTCGCCGTCGGGTGCTTCCGCGACCCGGAACTCCTGGACGGCCTCGTAGAAGACGACGCGGTCCTTGCCGAGCAGGATGCGCTCCTCGACGAGCGGTTGGATCATGCGCTCGATCTGCACGACATCCGGAGTGCGGGCGGGCCGCACCCGTATCTCCGTCACGTTCCGACCCTACCGGTGTTGCCAAAAACGCCCAGTG
>NZ_BAAAQO010000002.1:707214-891218 GCF_039531715.1 Pseudolysinimonas kribbensis | reverse complement strand
GCACTGGGCGTTTTTGGCTAGGGGATCGCGCGGGGTCAGGCCTCGATCGCGGCGACCGGCTCCGGGAGCTCCTCGCGGCCGGGCTGACGCCCGGTCTCGAAGGTGAACTCGCCGCCGTCCGGCCCGGGCACGAAGTCGACCCGCACGTGGTCGCCGGCCACCAGCTCGTTGTGCAGGATCTTCTCCGAGAGCCGATCCTCCACCTCGTGCTGCACGGCACGGCGCAGCGGGCGGGCACCCATCGTGGGCTCCCAGCCGAGCTCGATCAGCCGGGCCTTGGCGGCATCCGAGACCTCGATCGTCATGTCGCGGTCGAGCAGGCGCTCGGCCAGCCGCTTGATGAACAGCCCGACGATCTGCTTGAGCTCGTCCTGGTTCAGCTGCGGGAAGACGATCGTCTCGTCGACGCGGTTCAGGAACTCCGGCTTGAAGTGCTTCTTGAGCTCCTCCACCACCTTGCCGCGCATCGCGCGGTAGGAGTTCTCCGAGCTGCCCTCGAGCGTGAACCCGACGGGGCCGCCCGTGATGTCCTTCGTGCCGAGGTTCGTGGTCATGATGATCACGGTGTTCTTGAAGTCGACGACGCGGCCCTGGCCATCCGTCAGACGTCCCTCCTCCAGGATCTGGAGCAGCGAGTTGAAGATGTCCGGGTGCGCCTTCTCGATCTCGTCGAACAGCACGACCGAGAACGGCTTGCGGCGCACCTTCTCGGTGAGCTGGCCGCCCTCCTCGAAGCCGACGAACCCGGGAGGGGCGCCGAACAGCCGCGAGACGGTGTGCTTCTCGCCGTACTCGCTCATGTCGAGCGAGATCAGCGCGTCCTCGTCGTCGAACAGGAACTCCGCGAGCGCCTTGGCCAGCTCCGTCTTGCCGACGCCCGTGGGGCCGGCGAAGATGAACGACCCGCTCGGACGCTTCGGGTCCTTGAGCCCGGCGCGCGTGCGGCGGATGGTCTTGGCGAGCACCGAGATGGCCTCCTCCTGACCGACAACGCGCTCATGCAGGGCCTTCTCCATGAAGATCAGGCGCGAGCTCTCCTCCTCGGTCAGCTTGAAGACCGGGATGCCGGTCGCGTTCGCGAGGACCTCCGCGATGACTCCCTCATCCACGGTGCCCGACGCGGCGACGTCTCCGCTGCGCCACTGCTTCTCGAGGCGCAGCCGCTCGCCGAGCAGCTTCTTCTCCTCGTCGCGCAGCGACGCGGCCTTCTCGAAGTCCTGCTCCTCGATCGCGGCCTCCTTGCTGCCGCGGACGCCGGCGATCTTCTCGTCGAACTCGCGCAGCTCCGGCGGCGCCGACAGGATCGACAGCCGCAGGCGCGCGCCCGCCTCGTCGATCAGGTCGATGGCCTTGTCGGGCAGGAAGCGGTCGCTCACGTAACGGTCGGCGAGGTTCGCCGCCGCGACGATCGCGCCATCCGTGATCGACACCTTGTGGAACGCCTCGTACTTGTCTCGGAGTCCCTTGAGGATGTTGATGGTGTGCGGCAGAGACGGCTCGTGCACCTGCACGGGCTGGAACCGGCGCTCGAGCGCGGCATCCTTCTCGAAGTGCTTGCGGTACTCGTCGAGCGTGGTCGCGCCGATCGTCTGCAGCTCGCCACGGGCGAGCAGCGGCTTCAGGATGCTGGCCGCGTCGATCGCGCCCTCGGCGGCGCCGGCACCGACGAGGGTGTGGATCTCGTCGATGAAGGTGATGATGTCGCCGCGGGTGCGGATCTCCTTCGTCACCTTCTTGAGGCGCTCCTCGAAGTCGCCGCGGTAGCGCGATCCGGCGATGAGCGAGCCGAGGTCGAGCGTGTAGAGCTGCTTGTCCTTCAGCGTCTCCGGCACCTCGCCGCGGACGATCGCCTGCGCGAGCCCCTCGACGACGGCGGTCTTGCCGACGCCGGGCTCCCCGATCAGCACGGGGTTGTTCTTGGAGCGGCGGGAGAGGATCTGCATGACCCGCTCCATCTCCTTCTCGCGCCCGATGACCGGGTCGAGCTTGCCGTCGCGCGCGGCCTGCGTCAGGTTGCGGCCGAACTGGTCGAGGATCTGCGAACCCTTGTCGGGCGTCGCGTCGTTGCCTCCGACGGCCACCTGCTCCTTGCCCTGGTAGCCCGAGAGCAGCTGGATGACCTGCTGGCGCACGCGGTTGAGGTCGGCGCCCAGCTTCATGAGCACCTGCGCGGCGACGCCCTCGCCCTCGCGGATCAGCCCGAGCAGGATGTGCTCGGTGCCGATGTAGCTGTGACCGAGCTGCAGCGCCTCGCGCAGCGACAGCTCCAGCACCTTCTTGGCGCGCGGGGTGAAGGGGATGTGGCCGGTCGGCTGGGTCTGCCCCTGCCCGATGATGTCCTGCACCTGCTCGCGCACGGCGTCGAGCGAGATCCCGAGCGACTCCAGCGACTTGGCCGCGACGCCCTCGCCCTCGTGGATCAGCCCGAGCAGGATGTGCTCGGTGCCGATGTAATTGTGGTTGAGCATCTTCGCCTCTTCCTGGGCGAGGACGACCACCCGGCGGGCCCGGTCGGTGAAACGCTCGAACATGATCTGAAACCTCTCGTCAGGCACCGGTCGGGCGGTGCCTTGCATTGAGAGTAACGAGGGGGTCGGCCCGGGTGATCCCGTGTTCGCCGTGGGCGTGAGGGGTGTCGCGAGCCCCGTCGGCGTGCCGGTGGCGCACCCCCGTCCGCGGCCCCGCGTCGCCGCGCCGAGTCGTAGGCTCGCCGCGTGAGCAACCTCGAGGTCGAGCCCGCGGAGCTCGTCTGCGACGAGCCCCTCGCCGGCCGCGGAGTCGAGATCCTCGAGCCGCGTGACGTGCCGCTCGGCGGACCGCGCGCGATGCACGTGCGGCGCACGCTGCCGCAGCGGGCGCGGTCCCTCATCGGGGCGTGGTGCTTCGCCGACTCGTACGGGGGCGACACCGGCGAGGAGACCGTCGGCGCCGACGACCGCAGGATGGACGTGCCGCCGCATCCGCACACCGGCCTGCAGACGGTCAGCTGGCTCTACGCCGGCGAGATCGAGCACCGCGACTCGGTCGGCAGCCGGGAGCTCATCCACCCCGGGCAGGTCAACCTCATGACGGCGGGCGCCGGCATCCAGCACTCCGAGGAGTCCACGCCGGGCTCGGTGCGGCCGCACGGCGTGCAGCTGTGGACCGCGCTGCCGGATGCGCACCGCTTCACCTCGCCCTTCTTCGAGCACCACGTGCCGGCGCCGATCGCGGTGGGCGATGCGACGCTGCGGGTGTTCGTCGGAACACTGCACGGCGCGACCTCCGCCGTGACCGCGTTCACGCCGCTCCTCGCCGCGCAGTTCGACCTGCCCGCCGGCGGTCGCGTCGAGCTGACCGTCGACCCCGCGTTCGAACACGGCCTGCTCGTGGATGCCGGATCGCCGACCCTGCAGGGCGTCGCGATCCCGCGCCATCACCTCGGATACGCCCCCGCCGGCTCCGCCGCCCTGACGATCGCCGCGGGCGACGAGCCGCTGCGCGCGCTGCTCATCGGCGGGGTGCCGCTCGGCGAGAGCATCGTCATGTGGTGGAACTTCGTCGGACGCAGCCACGACGAGATCGTGGCGTTCCGCGAACGGTGGCAGGCCGACGTCATCGCGGGCGGCGATCGCGCCGGCACCTTCGGCTCGATCGACGGCTGGGCCGACGGGACGGCGCTTCCGGCGCCGGAGCTGCCGAACGTGCGGCTGCGGCCCCGCGACCAGCCCTAGCCGCGCCGCGCCTCTCGTCGCGTCGCTCGTGGCGGCGCGGTGATCCGATCGCGGTTTCGCCATCGGATGCGTCCCGCGCGGCATCCCACGGATCCCGAGACCATGATCGGTTCGAGAAGGCCGTCCACGAGCACGGCCGGCATCGGCATCCGGCACCCGGGATCCGGCTCAGGGACGCGCGGAGTGCTCCTGCGCGAAGCGAGCGCGCTCCTCGGCTTCGATGCGCGAGTAGGCGCGGCGCTCGTCGCGGTCCGCGCGCACGATCATCCGCATCACGAACCAGAAGATGAGGCCGAGCACGACGGTGGGCACGAGGGACCAGATGATCCCGCCCCACACCTCGGCCGACATGCGGTCAGCCTAACCGCGGCGGCTGAGTCAGCGCTGCGCGAGGAAGAACGCGACGGCGATCACGACGACGATGAGCGCGAGGCCCGCATACATGACGATGCGCGAGGTGCGGCGGTCCATCAGCCGCCCCGCGAGAGCAGGCTCAGGATGCCGTCGCCGATCAGGAAGAGCCCGATCGCCGCGAGCGCGATCCAGACGACGATGCGGGTCGTCGTCGGACGACCGCCCGGATCCTGAGCCATCGCGGTATCCCGTCTACTTGACCAGCGGGAACAGGATCGTCTCCCGGATGCCGAGGCCGGTCAGCGCCATGAGCAGCCGGTCGATGCCCATGCCCATGCCGCCCATCGGCGGCATGCCGTGCTCCATCGCGGTGAGGAACTCCTCGTCGAGCCGCATCGCCTCGTCGTCGCCGCGGGCCGCGAGCTTCGCCTGCTCGACGAAACGCTCGCGCTGCACGACGGGATCGACGAGCTCGGAGTAGCCCGTGGCCAGCTCGAAGCCGCGCACGTAGAGGTCCCACTTCTCCACCACACCCCGCATCGCGCGGTGTTCGCGCACCAACGGAGAGGTGTCGAGCGGGAAGTCCATGACGAACGTGGGACGGTGCAGCGTGCCCTTGACGAAGTGCTCCCACAGCTCCTCGACGTACTTGCCGTGCGTCGCGAGCTTGACCTCGACGCCCTCCTTCTCGGCGAGCGCCGCGAGCTCGGTCAGCGGCGTCTCCGGCGTGATCTCGACGCCGGCGGCCTCGGAGAGGGAGTCGTACATCCGGATGCGGTCCCACTCGCCGCCGAGGTCGTACGCCGTGCCGTCGGCCCAGGTCACCGTGTGCGATCCGGCGACGGCCTCGGCCGCATCCTGGATCAGCTCCTGGGTGAGCGCCGCGATCGAGTCGTAGTCGCCGTAGGTCTGGTAGGCCTCGAGCATCGCGAACTCGGGGCTGTGCGTGGAGTCCGCGCCCTCGTTGCGGAAGTTGCGGTTGATCTCGAACACCCGGTCGATGCCGCCGACGACGGCGCGCTTGAGGAAGAGCTCGGGCGCGATGCGCAGGAAGAGCTCGGTGTCGAAGGCGTTCGAATGCGTGACGAACGGACGCGCGCTCGCGCCGCCGTGCACGGTCTGCAGCATGGGCGTCTCGACCTCGAGGAAGTCGTGGCGCGCGAACGTGGAGCGCAGGCTCGCGACCGCCTTGGCCCGCGCGCGGACCGTGAAGCGCGCCTGCTCCCGGGCGATGAGGTCGAGGTAGCGCTGCCGCACGCGCGTCTCCTCGCTCAGCTCGGAGTGCAGGTTCGGCAGCGGCAGCAGCGCCTTCGAGGCGATCCGCCACTCGCGCACGAGCACGCTGAGTTCGCCGCGGCGCGACGAGATGACCTCGCCCGCGACGAAGAGGTGGTCGCCGAGGTCGACGAGCTCCTTCCAGCGCTGCAGCGACTCCTCGCCGACCTGGTCGAGCGAGACCATCGCCTGGATGCGGCTGCCGTCGCCCGACTGCAGTGCGGCGAAGCACAGCTTGCCGGTGTTGCGCAGGTGCACGATGCGGCCGGCGACGCCGACCTGCACGCCGGTCGTGTCGTCGGCGCGCAGGTCGGCGAAGCGCTCGCGCAGCTGCGGGATGGTGTGCGTGACCGGCACCGAGACCGGGTACGCCTGCTCGCCCTCGGCGAGGAGGCGCTCGCGCTTGGCGAGCCGGACGGCCTTCTGCTCGGCGATGTCCTCGAGGGTCTCCTCGGGAGCGTCCGCGGGGGGCAGGTCGGCGGTCATGGGGGCCTCTAGGTCAGGTGGATGGCGTCGTTGTCGATCAGCCGCGCGGGGCCGACCCGGGCGGCGACGAGCATGCGCGCGGTGCCGCGGTAGCCGGCGTCCACCGGGCGGAAGGTGCGCGGATCGACGACGGCGAGATAGTCCAGCTTAACGAGGCCGTCGCTCGTCAGGACCTCGCGCGCGGCGGCCAGCGCGGCATCCACCCCATCGCCGGCGGCATCCGCGGCGGCACGCAGGGCGGTGCTCAGCGCGACCGATGCCCGGCGGTGCTCCTCGTCGAGGTAGCGGTTGCGGCTCGAGAGCGCGAGGCCGTCGTCGGCACGCACCGTCGGCACGGGCTCGACCGTGACGGGCAGGTCGAGGTCGCGCACCATCCGTTGCACGAGGAAGAGCTGCTGCGCGTCCTTCTGGCCGAAGAGCACGTGGGTGGGCTGCACGATGTGCAGGAGCTTGGCGACGACGGTGAGCACGCCGTCGAAGTGCCCGGGCCGCGACGCGCCCTCGAAGGTCTCGGCGACGGCACCCGCGTGCACCGTGACCTGGGTCGGGCCGTCGGGGTACATCTCGGAGGCATCGGGCGCGAACACGAACTCGACCGCGCGCGTCGCCAGCGCCGCGAGATCTCCGCTCGGGTCGCGCGGGTAGCTGCTCAGATCCTCACCGGCCGCGAACTGGGTGGGATTGACGAAGATCGAGACGACGACCGTGGCGGCGACCTCGCGGGCCCGGTCGACGAGCGCGAGGTGACCCTCGTGCAGCGCCCCCATCGTCGGGACGAGCGCGACCGGACCGCGACCGGCGAGCGCGGACCGCATCCCCGCGATGGTCGTGACGACGACGGACTCGCTCATCGCGACCTCCTCCGCGCCTGCGGCGCCCCGACGATGCTAGCGGCGTAGGCTCCGTCGCGATGGCCGCGCCCGTGCTCCCCCGTTCCACCCCGACCGCGGAGGGCATCGACCCCGCGGCGATCGCCTCCCTCGTCGAGGCCGCCGAGCGCGGCCGGCACGGCCTGCACAGTCTCATGGTGGTGCGGCACGGCGCGGTCGTCGCCGAGGGATGGTGGACGCCCTTCGCCCCCGACGTGCGCCACCTCGTCCACTCGGTGTCCAAGAGCTTCCTCTCCACCGCGATCGGCATCGCGCAGGAGGAGGGCATCCTGTCGATCGACGAGCCGGCCGTCGACTTCTTCCCCGGTGTCGACGGACCGCGCGACGTGCTCCTGAAGCACCTGCTCTCGATGTCGGGCGGGCACGACGCCGACACGATGGACCTCATGCGGCTGCTGCCCGGCGAGCACTGGCCGCGCATCTACTTCGCGTCGCCCTTCATCTATCCCCCCGGCGAGCATTTCGTCTACGACTCCGGCGGCAGTCATCTGCTGAGCGCCGCCCTGCAGTCGCGCACCGGGATGCCGCTCCCGCAGTTCCTCGAGCCGCGCCTGTTCCAGCCGCTCGGCCTCGACACGCCGCCCTGGGCACCGTCGCCCGGCGGCGTCAGCCTCGGCGGCACCGGCATGTCGCTGCTGACGGAGGACATCGCCGTGCTGGCGGAGCTGTACCGCCGGGGCGGGCGGTGGTCCGATGGGGACGGCGGCGACCGGCAGCTGGTGCCGCAGGCCTGGGTCGACGAGGCGACGCGGGCGCACGTCGACAACGGGCCGAGCGCCACCGTGGACTGGGGTCTCGGCTACGGCTACCAGTTCTGGCGATCGCGGCACGGGTACCGGATGGACGGCGCGTTCGGGCAGTTCGGCCTCGTCATCCCGGAGCTCGACCTCGTGGTCGCCATGACGGCGGGCACGGCCGACAGCGCGTCCGAGCTCCAGCTGGTCTGGGATCACCTGCTGCCCGGCGTCGATCGGGCGCACGGCCCCGCCGCCGACGGAGCCGGCGACGATCAGCTCGCCCGCCGCCTCGGCTCGCTCGAGCTCGCGGCGCCCGAGTTCCTCGCGGCACCGCCGGCCGCGGCCGCCCGCGTCTCCGGCCGCGCGATCGCCCTGCCCTTCACGACCCTCGGCATCGCCACCGCGACGCTGCACCTCGACGGCGACCGCACGACTCTCGAGACCGTCGGCACCGACGGGTCGGTCGAGCGGCTCGGCGCGGCACGCACCGCATGGGTCCCGGGCGAGACCCGGCTCTGGCCGCACCCGGAGCTGACCTCGACCCGCACCGGGACCCGCGCCGGCTGGGTCGATGACGCCGCGTTCGAGGTGCACGAGCAGTGCATCGAGTCGGCGGCACGGCGCATCTGGCGGTTCGAGTTCGGCGACGGCGACGACGTGCGTCTCACCGTCGGCCTCGACCTGCCGTTCTGGACCCCGCGCACCGAACGGGTCGCCGGCCGCCTGGCCTGAGGCGACGCTCCGCCCGAGTCAGCCGACGAGCTCCTCGAGGGCGGCGCGGACCCGATCCGGATGCTCCAGGTGCGGTGAGTGCCCGCACTCCTGCAGCAGCCGCTCGGTCACCGCGCCGCCCGAGGCGCGGTACCCGTCGAGCACGGCGCGCGTCTGCGACACCATCGGCTGCGCGGGTGCGATGTCGTCTCCCGGCCATCCGGGGATCGCACCGAGGGCGCCCAGCTGGTTGAGATCGAAGAGCGAGGCGTCCGACACGATCACGTCGGCGGCGCCGTGCACCCACAGGATCGGCGGCTTCACGGCAAGGCCGGTGATGCCGCTGAGGTCGAGGTGATCGGGCGTCATCGTGTTGAGCACGCCGTGCTCGCCCGGGGCGAAGCCCGGCCAGTTGGCGCTCGGGCGGCTGTCGCCGGGGTAGTTGCCGACCCCGGTCGCGGTCGAGAGCATCGACTCGACCCAGAGATCCTCGTACTCGTCCCGGTGGCCGGCGTGCACATAGGCCGTGCGGTAGACGGTGCGCGGCGACGCCGGGCCGTCGCCGGTGTCGCCGGATTCGAGGGCTGCGACGAAGTCCGGGTTGCCGCCTCCGCCGCCGGTGCCCGCGGCATCCGGGGTCAGGCGCGAACCGTCGAGCGCGGTGCCGCCGAAGCCGTACGGCGAGACCGGCGACTGCAGGGTGAGCGAGGCGACGGGATGGTCGAGCGCGTACTGCAGCACGACGCCGGCGCCCATGCTCCAGCCGAAGAGATGCGGCGCGCCGGCCGGCCCGAGCGCCTCGACGGCGGCGAACAGGTCGTCGCTGTAGTCGCGCAGACCGCGCGTCGCGTCGACCGGTGCCGTCTCGCTGTCGCCGAAGCCGCGGAGGTCGACGGCGACCACGCGCCACGAGCGCGGCAGCGAGAGCATGAACGGCTGGAAGAACAGCGCCGACGAGACGTTGCCGTGCACGAGCACGACGGGCGTGCCGGCGTCGTCGTCACCCTCGCGCTCGAGGACGTTGGTGCGGATCCGGGTCGTCGGGATCTGGCGGGACGCGATGCCGGGGAGCAGAGTGGACACGGTTCTCCTTCGGGCGGGTGCGTGCTCACGTTAACCCGGCCACCTCGGTTGCGGAAGGGATGCGGATGGCGGAGCTCGACGGTCGCACGGCGGTGGTCACGGGAGGCGGCAGCGGCATCGGGGCGGCGATCGCGGAGCGGCTCGCCGCCGACGGCGCGCACGTGCGCGTGATGGATCTGGATCCCGCCGCCGCGACGATGGTCGCCGACCGGATCGACGGCGAACCCTGGGTCGTCGACCTCGCCGACACGAGCGCGGTGGCCGCCCTCGCGCTGGACTGCGACATCCTCGTCAACAACGCGGGCATCCAGCGCGTCGCCCCGCTCGAGGAGTTCGAGCCGGAGGCCTTCCACCGCCTGATCGCCATCATGCTGGAGGCGCCGTTCCTGCTGATCCGGGCCGCGCTGCCGGCGATGTACCGCCGCGGCTGGGGGCGCATCGTCAACGTCTCGTCGGTGCACGGCATCCGGGCCTCGGAGTACAAGTCGGCCTACGTCGCTGCCAAGCACGGGCTCGAGGGGCTGTCGAAGACGGCGGCGCTCGAGGGTGCGCCGCACGGGGTCACGAGCAACTGCGTCAACCCGGGATACGTGCGCACCCCGCTGGTCGAGAAGCAGATCGCCGACCAGGCGCGCATCCACCGGATCGCACCGGAGGACGTGGTCGAGACCGTGCTGCTCGAGCGCGCCGCGATCAAGCGCCTCGTCGAACCCGACGACGTCGCCTCGCTCGTCGGGTGGCTCGTCTCGTCGCACGCCGACATGGTGACGGGGGCGTCGTACACGATGGACGGCGGGTGGAGCATCTCGTGAGCACCCACCGCACGCGCACCGTGACCGTCGACGGCGGCGAGCTGACCGTCGGCGAGTGGGGCGATCCCGGCGCGCTGCCGCTCATCGCCATCCACGGCATCACGTCGTCGCATCTCGCCTGGGCGCACGTCGCGGCCGCGCTGCCGGAGCGCCGCGTCATCGCGCCCGACCTGCGTGGACGCGGGCGCAGCAACGAGCTGCCCGGCCCGTACGGGATGCCGCGGCACGCCGCCGACCTGCTCCGCCTTCTCGACGACCTCGGCCTCGAGCGCGCACAGCTCACCGGGCACTCGATGGGCGCGTTCGTCGCCGCGGCGACCGCGGCGCTCGCACCGGATCGGGTGAGCTCGGTCGTGCTCGTCGACGGCGGTCTGCCGCTGCGCGATCCCCCGGGCGGGGATGTCGAGGCCGCCGTGCGCGCCTCGCTCGGCCCCGCGCTCGAGCGGCTGTCGATGACGTTCGCCGACTCGGCCGCGTACCGGGCGTTCTGGGCCGCGCACCCCGCCTTCGGCGGCGAGTTCGACGCCGAGATGCTGGCCTACATCGACTACGACCTGGTGGGCGATCCGCCCCATCCGTCGAGCAAGGCCGACGCGGTCGCACAGGACTCGGTGCAGTTCTACGGCGACCCGCCGGCGCAGACGATCGACGCGATCCGCGCGCCGATGCGCCTGCTGTGGGCGCCGCGCGGGTTGCTGAACGAGACGCCCGGCATGTACACCGGCACCGAGCTCGCACGCTGGCGCGAGCGGTGGCCGGCCATCGCGATGCGCGAGGTCGACGATGTGAACCACTACACGATCCTCATGTCGGCCCGCGGCGCCGCCGAGGTCGCGGCGGAGGTGCGGCAGGCGGGCTAGCCGACGGCGGGGTCGGCGTCGGCCACCGCAATCGCGTCGATGCGCCGGCTCACGCCGCGTCCGCCTCTTCGACCACGCTCTGCTCGATCCGTCCGAGTCCGTCGATCTCCATGGTGACGCGATCCCCCGGCGCGAGATAGGGATAGCGGCGGGAGAGCGCAACGCCCTCCGGCGTGCCGGTGAGGACGACATCCCCCGCCTCCAGCACCATGTACCGGCTCAGGTCGCGCAGGATCGCCGCGACCGGGAAGACCATGTCGGCGGTGGTCGAATCCTGTCGCGGCTCCCCGTTCACCCAGCTCCGCATCGTGAGCGACTGGATGTCGCCGACCTCGTCCGGGGTCGCGATCCACGGACCGATCGGCGCGAATCCCGCAGCGCTCTTGCCCTTCGACCACTGGCCTCCGGAGACCTTCAGCTGATGCTCGCGCTCGCTGAGGTCGTTGGCCAGCGCGTAGCCGGCCACCGCGTCGAGCGCCGTCGCATCGTCGGGCGCGTGGCGCAGCTCGCGACCGAGCACGACCGCGAGTTCGACTTCCCAATCCGTATGCCGCGACCCGGGCGGCAGCACGATCGGATCATTCGGTCCGACCACCGTGTTCGGCTTCTTGAAGAAGACGACGACATGCTCGGGAGCCGATGCTCCCGACTCCGCCGCGTGGGCGGCGTAGTTCATCCCGACGCAGATGATCGAGGGCGGCTTCGGGACCGCCGCACCGATCCGCTCGCCCTCGATCGACGTCGGCGACAGCGCGCCGGCCGACAGCGCGCGCCGACAGCGCGCCACGCCGCCGGATGCCCAGAACGACGGGTGCAGGTCGTCGGTGAGCGGACGCAGGTCGTAGAAGACGCTCCCATCCATGACGACGGGCCGCTCGTGTCCCGCTTCCCCCACCCGGAGGAACCTCATCGCACTGCGCCTCCTCGCGGCGTCGCCGCGTCGCGGCGCATCGCCCCGGTCACGTGCGCGGCTCCAGCGCCTCGGCGATGTTGGCAGTGGTCAGGCGGTGCAGCTGCGCCTCGTCGAGCCCGCGTTCGGCCAGCAGTGGCACAAAGGAGTTCAGCAGCCACGAGTAGCCGTGACCGCCGAACGTCGCGAGCTGCGTCTTCGCCGAAATGTCGCACCCGAGCACGACACGGTCACCGTATCCCTCGCGCACGAGGCGGGCCACGCTGTCCGCGCGCACCTCGTCGGACGGATAACCGGAACCCGCATAGCCGACGTTGTCGACGCTGAGGTAGACCCCCGTCGCCGCGATCTCGAGCAGCAGTCGGTGGTCGACGCGGTCTCCGAGGTGACTGATGATGAGCCGGTCCGGGGCGACGCCCGCGTCTCGGAGGAGTTCGATCTGGGCCAGCGCGAGTTCTCCGAAGTGGGTCGTGTGGGTGAGGATCGCGACCCCGGTCTCCCGATGCGCGCGCGCCGCAGCACGGAACACCCGCTCCTCCGCGGGGCTGATCGCCCCGCGCTCCGTGCCGATCTCCCCGATGACGCCGGCCCGCACATCGGTCCCGTCGACTCCGCTCGAGATGCCCGCGATGAGGTCCTCGGCGAGATGTGGGACGGTCTTCTCGAAAACCTCCCGGGGGTACAGGCGCTCCCGGTACCAGCCTGCGCCGAGCACCAGGCGCACGCCCGACCGCTCGGAGATCCGGCGGAGTGCGAGCGGATCGGTGCGGATGCCGACCGTGCTCGCGTCGACCATCGCACCGCCGCCGGCGGCCCGGAACGCCTCGAGTTCGGCGGTCGCGACGTCCTCGTCATCGAAGATGCAATCGTAGGAGGAGATGAGCCTCCAGTAGTCCCAGAGCACGTGTTCGTGGCTGTGGGTGACGCCGAGGGATCCGGGAGCGACCGGTCCTGTGACGGTCATGATGTCCGTCATGCGATCTCCTCGGGGACGAGAACGGTCTTGATGGTGGTCGGCACGGTCGTCAGCAGTCGGGTGAATGCCTCGACGCCCTCGCTCAGCGGTCGGACCTCGTACCATTCGCGCCGCACGTGCCCGACGAGCTCGACGGCGGCGGCGAAGTCGGCGTCCGTGTAGCAGAAGCTGCCGATCACACGCTTCTCGTTCCGGATGATGTCGCGGCCGTCGAAGCCGGCGTCGTCCGAGTGCAGGCCGATGAAGACCGCGGTGCCGTCCGGCCGGATCGCTTCGACGGCTGCGGCCCGCGTTCCCCCGGTGCCGACGGCGTCGAACACCACATCGAACTCGCCCTCGAGGCTCTCCCCGACGGCATCGGCACCGGCCGTGAGCGCGACGGCGGCCCGCTCCGGGCTCAGGTCGACGACCTCGACATGGCCGATTCCAGCCGCCTTCGCCACGACGGTCACGGCGACTCCGACCATTCCCGATCCGATGATCCCGACTCGCTCGACATCCTTCGTCGTCTCCCGCACGAGACGGAGAGCATGGACCGCGTTCGCGAGCGGCTCAACGAGGGCGGCTGCCTCCAGCGGCGTGCCTTCCGGGAGCACGTAGCAGTTGCGTGACGGGACGGCTGCGTACTCCGCGAATCCTCCGGGGCGCTGAATGCCGAGCAACACCCTGTTGCGGCACACGTTCACCGAGCCGCGACGGCAGGAGTCGCAGTGCCCGCAGTACACGAGCGGGTTCACGACGACGCGGGCACCATCCGAGACGCGGGTACCCGCGAACTCGTGCCCCATGATGAGCGGCGGACGCCGGAACGGGCTCTGCGACGCGAAGCCCTCGAGTTCGGAGCCGCAGATGCCGACGGCACCGACGCGGACGATGGTCTCATCCTCACCGGCGTGCGGCGCACCCACCTCCTGCAATTCCAGAGTGAGCGGTGCGGTGTAGACGACGGCTTTCATGATTCCCTTCCTTCAAGGCGATCGACGACCTCGATGACGGCGGTGGCCAGAAGCTCGCCGTGGCCGGGGAGCAGGGCCATCGGGTTGACGGTCAGGACGCCATCCCATGCCTCGGACTCACCGAGCACGACCGGGACGGCACGTGCCGCCAGCGCGCGTGCGACGGCGTCGGCGCCGTCGCGGCCCCCCTCCACTCGGATCCGGAGCATCGGCACGTCGAGCGCGTCGTCGCGGAGGCGCTCGACGGCGAGACCGGCGGCCCCCAGCGTCTCCTCCGCACGATCGAGCTCGGCGATCCCGGGGAGCTCGTCAGCGCCGGGGTCGCGCAGGTAGCGTTCGACGGCGGCGACGAGGCCCACGAGCTGCTCCCGGCCGACCTTCATCGGGCGGGACGGGCCATGCCGCGGCGGCGTCGGCGAGGTGCGCGGAACGGCTGGCGACCACGTCGTCGGACGCTCGTCCATGTCCTGCTGGTGCACGCCCGCGAGCGACACCCAGTCGGCGGTCCCGCAGAGCAGGCCCGAGGCCTGCGGTCCGCGGAATCCCTTGCCCCCGGACACGGCGATGAGATCCGCACCGTCCGCGAGGAATCGCCGGAGCCGGTCGACCGGCGGCACGTGCAAGGCGCCGTCCACGATGACCGGGATGCCGTGCGCGTGCGCGATCGCCGCGGTCTCGGCGAGAGAGAGCAGGTCGCCGGAGCGCCCCGGCCGGAAGAGCACGGCCGCGACCGACTCATCGAGCACGCGCTCCAGCTCGCCCGGATGGCTGCTCGCCGGATAGCCGATCTCCAACAACCGCGCACCGGCCTGCTCGACCGCGCGGTCGTAGGGATCTCGATGCGCCTTCTGGATCACCACCGTCGAGCGCGCGCCGACGACCACGGGCAGTCGATCGATCGCCGCTTCGTCGCCCTGAGTGAGCGCGATCGTCGTCGCGAGGTGGAGGGCTGCGGCGGCGCCGGAGGTCACGTAGCACGCGGGGATCTCCAGGAGAGCCGACAGCCGAGCGCCCGCCGCCGCCTGCAGTTCGTCCAGGCGGACCGGGTGCCGGAAGGCCGCGCGCATCGCGTCCCACACCTCGTCGGCGAGAGGCAGTCCCCCGAGCCGGGTGGCGGGGCCGACACCATTGACGATCGGCCGGAGGCCGGGGGTGTCAAGGAGATCCATCTCAGTCCTTCCTGTTCACAGGTCGCGGGAGATCGCTGCCGCGGTGCTCGTCATGATGTTGAGCATTCGAGGGTCCGGGGTGACGGAGCGGTTGAGGCGGGCCACCGGCGTCGAGCAGCTGATCGCAGCGACCACCGAGCCGCGCCGCTTGACGGGCACCGCGAGGCAATACAGGCCGAGGGTGTACTCGCCGCTGTCTTCGGCATACCCGAGGACGCGGATGCGCTCCAGCCTGGCCTTCAGCTCGTCGTGCCCCGTCACGGTGTGCTGGGTGTACCGCGAGAGCCGCACCCCCTCGAGGCGACGGTCGAGCTCGTCGGACGGCAACGCCGCCAGCAGGACCTTGCCGAGGCCGGTCGTATGCGCGGGCAGCCGGTTGCCGACGTCGGAGACCAGACGGAACGCCTGCGGCGACTCCTCCTTGGCGATGTAGACGTTGTCGAGTCCATCGAGGATGGCCATCTGCACGGTCTCCCCGAGGACGTCCCGCGCGTTCCGCAGGTGAGGCAGGGCGACGCGCGCCGTGTGTGCGGCCTGCGTGTACGACTGGCCGGCCTCCCAGACGCCCACGCCGATCCGGTAGACCTTCCCCTCCGGGTCGTAGGAGAGGAACCCGCGGTCGGTGAGGGCGCGCAGCAGACCATGGAGGCTGCTCTTCGGGTAGTCGAGCGCGTCGATGAGTGCCGTGAACCCGAGCCCGTCCCGCTGCCGGGAGATGAGCTCGAGGAGATCCATGACGCGCTCCGCCGATTTGATGGACCCGCGCTGATCGGGCTTCTGCGTGTCGTCCGTCATCGTCCGAGCACCATTCCCCCGTTGACACCGATGAGTTGACCCGTGATGTAACCGGCATCGGCGGATGCCAGGAAGCCGATCGTCGCCGCGATCTCAGCAGCCGTCCCCGCGCGCCCGACGAGGGATCGCTCGACGCGCACGCGGTCGAACTCCTCCGTGACCCGGTCCCCGAAGAACTCCGTGTCGGGCACGTAGCCGGGCAGCACCAGATTCGCGGTCACGCCCTGCGGCCCGAGCTCCTGCGCGAGCCAGTACATCCACGCATGGAGCGCCGCCTTCGCCGCTCCGTACGAGCCGCCGTAGCCGCTGCCGAGCTGCGCACCGATCGAACCGAGCCCGATCACCCGGCCGCCCGGGCGCGCGATCCGGGACTTGAGCGCTTCGACCAGCAGCACGGCGGTCATCAGGTTCTGCTGAACGTCGGCGTTCCAGTCGTGCGCGACCTCGTCGAGACCGACCGGGTTCGTCGCAGGCGTCCCGCCGGCCGCCGCAACGATCACGTCGACGGCCCGTGGCCCGACGGCGGCGGCGACGGCGCTCGCCCCGTCCACCGTCGAGAGGTCGGCGGGGACGGCGCGCCCGCCCACCTCGGCGGCGAGCGCCTCGAGCGGTGCCCGGCGACGGCCCAGGAGATAGAGCTCGTCGCCCGCATCCGCGAACCAGCGGGCGGCTGCCCGGCCGATCCCGCTCGCGGCTCCGCTCACCACGACCAGCCTGCTCATGCGGGCACCCCCCTCGGTTCCACCAGGTCGCCGCCGATCATCGTCGCGACCGGCCGCAGGACGCGGTCGCCCTCGAAAGCCCGGCCGAAGCCGTCCTCGAAGGACTGCGGGCCCTCGGCGAGATCGAAGATCGCGAGGTCGGCGGCCGCCCCGGAACGCAGGGTGCCGATCCCCGAAGCGTCGAGGCCGAGCGCCCGCGCCGGCGCCAGCGTCGCCCGCAGGAGCACGTCCGGCAGCGGCATCCCCAGCGCCATGAGCCGGGAGAGAACGAGCGGCAGACTCACCACGCGCGTGCGCGAGTAGGCGTGCAGGTCACTGCTGATCGTGTCGGGCGCGAACCCGAGCCCGAGGAGCTTCCGTGCGACGTCGGCGCTGAACCCGGATGCCCCGTGCCCGATATCGAAGACGACGCCGCGTTCCCGGGCCTCCCGCGCGCCCGCGCGAACCGCGTCGCCGTCCAGGAGGGTGTTGCCCTCCCAGCCGGTGAACGCATGCGTGAGGATGTCGCCGGAGCGCAGCGTGGCGAGGATCTCGTCGACCGCGGCAGGAGACGGTCCGAGATGGACCATGAGCGGCACGCCGAGGTCGTCGGCGGCGGCGCGAGCACGGCGCAGCGCCTCGGGGGCGTTGTCTCCGCCGACGTCGTGCGATGCCCGCACCTTGACGCCGACGATCACATCCGCATTCGCTCGCGCGCAGGCGACGGCGACCGACGCATCGCTGTAGTGCAGCGCCTTCAGCTCTCCACCGAGCCGGATGCTCGTGGTCCCGACCGATGCGATGTTGACGAACGCCCGCACCCGGACGGCGCTCGTGTCGATCGTCGTCGCGCGGAACGCAGGGAAGAGGTGGCCACCGGCACTGCCGGCGTCGATGATCGTCGTGGTGCCGCCTGAGGGCCCGATGTCGTCCGGATCGAGCCCCAGATCCTGGCCCCGGAACACGTGAGCGTGCAGATCGACGAGACCCGGTGTGACGAGGTGTCCGGACGCGTCGATCACCCGGTCGGTCGGACGGCCGTCGGGTTCAGCGAACCGCCCGTCGACGATGACCAGGTCGCGGCGCTCGATCACGCCGCCATCGGGGTCGTAGACGTCTCCCCCGCTCACGAGCACTCTCGTCATCGAGCCGCGACCGCCGGTTCCAGCCGCTCGCCGCTCGCCGGGTCGAACCACGACGCGCCCGCGAGACTCAGGCTGATCGCGCACGGATCGCCGACGGCGAGGTCGACCTCACCGGGGATGCGCGCGTAGTAGAGGTCGCGCACCGCGCCGGCACCGAGCGTCGCGGCCTCCGCATCCCCGAACCGGAACCCCACGACCGTCTCGGCGCCGAGGCGCTCGACGATCGCGACGTGCCCGTGGAGTCCGTCTCCCCCTGACGCGGCGAGAGCGATCTTCTCCGCGCGGACGCCGAGAGTCACGGATTGCCCCGCCGCGACCGGGGCGTCGGAGACGGGGAGGATGCCCGCATCCGGGATGCGCACCCCGCCGTGCGCGACCTCGACGGGGATGAGGTTCATCGCGGGCGATCCGATGAAGCGAGCGACGAACGCGTTGGCGGGGCGCTCGTAGATCTCCGTCGGGGTTCCCTGCTGCTGGATGATGCCGCCGTCCAGCAACACGATCCGCGTCCCCATCGTCATCGCCTCGACCTGGTCATGGGTGACGTAGACGAACGTCTTGCCGACCTTCTGGTACATCGTCGAGATCTCGATGCGCATCTGCGACCGCAGCTTCGCGTCGAGGTTCGAGAGGGGCTCGTCGAGCAGGTAGATCGAGGGGTCGCGAACGAGCGCGCGGGCCAGTGCGACGCGCTGTCGCTGGCCGCCCGAGAGCGTCTTGGGGCGGCGATCGAGGAGTGGGGTGAGCTCCATGATCTCCGCGATCTCGGCCACCTTGCGAGCGACCTCCGGCAGGCGCATCGCGCGCCGGCGCTCGATGGACCAGATGCCGGGGATGTGCTGCCACCAGCGGAAGCGGTCCATGAGAAGCGGGAACGCGATGTTCGCGCGCACCGTGAGGTGCGGATACAGGGCGTACGACTGGAAGACGAACGCGATGTTGCGCTCCCGGGGCTCCAGCTCGTTGACTCGCCTGCCGTCGAAGAGGAGGTCGCCGGAGCTGATGTCGATGAGGCCGGCGATCATCCGGAGCATGGTCGACTTCCCGCAGCCGGAGGGCCCGAGCAGCACCAGGAACTCCCGGTCCGGGATCTCCGCCGTGAAGTCGCTGATGACTTCTGAGCTGCCGAACGACTTGCTCACCGACGAGAACGTCAAGGCGGGCATCTTCACCCCTTCACTGACCCGGCCGTGAGGCCGCTGACGATATGACGCTGAACGAGCAGGAAGAACACGATCGCCGGGATCGTGAACACGATGGCCGCCGAGAAGACGGTCGAGAGCGGGGTGATGAACTCCCCGATGAAGGACGAGAGCCCGACGGACGCGGTCCACTTGTCCCGATCCTGGATGAACGTCGAGGCGAAGAGGTATTCGTTCCACGCGTCGAAGAACATGATGACGGCGGCTGCCGCGATCGAGGGCGCCGACAGCGGCAGCATGATGCGGAGCAGGATGACGAAGCGGGGACAGCCGTCGACGCGTGCCGCCTCCTCGATCTCGTAGGGGATCGAGTCCATCGCCGACTTGACGATCCACACCGCCACCGGCATGACGAACGCGGTGTCGGCGAGCACCAGTCCCACGAGGCCGTTGAGCAGACCGAGGCCGGCGAAGAGGGCGTACAGCGGCACGATGAGCAGCGCCTCGGGCAGCATCTGCGTCGCGAACAGGATGAAGCCCACGACTCCCCGGCCATGGAAGCGGTACCGCGAGAGCCCGTAACCGGCGAGCACGGCAAGGAGCAGGCTGAGGAACGTCGTGCAGAACGCGACGATCGAGCTGTTCGCGAGCCATTGCAGGAGCGGGACCCCGCTGGTGAAGACGTCGAAGATCTGCGGCGTCCGGGTCACATCCGGGATCAGCGGCTGGCCCGTGAAGAGCTGATCGCGCGGGGTGATCGCCGTGTCGTACATCCAGTAGATGGGGAACCCGGCCAGCACGATCAGCACCAGGATGATCGCGATGCGGGCGATCGGAGGGAATCGGCGGCGCCTCATCGGGCGTCCTTTCGCGCGTCGCTGCGGTCGGACAGGAAGTAGACGACGGTCACGACCATCGACAGGCACAGTCCGAGCATGCCGATGGCGGCCGCCTGGCCGAGCTGGGAGTTCTGGAAGGCCTCGCGGTAGACGCTGATGACGATCGTGTTGGTCGTGTCGATCGGACCGCCACCGGTCAGGAGGTAGATCACCTCGAAACGGCGGATCGACCAGATCGTCATGAGCAGCGCCACGATGCGCAGGGTCGGGACGATGTGCGGGAGGGTGACGGTGCGGAAGACGTTCAGGCGGTCGGCTCCGTCGACCCGCGCCGCTTCCCGCAGCTCGCCCGGCACGCCCTGCAGTGCGGCGAGCACGACGAGCATCACGAACGGGAAGACCTTCCACACGCTCACGAGCGTTACCGAGAGCAGCCCGAGCTTGGGGTCGAGCAGCCAGCCCTGGGCTCCGATCCCGAGCGCTTTCGTCGCCCGGTTGGCGACCCCGCTCTCGACGTTGAAGATCCAGATGAAGACGAGCACCGCCGCGACCGACGGCACGGCCCACGGGATCGTCAGAAGGGCCCGGAAGACCGCCCGGCCGCGGATCCGCTCGCTCAAGGCGACGGCGGCGACGGTGCCGAACAGGAGCGACCCGATCACGGTGCCCGCGGTGTAGAGCAGGGTCGTGAGGAGCGAGGAGTAGAACGCACCGCTCGTGAGGAGGTCGCCGTAGTTCTTCCCTCCGACGAACTGCCCGCCGTCGGGATTGAGAAGCGTCGCGTCGGTGAAGCTGAACCACAGGCCGCGTGCCATGGGCACGACCATGAAGAACAGCAGGTAGATCGCGGCAGCCCCCACGAAGAGGTAGGGCGCGATGGCTGCCGCCGCGTTCCGGCGGCGGATCCTCGAGGTCGGCGCGGCCGTCGTCATCCGGTGTCCTTCACTCCGTGGCCGTGGGGTGGGGCGCCAGGCGCGCTCCACCCCACGGCGGATCGATCGGCTTACTTCAGGGAGCTGGCCGCGTCCGACAACGCCCGCTGTGGCGAGACGTCTTGCAGGAGCACCTTCTCGACTTGGCTGAGCACCGTGTGCGCGATCTGCGGCGTCACGCTCTCGAAGCCGCGGATCACCGAGCTGCGGGTGTTCTCGCCGTCCTCGCGGTAGCCGACGGCCCACGGGTTCTTGGCGAGGAACTCGTCCGAGACCGTGGTCTTGGTGGCGAGGGTCGAGGTGTTGCCGAGGTTCTCCGAGAGCGCCTGCTGCGTGTCCTTCGTGAGGAACCAGTTGAGGAAGTCCTCCGCGAGCGCCTTGTTCTTGGTGTGCGCGTTGATGCCGAAGTAGATGCCGACCTGGCTCGTGTAGGGCTTGGGAAACGGCAGCGGCGACGAGATCATCGACGTCGAGGGCACCTTCGCGCTGATCATCGCGGGCGGGGCTCCGGTCGCGTCGATCATCATGGCGACCTGACCCTCGCTGAACTTCGTGCGGAAGGTGGACGCGTCGTCACCGACCGAGAAGGCGCCGGAGTCGTACATCTTCTTGAACGCCGTCAGCGCGGCGACGTTCTGCGGGCTGTCGATGGTCAGCTTCTTGCCGTCCGACCACGATCCGCCGTAGCCCTGGATCCAGTTGTTGAAGTCGACCCACCACGGGGTCTCCTCCGCCAGGCGGCTGCGCACCGCGAAGCCCGTGATCCCCAGCTTCTGCTTGATCGTGACGGCGGCGTCGACGAGCTCGTCGAAGGTCGTCGGCGGCTTGACGCCCGCCTGAGCCAGGATGTCCTTGTTCCACAGGAACGCATACGGCGCGATCTGCCAGGTGACGGCGACCTGCTTGTTGTTGTAGACGCCGCCCTTGTTGGTCGAGTTGAGCGCCTTCTTGGTCGTCGGCGTCAGGACATTGTCCAGAGGCTCGAGCAGGTTGGCCGCGGCGACCGTCGGAAGGAAGGTGTCGGCCATCGTGAACAGGTCGGGACCGCCGCCGGCCGAGAGCTGGATCTTGAGCTTCGTCTCGTAGTCGGCCCGCACGATGCCGACCGTCTCGATCGTCGCCTTCGGGTTGTACTTCTCGTAGCCCTTGATGATGTCCTGCATCTGCTGGCCGTAGTTGGGGGCGAGGAAGTCCCAATGAGCGATCTGCAGGGTGCCGGACGGCTTGCCGCCGCTCGATGAGGGAGCCGGGCTGTTCGAGGGTCCGCATGCCGTGAGCGCGAGCGCGACGGCGACGCCGACGGCCCCCACCACCAGTGTGCGTCGGGGTATCCGCATTGATGCCTCCTTATGCCGATTGGTGCATGTGTGAGTAAGTGCGGCAACTCTAGCCACGCGTTTCGGCTATGAAAACTGAAGTTCGGATACATGAACTCCGGCGCGACCCGGCCCTGCGCGCATGCGGACATGGCCGAACGCCACAGGCGATTCGGAGCCCGTCTGCCGTGATCGGGCGGCCGCCGACGCCGTGCGACCGCTAGCCGACAGCGGGGTCGCCGGCGTCGCCCGCGTCGAGGGCGTTCTCCACGGCCGAGCGCACGAGCGGTCCGAGCATCCGCCCCGGTCGCTCGACGCCGATGGCCCGCAGTCGCTCGACCGACTGCCCGACGACGGCCGACGAGAACTCCGAGGCCGCGCCGATCGCCTCGGCGTACGCGGGGCGGTCGGCCTCGGCGATGACGACGGGCTCCGCCCCCATCTCGACGACCAGTGCCTGGCCGATCAGCAGCACGGGGCCGGGCGCCGTGACGGCGCACCAGGCGTCCCGCAGCCGCGCGAGGTCGATGCTCGTGCCGGTGAACGCCATCGCCGGATGGATGGCGAGCGGGATCGCGCCGGCCGACAGCGCGGGGGCGAGCACGCCGACGCCGTACTCCGCCGCGGTGTGCACGACCAGCTGTCCCGGCTGCCATGCCCCGGTCGCCGCCAGCCCGGCCACGAGCTCCGGCAACTGATCCGGCGGCACGGCGAGCAGCACCAACTCGCTCCGCTCCACGATCTCGGGCACTGTGAGCACCGGCACGCCCGGCAGCATCGCCTCCGCGCGGTCGCGGCTGGATTGCGAGACGGCGCTGATGCCCACGATCGCGTGGCCCGCCCCGCCGAGCGAGGCGCCCAGCACCGGCCCGACACGTCCGGCCCCGACGATCCCGATGCCGAGGCGGCCGTCGCGGTCGGCGCTCATGACGCCGGGCTCATGCCGCGCTCACGCCGGCGCCGCCGGGAACTCGGGGCGTCGGTCGTGCGCCCGTGGCGGAGCGAGCTCCGAGCGCTGCGCTCCCCAGCGGTGCGAGCGGTCGGCGACGGCGGCCGCGACGTCCGCGGCGGCCGCGTCGCGGAAGAATCCCGCGGCATCGTCCGCGTCGAGGGCCCCGAGCCGGGCGGTGATCGGACCCGCGACGGTGTGCACGTGGATGGCGGCCAGCCGCAGCCGGCGCAGCAGCGGCCCCTGGTGCACCGCCACGCTCTGCATGCGCGCCGCCGGCACGACCACGAGGTCGCGCCAGATGGCTCCGCGACGCAGCAGCACGGCATCCGGTCGCAAGGCGAAGCCGTTGCGGCGACGCGAGAACCAGCGCAGGATGCGGGCGCGGGGCGGCGAGACCGTGAAGCCGTCGTCCGGGCGGCCGCCCTCGAGCGATGCGCGCACGAGCGGCTCCATGCCCTCCGCGGCGAGCAGCTCGGGCAGCGTGAGCTCGAGCACCTTCAGCACCTCGGCGCGGCTGCCTACCGGCAGGATCATCGTGCCGCGCCGACCCTCCTGGCCGCGCTCGCGCGAGCGGCTCGCGAGGTTGACCCGCACCTCCCACCAGTCGAACGGCCGCCACAGCAGCTCCTGGCTGACCTGCACGGAGTGGATGCGGCCGGGCGGCAGTGTCTCGTTGCTCAGCGAGAGCAGGCCGTAGCCGACGCGCACCCCGTCGGCCGTGCCGGCGATCGAGTACCGCAGCGACTTCGTGACGCGGCGCACGAGCACCGAGCCGAGACCGAACAGCAGCGGCACGAGGCCGAACAGCACCTCGTAGACGTGGAATCCGATCGCCATACCGACCGCGACGGCGAGGATCACGACGAACCACAGCGTGGCGGTGCTGAGCACGGTCGAGCCGACCAGCCGCCCGGGGTGCATCTGCACGACCGAGGTGGGCGGTGCCAGCGACGGGTCGAGCTCCGGTGCGGTGAACTCCTGGTACCGCTGGTTCAGGATCGCGGCCGCACCGGCGGCGTCCGCCGGATCCGACGCGGCGGCGAGCGTCTGCTCGCGCAGCCCCGACGCCCGGCGCAGGATCACCCGGCGCAGCGCGTCCGCGCTGCGGCTGGAGAGGTAGGCGAGGTTGACGTTGGCGTCCTGGCCGGCCACCTTGATCTCGAGCCTCGCGGCACCGAAGATCCGCGGGAGCACCTGGCGGGTCACATCGACGCCCTGGATGCGGTCGAGGCGCCCCTTGCGATTGGTGCGGAACAGGATGCCGCTGCGCACCTCCACCTCGTCGCCCGTGATGCGGAAGGTGTGCATGCGCCACGACAGGTAGAAGATGCCGATCACGATCAGCAGCACCCCGAACACGATGAGCAAGGCGATCGGCACGAGCTGGTGGCGCACGATGAGGTCGATGGGATCGCCGCCGCCGTAGTCGCCGGCCTGCGGCACGAAGAGATCGACGAGTCGCTCACGCAGCTGGCTGATGACGATGCCGACGATGGCGATGAACGCGATGCCGCCGCGCAGCAGCGGCGTCGCCGGATGGAGGCGGTGCCATTCGCCGTCGGCGAGGTCCTCCGCCTTCCTGGCGGCCGCCGGATCGACGGGCGCGGATGCCGGGGGAAGAGAGCTCACAGCCCCGCCCGGCGCGTCTCCGCGAGCTCGACGAGGCGGTCGCGCAGCTCCTCGGCGTCGGCCATCGGCAGACCGGGCACCGTCACGTTGCTCGCCGCCGCGGCGGTGACGAGCCGGAGTCCGGCGAGACCGAGCGCCCGGTCGAGCGGGCCCCGGTTGATGTCGACGAGCTGCATGCGGCCGTACGGCACCGCGACGAAGCGCTGGAACATCAGCCCTCGGCGGAAGAGCAGGTCGTCGTCGCGGAGCCGATATCCGATCGAGCGCACGCGGCGCGGCGTGAAGGCCGCGAGCAGCACCAGGATGACGAACGCGGCGGCCGGGAAGACGAGCATCCACGCCTGATGCGAGACCCACCACGGCAGCGAGACGGCGACCGTGATCACGACCCAGCCCACGATGGTGCCGACCAGGTCGACCCAGACGTAGCGCGGGGCGACCCGCTTCCAGTCACCGGGCGCGGGATCGAGGCGGGCGGACATCGCTATGACCGTACCCGCTCGGGGTGACCGCCGTGCCGGTCGTCATCGTCATCGTGCGGCGGCACCCGACAGAGGTACTCGGCGACCAGTCCCGCGATGAGCAGCACGATGCCCCCGGCGAGCGCGGCGAGGATGCGTCCGAACGTCTCGCCATTGGGCGACCCGCGCAGCACGAGATCGGCGAGCAGCCCGAGCGCACCGCCCGCGAGCAGCGCGCCCACGATGCTGCTCGCCTTGGCGAGCACGACGACCCGCGTCGCGTAGAACGGGTTGATGAGCTGGCGCTGGGATCCGCGGACCGCCCGGCGGATGGGCACCGCCAGCACGATCACGAGGGCCGCGATGATCACGAGACTGAGCGGGAACGTGTACTCCGGCCGCAGTTTGGCCAGGCTCGCCGCCGCCAGCGCCGCCTGGATGCCGAATCCGGCGACGCCGCCGAAGGCCGCGATCGCGACGAGAAGCGCGGGACTGGTGTGCTTCACGATGTCGCCTCGAGCGCGGTGAGCAGGTCGGCGACCCGTCCCCGGCCGGGGAGCACGGCATCCGGATCGACCTGGTGCCACGGGCGCAGCACGAACGCGCGCTCGGCGGCGCGCGGATGCGGCAGCGTGAGGGCGGGATCGTCGCGCCTCTCGCCGTCGTAGTCCACGAGATCCAGGTCGAGCGTGCGATCGCCCCAGTGCTCGGTGCGCACGCGGCCGTGGTCGGCCTCGATGCGGTGCAGGAGCGCGAGCAGGTCGTCGGGCGGCAGCGTCGTGCGCAGCAGCACGACCCCGTTGAGGTAGGCCGGTGCGGTCGGATCCTCGCCCTGCGGTCGCAGCGCCACCGTCTCGATCGCGTCGGAGACCGCGGTCACCTCAACGCCCTCCGCCGAGGCGAGGTCGGCGACGGCCGCGAGGACGGTCGCCCGACGGTCGCCGAGGTTCGCGCCGTACGCGACCACGGCGGCCGCGACGCGGGGAACGGTCACGACCGGCTCCGCTCGATCACGACGCGCACGTCGTCGAACGGCACCGCGATCGGCGCCTCGGGCTTGTGCACCGTGACCCGCACCGATTCGACGGCCGGGAACGACAGGGCGACCGCGGCGACCCGCTCGGCCACCGTCTCGATGAGGTCCACCGGATCCCGCTCGACGGCGGCGACCGCCTGCTCCGCGAGTTCGCCGTAGTGCACGGTGCGGGCGAGGTCGTCGGAGCCGGCGGCGTCGCCGAGCGGCAGTCGCACGAGCACGTCGATGAGGAACGGCTGCCCGTTCTGGCGCTCGTGCGCGAAGACGCCGTGGTGACCGATCGCGCGCAGGCCGACGAGCTCGATCGAGTCGCTCACGAGGTCGCCACGGTCTCGGGCCGCAGATCGACGGCGGATTCCGCGTCGAGCTCCGTGCCGCGCTCCGCCTCGACCGCCGCACCGGCGGTCAGCGCCGCGGGCGCCCGGTAGTCCTGCGCGCCGCGCTCCCAGCGCTCCCAGACGTCGAGGGCCCGCCGGCTCGCGGCGACGTCGTGCACCCGCACGCCCCACGCGCCGGAGCGCGCGGCGAGAGCCGTGATGATCGCGCTCGGAGTGTCGCGCTCCTCCATGGAAGCCTCGGGCGGCAGCAGCTCCCCGACGAAGCGCTTCCGGGAGGCGCCCACGAGCACCCCCGCCCCGAGGCCGGCGAACTCCTCCAGGTGTCCGAGCAGCGCCCAGTTGTGCGTCCCGTCCTTGGCGAAGCCCAGGCCGGGGTCGACGATCAGGCGGGCGGGATCGACGCCGAAGACGATCAACTCGGCGACGCGGGCCTTCAGCTCGGCGCGGACCTCGGCCACGACGTCGTCGTGCCGCACCGGCTCGTCGGCCCCGCCCCGCCAGTGCATGGCGATGTACGGCACCTCGCGTGCGGCGATCAGCGGCGCCATGCCCGGATCGGCGAGGCCGCCCGACACGTCGTTGACGATCCGCGCGCCCAGGTCGATCGCGGCGCGCGCCACCTCGGCGTGCATCGTGTCGATGCTGACGGGCACGCGCCGATCGGCGAGCCCCGCGACGACGGGGAGCACGCGCCGGCGCTCCTCGTCCACGTCGACCGGGGCGGCGCCGGGTCGGGTCGACTCGCCGCCCACGTCGACGTAGTCCGCGCCGAGCTCGCGCAGCTCCACGCCGCGGTCGATCGCGGCGGCCGTGTCCTCCCAGACGCCGCCGTCGCTGAACGAGTCGGGGGTGACGTTGAGGATGCCGAGCAGCCGCGTCATCCGCACGCCCTACGCCAGCGGAGCCGAGCGCTCGCGCGCGGTCGGCGGAGCGGTCGCGCCGCAGAAGCGGCGGCGCGCAGAGTCATGCGGTCGCGATGCCGGGACTCTTGCGCGGACGCGGTGCGCGCTTGGGGCGCGACGGCGTCTGCTCGGAGTCCACGCCGCCGTCGGTCGCCCCCAGGTCGATGGGTGCCTTCGGCATCTCGATCGGCGGCTGGTCGCTGATCGGACGCTTCGTGCTCGACAGCCACTGCGGTCGCTCCGGCAGCTTCCGCACATCCGCGAAGATGGTGGCCAGCTGCTCGTGGTCGAGCGTCTCCTTCTCGAGCAGTTCCCGCGCCAGCTTGTCCAGGATGTCGCGGTTCGCGTTGAGCACCGAGTACGCCTCGTCGTGTGCGGCGTCGATGAGCTTGCGCACCTCGAGGTCGACCTTCTCGGCGATGTCCTCCGAGTAGTCGCGCTGGTGACCCATGTCGCGGCCGAGGAAGACCTCGCCCTGCGACTGGCCGAGCTTGACGGCGCCGATGTCGGTCGACATCCCGTACTCGGTCACCATCTTGCGCGCGATGCCGGTCGCCTTCTCGATGTCGTTCGAGGCGCCGGTGGTGGGGTCGTGGAACACGATCTCCTCGGCGACGCGGCCGCCCATCGCGTAGGCGAGCTGGTCGAGCAACTCGTTGCGGGTGACGGAGTACTTGTCCTCCAGCGGCAGCACCATCGTGTAGCCGAGGGCCCGGCCGCGCGGCAGGATCGTCACCTTGGTCACGGGGTCGGTGTGGCGCATCGCCGCCGCGGCGAGGGCGTGGCCGCCCTCGTGGTACGCGGTGATGAGCTTCTCCTTGTCCTTCATCACGCGGGTGCGGCGCTGCGGGCCGGCCATGACGCGGTCGACCGCCTCATCCAGGGCGCGGTTGTCGATGAGCTGCGCGTTGCTGCGCGCGGTGAGCAGGGCGCCCTCGTTGAGCACGTTGGCCAGGTCGGCCCCGGTGAAGCCCGGCGTCTTGCGCGCGAGCACCTCGAGGTCGACGCCCTTGGCCATCGGCTTGCCCTTGGCGTGCACCGACAGGATCTTCTTGCGGCCCTCGAGGTCCGGGGCGTCGACGCCGATCTGGCGGTCGAAGCGCCCGGGGCGCAGCAGGGCCGGGTCGAGGATGTCGGGGCGGTTGGTCGCCGCGATCAGGATGACGTTGGTCTTGACGTCGAACCCGTCCATCTCGACGAGCAGCTGGTTCAGCGTCTGCTCGCGCTCGTCGTGCCCGCCGCCGAGGCCGGCGCCGCGGTGGCGTCCGACCGCGTCGATCTCGTCGACGAAGATGATCGCCGGCGAGTTCTGCTTGGCCTGCTCGAAGAGGTCGCGCACGCGGCTCGCGCCGACGCCGACGAACATCTCCACGAAGTCCGAGCCCGAGATCGAGTAGAACGGCACGCCCGCCTCGCCCGCGACCGCGCGCGCGAGGAGCGTCTTGCCGGTTCCGGGAGGGCCGTAGAGCAGCACGCCCTTCGGGATGCGCGCCCCCACCGCCTGGAACCTGGACGGGTCCTTGAGGAAGTCCTTGATCTCCTGCAGCTCCTCGACCGCCTCGTCGGCGCCCGCGACGTCGGCGAAGGTGACCTTGGGGCTCTCCTTGCTGACGAGCTTGGCCTTCGACTTGCCGAACTGCATGACCCGGTTGCCGCCGCCCTGCATGCTCGAGAGCAGGAACCAGAAGATCGCGCCGATGAACAGTACGGGCAGCAGGAGGCTGATGATCGTGCCGAACCAGTTGGTCGACGGCGCCTGGTCGTCGTACTTGGCACCCGACTTGTCGACCGCGCTCACGACGTCCAGGCCGCGCGGCGCGACGTAATAGAACTGCACCTGCGTGCCGAAGTCCTTGTACGAGCTCTTGAGCGTCATGTCGACCCGCTGGTCACCGTCGACGACCTTGACGGTCTTGACCGTGCCCTGGTCGTTCAAGAGGTCGAGGCCCTGCTGGGTCGTGATCTGCTTGAAACCCGACGCGGTGATCAGCGAATAGGCGATGACGATGGCGAGGCCCGCCAACGCGATCCAGATGATCGGTCCGCGCAGGATGCGCTTGAAGTCCATGGGTGCACTCGGGCACGGCGCCCGCTCCTGACAGTGGCCCCCAGATTATCGCGCGATGCGTTGGCCCTGCCTGGACGTTCGCCGGAGGCGCACGCGCTCCGCTCAGAAGCGAAGGCCATTTCTGGCCTTCGCCGCGGCGCCAGTGCCGACGACCGTCCCGGTCGTCGGTTCTCGGTCGCTAGCTGTAGATGTGCGGCGCCAGCACCGCGACGTCGCGCAGGTTGCGGTAGCGCTGCGCGTAGTCGAGTCCGTAACCCACGACGAACTCGTTCGGGATCTCGAACCCGACGTAGCGGGCGTCGATCTCGACCTTGGCGGCCTCCGGCTTGCGCAGCAGCGCGCAGATCTCGACCGATGCCGGCCCCCGGGTCTGCAGGTTGGCGCGCAGCCACGAGAGCGTGAGCCCCGAGTCGACGATGTCCTCGACGATCAGCACGTTCCGGCCGCTGAGGTCGGTGTCGAGGTCCTTCACGATGCGCACGACACCCGAGGACTGCGTACCGGCGCCGTAGGACGAGACCGCCATCCAGTCCATGTCGACGTCGCGTTTGAGCTCACGCGACAGGTCGGCCATGACCATGACCGCGCCCTTCAGCACACCGATGAGCAGCAGGTCGCGGCCCTCGTAGTCGCGCTCGATCTCTCGGCACAGCTCGGCGATCCGGCCCCGGATCTCGGCCTCCGTGTGCAGGACGCCCGACAGGTCGGCGGCGACGTCGGCGGATTCCATCAGGGCTCTCCCGTCATTCGGCGCTCAACGGGCGCGTCTGGGTGCTTTCGAAGTGCAGGAGCACGCCCCGCCGCACCACCCTAACGCCGGGCAGATCGACCCCGGCCTGCCCGTGCCAGTCGGTCACGAGACGGCACACCTCGAGGGTCTGCGCGCGCGTGAGCGAGAGCCCGAACTCGCTCCGCACGGCCAGGCGCACGAGCCGCTGGCGCAGCGCCGGGGGGTTCGCGGCGAGCGCGGTCACCGGCAGGGTCAGCCCCGCCTCGGCGTGATCGGCGAGGTCCTCGGCGACCTCGCCGGCGAACGCGTCGAGGGCCTCATTGTCCTCCCGCAGCTGCTCGGCGGTGCGGGCGAGCGCCTCCGCGACGCCCGGCCCGAGCTCCCGTTCGAGCACCGGCAGCACGTTGCGCCGCACCCGCACGCGCGCGAACCCCGGATCGTCGTTGTGCGGGTCGTGCCACGGCTCGAGCCCGGCATCCGCGCACGCCTGCCGGGTCTGCGCACGCCGGATGCCGAGCAGCGGCCGTCGCCACAGCCCGTTCATCGGCGCCATGCCCTGCAGGCTCGCGGCGCCCGACCCGCGCGCGAGGCCGAGCAGCACGGTCTCGGCCTGATCGTCGAGGGTGTGCCCGAGCAGCACGGCGTCGGCGCCCGCCGCGCGCGCGGCCTGCTCGAGGGCGGCATACCGGGCGTCGCGCGCCGCGGCCTCCGGACCGCCGGCCGCACCGACCTCGACGCGCACCACGGTGACGGGATCGAGGCCCAGGTCGCGCGCCTGGAGCGCCGCACGCTCGGCGACCCGTGCCGATCCGGTCTGCAGCCCGTGGTCGACGACCACGGCACCGGCCGCCACGCCGGCCCGCGGCGCCTCGAACGCGACCGCCGCCGCGAGCGCGAGCGAGTCGGGCCCCCCGCTCAGCGCCACCAGCACGAACGACGGGGTCCCGTCGCCCGTGCGCACGCCGAGATCGGAGAGGGCGGTGCGGACCGCGCGGCGCACGTCGGCGATCGGCGGCGTCAGTCGGGGCCGATCGGGCATCCACTAACGTTATTGCCGCACACGTGAGGAGCAGCATGGCGAACTACGACGCGGTCATCGAGATCCCCCGGGGCAGCCGCAACAAGTACGAGGTCGATCACGAGACCGGCCGGGTGTTCCTCGACCGCGTGCTCTACACGACGTTCGTCTACCCCACCGACTACGGCTTCTTCGAGCACACGCTCGGCGACGACGGCGACCCGCTCGACGTGCTCGTGCTCACGCAGTACCCGCTGTTCCCGGGCGTCGGCGTGAGCGTGCGCCCGGTCGCGGTCTTCCACATGACCGACGACGGGGGCGGTGACGCCAAGGTGCTCGCGGTGCCCGCGAAGGACCCGCGCTGGGACCACATCCAGGACCTGAACGACGTGCCCGAGTACACGAAGAAGGAGATCGAGCACTTCTTCGAGCACTACAAGGACCTCGAGCCCGGCAAGTGGGTCAAGACCGAGGGCTGGGAGGGCGCCGAGGCGGCCGAGGGGCTCATCAAGAAGGCCCAGGAGGCCTACGTCCCGCCGTCGCACTGATCCGGCCGCGGGCCGACGTCACACGCGCGCGCCGCAACCGATCGAGCGTTTGCCATCCGATCGCGCCCGCGCGGGCCGCATCCGATGGCAAACGCTCGATCCGTTGAGCGGATCAGCGCGGGCCGTCACATGACGATGCGGCCCACCTGCGGCACCAGCCGCGACTCGTAGTCGCTGTACCGCACCGGCACGATGCGCACCCGTCGCCGCGGGTTCGGCGCCTCGATCATCTGGCCGCCGCCGATGTACATCGCGACGTGGGTCTTGACGGCATCCGAGGGATTGCCGTTGACCGAGTAGAAGATCAGGTCGCCCGGGAGCATGCCCTGCGTGCTGTTGCGCGGGATGTTCACCAGGTGCCCGATCGAGCGCATGTGGTTGTACTGCATGGTCGACCCGTGACCGCCGATGTCGACGCCGACCTGCTCCCACGCGACCATCGTCAGCCCGGAGCAGTCCCACACGGTGGGGCCTGCGCCGCCGAGCACGTAGCGCTTGCCGAGCTGCCGTTCCGCGAACGCGATGACCGCGCCGATCGCACCGGACGGCAGCGGCGGGATGCCGGCCGCCGCGTTCGCCTGGGCGACCCCCGCCGCGTACCCGGCCTCCACCGCGGCCGTCGTCTTCTTGAGCGCCGCGAGCTGGGCGAACATCGTCTGCTGCGCCGACTCCTCGGCCTCGACGAGCGCCTCCGCCGTGGCCGCGGCGGCCTGCGCCGCGTCGTACGCCGTCGCCGCCTGCGCCGCGAGGTCCTTGCGCTTGGCCTCCGCGACCGACGCCTGCTGGGCGAGCGCCCGGGCCGCGTTCTGCGCGTACTCGGCGGTTCGCATGATCCCGGCCGAGGTGCGACTGAGGTGGTTCATCGAGCCCAGCTGCGCGAGCAGCTGGTCGGTCTGCGGGCCGGAGCCGACGAAGATCCCGAGGGTCGGGTCGCCGCCCCCGGTGCGGTCGAGCGAGGCGATCAATCCCGCGGCGCGCTTGCGTGCCGCATCGGCGGTCGCCTGCGCCGCCTTCTGCTGCGTCTGCAGAGCACCGACCTTCGCGGTCGCCGCATCGAGGGCTGCCGCGGCAATGTTGTAGGTCTCCTCCGCGAGCGCCTCGGTCTGCTCCGCCTGCGCCGCCTTCTGCTGCGACAGCTTGAGGTCCGCCGTCAGCACGTCGATCTCGTGCTGCTTGGCGGCCTGGCTGGCCTGGGCGTTCTGCACGTCCTGCCAGCTCGGGTAGTCGGCGGGCGCCGCGTCGGCGGCGAGCGCGCTGCCGAGCACGAGAGCGGTGGACAGCGCGAGCGCGCTGGCGGAGGCGGCGATCAACCTCATCCGGTGGGCCTTCCGACGTAGGGCACGAGGTCGAGCGTGCGGATCCCGACGATGCGCACGGGCACCCCGGCACGCGGCGCCTCGATCATCTGCGAGCCGTTGATCGCCATCGCGACGTGGTACTTGACCTCGGCGCTCGCGCTCCCGCCGTCGGCATAGAAGAGCAGGTCGCCCGCGACGATGCCCGCGCTGCGTGGCACGAGACGGCCGAGGGAGCGCATGGTGTTGTACTGGCTCGTGGATCCGTGCGGGCCGATGTTCACGCCCGCCGCGCGGTACGACATCATCGTGAGGCCCGAGCAGTCCCAGTAGGTCGGGCCGGCACCGCCGAGCGCATACGGTTTGCCGAGCTGCCGCTCGGCGTAGGCGATGGCCGTGCCCACCGCGCCCGGAGACGGCGGACCCGGGTCCGGATCCACGCCGGCGTTTCCGCCGCCCGATCCGCCCCCGGTCGGCACCTTCTGCGCGGCCTCGGCGGCCTCCACGGCGAGACGGGTCTGGTACCCCGCCTCGAGGGTGGCGGTGGTGCCCTTGAGCGAGGCGAGCTGCGAGAACATGACCTGCTGCTTCGCCTGGATCGACGCGACCTGCGCGTCGGCCGCATCCGCCGCCTTCCGGGCGGTGTCGGCCGCCTGCTGCGCGTCGGTCGCCAGGGCGCTGCGCTTGTTCTTCGCGACGGTCGCCTGCTTGGCAAGGGCCGCCGCCGCGTTCTTGTCGAACTGCGCCTTCTCGAGGATCGCCTGCGACGCCGCGCTCAGCCGGTTCATCGACCCGAGTCGCGCCAGCAGCTGGTCGGTGTCACGCGGGGACGCCGCCACCAGCCCCAGCGTCACGTCGCCCCCGCCGGTGCGCGCCAGCTGCGCGATGATCGCGCCCGCGCGCCGGGCCGAGGCGGCGGCCTTCGACTTCGCCTCGTTGCGCTGGTCGGTCAGTCGGGCGGCCTTGCGGCTCGCGGCATCCAGGTTCAGCTGGGCGATCGAGTACAGCTCCGCCGTGGTCTGCGCGTTGCGCTGGGCGGCATCGGCCTGCTTCTGCAGGTTCTGCACGAGCCCGGTGATCGTCGCGATCTCGGCCTGCTTGGCCGTCTGGTTCTTCTTCGCGTTCTGCACGTCCTGCCACGTCGGGTAGTCCGACGGTGCGGCGACGGCGGCCGGCGCCGCGCTGAGGGCCAGCGCGAGCGACAGGGATGCGGCAGCAGCAGCCGCTCCCCACGAGCGCGCGCTCCGCCTGGCGGCGGCATGCATCAGCCGCCGCTGTCCTCACGAGCCAAGAGTGACACCCCGAGCGCGCATGAACGTCACCGGATTGGTGAGCGAGCCGTTCACGTAGACCATGAAGTGCAGGTGGCATCCGGTCGCGCCGCCGGTCATGCCGACGCGCGCGATGTTCTGCCCCGGGCCGACGTGCTGTCCCACGTGCACCCCGATGCCGCCCGGCTGGATGTGCCCGTAGCCGGTGATGACGCCGTTGCCGTGATCGATGGTGATGTAGTTGCCGAGGTCGCTGTACCAGCCCGCGTACTTGACCGTGCCGGCGTGTGCGGCGTAGATCGGAAGCCCGCACGCCTCGGCGATGTCCTGCCCGCTGTGGAGCTTCCACACGTGGTAGATCGGGTGGAAGCGCAGCCCGAACCCGTCGAGCAGCACCCCGTTCGACGGATCCGCCCAGCCGGAGGCGCTCACGCGGCCCGCGGCGCCCGCGCCCCACTGGGCGACGAGACCCTTCTCGTAGTCGGCCTGGGTCGCCGCGCGCTTCTGCGTCAGGACGGCCAGCTGCGCCTGCAGCTGGGCGGCGTGCGCGGTCTGCGCGTCCACGGCGGCCTGCGCCTTCGTCGCGGCATCCTGCGCGGCGGCGAACGCGGCCTGGGCCTTCACCTGCAGTTCGTCGAGGATCTTCTTCTGCACGGTGGCCTGATCCGTCAGCTTCTGCGCGTTCTTCTCCAGCTGGATCGCCCGCGCGTAGATGCCCTCGGCCTGCTTGATCAACTGGTCGTAGGCCTGGAAGCGGTAGAGCTGCTCGCTCGCCGCGCCCTGGTGCGAGAGAAGGGTCGCGGTCGTGTCGATGCCGCCGTTGGTACGCGCCAGCTGGGATGCCAGCCGCGCCGCCTTCAGACGCGCGGCCGCGGCGTCCTTCGTGGCGGCATCGGCCTGGGCCTGCAGCTGCTGCGTCTTGTAGTCCTGCGCGTCGTACGCCTCCTGCGCCTTCGCATAGGCGTCGCCCTTGACCTGGGCGTCCTTCTGCGCGGCCGCCGCCGCGGCGGTCAGTTGTGCGAGCTGTGCCTGGATCTGCGCGACGAGGTTCTTCGTCGCCGACTCGGCCTGCTGCGCGGCCTGCACGTCGGCCCAGCTGGGGTAATCCGTGGCACGCAACGCGGGAAGGCTCGCGGTGGCCACCCTGACCGGCGTGGGCTCGGCGACCGCCGGCGATGCGGCGATGACGCCGGCCGGCAGCAATCCGAGCACGACGAATGCCGCGACGCCCCGCACGCGAACGCGCGCCCCCCGCGTGGACTTCCCCGACCGGTCCATGGTTTCCCCGCTCCCGTGCGATGGCGCGCGCATGCGCGCGCTATTCACACGAATAACATCGTTAACAATAACAACAGACGTCTCGAAGTCTCAACGCCGGGTTGAACCTAACCGCGGGTCACGCGAACGCCGGGGACGCGGGCCGGTGTGGGGCGCCATCCGGCACAGGCGCGCGATCGTCGCTGCCGGTTGGCGGCATCCGGCGCGGTCCCGTATGCTGGACCCTCGGTTGCCGTGCGGTTCGCTCGCGGCCCCATCGTTTAGTGGCCTAGGACACCGCCCTTTCACGGCGGCAGCACGGGTTCGAATCCCGTTGGGGTCACGCTGAACGAGGCAACCGAGCAAATTCAACAGCAAGGCCCTGTAGCGCAGTTGGTTAGCGTGCCGCCCTGTCACGGCGGAGGTCGCGGGTTCAAGTCCCGTCAGGGTCGCGGATGTCAGAGCCTTTCCGCAAGGAAGGGCTCTTTCTCCATCGCGGCGGTCTCGCCACCGCCGCGAACCGGCTCTGTAGCTCAGTTGGTAGAGCGCACGACTGAAAATCGTGAGGTCACGGGATCGACGCCCGTCGGAGCCACCCACAACCTCGTCGCAGGACAATGTCTCACGTGGGCGAGACATCTCCATCGGGCAGCGCTCGCCTTCTGCGGCTCGGCCGAGCGCTGGAGTGGATCACTCTGCTGTGGAACGTGGTCGCCGTCGTGGTTCTCGCGGCCCTCGCCGTCACGGCCTCCTCCGTCGCCCTGGCGGGCTTCGGACTGGACAGTCTGATCGAGATCGGCGCGAGCGCCGTCGTGCTGTGGGAGCTCTCCGGGTCGGGTGCCCGCCGGCAGCGTCTCGCCCTGCGGCTGATCGGCGCCGCGTTCGTCGCCCTGGCGGCCTACCTCCTCGTGCAGTCGACCGTCGCTCTCGCGACCGGTCACCGGGCGGATGACAGCGCGGGCGGGATCGTCTGGACGGGGGTCACCGCGGTGGTGATGTTCTCTCTGGCGGCGGGGAAGCGCCGCGTCGGCCAGGCGCTCGGCAATGCGGTCCTGGAAACCGAAGGGCGGGTGACGTTCATCGACGGGATCCTCGCGACCGCCGTGCTGATCGGCATCGCAGTGAATGCCGCGTTCGGCTGGTGGTGGGCCGACGCGCTCGCGGGATACGTGATCGTGGTCTACGCGATCCGGGAGGCCGTGCACATCTTCCGCGAAGACCGCGCGGCCGTCACCGGCTGACCACGCCGCCTCGACGGATCAGACTTCACTCGTGACGTGGTGGACGATCGTGCTGGCGATCGCCGGTGGCCTGCTGCTGCTGTGGGGCGCTCTCGTGATCGCGCTGCTGGTCGGTGCTCGCCGCGCCGGCGACCGCACCCGCCTGGTCGACCTGCTGCAGCTCGTGCCCGACGTCGTGCGGCTGGTGCGCCGGCTCGTGGCGGATCGGTCGGTCCCGCGGAGGGTGCGCGTCGTCCTCGTGGTCCTCCTCGGCTACCTGCTGCTGCCCATCGACCTGGTGCCCGACTTCATCCCCGTCGTCGGCTACCTCGACGACGCCGTCATCGTCGCCCTCGTCCTCCGCTTCGTCACCCGGACGGCCGGCGCCGCCGCTCTCGACCGGCACTGGCCGGGAACGCCGGAGGGGCTGCGTGCCCTGCGCTTGATCACCGGGCTCTCCGGGTCGTAGAGGTTGCGCGGTGCTCGCGCGATGTCGGGCGGGACCCGGCGGCATCCAGGGGCCGCTCGTCGTACAGTCGCCGTCATGACCAGCTCATCTCTCGTGCACGATCACGAACCGCATGCGCCCGGAACGGCCGATCGCCTGAACCGGCTCCGGGCTGGGGTGCTCGGCGCGAACGACGGGATCGTCTCGGTCGCGGCCGTGGTCGTCGGCGTCGCCGGCGCGACGACCTCGCTGCCGGCGATCATCGCCGCCGGCTCGGCCGCCCTGGTCGGGGGCGCGATCTCGATGGCGCTCGGCGAGTACGTCTCGGTGAGCAGCTCGCGCGACACCACCCGTGCGCTCATCGAGAAGGAGCGGCACGAGCTCGCGACGATGCCGGAGCAGGAGCTGGCCGAGCTGACCGAGCTGTACCGCGCGAAGGGACTCAGTCAGGCGACGGCGCGCACCGTCGCCGAGGAGCTGACCGCTCACGACGCCCTCGCCGCGCACCTGGAGGTCGAGCTGAACATCGACGAGGACGACATCGTGAGCCCCTGGGCGGCCGCGGCGGCATCGGCCCTCGCGTTCCTGATCGGCGCCGTGCTGCCGATGGTCGCGATCCTGCTGCCGCCGGAGCCGGCGCGCATCCCCGTCTGCTTCGCCGCCGTGCTCGTCGCGCTGGTGCTGACCGGCACGATCAGCGCACGGATCGGTGGCACCCATCCGCTGCGGGCCACCCTGCGGGTCGTCATCGGCGGCGCCTTGGCCCTCGCGGCGACGTTCCTCGTCGGCCGGCTGCTCGGCACGGCCGGGCTGGGAGCCTGACGATGGCCCGGGTGCTCGTGGTCGAGGACGATCCGACGATGGCGCAGGTCGTCTCGCGGGCGCTCGTCGACGACGGTCACGAGCCCCTGGTGTGCGAGGACGGGATCCGGGCGTTGATCGCCGTGGGAGAGTCGACGTTCGACGCGGCGGCGATCGACGTGATGCTGCCCGGCGCCAGTGGATTCGAGGTATGCCGGCAGATCCGCGCGCGGGATCTCACGTTCCCCATCCTCATGCTCACCGCACGCGATGCGGTCGACGACCGGGTGAAGGGACTGGACTCCGGGGCGGACGACTACCTGACGAAGCCGTTCGCCCTCGCGGAGTTCAGCGCCCGCATCCGGGCCCTGCTGCGCCGGCACGGAACGCAGCCGCGGACGCGCCTCGCGCTCGGCAACGTCGTGCTCGACCTCGCGGCGGGCCGTCTCGAGGTGGGAGACGCCCTGGTTCTGCTCACGATCCGCGAGAACGGCCTGCTGCGGGTGCTGCTCACCCGCACCCCCGAGGTGGTGACCCGTCCGGAGATGCTGGACGAGGTGTGGGGCACGCGTCACATCGATCAGAACGTCGTGGATCAGTATGTGCGCTACGTGCGACGCAAGCTCGAGAGCGCCGGTGCGACGGCCGTGATCGAGACGGTCCGCGGCCGGGGATACCGGATCGTGGAGGCCGTCGCGTGACGAGGTTGCGGATCCGCACCCGACTCGTGGCCGGCACCGCCGTGGTGGGCGTGATCGTGCTCGCGGTCGCGCTGATCGTGGCACGCGTCGAGATCTCGCAGCTGCTGCACGACAGCGCTGTGCAGCTGGCCCGCACCGACCTGAGTTCCTTCGCGGTCGACCTGCAGCGCAATCCGGGAGAACCGCCCGACACCGTGGCGAACGGCCTGCTGATCGTGGTCAAGGATCCGTCGGGACGCGTCGTGCGCGACACGGCGCCCGACGACGTCCGGCGGGCGCTGCCGGCGGTCGCGTCCGACAGCGACTTCACGTTCGGCGACGACGAGGGCCGCTCCTACGTCGTCGTCGGCCGGCTGGTGCAGACCTCGGAGGGGGACTGGTCGCTGTGGGCTGCGCGCGACGTCTCCAGCAGCCGCTCGGCCGTCTCCGGGATCGACCTGGTCTTCGTCCTGATGGGGATCGGCCTGCTCGTGGTGCTCGTGCTCGCCTCGTGGTTCCTCGTGCGCGGGGCGCTGCGTCCGGTCGAGGAGATGCGGCGCCATGCGGAGACCCTCGCGGGCGATGAGTTGCTGCCCGTCGGCGACAACGACGACGAGCTCGCCCGGCTCGCCTCGACGCTCAACGACTCCGTGTCGCGGGTGCGCGATGCGGCGTGGCGGGAGCGGCGGATGGTCTCCGATGCCGCCCACGAGCTCCGCACCCCGCTCGCCGGCCTCGCGGCTGAGCTCGAGCTGACCCGCCGGCATCACGACGATCCGCAGCAGCTCGACGCCGGACTCGTCTCCGCGCAGCGGTCGGCTCAGCGACTGGGGGAGCTGGCCACGAACCTGCTCGAGCTCTCACGCCTGGACGAGGCCGAGGCACCGCCGGAGACCGCCGACGCCTCGGAGATCACCGCGGAGATGCTCGACGCGATCGACCGCGCGCGCACCCTCGTCGCGGACCGGCGGCTGCGGATCGACGATGACATCGTGGTCGCCGATCCGGGCGCCCGCTACGAGATCGGCACGATGGCGATCTCGCGCGTCGCCGACAACCTGCTCTCGAACGCCACCCGGGCCGTGGGCGCGCGCGGCACGGTGGTGGTGCGCGTGAAGCAGGACGTCGACGTGCTGGTGATCCGGGTCGAGGACGACGGGCCCGGTGTGCCCGAGGACTTCCTCCCCGTCGCGTTCGAGCGCTTTTCTCGTTCCGACCCGGCCCGCCAACGGGAGGGGAGCGGTCTGGGCCTCGCCCTGGTCGCGGCGATCGCGCACGCGGCGGGTGGCGCCGTTCGAGCAGAGAACCTCGGCCCCGGTTTCGCCGTGGAGGTGCGTCTGCCGAAGATGTGAAGGCTCTCGTCGGCCACGGGCTCGGTTCCGAGCATCGGCCAAGGCGGCGTGCGGAGCATGTCGTCCATGGCTTCCGCGATCACCGCCCCCGCGCTGACGTCGGCCGCCGCGCCGGCCGCCGGTCGTGCGCTCCGCCATCGTCGCCGTCTCCGCCGCGCGGATCTGCTGACGGTGGTCGCCTGGGCCAGCGCCGCGCTCGCCGTCGCCATGTACCTCACCCACGGCGTCGCGCTCGCCGGCATCGGGGACCTGCTGACCGCTGGAGGAATCGTGGCGGGCCTGGTCGGCAGCGACCTGGTGCTCGTGATGCTCGTGCTCGCAGCCCGTGTCCCGCTCATCGACCGCACGATCGGGCATGACCGGGCGATGGCGGTCCATCGGCAGCTCGGCAAGCCGGCGTTCTACCTCCTGCTCGCGCACGGGGTCCTCCTCACGCTGGGGTACGCGTGGGCCGACCGGGCGAACATCGTCGCCGAGACGGCGTCGCTCATCGGCGCACAGGACATGCCGATCGCGTACCTCTCGCTGGGCCTGTTCGTCGCCGTGATCGTCACTTCGCTGGTCGCGGTGCGGCGGAAGCTGCGCTACGAGGTGTGGCACCTCATCCACCTGCTTTCCTATGCTGCGGTGCTCACGGCCCTGCCGCACCAGTTCAGCCAGGGCACCGTCTTCGCCGCGGACACGCCCCAGCGCGTCTACTGGATCGCGCTCTACGTGCTCGCCCTCGGCGCGATCGTCACCTTCCGATTCGTCGAGCCGGCGGTGCAGAGCATGCGGCACCGGATCGTCGTCGATCGCGTCGAGCGGATCGCGCCCGACGCGATCTCGATCCACCTCCGTGGCCGCGATCTCGACAGGCTCGGGGCGCAGGGCGGCCAGTTCTTCACCTGGCGGTTCTGGACCGGTCGCACCTGGTGGCACGCCCACCCGTTGTCGCTCTCGTCGGTGCCGACGTCGCGCACCGCGCGCATCACGGTGCGGGAGCTCGGTGACGGGACGCGGGCCCTCCAGGCGTCGCTGCGGCACGGCACCCCCGTGACCTTCGAGGGGCCGTACGGGATCTTCACCGACGCGGCCCGCGGCAGGGAACGGGTCGCCGTGTTCGCGGCGGGTATCGGCGTGACGCCGGCCCGGGCCCTGCTCGAGCGGCTCGACGCCGGTCGGGGAATGGTGTCGGTGATCGTGCGGGCCTCGGATCCCCGATCCCTCTTCCTCTGGGACGAGATCCTGCGGTTGTGCCAGGACCGCGGCTGGAACGCCTGGGTGTCGATCGGCCGGCGGGGATCCGGTTCCTCGAGCTGGCTGTCCGCCGCCGACGCGCACCGCGGGGTGTCGATGCGCAGCGCCTTTCCCCACCTCGACGACTCCGAGGTCTACATCTGCGGGCCCGACAGCTGGGCCGATGCCGTCGAGCACGAAGCCCACCATCGCGGCGTCGCGTCCGCCCACATCCACCGGGAGAGGTTCGAACTATGAGCACGCGGGGAACTCTCGGTGGTGTCTTCGCCTCCGCCGCCGTCCTCATCATCGGGTGGCAGATCGGAGCGGCGGCGCTCGGCCACCCGGCGACGACGACGTCAACGGGTCCGACCGGCGCAACGGCGGGCTCCGGCTCGAACGGCGCCCCGACCTCCGGGAGCTCCGGGTCGGGCAGCGGGAGCCCGGCGTCGTCGACGCTCAAGGACGGCACCTTCACGGGGGCGTCGGTGCAGACGCCGTACGGCGAGGTCCAGGTGTCGATCGTGGTCGCGAGCGGCAGGATCAGCGACGTCGCGACGCCGACGCTTCAGGCGTACGACGGTCGCTCCGAGCGGATCAACAGCCAGGCGGTCCCGCTGCTCAAGAGGGAGGTCCTGCAGGCGCAGTCCGCGAAGGTCAGCATGATCTCGGGAGCCACCTTCACCAGCCGGGGCTACCTCACCTCGCTGCAGTCCGCGCTCGACAAGGCCGCCTAGATGACTGCCTGGCACGTCTTCTCGACGATGGGCACCGTGGTGTCGATCCACGCCGATGCACCGATTGCGCGGCACGTCCTGCGCGAGGTGGAGGGCGTCTTCGCGGCGTTCGACCGCAGGTTCAGCCTGTACCGACCGGACAGCGAGATCAGCAGGATCGCCGACGGCCGCCTGGCGCTCCTCGCCGCGGGCGCCGAGCTGCGCAATGTCTACGAGCTGGCCCTCGGCTGGAGGTCGGCGACGCACGGTGCCTTCACCCCGCATCGGCCGGACGGGGTCGTCGACCTCTCCGGCGTCGTCAAGGCGCTCGCCATCCGCGACGCGGGAACGGCCCTCGACCACGCCGGCGCGACGACCTGGAGCATCGGATGCGGTGGGGACATCCTGACCCGCCTGTCCGACGGCGCGGAGCAGACGATCGGCATCGCGGACCCGGCGGATCGCCGTCGGCTGCTGACCGCCGTCGCGATCTCCGCCCCCCACCGGGCGATCGCGACCTCGGGCGTCTCCGAGCGCGGCGAGCACGTCTGGGGACCCCGCCCCGATTTCGACCAGGTCACCGTGCTCGCGGCCGACATCGTGACTGCCGACGTGCTCGCGACCGCCATCCTCGCCGGCGGTCAGGAGACCTGCGACGAGGTCACCGCGACGATGCCCGTCGACGTGCTGTGCGTGCGCCGCGACGGCGAGGTCGTCGGCACCCCGGGGGCCCGTCTGGCCCTGCCGGCCTGACGGACCGGCCCGAGGGAGCCGGTCAGTCGGCCTTGCTGAGGTCGACCATCGCGTCGTAGAGCTGCTTCTCGGTCAACGGCGGCTCGGGAACCGGATGCGCCCGCTCGGCCCGGTAGGCGTCGAGCATGAGGTGCAGGTGGCGTCGCCAGGCGTCGGGCGCGGTGGCGGCGGTCGCGTCGATGATCCGGCCGTTGGACCAGATCAGGGTGACGATGTCGGCGAGCGTGATGTCGGGTCGCGCCTCGCCGGCGTCCTGGGCCCGGGCGAGAAGGCGCCCGATCTGGTGGCACAGCTCGTCGTGGATGCGCTCCGTCTCCGGGCTGCCCGGGAAGCGTCGGGAGAGGAAGTCGTTGAACCCGCGATCGCCGGCCTGCGCCCGGAACAGGTTCTCGAGGTAGCGGACGAACGCGTCCCACGGATCGTCGAGCTCCGCGACCTCCGTGGCGTCGCCGAGGAACTCCTGCAGGCGCGGCTCGAACGCGGCGAGGAGCAGGTCCATGCGGGTCGGGAAGTGGCGGTAGAGGGTTCCGATCGCGACACCCGCGTTTCGCGCGATCCGCTCCAACGAGGCATCCACGCCGCGCGCGGCGAACTCGCTGCGTGCGGCGGCAAGCAGCTTGTCGCGACGCTCCCGGGCATCGCGACGACGGGGCGCACGTGCGCGGTCGGCCTCCGTCATGCTCACCGGTCGAATCTACTGCGGAATCGTGGAATAGGTGAGGCACCCCTCCGGTTGGGACCTGTAACCGGAGGGGAGCCTCACCTTTGAGGCCGGCCGCATGGCGACCATCCGGTCCACCGGAGAACGACGAGGAGTACACGAGATGACCACCATCAGCATCATCGGCTCGGGCAACATGGCCGGCGCGATCGGCCGCCGAGCGGCGCAGCACGGCCACACCGTCGAGGTGATGAGCCGCGACACCGCGAAGTCCCAGGCGCTCGCCGATCAGATCGGCGACGGGGCGACGGTGGGGACCTTCGGCGCACGACCGGTGGGCGACATCGTCGTCCTGGCGGTCCTTCACACCGGTGCCCTCGACGTGGTCGCGCAGTACGGCGACGCCCTGGCCGGCAAGATCCTGATCGACATCACCAACCCCTTCAACCCCGACGCGAGCGGAGTCGTCACCTCCCCCGGCGACTCGGTCTCGCAGCAGATCGCCGGCGCCGCCCCGGCGAGCACCCGGGTCATCAAGGCGTTCAACACCGTCTTCCGCGGCGTGCTCGCCGCTGACGGGCCGCTGGACATCTTCTTCGCGGGAGGCGACGCCGAGTCCAGGCAGCGCTTCGCGGAGTTCTTGGAGAGCCTCGGCATCCGGCCGCTCGATGCGGGAGGAATGGAATCCACCCACGCCCTGGAGTGGGCGGCGATCCTGCTCATGGGGCTGGCGCGCAACGGCAGCGGGTTCGACGTCGCGTTCGGGGCCAAGTGATCATGGGGAAGCTCGAGGGCAAAGTCGCGGTCATCACCGGCGCGACGAGCGGGATGGCGCTGGCGGGCGCCCGGCTGTTCGCCGACGAGGGCGCGCGCGTCGTCATCACCGGCCGGCGGAAGGACGCGCTGGACCGCGCGCTCGAAATGATCGGGCACGACGCGATCGGCGTCCAGGCCGACTCGGCCGACCTCGGGGACCTGGACCGGCTGTTCGCGACGGTCGAGCGGGAGGCGGGCTCCATCGACGTGCTGTGGGCGAGCGCCGGGATCGGCGAGCAGAGCAGGCTGGGCGAGATCACCGAGGAGCACTTCGACGCCATCTTCGGGCTGAACGCGCGCGGCACGGTCTTCACCGTCCAGAAGGCGCTGCCGCTGTTCAACGACGGAGGGTCGATCTTCATGACCGGGTCGAACGCGTCGCTCAAGGGGTACGCCGGCTTCGGCGTGTACGCGGCGAGCAAGGCCGTGCAGCTCGCCCTGGCACGCACCTGGGTGTCGGAGCTTCGGGACCGGAACATCCGCGTGAACGTCCTGACCCCGGGCCAGGTCGACTCGCCCGTACTGGAGCAGGTGATGGACGCGGAGATGAAGGCGGCCTTCGAGTCCGTGATCCCGCGCCGGTGGATGGGCCGGCCCGAGGAGATCGCGTCGGTCGCGCTGTTCCTCGCGTCGGACGACTCGAGCTACGTCAACGGCCTGGAACTAGTCGCCGACGGCGGTGCCACCGTGATCTGAGCGCGCCCGACCACGCTCAGAGCTGCTGACCGAGCTTGAACCCTTTCTCGGTGTCGCCCTCCCGGGTGTACGAGAACCCGTCGGCGCCGATCGTCACGGCGAGCTCGCTCGGCTGCTCGCGGTGCACGACCGGCTGCGGCTCGCCGTCGAGGTCGAGCACGAGGGAGGCCTCGGTGTACCAGCTCGGCACGACCGGGTTGCCCCACCAGTCGCGGCGCTGGTTGTCGTGCACGTCCCAGGTGACGACCGGATTGTCGGGGTCACCCGTGTAGTAGTCCTGCGTGTAGATCTCGACGCGGTGCCCATCCGGATCGCGCAGATAGAGGTAGAACGCGTTCGAGACGCCGTGCCGGCCGGGGCCGCGCTCGATGACGTCGCTCAGGCGCAGGGCGCCGAGCTTGTCGCAGATCGCGATGATGTTGTGCTTCTCGTGGGTCGAGAACGCGATGTGGTGCAGGCGCGGGCCGTCGCCGCCGGTGAGCGCGGTGTCGTGCACGGTGTCCTTGCGGTGCAGCCACGCGGCGTAGGTGACGCCGTCCGCGTCCTGGATGTCCTCCGTGACGCGGAACCCGATGCTCTCCAGGTAGTCGCGCCCCGCCGGCACGTCGGGCGTCACCTGGTTGAAGTGGTCGAGCCGCACGAGCGCGCCGGGCGTGTACAGGTCGTAGCGCCAGGCGAGGCGCTCGACGTGCTCCACCTCGAAGAAGAACTCGTACGGGAACCCGAGCGGGTCGATCACGCGCACCGCGTCGCCCACGCCGGGCACGAAGCCGGACGCGCGGCGCTCGGTGCGGCATCCGAGGTCGCGGTAGTGCCGTTCCGCGCGATCGACGTCCTCCGGCGTGCGCACCCGGAAGGCGAGCGCGGCGGCGGCCGCGACCGGCCCCCGGCGCAGCACGAGGTTGTGGTGGATGAACTCCTCCAGGGTGCGGAGGCAGATGACGTTCTCGTCCTCCTCGGTCACCACGAGGCCGAGCACGTCGACGTAGAACGCCCGCGCCGCCGCGAGGTCGGTCACGACGAGCTCGGCGTAGGCGCACCGCACGATGTCGAAGGGGATGGTCATCGCCGGACTCCGAACCTCGGGGTGTGCACCGGCCCGAGCGTGATGTGCACGGCCTGCTGGTCGGTGTAGAAGTCGATCGAGCGGTAGCCGCCCTCGTGCCCGAGCCCGGACGCCTTGACCCCGCCGAACGGGGTGCGCAGGTCGCGCACGTTGTGCGAGTTCAGCCAGACCATGCCGGCCTCCACGCGGTGCGCGAAGGTGTGCGCGCGCTCGAGATCGGTGGTCCAGAGGTAGGCGGCGAGGCCGTAGCGCGTGCCGTTGGCGAGCTCCAGCGCCTCGTCGTCGGTGTCGAACGGGGTGATCGTCACGACGGGGCCGAAGATCTCCTCCTGGAAGATCCGGGCATCCGGTGCCACGTCGGCGAACACGGTCGGCGCGACGTAGTTGCCGGTCTCGAGGCCCGGCGGCCGCCCTCCGCCGGCGAGCAGGCGACCCTCGCTCTTGCCGAGCTCGACATAACCCATGACCTTGTCGACGTGCTCCGGATGCACGAGCGCGCCGACCTCGGTGGCCGGGTCGTACGGATCGCCGACCACGATGTTCGCGGCGCGCGCGGCGTAGCGCTCCAGGAACTCGTCGTAGACCGGACGCTCGACGAGGATCCGGCTGCCGGCGGTGCAGCGCTCGCCGTTGAGCGAGAACACCCCGAACAGCGTCGAGTCGATCGCGGCGTCGAGGTCCGCGTCCGCGAACACGACGGCCGGCGACTTGCCGCCGAGCTCCATCGACAGGCCCTTGAGCATCGGCGCCGCGTTGGCGAAGATCAGCTGCCCGGTGCGGCTCTCGCCCGTGAACGAGATGAGCGGGACGCCCGGATGCCGCACCAGCGCATCGCCGGCCTCCTCGCCGAGCCCGTTGACGAGGTTGAAGACGCCCGGCGGCAGGCCGGCCTGCTCGAAGATGCCCGCCCACAGGCTGGCCGACAGCGGGGTGAACTCGGCCGGCTTCAGCACGACGGTGCAGCCGGATGCCAGCGCGGGCGCGAGCTTCCAGCTCTCGAGCATGAAGGGCGTGTTCCACGGCGTGATGAGCCCCGCGACGCCGATCGGCTTGCGGTGGACGTAGTTCAGCTGCGCGCCCGGCACCTGGTACGCGTCGTCGGACTGGGCGACGATCAGGTCGGCGAAGAAGCGGAAGTTCTCCGCCGCCCGCAGCGCCTGGCCGAGCGCCTGGGTGATCGGCAGGCCGGTGTCGAAGGTCTCCAGCTCTGCCAGCCGGTCGTTCTGCGCCTCGACCGCGTCGGCGATCCGGTTCAGGATGCGGGCGCGCTCGCGCGCCTTCATCCGCGGCCACGGCCCCTGCCGGAACGCGAGCGTCGCGGCCTCGACGGCGCGGTCGACGTCCGCCGCGGTGCCGGCCGCCGCGCGCACGTAGGGCTCGTTGGTCACCGGATCGAGCACCTCGAAGGTGCCGCCGTCGACGCTGTCGACGACGCGTCCGTCGATGTAGTGCCGGATGCCATCCGGCAGCCCGGCGGGCACGTGGTGCGGCGTCATCCGCGGTCCCCGATCTCGAAGCCGTCCACCGGCGTCAGGTAGTCGGCGCCCTGTTCGAGGTAGACCCGCATCCGCTCGACGCCGGCGTCGGTCGGCGGGATGAGCGGCGGACGCACGGCGCCGGAGCGGATCAGCCCGCGCTCCTCGAGCACCCACTTGCCGGGCGCGGGGTTGGTCTCCACGAACAGCAGGTCGACGAGCGGGTGCAGCCCGTAGTGGATGGCGCGCGCGCCCTCGACGTCACCCGCCATCCACAGCTCGTACATCCGCGCGTGCGCGGCCGGCGCGATGTTCGCGGTGGCACTCAGGTATCCGGCGCCGCCCAGCGCGAGCAGCGGCAGGCACAGCAGCTCGATGCCCGACCAGACCACGAGGTCCGGTCCGCACAGCCGGATGACACGGCTGAAGTGCTCGAAGTCGCGCGTGGTCTCCTTCACGCCGACGAAGTTCTCGACGTCGCGGAACAGCCGCGCGATCGTCTCCGGCGCGATGTCGACCGCGGTGCGCGAGGGCACGTTATAGGCGAGGATCGGCAGGTCGGGGAACTCGGCCGCGACCGTCCGGTACCAGACGTAGAGCGCCTCCTGCGTGGGCCGCGCGTAGTACGGCGTGATGATGAGCGCCGCGTCGATGCCGAGCTCGACGGCGCGCGCGGTGAGCTCGATCGTCTCGTCGAGCCGTGCACTGCCGGTGCCGGGCACGACCGGCACGCGGTGCCCGGATGCCTCCAGCACGGTCGCGATCGCGGCGACCCGCTCGTCGGTGCTCTGCGCGCTCGGCTCGCCGGTGGACCCGCCGATCGACAGGCCGTGCGTGCCGTGGGCGAGCTGCCAGCGCACGAGGTTGGCGAGGCTCTCGTGGTCGACCTCGCCGTCGGCGGTGAACGGCGTCATGAGCGGCGCGATCGAGCCGCGCAGGGTGCGCGGATCGGTGCGGTACGGCATGGTGCTCCCTCCCGGGTCAGTGGCGGTGCAGCGCCTGGTACGCGAGGAGCGCGTCGACCGTGCGGGTGCGATGTGCACGGGCGGTGAGCTCGATGTCGAGCTCCGGCGCCCCGGCGCGGATGAGCTCGAGGATGCCGACGTGCTCGCGCACCGACTCCACCGCGCGTTCGGGCACGAAGCTGAAGGTCGAGTCGCGCAGCCGGGCCAGGCGATCCCAGGCGCGGCGCACGATGGCGAGCAACTGCGGGTTGGGGCAGCGCTCGAACAGCACGGCGTGGAACTCGGCGTTCAGCCGGGTGAAGGCGTGCGGGTCGAAGTCGGCGAGCATCGCCTCCAGGCGCGCGTTGATCGCCGCGGCGCGGTCGAGATCGTCGGCCGTCACCCATGGAGCCGAGATCGCGGTCGCGGCACCCTCGGCGATGCCGAGCACCTGCATCGTCGCGACGTACTCGCCCTCGTCGACCAGGGCGACCTGCGCCCCCACGTTCCGCTCGAAGGTGACGAGACCCTCGGCCTCCAGCAGCCGGATCGCCTCGCGCACCGGCACCGCGCTCACGCCGAGCTCGCCGGCGACGGCCGCGAGCACCAGGCGGGTGCCGGGCGGGAGGCGACCGTCGGCGATCCGGCTCCGGATCCAGTCGTACGCCAGCCGCGACTTGCTGGGCGCCGCGATCAGCTCTGCCATGACCCGTAGCGTCTCCGCCACTCGGCGTTCATCGGGTAGAGGCCCTCGACCGATGCGCCGGCGGCGACCTGCTCGGCGATGAACGCCTCCTCGCGCTCCTGCTCGACCGCGTCGCGCGCCACCTCGACCGCGAGCGCCGCCGGGATCACGATCACCCCGTCGTCGTCGCCCACGATCACGTCGCCGGGCTGCACGGCGGCGCCGCCGCAGGAGATGGTGATGTCGGCATCCCACGGCACGTGCCGCCGGCCGAGCACCGCCGGGTGCGAGCCCGCGGCGAAGGTCGGGATGTCGATCGCCGCGACGGCGGCCGTGTCGCGCACGCCGCCGTCGGTCACGATCCCCGCGGCTCCCAGCCGCTGCGCCCGCAGCGCCAGGATGTCGCCCACCGTGCCGGTGCCGAGCTCGCCGCGGGCCTCCATGACGAGCACCTCGCCCGCGCGCAGCGTGTCGAACGCGCGCTTGTGCGTGGTGAAGCCGCCGCCGTGCGCGGCGTGGAGGTCGGGGCGGTACGGCACGAAGCGCAGCGTGCGGGCGCGCCCGACCATGCGACGGCCCGGCACGACGCCGTGCACGCCCTCGATCGCGACGTCGTCGTAGCCGCGCTTGCGCAGCTGGGAGCTGAGCGTCGCCGTCGACACCGAGAGCAGGGCGGCCCGCAGCTCGGGGGCCAGCTCGAATCCGGGTGCGAGGCCGGCCGCCTCCCTGCTGCCCCACGCCTCGGCGCGCTGCTCGTCGTCGATCGAGGGCGCGGCGCCGAAGTCGCCGAACGGCACGTCGCCTTCGACGACAGTGGTGCGCAACCGCCCGCTCGTGGGCGCGCCGGGCGCGGTGGGCGCATCCACCTCGACCTCGAGAACGTCGCCGGGCACGGCCACGCTCGCGCCGGCCGGCGTGCCGGTCAGGATGACGTCGCCGGGCTCGAGCGTCAGCAGCTGGCTGAGGTCGGCCACGAGGCGGCCGAGGTCGAAGAGCAGGTGCGACGTGTCGTCGTCCTGCACCAGCTCGCCGTTGCGCCAGGTGCGCACGCGCAGCGCGGCCGGGTCGACGTCGGCCGCGTCGATCAGCCGCGGCCCGAGCGGGGTGAATCCGTCGCCCCCCTTGGAGCGGAGGTTCGATCCCCGGTCGGCGGTGCGCAGGTCGTAGAGCCCGAGGTCGTTCGCGGCGGTGACCGCGGCGACGTGACGCCAGCCGTCGGCGGGGGCGACGCGGCGGGCGGCGGTGCCGATCACGATCGCCACCTCGCCCTCGAACCCGAGCAGCTCGGTGCCCGCCGGGCGCTCGACCGTGCCGTCGCTCTCGGCGAGCGAGCTGGAGGGCTTCAGGAAGTAGGAGGGCTGGGACGGCGTCCTGCCGCGCTGCGCGGCCCGGCTCGCATAGTTCAGGTGGACCGCGACGACCTTGCCCGGTCGCGGGAGCTGCTCGGCCACGGCGCCTCCTCGGACGAGATCGTATACGACCCGAGCGGCGATTGTATATGATCCCCGCAGGAGGCGACGATGCAGTTTCACCATCACGGGTACGTGTCGGGCGACCCGCGGGTCCAGCCCGCGGCGGGCACCGGCATCGACCGGCCCGCGGAGCTGCCCGACACGGTGGACGTGCTCATCGTCGGCACGGGGCCCGCGGGCATGATCGCCGCCGCGCAGCTGTCGCAGTTCCCCGGCATCACGACGCGGATCATCGAGCGCCGCGAGGGCCGGCTCGTCATCGGGCAGGCGGATGGCATCCAGGCCCGCAGCGTCGAGACGTTCCAGGCCTTCGGCTTCGCCGGCCGGATCACCGAGGAGGCCTACCGGATCACCGAGATGGCGTTCTGGAAGCCCGACCCCGCCGCCCCGTCGAACATCGTGCGCACGGCGCGGCCGATCGACGACCCGACCGGCATCAGCGAGTTCCCGCACCTCATCGTCAACCAGGCACGCGTGCTCGACTACTTCGCCGAGGTGATGGCGAACTCCCCCACCCGGATGACGCCCGACTACGGCTGGGAACTCGTCGGCCTCGACCTCACCGACGACGCTGAGCATCCGGTGCACGCGCGCGTCGTCCGGATCGCCGACGGTGGCAGTGCCGCCACGGGCGGGGGCGAGGAGCGCACCATTCGCGCGCGCTACCTGCTCGGCGCCGACGGGGCCCGCAGCCGGGTGCGCGAGGCGATCGGCTGCACCCTCGACGGCACGCAGGCGAACCACGCGTGGGGCGTCATGGACGTGCTTGCCGTGACCGACTTCCCCGACATCCGGACCAAATGCGCGATCCAGTCGGAGGCCGGCAGCATCCTGCTGATCCCGCGCGAGGGCGGGCACCTGTTCCGCATGTACGTCGACCTCGGCGAGGTGCGCGAGGGCCACGAGGCCGCGGTGCGGGCCACCACGATCGAGCAGATCATCGTGAAGGCGAACGAGATCCTGCACCCCTACACGCTCGACGTGAAGGACGTCGCCTGGCACAGCGTCTACGAGGTCGGGCATCGGATCACCGAGCGGTTCGACGACGTGCCGCCCGAGCAGCGCGACCGCCGCACGCCGCGGGTGTTCATCGCGGGCGACGCCTGCCACACCCACAGCGCCAAGGCCGGCCAGGGCATGAACGTGTCGATGCAGGACGGCTGGAACATCGCGTGGAAGCTCGGGCACGTGCTCGAGGGGCGCGCGCCCGCGTCGCTGCTGGCCACCTACAACGCCGAGCGTCGGGTGATCGCACAGGACCTGATCGATTTCGACCGGGAGTGGTCGAACCTCATGGCGGCGCGGCCGGAGGAGCTGGCCGACCCGACCGAGCTCGAGGACTTCTACGTGCGCACCGCGGAGTTCCCGGCCGGCTTCCTGACCCGGTACGCCCCGTCGCTCATCGTCGCGGACACGCGTCACCAGGAGATCGCGACCGGCTTTCCGATCGGCCGGCGCTTCCGCTCCGCGCCCGTGGTGCGGGTGTGCGACGGCAACCCCGTGCACCTGGGGCATCACGCCCGGGCCGACGGGCGGTGGCGCATCTATGTGTTCGCTCCGGCGGACCGCGCACCGCTCGAGCGGTTGGCCGGATGGCTGGCCGACGACCCCGCGTCGCCCCTCGCCGCGACCCCTCCCGGGCTCGACCGCGACCACTGGTTCGACGTGAAGGTCGTGCACCCGCAGCCGCACACCGAGATCGACCTCCCCGCCGAGCCGGCGGTCTTCCTGCCGCGCAGCGGGCCGTTCCAGCTCATCGACTACGAGAAGGTCTATGCCGCCGACCCGCGCGACGACATCTTCGCGGCGCGGGGCATCCACCGCGACGGCGCGATCGTGGTCGTGCGGCCGGATCAGTACGTGTCGGCGGTGCTGCCGCTCGACGCGACCGACGAGCTCGCGGCGTTCTTCGCGCCTCTGACCGGGGCGCCCGTCGACTGACCGGCTCCCTGCGCGACGACCTCGTGCCAGAAGGGCGCGACGACGAGCGGCGAGATGCGGCAGTCCAGCAGGAGGAAGGGCCGTTCCGCGGGCGGCATCGAGGTCCAGGTGCGCAGCGGTTCGAGATCGGCGAGGTCGCGCACGACCACCCCGTGCGCACCGGATGCCGTGGCGAGCGCCGCGAAGTCCGCCTCCGGGATGCGCGTCGCCGCCTCCGCGACGCCGCGATCGGCGTAGGCGTGCACCTCGGCGCCGTACGCGGCGTCGTTGAAGACGACCGCCATGCCCCGGCCGCCGGCGACGCGCACCGCGGTCTCGAGGTCGGCCAGCGCCATCAGGCTGCCGCCGTCGCCCGCAGCGAGCACGATCGTCGTGTCGGGGCGGGCACGCGTCGCGCCCACGAGGCTCGGGAACCCGACGCCGATGGTCTGGATGGCGGTGCCGACCATGATCATCCGCTCGGGCGAGGCGACGGGCCACGCCGTGTTCGGCCAGCCGATGAAGTGGCCGCCGTCGGTCACCACGATGCGGTCCTCCGGCAGCAGAGTCGCCAATCGTTCCGCGAGGGCGCGCGGGTGCAGCCGGCCGTCGGCGGCGTGCTCGGGGTCGGGCTCGGGGTCGGCCTCCGGATGCCGGGGCACGACGCGCGCGTCAGGCGACCCTGCGCGCACCAGCTCGGTCAGCGCCTCGGCGGCCACGCGTGCATCGGCGCGAATGTGCACGTCGACCCGCTCGTCGCTCGACGCGTCGGCGAGGTCGATCCGGATCACGTGCGCAGCCGGGCCGAAGAGCCGACCGAACCGCGTCGTGAACGGGCTGAGCGAGGCGCCGACGACGAGCACGGCATCCGCGTCGTGGATGGCGTCCATGGCGGCCGGGTCACCGAACCCGCCGGTGACCCCGAGGTCGTGCGCCGCGTCGGCGAAGAGGCCGCGGCCGAGCGCCGTGCTCGACGTCGTCGCGCCGAGCGCCGCTGCGAGCCGGTTCAGCTCGGCTCCGGCACCGGCCAGCCAGGCGCCGCGCCCGGCGAGCAGGTGGGGACGCTCGGCGGCGGCCAGCACCGCGGCCGCGCGCCGCAGCCCCGCGTTCGCGGCCTCGTCGAGCGGCGGCGGCGCGAGCGGCGCGTCGGGCGGGACCGGCTCCTCGTCGCCCGCGGTCGCGGTCGCCAGGTCGTACGGGATCGCCAGCACGACCGGGATGCGCTCGCGCACCGCGCGGTCGAAGGCCTCGAGCGCGCGCCGCTGCGGCGTCGCGGCGTCGACCGTCACGGTCGGCACGCCGAGGGCGAGGGCGAGCGCGTGCTGGTCGAGGTCCCAGCCGCGCGGCCCGGTCGTCGGCGCCGCGCCGGTCAGGAGCACGAGCGGGATCCGGGCGTGCGCCGCCTCGGCCAGCGGCGTGAGCGCATTCGCGAAGCCGGGGCCGTACGTGGTGGTGGCGACGGCGATGCGGCCGGAGGCACGCGCGTAGGCGTCGGCGGCCACCACGCCGCCGGCCTCGTGGCGCACCGCGGTGAAGCGGGCCGTCGTGCGGGTCAGCGCGTCGAGGACGTGCGCGTTGCCGTTGCCCATGACGCCGAAGACGTCGTCGGCCCGCGCGGCGATCGCACGGGCGACGGCGGAGGAGACGGTGGATGACGATCCGGACATGGCGCTCCTGAGGGAGAGACGGGATCGCGACGCGTGACGGTCGCGAACGATCCGTATGTGTCTCCCGGCCCCGCCGGATCGCGCCCCTTTTCCGAGCGCCGGCGGCATGGCCGCCTGACCGGATCAGGCTACAGCGGGCTGAGCGCGCGCCGCATCGTGCTCATCAGGGTGGCGATCGCGGAGTCGAGGTCGGCCGGCGGCCGGGTGATGAGCCAGGAGTCCATCGCCTGCCCCATGCCCATCGCGAGAGCGATGATTAGGTCGGCGGCGAGGTCGGTGCGCACCGCGCCCACCCGCTGGCCCGCCTCGATCGTCTGCAGCAGCCACGGCGTCGTCGCCTCGGTCGCCTCCTGCTCGGCCTCGCGCAGCGAGGGCCCCCCGGAGCCCGTGAGCCAGCCCCGCAGCAGCGCGGCGGTCTCCGGCGTCTCGCCCAACCGCCGCATGAGGCGCAGGTAGAGGCCCTCGAGCTCTGACCAGAACGCGTCGGCATCCGCCGGATCGGGTACCGAGATCGGCCCGGAGTGCTCGAGAAGCTGCTCCAGCTGCATGCGGATGACGTCCGCGTAGAGGTCGTCCTTGCCGTCGAAGTAGTAGTACATCGAGCCCTTGGAGATGCCGGCGGCATCGATGATCCGGTTCAACGATGCGGCGGCGAACCCGTGGGCTGCGAACTCCTCGAGGGCGGCGGCCATGATCGCCCGTTGCTGCTCGGCGGGGAGCCGGTGGAACCGCGGGCGGGCCATGACGCCATTCAATCGGACGGCGGCGGCAACTCGATCGGGTCGCGCAGGCTCCGGCCGGTCACGAGGTTCGCGACGAACGGGATGCCCATGAGCCCGACGAGCGCATCGCGCACGATCAGCTGGGCACGGGTGCGGGGCGCGAACGCGGTGCCGAGCCCGATCGCCGCGTCCTGCTTGGTGCGCACGACGGGAGCCAGGCGCTGCTCGTACGCCGCGAACGCGGCGGCATGGTCGCCGTGCGCGTCCCGGAGGGCGCGGGCGAGCACGTACGCCTCGACCATGGCGAGCGCCGACCCCTGACCGGCCAGCAGCGACGGGCTCGCGGCGGCGTCGCCGATCAGGGCGACCCGTCCGCGCGACCAGGACGGCATCCGGATCTGGCTGGCCTTGTCGAGGTAGAAGGTGCGGGCGGTGGGCATGAGCTCCAGGATGCGCGGCACCTCCCAGCCGAGGTGGCCGAGCCGCCGACGCAGCAGCTCCTGCTGGGCGGTCACGTCGTCGATCGGTACGGCGCCCTCGTGCCGGAACATGAAGCAGAACATCGTCACGTCGTCGCGCAGCGCGATTCGCAGCGTCTGAGCGCCGACCTGCGTGCGGGTGATCGCGATGAGCTCGTCGCGGGGACGATAGCCCCGGATGTCGAAGGCGGCGACGGCGATGCCGAGGTCGCGCTCGTACCCGGCCTCGGGCCCGAACGCGAGGGCGCGCACCCGGGAGTGCAGGCCGTCGGCGCCGATCACGAGGTCGAAGGCGCGGGATCCACCGCTCGTCAGTTCGACGCGGACCCGGTCGCCGTCGTCATCGAGCCGTTCGACGGTGTCACCGAAGAGCATCTCGATGCTGCCGGCCCCGCCGGCTTCCACCACGTCGCGGACCGCGTCGAGGATCGCGGCGGCCAGATCGGATCGGGCGATGGTGACGTAGCGCCCGTCCGCCCCCGCGATGAGACGCTCGGCGTCGAGCTGCGTGATCTTGCGGCCGTGGTCGGAGACCTCGCGCATGGTGCGGAAGTGGTACCCCTCGGCGAGGAGCCGGGGCACGAGACCCATCCGCTCGGCGACCGTGTACCCGGTGCCCCAGAAGTCGACGACGTAGCCGCCGCGGCGGGGCTCGGGCGCGCGCTCGAGCAGCGTCACGTCATGGCCGTCGCGCGCGAGCCAGTAGGCGAGGGTGGGCCCCGCGATCCCGGCTCCGACGATGAGGACCTTCATCCGCGCTCCCTAGTCCGGTGGTTCGACCGCTGGTCTAAGAATGGCACGAGGACGGCCGCGCCACCACCGTTTCTTGTGACGGCCGCTCGGGATAAGGTGCCCGCGTGACCGAAGACGCTCGCTCCCATGCCGAACTCGCCGCCGCACTGCGGGAACGCGTGCTCGCCTCGGGGGTCCTCGCTCCGGACCTCCGGCGCGGCATCCTCGCGCGCGGAGGCGGCGGCTCGATTCCGGTCGACGCGCCGTACGACGAGCTCGTGCGGCAGATCGCCGGCGCCTCCTTCCGCGTGGTCGATCGTCAGGTCGACGAGGTGCGCGAGGCGGCCGGATCGCAGAAGGCCGCATTCGAGGTCGTGCTCACGGCATGCATCGGCGCCGGGCTCTCCCGCTGGGACGCCGCGTCCGCGGCGATCGACGAGGCGACCGATGCGCCTGCCTGAGATCGAACGCGGCGACGACCTCCGGCACCGCGCCCTCATCCGGATCATCTCGGCCGTGTCCGGCATCCGGCTGCCCGACGCGGCCCGGGTCGCCTTCTACGACCGCGCCTTCGCCGGTCCCGCACTCGGCGCGTGGACCCAGCGAGCGCTGCGCGGTCCGAGCACGTGGAGCGTCTCGGAGCGCGAGCTCATGGCCTCGATGGTCGCGACCTGGAACAGCTGCCCGTTCTGCATCGGCGCCCACCGCGCGGTCGCGGTGAAGGGCATGGATCCCGAGATCGCGGACGCCGTCCTGACCGACTACCGCACCGCCCCGATCCCGGAGCGCCTGCGGGCGGCGCTCGCCTTCCTCGAGCGGATGACGACGGCACCGGCCGAGCTCGACACCGACGACGCGCGCCGCGCCCTCGCGGCCGGCGTCACGGTCGACGAGCTGCGGGATGCCGCCGCCGTCGGCACGATCTTCAACGTGATCGCCCGCTACGCCAACGCGCTCGACTTCGAGATCCCGAGCGTCGAGGAGTTCGACACGGCGGCAGGCATGCTGCTCAAGCGCGGGTACAGCTGACCGGTCAGGCGCCGGCTGCCACGTCGAACACGACGATGCGGGCGGCGTTCTCGCCGAGGAAGTCCGCCACGACGGCGTGCGACGGATCGGGCAGATAGGCGTCACGATCGGCGACCGTGGCGAACCGGACCACCATGCCCCAGTCGTGGTCGCGCTCGAGGCCCTCGGTGCTCACGCTCGTTCCACGATCGATCGCCGTCACCCCGCGGATGCCGCGCAGGTGCTCGTCGACGAGCGCATCGGCCCGCGTGCTCGACTCGGCGGCATCGCCGCGCCACCCGACCAGGACCACGTGCGTCACGCCGCTCATCCCTCGACGATACGTGCCGCGCGGTTGCCGTCGCGCGCATCCCGGATCGACAATCGGAGGATGCGCGCGGGACAGGTCTGGTCGGTCGCCGATGCGGAGCCCGAGACGTGGACCGTCGGGATGGGCGCCGAGCAGTAGATGACGTGACTGATGTTCTTGCCCGACGGGTGGCTGAAGGTCGTGGCCTGCAGACTCTCGACCTGGTTCCAGGTGGTGCCGGCGGCGTCCGCGGGGTACTTGTAGGTCGCGTTGCTGTAGTAGGCGTTGTTCTCCGCCTCGACGCTCTCGCCCGTGCTGCCGGACTTGATGACGACCTTGGTCCACTGGGAGCCGGCCGGCGGCTGCCCGAGCGTCCAGGTCGCGCCGCCCGGGTCGTCGATCTTGGCGCAGACCTCGTTCGTGCCGGGGGTCTGCCAGTAGGACGGCGCGTTGCTCTGATCGGCGGGCGGATCGGCCGCGGCCGGTCCCGTTGCGGCGAACACGAGGGCGACGGCTGCCAACACGGTGGCAGCGGCCGCGACGATACGGCGGGGCATGGGGATGCTCCTTGATGAGGGCGACCGCGAGCGCGCCGCATCGTATGCGGAGAGATTCGGGTCTCAGGGGGATGGGGGGTGACGGTGGCCCTGGTCAAGCGGGGGGTACGGGTTAGGCCACCGTGCCGCTGACGCTACGTGTCCGCCGAAAGGGGGACCACCCCTCGTTGGGTAAGACTTCTCTCACGCGGCGGTGTTCGCGCCCTCTCAGCGGGTCGGCCAGCTCCAGGACGGCTCGTCGAGGGTTCCCTGACCGGCCACCTGCGTCTCGCCGGCGACCTTCCGAAGCTCCGCGACGCGCCCACCGCCCTGCCGCAGCGCGTCGACGATGACCGCCGCATGCGAGACGACGACGAGCTGCGACTCCCGCGACGCCACGCCGATGAGCCGGGCGAGCGCCGGCAGCAGCTCCGGATGCAGGCTCGTCTCCGGCTCGTTGAGCACGATGAGCCCCGCCGGACGTGGTGAGAGCAGCGCGGCGACCCAGACGAGGTAGCGCAGCGTGCCGTCCGAGAGCTCGGCCGCGCTCAGCGGGCGCAGCAGTCCGGGCTGGGCCAGCGTCACCTCGAAGCGGCCGTCGTGCTCCCGGATGTCGAGCCGGCTGCCCGGGAACGCCTCGTCGACGGCGGCATCCAGTCGCTCGCGCATGCCGATCTCCCGGATCGTCTGGAGCGCGCCGGCGAGATCGCGGCCGTCGGAGGCGAGCACCGGCGTGCGGGTGCCGATCTCCGCGGCGCGCACGGGCGACTCCGGGTCGGCCCGGATGTGGTCGTAGAACCGCCAGCCGCGCAACGCCCTGCGCACAGCCCGCACCTCGGGCGAGTCGACCTCGTCGAGCATGCTCTCCCACGGCGCGAGCGCGCGATCGGCGGATGTCCACCCACCGTCGTCGCGCAGCCGCACGTGCGGCCCGATGCGCTCGGCGAGCGCCGTGGCCGGCCGCGGCACGGAGCCGTGCCAGATCGACTCGGCCTTGATCTCAGGGTCTCGTCCGAACAGCGACCCCTCCTGCGGGATCGGCAGACCGAGGTCCACCGCGTAGCCGAACTCGTCGCCGGCGAATCCCATGCGCAGCGAGACCGGGCCGGTGCGCACGGTGCCCTGAGCGGGGGCGCGACCGGCGCGCACATCCCGACTCAGCGTCTCCGGCCCCGCCCACAGCGTCGACGAGAGGCCCCCTTCGCGCGCGAGCGCCGCGACCGAGCCGTCGCGCCCGGCGGCGGCCAGCAGGCGCAGTGCGCGGTACAGGCTCGACTTGCCGCTGCCGTTCGGCCCGGTGATGACCGTGACGGGAGCGAGATCCAGCCGCAGCCGCCGGATCGAGCGGTAGCCGTCGATCGCGAGCGCCGTGAGCACGCCCTCAGTGTAGGAACGGCCACGGACGCGCTCTCACAGGGCGAGGGCGACCTCGGTGAGATCGTGCCCCGCGACATCCGGACCGTGCGGCAGCATCGGGTGCAGCTCGAAGGTCATGCCGCGCTTGACGAGCATCGCGACGTACTGCAGCGCGCCCTTGCCGTAGACCAGCCAGCGCTCACGGCCGACGTTGATGAGCCGGTACGCGCCACGGCGACCGGTGAACTCCACCTCGGCCGTCTGGCTCGACGGCAGCTCCATCTCGTTCATGCTTCGATGCTCGCCCGTTGCGGGCGCGGAGGCATCGGTCTGGGGGTGGATTCCGCCGTACTCCCGCGGGAGTAGGGCGCCTCAGGCGCCCGCTTCCCGACGAGGGCCGCTTCGGCTGGGACGACCTTCGCATCGCCCGCGCACTCCGCCGCCGCACCGTTTCCGAAATGCAGGAGCAGACGGCCCTCGAGCCAGGCGCAGGCGACCTCTCGTCCGACGCCGCCCGCACGTTCTCCTGCATTTCGGAAGGGGGCGACGCGGCGAGAACGGAGGCGGCGCGCCTAGCGCTCCGCGGGGTGCGCGTCGCGCGCGAGCATCGCGGTGCCGCGCAGCAGCGTCCACGTGTAGAGGGCGTCCGCGACGACGTGGAGCACGGCCCCGAGGATCACGATCCCGAGGGCGAGATCGCGCAGCAGCAGATTGTCGGGCGCGATGGCCGCGACGAAGAGGATGAGCGGCATCCCGATCATGAGCAGCGCCGTGCGGATCCGGCCCACCCACCGCACCGGGATCGCGCGGTCGCGGCTGCGCGCGAACACCGCGATGCCGAACACGAGGTCCGGCACCATGATCGCCAGCAGCAGCCACCACGGCAGGTACCCGCCGATCACCATCGTCACCGCGATGACGATCTGGCTGAGACGGTCGGCGATCGCATCGAGCTTGCGGCCCAGCTCCGACACCTGGTGGAAGCGCCGCGCGACGTAGCCGTCGATCCAGTCGGTGGCGGCGAGCGCGAGCGCGGCCACGAGGGCGCCGAACGGCGAGTGCAGCGGCAGCAGCAGGATGACGAACAGCGGCGCGAAGAGCACGAGGCGCGCGAGCGAGATGACGTTCGGCACCGTCAGGACACGGTCGCTCGCCTCGGGCATCACCCCCGTATCCTGCCCCATCCCCCCGATGCGGCGGACCGGTGCTCAGGCGGCGTCGAAGTGGCGCAGCACCCGCAGGGCGCGGAGGGTGACCATCCGGCTCGGCTCGCCCGACGGCTCCACCTCGCCGATGCCCGGCTCCGGCGGGGCGTTCTCGGCGATCCAGCGGCCGTCGGCGCCGCGGCGCGTGCGCACGATCTCGAGGGCCTCGTCCAGGCGCGGGTCGGTGCCGCGGCCGGCATCCCGCAGGTGGTCCAGGCCGCGGAGCACGTCGTAGAGCCAGCGTCCCGGCCAGCCGAAGCGCAGGAAGCCCTCGTCGACGAGCTCCCCGGTAGACCGGCGCCGCAGCATCCCGCGCTCGAGCAGGTACTCCTCGCCGCGGGCGCGGGCTGCCGCCGCCGGCTCCCAGCCCCCGACCGCGCGCTCGTAGGCGAGCAGCCCCTCGAGCACCCGGATCGTCGAGTTGAAGGAACCCCGGGAGCTCTGCGGCGCCTCGCAGTTCCAGCCGCCGTCGGCCAGCTGCTCCGACACCAGCCGTTCGGCCAGCGACCGGGTCGGCTCGCCGAAGAAGGCGCCCTGCGAGAGCACCTCCCCGTTGATGCAGGCCTCCACCTCGCCCTCGAAGTACGGGGGCGACCCGAACTCGTCGGGCCAGTGCACGAGGTCACGGGTGAGCTCGATCCGCCGGCGCACCTCCGGGTCGGCGGGATCGGGCCCGAGCAGCCGGATGATCTCCAGGATGTCGAGATTGAACCTCCACGTCGGCTCGCCCTCCCCGCCGCCGCCCCAGGTGCCGTCGGGGCGCTGGCGCGCCAGCCATCCGGGGCACCAGCCCTCGTGCGCCACGCGCGCCCGCTCGGCCGCCACGGCATCCGGGCTCGCGTCGGTCAGGTCGCGCATGGCCTGCCAGCGGACGGCGGGATCGCCCTCCAGCAGCCAGTCGATGACCTCGTCGTCGCGGCTCATGCGCCCCACCCTGCCGTGGACCGCCGACGGCCGGAAGTCTTTCGTTCTTCCCAAGTTCACCCATCGGGTGTCTCATGGGACTGTCACCTATCCGGGGGGTAGAACCGTGTCCCACCTCATCCGCTCCATCGCCGTCGCCGCCGCCACCGGCGGACTCGTCCTCACCGGGATCGCCGTCGCGGCCCCCGCGAACGCCGCGAGCACCGACATCGTCATCAACGAGGTCTACGGCGGCGGAGGCAACAACGGCTCCACGCTGACCAACGACTTCATCGAGCTCAAGAACCTCTCGGGCGCGGCCGTCGACGTCGACGGCTGGACCCTCGAGTACCGCTCCGCGAGCGGCTCGTCCGGCGGCAGCACGACGCTCGCGGGGTCGATCGCCGCCGGTGCGACGTACCTCGTGCAGGAGTCCGGCGGCACGAGCGGCACCGTCGCGCTCCCGTCCCCGGATGCCACCGGCACCCTCGCGCTGAGCGCGAGCAACGGCACCGTGGTGCTGCATCACGACGCCACCACGGTCGACCTCGTCGGCTACGGCACCGCGACCGTCTCGGAGACCGCGCCCGCGCCCGGCCTGAACGCCGCGACCTCGGACGCCCGCACCGGCGCCGACACCGACGACAACGCCGCGGACTTCAGGGCCGGGATCCCGACCCCCACCAACGCCGCGGGGCAGACCGTCGACCTCGGCCCGGGCGACGGCGGCGGCACCCCGCCCACCCCCGGCGACGTGCGCATCCACGACATCCAGGGCGACTCGTGGGTGTCGCCGCTCGACGACCAGAAGGTGCAGAACGTTCCCGGCATCGTGACGGCCGTGCGCAACACCGGATCGAGCCGGGGCTACTGGATCCAGGACCCGACCCCCGACGCCGACACCTCCACGAGCGAGGGCGTGTTCGTCTTCACGAGCACCCCGACCGTCGCCGTCGGCGACTCCGTGCTCGTCTCCGGCACGGTCAAGGACTACTACCCGCTCGCCGACGGCGACACCCTCGCCACCACCTCCAACCTCTCGACCACCGAGATCGGCAGCTCGAGCGTGTACGTGCTCTCGCACGGCAACGCCCTGCCCGCCCCCGTGCTGCTGACGCCGACGACCGTGCCCGACCGGTACGCGCCGGACCTCGGCGGCGCGAACATCGAGACCACCGGCATCCAGCCCGCGCGCTCCGCCCTCGACTACGACGAGTCGATCGAGGGCATGCGCGCCGAGGTCGACGACGCGCGGGTCGTCGGCCCGTCGAACCCGTACGGCGAGACGTACGTGACGACCAAGCCCGACCAGACGGTGACGCCGCGCGGCGGCACCTTCCTCACGGGCGAGAACCAGACCCCGTCGGGACGCCTCGAGGTCGTGCCGATCGACGGCTCCGATCCGGCGGCGAACGTCGGCGACGTGCTCACCGGCGCCACCGTCGGCCCGATCGACTGGTCGAGCTTCGGCGGCTACCTCATCGCCGCGACGAAGCTCGGCACCGTCGCCCGGCACGGCCTCATGCCCACGGTCGCGTCGAAGCAGGCCGCCGATCAGCTCGCGGTCGCCACCTACAACGTCGAGAACCTCGCCCCCGGCGACCCGGCCGCCAAGTACGCGCGGCTCGCGGCGGGCATCGTCACCAACCTCGCCTCGCCGGATGTCGTGGCACTCGAGGAGGTGCAGGACAACGACGGCGCCGCCGACTCGGGCACCGTGGCCGCCGATCAGACCCTCCAGAAGCTCACGGCCGCGATCGCCGCCGCGGGCGGGCCGTTCTATCAGTGGCGCGAGATCGACCCGGTGAACGACCAGGACGGCGGGCAGCCGGGCGGCAACATCCGGGTGGCGTTCCTGTTCGACCCGTCGCGGGTCTCGTTCGTCGACGCCGGATCGGCATCCGTCGACCGCTCCACGACCGGCACCGCGGTCACCAAGACCCGCGGCACGGTCGGCCTCACCCTCTCGCCGGGGCGCATCGACCCGACGAGCCCGGCCTGGCAGGACAGCCGCAAGCCGCTCGTGGGCGAGTTCGTCTTCCGCGGGCAGCACGTCTTCGTGATCGGCAACCACTTCGACTCCAAGCTCGGCGACCAGAACGCGGACGGCCGGTTCCAGTACCCGGCGCAGTCCTCCGCCGTGCAGCGCAAGGCGCAGGCGACCGAGGTGCACGATTTCGTCGCCTCGATCCTGAAGCGCGATCACAACGCCAAGGTCGTGGTCGCCGGCGACCTCAACGACTATCAGTTCAGTCCGGCGTTGCAGACGCTCACGGGCACCGGCCCGCACCGGGTGCTGACCGACCTCATCACGACGCTGCCGCAGAACCAGCAGTACACCTACGTCTACGACGGCATCTCCGAGGCGCTCGACCACATCCTCGTCACGCGGGGCGCCGGCTCGGTGCGCGACGGCTCGGTGCAGTACGAGGTGGTGCACCTGAACGCGGAGTTCGCCGACCAGGTGAGCGACCACGACCCGCAGCTCGTGCGGCTCCGGATGGCGAAGCGGCCGACCCTGCCGATCTGCTCGCCGGATGCGCTGGCCGTCTCCTACACCGACGCGCTGAACAAGCAGCAGGTCGACGGCGCCACGGTGGGCGGGCTCTCCTCGCTCGCCTACGACGCGCGCACCCGCTCCTACGTCTCGGCGGTCGACAACCACGCGGCCGACCCCGCACGGATCTGGTTCATCGGCAGCCCGACGCACCCGACCGCGACGCACGCTCCGCTCGTGCTGAAGGCTCCGGATGGCACCCCGTACACCGGCGAGACGGCCGACGACGAGGGCCTCGCCGTGCTGCCGGACGGCGACTTCCTCGTGAGCTCGGAGACCGAACCGTCGATTCGGATCTTCGGGCGCGACGGGGTGCAGAAGGCGTCGCTGCCCGTGCCCGCGCGATTCGCGGTGACCGGCACGACATCCGATGGGCAGGCCACCGCCAATGCGACCCTCGAGGGCCTGACGATCTCGCCGGACGGGAAGACCATCGTCGCGGCGATGGAGGGCGCGCTCTCGGGCGACGTCTCCGCCTCGGGCGACGCGACGATGCACCGCTTCCTCGTCTACACGGCGGGTCGGCACGGCACGTGGTCGCTCTCGAAGCAGATCGCCTATCGCGCGGAGGCCGGTCAGCGGATCCCGGAGGTCGCCGCCTACGGCCGGGACTCCCTGCTCGTCGAGGAGGCGTCGTACGACCCGGCCACCGGCAACGCGGTCTCCCTGTACGCGGTGACGAAGGCGTCGAAGGCGACCGACGTCTCCGGCGTCGCCGATCTCTCCGCCGCGACCGGCGACGCCGTGGCGAAGAAGCTCGTCGCGGATCTCGTCACGTGCCCGACGCTCGGTGCGACCGCGCTCGAGCCGCAGGCGAACCCGCTCCTCGACAACTTCGAGGGCATGGCGGTCACCGGCAGCCTCGGCATCCACGGATTCCACGGCGCGGCCATCAGCCTCATCAGCGACGACAACTTCAGCGCGACCCAGCGCACGCGGGTGCTGAACCTCGTGGCGAAGCTGCCCTGACCCGCGGGGTGCGGCGCCGGGGCCCGACGTCGAGGAATGCGCCGCTACCTGCCGGTCATCCCCGTCAGCGGCGTCAGCTACCGATCGCGGCGTATTCCTCGACGCGGGGCGAGCGCCTCCGCGATGTCGGTGCAGATCCGCTCGAGGAAGGAGGCGGCATCCGGATGCGCGCAGTGGTCGAGCGCCGACATCCCGCTCGTCCCCGCATGCCAGGGGTTCAGCGCTTCGGCGCGGCGGCCTTCTTCTCCATCGTGGGCGCCGTGCCCGCCGCCTCCTGGGCCGCGAACCAGGCGCGGGCCTCGTCCTGGCGCTCGCGCTCGACGCCGCTCGCGACCGAGGCGCCGAGGTGGGCCTGCTCGAACTCGAACGCGTCGACGAGCGCCTGCGCGTGCGGTCGCAGCCGCGGCAGCAGCCGGTCGTCGATGTAGTCCGTGATCGCCTGGGCGCGCTGGCCGGAGATCCGGCCGTTGATGAGGTGCCACGCCGCGTGCTTCTCGATGAGCCCCAGGCCGAACAGGTCGCGCAGCCAGGTGAGCACCTTCCGGGTGCCCGGATGCGTGACGCGCGCGAGCCCGGCGGTGAACGCCTCCCACTCGAGCAGCTCCGCGTGCGCGTACGCCGCCTCGATGAGCTCGTTCTGGTTCGCGTTGAACAGGGCGGCGGCCTCGGTGGGAGAGAGCTTCGCGACGCCGCGCATGCGACCCGCGATGTCGCCGACCATCGTCTCGACCCGGTCGGTCAGCAGCGCGCGCTGCGCGGCCGCCGACTGCAGCCGTCCGATCGAGCGGGCCGTCGATCCCAGGTCGCCGATGCGCTGACCGAGCGCGCGGAGACCGGAGCGGTTGATCGCCACCTCACCCACCTGGGCGGCGACGAGTCCGGCGATGGCGGCGGCATCCGGCTTGGAGAAGCGGCGCGCGTAGTCGCTCAGCAACCGCTTCGCGACGAGCTGCAGGAGCACGTTGTTGTCGCCCTCGAACGTCACGTACACGTCGAGATCGGCTCGCAGCAGAGCGACGCGGTTCTCGGCCATGAAGCCCTGACCGCCCATCGCCTCGCGGGTCTCCTGCAGGATGTCGAGGGCCGCCCACGTCGAGAACGGCTTGAGCGAGGCCGCGAGGGTCTCGAGCTCCTGCCGGTCGGCGTCGGTGTCGTGGGCGCCCGAGAAGACGTCGTGGAACTTGGCCAGCAGCTCCTCGTGCGCGAACGACATCGCGTAGACGGTTGCGAGCCGCGGGAGCAGGCGGCGCTGGTGGCGCTGGTAGTCGAGGAGCGTGATCTCCTCGCCGTCGGCCGAGTCGGCGAACTGGCGGCGCTCGTTCGCGTAGCGGATCGCGATGGCCAGCGCCAGCTTGCTCGCCACCGTCGCCGAGCCGTCGAGCGAGACGCGGCCCTGCACGAGGGTGCCGATCATGGTGAAGAAGCGACGGCCGGGGCTGGCGATCGGCGAGCTGTAGGCGCCGTTCTCGTCGACATCCCCGTAGCGGTTGAGCAGGTTGGTGCGCGGCACCCGCACGCCGGAGAAGTGCAGACGCCCGTTGTCGATGCCGTTGAGGCCGCCCTTGAGGCCGTCGTCCTCACCGCCGATGCCCGGCAGGAACTCGGCGCCGTCGCGCAGCGGCACGTACAGCGCGTGGACGCCGTGGTTGACGCCCCGCACGATGAGCTGGGCGAAGACGACCGCGCCCTTCGCGTCGATCGCGGCGTTGCCGATGTAGTCCTTCCACGCCGCGCGGAACGGGGTGTCGATCACGAACTCGTCGGTCGCGGGATCGAAGGTCGCCGTCGTGGCGATGGAGGCGACGTCGGAGCCGTGCCCGGTCTCGGTCATCGCGAACGCGCCGGGGGTCGCGAGGCTCATCGCACCCGGCAGGAACGCGTCGTGGTGGCGCTCGGTGCCGAGGTGCATGATCGCGGCGCCGAACAGGCCCCACTGCACGCCCGCCTTGATCTGCAGCGACGGGTCGCCGATGAGGAACTCCTCGAACGAGGCGATGTTGCCGCCGTGGTCCTCCTCGCCGCCGAGGCGCTTCGGGAAGGCACGGTGCACGGCGCCGTGCTCGACGAGCAGCTCGAGCTGATGGAAGACGCGCTTGCGGTGCTCCGGCATCGGCAGCCCGGGCTCGCGCTGGAACTCCGGCCGCTTCACCAGGTCGCGCGAGTGGCGGCGGGCCGCGGCCCAGCGCCCCATGAGCAGCTCGCCGAGCTCCTCGACATCCACCTCGCCTGCGCCGCCCCCGGTCTCCACGCGATCGACCACGTCCGTCATGACATGCCTCCCGATGATCCTTCTCCGACGGTAGGTCGGCCGCCGCAGGGGGTCGAATTCGTGGTCCGACCCCACGAACCGGCCTCGGCGCCCGGTCCGGGCGGGATGGCGGAACCCTACAAATGACGGACGCCCCGCTTAGCGTGGCCGCATGAATGTGATCCTGATCCCCGGCTTCTGGTGGGATGCGTCGCTCTGGCGCGACATCGAGCCCGCGCTCCGCGATGCCGGCCACTCAGTGCGCTCCCTGACCCTCCCCGGCCTCGCCGCCGGCGACGACCCGACGGCGATCGGGATGGCGGACCAGATCGACGCGGTCGTGGCGGCCATCGACGCGGCCGGCTCGCCCGTCGTGCTCGTGGGCCACTCCGGCGGGGGTCCGATCGCGTGGGGCGCGGCGGACGCGCGTCCCGACCGCGTGAGCCGGGTGGTGTTCATCGACGCCTTCCCGCTGCCCGAGGGCGGCAGCATCAGCGACGAGTGGAAGGTCGTCGACGGCGTCATCCCCGTGCCCGACTGGAGCGACTTCGGCGAGGGCGACCTGCTCGACCTGACCGACGAGCTGCGCGCGGAGTTCCGGGAGCGCGCCCTGCCCGAGCCGGCACGGGTCGCGAGCGACGCGATCCACTACGGCGGCGACGCCGAGGTGCGGCACCGGATCCCGGCCACGCTAATCGCGACCGGATTCCCGGGCGACGACATCCGGGCCGCCATGGCCGGCGGTCACCCGTTCATGGCGGAGCTGAACGCGCTGAGCGATGCGCAGATCCGCGACCTGCGGACCGGCCACTGGCCGCAGCTCACGAAGCCCGCGGAGCTGACCGCCGAGCTGCTCGACGTACTCGGCTGAGCCTCAGAGCTCGCGGCCGGAGACCCCGAAGGTGTCGCACTGCACCCGGCCGCCGGTCTGCTCGTCGTAACCCTCGGAGAACCACCGGTCGCGCTGGGCGCTCGTGCCGTGCGTGAAGCTCTCGGGGTCGACCTGACCGCTGCCGAGAGTGGATTGGATGCGGTCGTCACCGACGGCGGCCGCGGCATTCAGCGCGTCGCTCACCTGGGCGGTGGTCGGCGGTTTGAGGAACGGCGTGCCGTGCTCGTCGGTGGTGTGCGACGCCCCCGCCACCCACGACCCGGCGAGACAGTCGGCCTGCAGCTCGAGACGGACGCTGTCGGACGTGGGGCCGGATGCGCGCAGATCGAGTCCGTCGGTGATCCCGGTGATGTTCTGGATGTGGTGGCCCCACTCGTGCGCGACCACGTACAGCTGCGCGAGCGGGCCGCCCGACGCGCCGAACCGGCTCCGGAGTTCGTCGTAGAACGCGGTATCGATGTAGACGGTCTCGTCGTTCGGGCAGTAGAAGGGCCCGACGTCCGCGGTCGCCGCGCCGCAACCGGTCGAGGTCGCACCGTCGAACAGGGCCAGCTGCGGCTGGGTGTACGTCGAGCCGAGGGTGTCGGCCCAGTAGGCGTCGAGCGAGGTCGCCGCGGCCTGCATCCGGCAATCCATGTCGTCATTGGCTTGGGCGCCGGTCGCGCACTGATTGAGCGCGGTCGCGCTCGAGTCGGGCACCGAGCCGGTCGTCGGCACGACGCCCGACAGGTCGACACCGAACAGCTGCGCGATGAGCACCACCGCGACGACCACGATGCCGCCGCCGCCGAGTCCGGCGCCGATCGCGACGTTGCGGCCCCGTCGGCTGACCCGTCCGCCCCGGATGTCGGCGTCGTCGTTGAACGTCATGGCGGGACGCTACTCCGCGGCTCGCCCGCCCCGGCCGCCTGCTCGGATGATCGCCAGCTCCGCCGCGCGGGGGGCCCGTCGCCGGCTCAGAGGAACGGCTCGAGCAGACCCTCGAGCACGTGACGGGGCTTGGCACCGATGATCGTCTTGACGTCGCCGCCACGCTCGAAGACCTTGATGACCGGGAGGGCGAGCGCGCGGTAGCGCTCGACCGACTCCGGGTTCTCGTCGGCGTCGAGCGCGTACATGGTCAGGCGCGGATGCTCGGCGGCCAGCTGCTCCAGCAGCGGGCTGAGAGCGCGGCACGGCGGGCACCACGCCGCCCAGAAGTCGACGAGCACCGGCCCGTCGGCCTGCAGCACGAGCTCGTCGAAGGTCGCGTCGGTCACCTCGGGCAGGGCGGACGCATGCGCGGTCACGCGATCGCGTCCCGCGCCTCGGCCTCACGCAGCAACTCGGAGATCGTGTCGCGGCGGCGGCCGAGCTCCGTGATCCTCGTCTCGAGGTCGTCGACGACCGTCCGGTAGACGGCGAGCGGCGCAGCGCAGTCGTCGCCCTGCTCATGGCCCGAGATCAGGCACTCGACGAAGGGCTTCGCCTGCTCCGCCCGGATGCCGACGGCGCCGAGGGCCCGCACCTCCTTGACGAGGCGCACGTCGCGTTCGTCGTAATCGCGGTACCCGTTGGCCAAGCGCTGCGCCCCGAGCAGACCGACCTGCTCGTAGTAGCGCAGGGCCTTCGGGGTCGCGCCCGTCTGACGGGCCAGCTCGCCGATCCTCATGCCGCGACGCTAAACCCTGCCCCCGGGGTCAAGGTCAAGCACCCAGTTCCGCGTCGCGCGCCCGGCTCCCCGACGGCCCGCTACGCCGCCGGCTCCTCCGCGCCGACCACCTCGAGCACGCCCGCACCATACGACTCGAGCTTCTTCTCGCCGACGCCGCTGATCGTCGCGAGCTCGTCGCGGCTCGACGGGCGGGTGAGCGCGATACCGCGCAGGGTGGCGTCGCCGAAGACGATGTACGCGGGCACGCCGGCCTCGCGTGCCACGCCGGCGCGCCACTCGCGCAGCCGCTCGAACAGCGGACGCGCCTCGGCCGGCAACTCGGCGCCTGCCTTCTGCTTCGACGCGCGGGTCGGTCGGGGCGCCTCGCGTCGCAGCATCACCGTGCGGTCGCCCGACAAGACCGCCGAGGAGGCCTCCGTGATCACGAGGGTGCCGTAGCCGTCCGAGCCGACGGCGAGCAGACCCTGCGCGAGCAGTTGCCGCACGACGCCGCGCCACTCCTGGTCGCTCAGCTCCGTGCCGATCCCGTACGTCGTCAGCTCGTCGTGGCCGTGCTGGCGCACGCGGTCGGTCTCCTTGCCGAGAAGGATGTCGATGAGATGTCCGGCGCCGAAACGCTGGTGCCGCTCGCGCCACAGCCGCACGACCGTGGAGAGCAGCTTCTGGGCGGCGACCGTGCCATCCCACGACTCGGGCGGCGCGAGGCAGGTGTCGCAGTTGCCGCATGGCTCGCTCTGCTGCCCGAAGTAGCCGAGCAGCTGCTGGCGGCGGCACTGCACCGTCTCGCACAGCGCGAGCATCGCGTCGAGGTGCTGCGACTGCCGGCGCTTGTGGGCCTGGTCGCCGTCGCCCTCGTCGATCATCCGGCGCTGCTGCACGACATCCTGCAGGCCGTAGGCCAGCCACGCGGTCGACGGCAGGCCATCGCGGCCCGCGCGGCCGGTCTCCTGGTAGTAGCCCTCGACGCTCTTCGGCAGGTCGAGGTGGGCGACGAAGCGCACATCGGGCTTGTCGATGCCCATGCCGAACGCGATCGTCGCGACCATGACGATCCCGTCCTCGCGGAGGAAGCGGGACTGGTTGCGCGAGCGCGTCGCGGCGTCGAGGCCCGCATGGTAGGGCAGCGCCTCGATGCCCGCCGCGACGAGGGCGTCGGCCGTCTTCTCCACGCTCGCGCGCGAGAGGCAGTAGACGATGCCGGCGTCACCCGGATGCTCGGTGCGGATGAGCTGCAGCAGCTGGCCCAGCGGCTGGTTCTTGCTCTCGATCCGGTACTGGATGTTGGGCCGGTCGAAGCTCGCGACGAACTGCTCGGCGCCCTGCAGCTCGAGGCGCGAGACGATCTCCTGCCGCGTCTGCGCGGTGGCGGTCGCGGTGAGGGCGACGCGCGGGATCTGCGGCCACCGCTCGTGCAGCATCGACAGCTGCAGGTAGTCCGGACGGAAGTCGTGCCCCCATTGCGACACGCAATGCGCCTCGTCGATCGCGAACAGCGCGATGCCCGGCCCCGCGATCACCCGGTCGAGGAGGGTGCGCGTCGACTCGAGCGACAGGCGCTCCGGGGCGAGGTAGAGCAGGTCGAGGTCGCCGTCGAGGAGCGCCTGCTCGACCCGACGGCGCTGGTCGGCATCCTGCGTCGAGTTCAGGAAGGCGGCCCGCACGCCGACGGCCTCCAGTGCCGACACCTGGTCGTGCATGAGGGCGATGAGAGGCGAGACGACGACACCGGTGCCCGCACGCACGATCGCCGGGATCTGGTAGCACAGCGACTTGCCGCCACCGGTCGGCATGAGCACGAGCGCGTCGCCTCCGCCGATGACGCGCTCGACGATGGCCGCCTGCTCGCCGCGGAACGCGTCGTAGCCCCAGACCCGGTGCAGGGTCTCGAGCGCGGCGGGGCCGGCGGTGGCGGGAGCGGGGGTCATGGCCTCCAGGCTACGGTCCGCCGGCGACGGTTCGCCCGCGGGTCGACCCTCATGCGGGTGGCACCCCAAGACGTGATGCCGTGGAGGGATGGCGACGGGTTACGGTCGTCTCGGCTCGCTTCCCGTACGCCGCGTTCTTGCGCTCCGCGGTCCACAGCCTCCGACCCGGCCCCACCCGAAGGGGCCGGGTCTTCTGCTTTTCGGCGCACCGGCGCCGTCCCACGTCGGGCAGAAACGGGTCCTTGTCGACGAGGCGCGCGGGAGCGTGGCCGGCTGCCCGACTTGGGCGCGCGAGCGTCGCTCGGGCCCCCGGACGCACGTCAGCGCCCGGCGAGCTCCGCGATGACGTCGTCACCCGGCACGACGGAGGTCCACTCGGCGTCGATCTCGGCGCGGGCGAGCAGCTCCTCGGTGCGGCGGCGGCGGTTGCGCGGCACGAGGGTCACGACGGTGCCCTCCTTGCCGGCGCGACCGGTACGCCCCGCGCGGTGCAGGTAGGCCTTGTACTCGTCGGGCGCGTCGGCCTGGATCACGAGCGCGATGTCGTCGACGTGGATGCCGCGGGCCGCCACATCGGTGGCGACCAGCACATCCACGCGGCCGCTCGTGAGCTTCTCGAGCGCGCGCGTGCGACGGGACTGGTTCAGGTCGCCGTGGATGCTCTCGGCGCGGATGCCGGCGTCGTCGAGCACGTCGGCGAGCTGCTCCGCGAACGCGCGGGTGCGCGCGAACACGAGCTTGCGGCCCGGGCCGGAGGCGAGCTCGATGAGCACCTGCTGCTTGTCGCGCTGCTCGAGCAGCAGCACCTGGTGGTCGATGGTCGAGCTGGCCTGGTCCTCGCCGGCCACCTCGAAGACGGCCGGGTCGACGAGGTAGCGGTCGACGATGTCGGCCACCCCCTTGTCGAGCGTCGCCGAGAACAGCAGCTTCTGGCCCCCCGGCGCGGTGAGGTCGAGGATCTCCTGCACCGGCTCGGCGAAGCCCAGCTCGCACATGTGGTCGGCTTCGTCGAGCACGGTGATGACGGTCTTGGAGAGGTCGAGCTTGCCCTGCGCGGCGAGGTCGCCGACGCGGCCGGGCGTGCCGATCACGATGTCGACGCCGCGTTGCAGCGCGCCGAGCTGGCGCGCGTACGGCACTCCGCCGTAGATCTGCGTGGTGAAGAGGCCGACGCTGCGCGCGATCGGCTGCACGGTGCGGTCGATCTGCAGCGCGAGCTCGCGGGTCGGCGCGAGGATCAGCGCGCGGGGTGCGCGACCGAACTCGCGGCGGGCGCCGGGGCGGTCCGCGTTCAGCTGAAGGAGGCGCTCGACGAGCGGGGCGCCGAACGCGATGGTCTTGCCGGAGCCGGTGCGACCGCGGCCGAGCACGTCGCGACCGGCGAGCACGTCGGGGATCGTCGCAGCCTGGATCGGGAACGGCTCGGTCGCGCCGAGCTCGTTGACGGCGCGGACGATGTTCTGGCCGAGGCCCAGGTCTTCGAAACCGAGGCCCTCGACCGCGGTGGCCTCGACGGCCTGCGCGGTCAGTCGCTCGAGGACGACGTCCTCGGGGAATGGGTTGGGGGAGGCGGCACGGTCCTCATGGTCGCGGCGCGGTGCCGGACGGTCGTCGTACGAGCGACGCGGCGCGCGGTCGTCGTACGAGCGACGCTCTCCGCGCGCGGGGCGCTCATCGGAGCCGCGGCGGGCCGGACGGTCGTCATAGGAGCGGGCCGGGCGGTCGCTGCGGGCCGGACGGTCGTCATACGAACGGGCCGGGCGCTCGCTGCGGGCGGGGCGATCGTCGTACGAGCGCGCGGGGCGCTCAGTACGGGCGGGACGGTCGTCATAGGAACGCGCCGGACGCTCACTGCGGGCCGGACGATCGTCGTACGAGCGCGCCGGGCGCTCAGTACGGGCGGGACGGTCATCGTACGAACGCACCGGACGGTCGCTGCGGGCGGGACGGTCGTCGCGGGCCGGCCGGGCATCCCGGTCGAACGGCGGACGGGCGGAGCGGCGCCGCTCCTCGGGAGCGCGCTCCGGGCGGAACTTCGCGTCCTTGCCGCGGGGCTCCCACATGGGGCGGCCGTCCTCGGCGCGTTGCGGGCGACCGGGCCGGCGCTCGGCGGGGGCGGCACCGCCGCGCGGACGCTCGGTGGGAAGTCCTCGGGCGGAGCGCTTCTCGGAGCTCCAGCGCGGCTTCTTGGAGGAGGACGCGCCACTCGAGGCACGGGTGTTCTTGGGCATGGTCGATGTCATTTCGGATTCGCACTGCAAGGAACCCGAGCGAACGATGGTCGGGCCGTGGATGGACGGCCCGCACGACCTACAAGAAGAACGTGACGCGGACGCAGCCGCATGGTCGAGAGCCGACTGACCCACGATACACGATCGGATGAGCTGGATTCAGGCATCACGATTAGGCTCCCGCCGTGCCGACCCGACCGCTGCTCGTGACGGTCGTCGGCGTCCTCGCCGCGGCGACCCTCCTCGCGGGGTGCGCGACGGGCACCACGCCGAACGTCGAGATCACCCCCAGGACGCAGGTCAACAACCCGGCGCTGGCCACCCTGCCCGACATCGCGGTGATCTCGGATCTGGCCTACACGACCGACGCCGGGCAGCCCCAGCGTCTCGACGTGTGCATCCCGCCGCGCGACGTGGAGCGGCGCGACGCGGGGCCGCATCCGGCGATCATCGAGGTGCACGGCGGCAGCTGGGCGCGCGGCGACAAGGCCGACCTGGGCTATCGCGCGGTGTGCCAATGGCTCGCGTCGGCCGGCTACCCGACGTTCGACCTGAACTACCGGCTGGCGCCGCAGTTCCCGTTCCCCGCGGGGTTCGACGATGTACAGGCCGCAGTCCGCTGGATGCGCGAGCCCGCGCAGGTCGCGCGCTTCGACATCGATCCGGATCGCATCGGTACGTTCGGCGGATCGGCCGGCGGCAACCTGGTCTCCCTCCTCGGCACGACCGGCAGCGGCGCCTGGGCCTCCGGCTCGCGCGTCGCGGCGGTGGTCGAGATGTCGGGCCCCGCCGACCTCTCCGGCGTCGACGTCACACCCGATTTCCTGCCGGCCCAGCTGAGCTACCTGGGCTGCACGAGCGAGGCCGACTGCCCCGCCGCGATCCGCGCCTCGCCGGTCGAACAGGTCGACACGAGCGATCCGCCCTTCTTCATCACGCACTCCAGCGAGGAGAGCAAGATCCCTCTCGCGCAGTCCAAGGCCTTCGTCGCGAAGCTCCGGCACGCCGGCGTCGACACGACGTTCGTCGTCGTGCAGGGGCGGGCGCACTCGATCGCCATGCTGAACGACGATCTCAAGAACCGGATCGTCGCCTTCTACCACCGCACGCTCGGCGCCCAGCCGGTGGGCGTGCTCAACTGACCGTTACATCCCCCGCGCCCCGCCCCGCCTTGCTTCGTCCCGCCCATGGCCCCGCCCCGCGGTCCCGCCCCCGGCCCCGCCTCACGACGCCCCCCGCGGTCCCGCCCCCGGCCCCGCCTCACGACGCCCCCCGCGGTCGCGCCCGCGGTCCCGCGTCCCCGTGGCTCACGCGGCTTCCGTCGAAAGTTCAGGAGGGCAGCGGCGCGGCGCGCCCGCGTGGGCACGGATCGCCGCGCGGCTCCTGAACTTTTGACCATGGGGCCGACACGAGGACGACCTCGAGCCGGCAGGGGGCCGAGACGAGAGCCGGCAGGGGCCGAGACGAGCGCCGACGTGGGGTTGGCGGCCGGGGCGCAGGGGCGCTACGCGCTCGGAAGCTCCTGCACGACATCCGGATGCTGCTCCCGCCGCGCCCGGCGGCGGTTCAGCCCGGCGCGCACCAGGTAGACGAACGCGGCCGCGACCAGCGCCGCGGCGCCGACCTCGGCGAGCAGCAGCGCCCCGCGGAATCCGCGTGACGTCAGCCCGAGCCCCCACGCCGTGCGGGCGAGCACGGCGAGCACGACGCCGGCCGCGAGCACCACGAGGCCGGCGATCGCGACGATGCGTGTGGCGATCGACCGCCGCAGCGGCGGGTACTGCCCGCGCCGCTCGCGCGCGCCCTCGACGAGCACGTAGAGCGACGGCAGCACGATGAGCGTCAGGAGCGTCGACGACACGAGACCGCCGATCACGACGATCGCGAGCGGCTGCGAGATGAACCCGCCGTGCCCGGTGAGTCCGATCGCCATCGGCAGCAGCGCGAAGATCGTCGCGAGTGCGGTCATGAGGATCGGCCGCAGTCGCCGGGCGGCGCCGTGCACGACGGCATCCTGTACGTCCATCCCGCGCCGGCGGTACTGGTTGACGAGGTCGATGAGCACGATGGCGTTCGTGACGACGATGCCGATGAGCATGAGCACGCCGATGAGCGACGCGGCGCCGAGCGGGATGCCGGAGAGGTACTGCAGCACGATCGCGCCGGTCGCGGCGAACGGCACCGACGCGAGCAGCAGCAGCGGCTGCCGCAGGCTGCGGAAGGTCGCGACCATCACCGTGTAGACGATGAGGATGGCCGCGAGCAGCGCGAGCCCGAGCTGGCTGAACGCGTTCGCCTGGTCCTGGGTCGCGCCCCCGAGCGACGCGGTCGTGCCCGAGGGCAGCTTCACCTTGTCGACGGCCTTCTGCACCTCGGCCGACGCGGTGCCGAGGTCCGCGGTCTTCGGGGTGACGGTGACGGTCGCGGTGCGCTGACCGCGCTCGGTGCTGATCGACGCCGGACCGTTCACCTGCTCCACCGTGGCGAGGTCGCCGAGCGCCACCGGCCCGGCCGCGGTGGGCACCTCGAACGCCTTCAGGGCGTCGATCGTGGTCGGCGCCTTCGGGTCGGTGATGTAGATGTTCAGCGTGCGGTCGTCGAGTTCGACGGAGCCCACCGACGTCGGCAGCATCGCCTGCGACACGAGCCGGCCGACCGCGACCTCGCTGAGGCCGACCTTCGCGGCCTGGGCGCGATCCACCTTGATGGCGAGGTAGGGCTGGGTGGCGGAGAGATCGCTCGTCACCTGCGCGGCCTGCGGGAGCTTCGTCAGCCTGGCCAGGATGTCGTCCGCCGCCGTCTGCAGATCGCGCGCGCTCGAGGACTGCACGTCGACCTCGATGTCGGTGCCGCCGAATCCACCGCTCCCGCTGGAGAGGTCGACCTCGCCGACGCCGTTCAGCTTCTTGACGGCGGAACGCACGTCGGACTGGATGCGGTCCTGGTCCTTCGACGGATCCGTCGTGATCGAGAACGTCACCCCGCCCCCGCGCCCGAACGCCGCGGCGATCCCGCCGCCGCTCGAGCCGATCGAGGTCTGCACCGTCGTCACGCCGTCGACGCCCCGGAGCGCCTTCTCGACCTTCGTGGCCGCCGTGTCGCTGGCCTCGAGGCTCGTCGACGGCGGCAGCGTCTCGGTGACGGTGAGGGTGTTCTGGCCGCTCGACCCGATGAAGTTGGTCGTCAGCAACCCGCCGAGCGCGGCCGAGCCGACCAGGACGACGACCGCCAGCACGACCGTCACCCAGCGGAAGCGGGTGGTCCACCGGATGATCGGCAGGTACCCGCGCTGCAGTGCGGTCGGGCGGTCGAGCTCGTCCGCGGCCCGCGCACCGCCGTCGTCGGTCGGCCGGCCTCCGGACTCGCCCGCCGCGGCATCGTGCCTGTGCGGATGAGCGCGCGGCGACTCCTTCAGGAACCAGAACGCGAGCACGGGCACGATCGTCAGGGCCACGAACAGCGAGGCGAGCAGAGCGATCGTGACGGTGAGCGCGAACGGGCGGAACAGCTCGCCGGTGATGTCACCGACCAGCGCGATCGGCAGGAACACGGCGACGGTCGTGACCGTGGATGCCGTGACCGCCACCGCGACCTCGCGCACCGCGGTCGTGATGGCCGTCAGCTTCTCCTCGCCGAGCGTGAGATGCCGCTTGATGTTCTCGATGACGACGATGGAGTCGTCGACGACGCGGCCGACCGCGATGGTGATCGCGCCGAGCGTCAGCACGTTGAGCGTGTAGCCGACGCCCCACATGACGACGAATGCGATCAGGAGCGAGACCGGGATCGAGATCGCCGTCACGATCGTCGAGCGGAAGGAGAGGAGGAACAGCAGGATCACGATGACCGCGAAGAGCAGGCCGAGCGCCCCCTCCTCGGCGAGCGAGTTGATCGACTGCTCGATGTACGGCGCCTGGTCGAAGACGACCGTGAACTTCGTGTGCGACCCGAGGTCCTTCTCGAGCTTCGGGATCTCGGCGTTCACCGCGCGCGAGACGTCGACGGTGTTGCCCGCCGGGGTCTTCGAGATCGAGACGGTGAGCGCGGCTTTGCCGTTGACGCGCGAGATGCCTGCGACCGGATTCGGCACCGTCTTCACGGTGGCCACGTCGCCGATGGTCGGCACGGCGGTGCCGGGCGCGACCCGCGCGCCGACGAGCGGCAGCGCCGCGAGCTGGTCGGTGGAGGCGATGCGCTGACCCGCCTGCACGTCGAGGGTCTTGTCACCGGAGGTGATCGAGCCGGAGGCGAGCAGGATGCCGTTCTGCTGCAGCGCCGATGTGATCGCCTGGGTGCTGAGCCCGGCCTGCGCGAGCTTCACCGTGTCGGGCGTGATGGTGATCCGCTGCCCGCGGTCGCCGAGCACGCTCGCCGCGCGCACGCCCTCGAGCTGCTGCAGGTCGGTGACAGCGGAATCCTGCAGCCGGGATGCCAGCGTCGCCGGGTCGAGGTCGCTCGTCACCGCGAGCTGGATGACGGGCAGATCGCTGATGCTGAACGCGATGACCTGCGGCGTCACCCCGTCGGGCAGCCGGGACTGCAGGCGGTCGACCGCGAGCTGCACCTTCTGCTCGGCGGTCGTGAGGTTCGTGCCGTAGACGAACGCGGCGGTCACGGTCGACTGGCCGGAGCGCGAGGAGGAGTGCGTGGAGTCGAGCCCCTCGACGCCCTGGATCGCGTCCTCGATCGGGGTCGACACGTCGTTCTCGACGACCTGTGGACTCGCGCCCTGGTAGCTGGAGATGACGGTGATCTGCGGCAGCGAGAGCGACGGGAAGAGCTCCTGCTTGAGCTGCCCGAGGGCGACCGCGCCGAACACGGCCACGACGATCGTGAGCAGGGCGATGAGCGCGCGGTTGCGGAGGCTGAAGACGGACAGCAGGTGCACGGGGAGTTCTCCTCGGTGGGGGGTCCGTCATCAATTCTGCTGAAGCGGCCGCGGGGCACCGTACTCCCCGTGGATGAAAGGACGCCCGTCCCTCCACCTCCGGGTGGAGGCGGGGGGTGGATCTCGCGGACTCAGGGGTGCAGGCGTGCCGGCTTGGTGATCCGGTCGACCGCGTTGCGCGGTCCGTGGATGCCGGCACCCACGAGGTCGAGGTCGGCTGCGGCGACCGCGGCGACCGCCTCGCGATTGGCCGCGTCGTGCCCCGTCGAGAACAGCTGCGCCGTGTAGACGGCGACGCGCATCCCGCGTTCCACGGCCCGCGCGCGGGCCGTGGCGATCGTCGCGGCGTCCGCGGAGAAGACCAGGATCGGCTGGCGCAGCATCGGCAGGTAGGTCGTGCCGTCGGCGTCGCGATAGGGCTCGCCGATCAGCTCGGGATCGCTCGCGATGCCGCTCGCGAGGAACGCGGTCACGTTGAGCTCCTGCCAGGCGGGCAGATCGTCGCGCACCAGGATCGCGACCTTCGTGTCGAAGCGCATCTCGTCCATGGCGCCCATCGTCCCGGTGCGCGTCCCGCGACGTCTTGTACGTTTCGAGCATGCGGGAGCGGGAGCGGGTGCGAGCGTGGCGACCGGCGGTGCCCGGCATCCACGAGGTGCTGCATGCCGAGTTCCACGAGCACGCCTATCCGCTGCACACCCACGCCGAGTGGTCGCTGCTGCTGATCGACGCGGGCGAGGTGGCGTACCGGCTCGAGGGGCGGGCTCGCCGGGCGCCGACGGCGACGCTCACGATCCTGCCGCCCGGGGTGCCGCACGACGGACGCTCGGCGGGAGCAGGCGGGTTCCGCAAGCGCGTCGCCTACGTGGAGGCGGGCTGGCTCGACGACGACCTCGTGGAGCGCAGCGTCGACGCGCCGCTGCTGGCGCACCCCGCGCTCGCCGGCGCCGCCGCCCGCATGCACCGCGCGCTGGAGGCCGGCGGCGACGGGCTGCGCGCGGAGAGCGAGCTGCTCGCGATCCGCGGTGTGGTGCTGCGCGACCTCGGCGGCCGGCGGATGCGCGAGCGGCGCGACGACCCGCTCGCCGCGCGGTTGCGCGCGCTGCTCGACGCGCGGCTGACCGGGGCTCCCACGCTCGCCGACGCCGCTCGGGAACTCGAGGCGAGCGCCTCGCGACTCGTGCGGGCCTTCACCGCGGCGTACGGCATCCCGCCGCACCGCTATCTCACCGGGCGACGCGTCGACGCTGCCCGCCACCTGCTGCTGCGCGGCACGCCGCCCGCCGAGGTCGCGGCCGCCGTCGGGTTCTACGACCAGGCGCACCTGACGCGGCACTTCGCGCGCACGCTCGGGGTCACGCCGGCGCGCTTCCAGCAGGCCGCGTAGCCGGGCCGGCCGCGTACCTCAGACCACCGCCGCGAGATCCTCGACCCCGATGTCGAGCGGATGCCGCGTCACACCCGACCAGGCGGCGGCCAGCCCGCCGACCGCGTCGTCGAGCACCTGCGACGGGAAGCTGAACGGCACGCGCAGGAACCGCTCGAACACGCCGTCGATCCCGAACCGCGGGCCGGCCGCGATCACGACGCCCTCGGACCGCGCGGCGAGCGCGAGCTGCGAGCTGATCGGCGCGCCGAGCTCGACCCAGAGCGTCAGGCCGCCCGCCGGGTTCGGCGCGTGCCAATCCGGGATCCGGTCGGCGAGCAGCAGCCGCAGGTGGTCGCGTCCGGTGCGCAGCAGCTCGCGGCGCTCGAGCAGGATGCGGTCGTAGTCCGGCAGCAGCTCGTTGACGATGAGCTGCTCCAGGATCGGCGTGCCCAGGTCGCTGCCGAACCGCGCGCGCGCGAACCGCTGGATGAGGTCGCGGTCGGCGCGGATCCACCCGATCCGCAGCCCGCCCCAGAGCGTCTTCCCGACCGACCCGACCGTGACCACGCCGTCACTCGCGGCGTGCACGCCGAAGGGCACGACCGGCTGCCCGGGCTCCAGGTCGAACCCGAGCTCGCCCATCGTCTCGTCGACGATGAGGGTCGTGCCCTGGCGTGCGGCGATCGCGACGAGCTTCTCGCGCAGCTCCGGGCTCATCGAGCGGCCCGTCGGGTTGTGGTAGTCGGGCTGGAGGTAGGCGAGCGCGGGACTCGTGCGCTGCAGCACCTGCTCGAGCGCCGCGGCATCCCAGCCGTCGTCGGTGGTGACCGCGACGGGTTCGAGACGTCCGCCGGCCTGTCGGAGCGCCTCCATCGCGTGCGGGTAGGTCGGCGATTCGACGAGCACCCGGTCGCCGCGGCCGAGGATCGTGCGGGCGATGAGCGCGATCGCCGCTTGCGCGCCGTTTGTGACCAGGATCTCGTCGGGGTCGGTGGGGAGGCCGCGCGCGGTGAAGCGGTCGGCGAGGGCGCGGCGCAGCATCCGCTGACCCACGACGTCGAACCCGGAGTCGCCGAGGAACGACGGCAGGAGCGCGGCCGCCCGCACGGCGGCGTCGGCGACCTGCGGTACCGGGGGGAGCGTGGCCTTGCTCAGGTCGATCATGTCGGTCTCGAGCGGCGGCGCCTCGGCCTCTGCTCGCGACGGCAGCCGCACGACGCTGCCCGAGCCCCGGATGCTGTCGAGGTATCCGGTGTCGCGCAGCTGTGCGTAGGCGGCAGTGACGGTGGTGCGGCTGAGGGAGAGGTGGGATGCCAGTTCCCGCTCCGCCGGAAGCCGCGCCCCCAGCGCGAGGCGGCCGTCGAGCACGAGCAGCCGCACCCGGTCGGCGAGCGCGAGGTACGCGGGCCCGCCGGTGCGCCAGCTGCCGAGGGACGCGGCCAGTTGGCGGGCGGTGAGGGTCGTCATCAGGCCACCGTACCGCGATTGGCCCTTTGTAACCAGTCCAATCGCTGGGTTGGATGGTCATGTGGCCCTCTCCATCGCGTTCCCCACCCGGGGCGACCGCCCCGCCATCCGGGCGCGGCGGTTCACCCAACTGCTGAGCGGACTCGTGCTCTACGGCATCGCGATCTCCCTCGAGGTGCGCGCGGGCATCGGGCTCTCGCCGTGGGACGTCCTGGCACAGGGCGTCTCGAATCGCACGGGGATCGCGTTTGGGCTGGTCACGAACCTGGTCGGGGCGCTGGTGCTGCTGTTCTGGATCCCGCTGCGTCAGCGTCCCGGCCTCGGCACCGTGCTCAATGTGCTCGTCATCGGGCCGAGCGCCCAGCTCGGGCTGTGGATCGTGCCCCAGCAGACCGAGCCCGTGGTGCAGGGCCTCGTCTTCGCGGCCGGACTGCTGCTGCTCGCGTTCGCGACCGGCCTCTACATCGGCGCCCGCATGGGCCCGGGCCCGCGTGACGGGCTGATGACCGGACTGCGTGCCCGGACCTCGTGGCCGATCTGGGCGATCCGGACCGGTCTCGAGGGCTCCGTGCTCGTGATCGGCTGGCTGCTCGGCGGCCAGGTCGGGCTCGGCACGGTCGCGTTCGTCGTCTTCGTCGGACCGCTCGTGCACGTCGCCATGCCGCTGCTGCGGGTGCCCGGCGGCGAGCCGGAGAAGCCCGCCGCCGCGCGCGCGCGCCCGTTCGTGCTGAGCGCGTGGAGCCCCGCCGGGCTGCTCGCCGGCGGTCGGAACGCGAACCGCGACGATGCGCGCGGCTATGCCGACCTGCGCGCGATCGCGCAGAGGGACGAGCGCTAGCAACTCGTCCCCCCGGCGCGCCCTACAGGTTCGCCTGGGCGAACGCGTGCATCGCGTCGCGCACGAAGGTCGCGCCCTCGACGCCGCCGTAGTGCCGGCCGAACCGCGGGTCTGCGACGTACATGTCGCCGAGACCCATGAAGTAGGCCTTCGTCGGCCGGCCGTCCGCGGTCTGCGGGGTGCCGGGCATCCCGCTCAGCCAGTCGTACTGACGCTGCGCGAGCGCCTGGGCAACGCCGGAGTCCGGGGTCGCCCCGCTCTCCCACGCCTCGATCCAGTCGGACTGCAGCAGCGCGACCCGCGCCTTCCACGCCGCGCGCTCGTCGGCCGACAGGCCGCGCCACCACGCGTCGCTCTTCGCGTACGCCTCGGCGCCCCAGCGCTCGGTGACCTCCGCCTCGTACTGCGTGTGGTCGAATCCGTCGAACATCGTCTCCGCCATGATCTGTTCACCTCCTTCCATTCCTCGGATGGTGCGCTCGACGCTCGCGATCTGCCGCCCGATCCGCGCCTGCTCGTCGTGCAGCCACCGCAGGTGGTCGCCGAGGGCGTGCGCGTCGTCGGTCTGGCCCGCGAGCACCTCGGCGACGCCTGCGATGCCGAGGCCGAGCTCGCGCAGCAGCAGTACGCGCTGCAGCCGCACGAGCGCGTCGGCGTCGTAGTAGCGGTATCCGTTGGCGCCCACCCGGCTCGGTTGGACGAGCCCCACGTCGCCGTAGTGGCGAAGGGTGCGGCTCGTCGTGCCGGCCAGGCGGGCGACCTCCTGGATGCTCCACTCCCCCGTCGTGCGCTCCACACCCCGACGCTACAACTTGACGCAGCGTCAACCTCAACCCCCGGCACCCGCTCGCGAATGACCACGATTTGCAGGTCCGAGTGACACGGGCCTGCCAAATTCGGTCATTCGCGGGCGACGGGTTGCGTCAGGCGGAGGACGCGATATATCTTGAGTGGGACGAGACGCGATATATCGCGAAAGGAGGGCCGTGATGGCTCAGGACAAGTGGCTCCTCGAGGGGCCGAAGACCATCGACGTCGAGGGCATCCGCCGCCTCAAGGTGGGCCTCATCCGCGGTCAGGTCGACATCATCGGGCACGACGAACCCGGCACCCGCGTCGAGGTGCACTCGGTCAGCGGCCGCGACCTCAAGGTCGCCGTCACCGGCGACACCCTCGAGATCGACCACCCGCAGATCCGGTGGGACAACTGGATCGAGGCCTTCAAATCGTTTCGTGGGACAGCGAGTGCGGATGTGAGCATCATGGTGCCGCGCGAGGTCGCCCTGCGGCTCGGCGTCGTCTCCGCGACGGCGCTCGTGAGCGGCCTCCACGAGGACGCGTCGATCAGCACGGTGAGCGGCGACGTCACCGCCGACGGCGTCAACGGCGACCTGCAGGTCAACGCGGTCAGCGGCGAGATCGCCGTGCGCAACCACTACGGCAAGGTCGCGGTGCACACCGTCAGCGGCGACGTGACGGTCGCGGGCGAGGTGCTCGGGTTCACGTGCGACGGCGTGAGCGGCGAGGTCATGCTCGATCTCACCGGCACTCCCGACGAGGTGAAGGTCAACACGGTGAGCGGCGACACGACCCTGCGCCTGGATGCCGACGTGCCCGCCGCCTACACGATCAGCACCGTCAGCGGCCGGCTGCAACTCGACGCGACCCAGATCACCGGGGTGCGCGGGCGGTGGACCGGCAAGTTCGGCGAGCTCGACCGGCGCTGGCTCGACTTCCGGGTCAACTCCGTGAGCGGCAACGTCAGCGTGCTGCACGCGGTGCGCGCCACGGCATCGGCATGAGCCCGGCGGTCTTCGCGCACGGCCACCTCCGGCTGTACCTGCTCAGCCTCCTCGGCGAGCGCTCGATGCACGGCTATGAGCTGATCCAGGCCCTGGCCGACCGCTTCGGCGGCACGTACGTGCCGAGCGCCGGCACCATCTACCCCCGCCTGGCCAAGCTCGAGGAGGAGGGGCTGGTGACCAAGACCGCCGACGGCCGCAAGACCGTCTACGCGATCACGGATGCGGGCCGGGCCGAGCTCGCCGGACGCGAGAGCGACCTCGACGGCATCGAGAGCGAGCTCACCGACTCGGTGCGCCGGCTCGCCGATGAGGTGCGCTCGTCGGTCGACGACGCGATGCGCTCCCTTCGCGCGGACCTCGCGGCCGCCGCCCGCGAGGCGCGCGGCGAGGCGAAGGCGGAGCGGGTCGAGCGGGTCGACGACGCCCGGATGCGATCCCGCGGCCGGCTGCACGAGGCCGAGTCGGCGGTCAACGAGTTCCGGTTCGAGCTGCGCTCGGAGCTGCGGCAGCTGGCCGCCGAGGGGCGGCTCGAATCCTCCGTCGTCGACCTGCTGCGCACGGGACTCACGTCCCTGCGACGCGAAGTGATCGGCGCCGCGCGCAACGGTTCCTGAACGGATGCATATACCCGCCTGAGTGCGCCGCGGCCGGGTGCGCGCGAGTGTACGCTGGCCACCCGTGACTGACGAGCGGTCGACCGATGCGTCGACGGCGGGCGACCAACCGGAGCGCCGCGCGAAGCGCTGGCTGATCGGCGAGCCGCTCCCCTCGGACAAGCTCGAGGGGCAGCTCCTGCCCAAGCACCTCGCGCTGCCCATCTTCTCCAGCGATGCGCTCTCCTCCGTGGCCTACGCGCCGCAGGAGATGATGCTCGTGCTCCTCGGCGGCGGGCTCGCGTTCCTCGCGTTCACGCCCTGGGTCGCGGCCGTCGTCGTCGTGCTGCTGCTCGTCGTCGTGCTCTCCTACCGTCTGCTGATCAAGGCGTACCCGTCGGGCGGCGGCGACTACGAGGTGGCGAGCAAGAACCTCGGCGAGAAGGCCGGGCTGGTCGTGGCCGCAGGCCTGCTCGTCGACTACATCATGACCGTCGCCGTCTCGGTCGCGTCGGGCGTCGACAACATCATCTCGGCCTTCCCGGTGCTCAACCCGTTCCGCGTGGAGCTCGCGGTCGGTTTCATCGTCGTGCTCGCCGCCGTCAACCTGCGCGGCGTGCGCGAGTCGAGCAAGGCGTTCGCGCTGCCGACCTACCTCTTCATCGCGAGCATCGGCGTGATGGTGGTCACCGCGCTCGTGCGCACGGCGCTCGGCGACGCGCCCGTCGCCGAGAGCGCCCACTACGCGGTCAAGGCCACCCAGGACGTCACGCAGGCCGGGTTCGTGCTCCTGCTGCTGCGCGCGTTCTCGACCGGATGCTCCGCCCTCACCGGCGTGGAGGCGATCTCGAACGGCGTCCAGGCCTTCCGCCGTCCGAAGATCCAGAACGCCCAGCGCACGCTCGTGCTCATGGGGTCGGCGGCGATTCTCATGTTCATCGGGCTCGTCGCGATCGGGCTCATCGCGAAGGTGCATTACGCCGCCGATCCCTGCAAGGAGTTGGTCGGCTTCGCCTGTAATGCGGGGCCGCAGCGCAGCATGATCGCGCAGCTGGCCTCGAGCACGTTCGGCGACAACTCGATCCTGTTCTTCTGCGTGCAGGCGTTCACGGCTCTGGTGCTGCTGCTCGCGGCCAACACCGCCTTCAACGGGTTCCCGCTGCTCGGCTCCGTGCTCGCGACCGACCGCTACGCCCCCAAGTCGCTCGCCACCCGCGGCGACCGCCTCATCTTCTCGAACGGCGTCATCGCGCTCGCGCTGGCCGCGGCGATCATCGAGGTGATCTTCCGGGCCGACGTCACCGCGCTCATCCAGCTGTACATCATCGGCGTCTTCGTCTCGTTCACCCTCGGGCAGACCGGCATGGTGCGGCACTGGCGCCGGCTCATCCGCGAGACGCCCGACGGTCGGGGCCTGCACCGCGCCTACATGGTGGTCAACACGATCGGCGCGCTCATGAGCTTCTCGGTGCTCGTCGTCGTGACGATCACGAAGTTCACGCAGGGCGCGTGGATCGTGTTCGCGATCATGCCGGTCCTGTTCGTGCTCATGCTCGGGGTGAACCGCTACTACCGCGACGTGAGCAAAGAGGTGGAGGCCGACGCCACCACGACGTTCGGCGCCACCGGCGACCACGCGATCGTGCTCGTCGGCCGGATGCAGAAGCCCGTGCTGAAGGCGCTCGACTACGCGATCGCCGCGCGGCACGACTCGATCGAGGCGATCCACGTGTCGATCGACGACGTCGCGTCGGAGGAGCTCGAGCGGGAGTGGGAGGCGCACAACATCAAGGTGCCGCTGCGCATCCTCGACTCGCCGTACCGCGATATCAGCCTGCCGCTGATCAAGTACATCAAGCACCGGCGGGAGGAGCACGGCTCCGAGGTCGTCACCGTGTACACGCCGCAGTACATCGTGGGCCACTGGTGGGAATCGATGCTGCACAACCACGCGGCCCGACGCATCCGGCACAAGCTCATGCTCGTGCACGGCGTCGTGCTCGCCCTGGTGCCGTGGCTCCTCGACTCGTCCGACATGATCTACGGTCGCCGCTCGCGCCCGCTGCCCGGTCAGGATCGCCGCGGCGAGCCGCTGCGCCCGGTGATGCGCCGGCCGATGCCGCCGGCCGCCACACCGACGGGACGCAAGCAGGCCGCCCGTCAGAAGGCCGTGCAGGATCAGGCCGTGCGCGCGAAGGCGGCACCGCCCGCGGCCGACAAGCCCGCGGCGAAGGGTGCCTCCGCCGGCGCCGGCACGCGTTGATGCCGATTCTGGCCGTCCTGCTGGGCGGGATCATCGGCACCGGGCTGCGACTCGGGCTCGACGCGCTCATCCCGCACGGCGACGCGCAGTTCCCGCTCTCGACGCTCGTGATCAACATCGTCGGGTCCTTCCTGCTGGCCCTGCTCGTCGCCCGGATCTGGCCGATCGCGGCCACCTGGCTGAAGGCCGGGCTCGGCACCGGGCTGCTCGGCTCCTTCACGACCTTCTCGGCGTTCGCGGTGTCGCTCGTGACCCTCACGCGCTCGGGCGCCGGCTGGCTCGCGGTCGTGTACCTGGTGCTCTCCGTCGCCCTGGGGCTCGCGGCGGCGTTCCTCGGGCTGCGCTTCGGCCGCCGACCCGAGCCGATCGAGGCCGACGAGTGATGGTCGTCATCGCCGCGCTCGGAGCCGGCGCGATCGGCGCGCTGCTGCGCTACGGCGCGACGCACCTGACCGGGATGCCGCGCCGCCGGCTCCCGTGGGCCGTCTTCGTCGTCAACGCGGTGGGCTGCGCGATCGGGGGCGTGGTGCTGGGGCTGTCGGACGCGCACCTGATCGGCGGCGACATCCGGCTCATCGTGCTCGGCGGTCTGGCGGGCGGGCTCACCACGTTCAGCACCTGGAGCACCGAGACGGTGCAGCTCGCGATGGCGAACCGGTGGCGCACCGTGCTGCTGAGCGTCGCGGCGAACCTGGTCGTCGGGGTCGCGGCGGTGGTCGTCGCCGACCTCGTCACGGTCGCCGTCGCCGGTTGAGCGGCCCCTACTCCTTCACCGCCCCCGTGCTCTGGTTGACGATCCGGCGCTGGAAGATGAAGAACACGATCGCGACCGGGATCGTCATGATGGCTCCCGCGGCGAGCTTGAGCGGGTACTGGGTGCCCTGACTCAGCTGCCCGTTCGAGAGCATCGCGACGCCCTTGGTCAGCGTGGTGAGCGACGGATCCTGGGTCGAGATGATGAAGTGCTCGAGCTCGTTCCACGATCCCTGGAAGCTCAGGATGATGATCGTGATGAGCGCGGGCATCGCCATCGGCAGCACGACCGACCAGAAGATGCGGAAGGTGCCGGCGCCGTCGATGCGGGCCTGCTCCTCCACCGAGACCGGGATCGACTCGAAGAAGTTCTTCATGATGAAGACGCCGGCCGCGTCGGTCAGCAGCGGCAGGATCATGCCGGTGTAGCTGTCGTAGATGCCGAGCTGGTTGATCACGAGGAACTTCGGCAGCATGAGCACGACGTTCGGCACCGCCATTACCGCGACGACGAGCGCGAACACGACGTTGCGCCCGCGGAACCGCAGCCGCGAGAGCGCGTATCCGGCGAGAGAGTCGAAGAAGACCCGACCCGCCGTGACGAGCAGCGTCACGATGAGCGAGTTCTTGAACCAGACCGGGAAGTCGGAGTTGAGGAACAGCTTCTCGTAGGCGGCGGTCGTCCACACCTGAGGGATGAGCGAGAGCGGGTGGGCCGCGGCATCCGGCTCCGTCTTGAACGACGTCGCCACGTCGATGAGGAACGGGAAGATGTACAACACCGCGATCGCCACGAGAATCACGTAGACCACGGCCTGGCCGGCGATGCGCCCCGGGGTCCAGTGCTCGCGGGTGCGCAGCGGGCGGGCGGGCCGGGTCGCGCCGCCGACCAGCGCCGCGCCCTCCGCGAGCTCGGTCGGCGTCGTCACGGTCATCGTGCCGCCCCCGTCCCGGAGCGCGCGGCCGTGCGCTGGTAGTCGGTGATCCACCGCATCCGCCGCTTCGACACCGCCCGCTCGGCGAGCACCCACCGCTGGATGAGCGTGAAGATGATGATAATGGCGAACAGGATGAAGGCGATCGCCGCGCCCTGTCCCCACTGGTTGCCCTCGAACGCCGCCTGGTACGAGAGGTAGGCCGGCGTCAGCGTCGTCTTCGACGGCGCCCCGCGGGTGCCGGTGTAGATCTGGTCGAACACCTGCCAGCAGCCGATGAGGCCCAGCGTGATGACCGTGAACAGGGTCGGCTTGAGCTGGGGAAGCGTGACGCGGAAGAAGCGCTGCCTGCCGTTCGCGCCGTCGACCATCGCGGCCTCCTCGACGTCGCCCGACAGGTTCTGCAGCGCGGCGAGGAACAGCAGCATGAAGGTGCCGCTCGTCGTGAACACGGCGAGCAGCACGAAGGCGAACATCGCGACGCTCGGGCCGCCGATCCAGTCCCACCAGCTCACGCCGAGGATCGTGTGGCCGGTCAGGAAGCGCGGGCCGCTCTGCGCGCCGAAGTGGAAGATGCCATCCGGGTCGTTGAACCAGTTCGGCCCCTTCACGCCGAACCAGCCGATGACCGCATTGATCGCGCCGCTCGTGGAGAACAGGAAGAGCCACAGCACCGTGATCGCCACCGAGCTCGTGACCGACGGGAAGTAGTACGCCGTGCGAAACGCCCCGCGCAGCCTGAGCAGGCGGCGGTTGACCATCGTCGCCAGGAACAGCGCGACGATCGTCTGCGTCGGCACGACCAGCAGCACGTACCAGAGGTTGTTGCGCAGGGCGACGCCGAAGTCCTGCTCGGCCAGGCCGCCCGCCCAGAGCACCTGCCCGTAGTTCTGCGCGCCGATGAAGTGCACGTCACCGGAGATGGGGCTGCCCCGCCCGGTCCAGTCCGAGACGCTCACCCAGAGCGCCATGAGCACCGGCACGAGCAGGAACAGCCCCAGGATGACGAGGACGGGAGCGGTGAACAGCCAGCCCGCGGCCGCCTGCCCGCGCGTGATCCCACGACCGGAGCGCCCGCGGCTCCGGCGCGTCGGCATGGTCGCAGCGGTCATGTCCGCCCTCCCGATCCTCGTCACCTGGGCTCGAGGCCGCTACTTCAGCAGCGCCTCGAGGTTCTTCTGCGTCGACGACAGGATCGTCTTCGGGTCGGCGGTCGTGAGCTTCGCGACCTGCGCGTTGAAGTCCGACACCACGTCGGCCGACCCCTTCGCCGCCGGCACGCCCTTCGCGTACGAGGCGGCTTCCAGGAACGGCGCCAGGTTCGGGAACTCCTTCTTCCACTCACCCGCGGCGGACTGGATCGAGGGCATGACGCCGAACGCCTTCGAGAAGGCGAGCTGGTCGCTCTTGCTCGTGAGCGCCTTGACCAGGTCGACCGCGCCCGACTTGTTCTTGCTGTCGGCCGCGATGCCCCAGCAGTTGGTGAACTGCAGGGTGCCGGCGCCGGCCGGTCCCTTGGGCAGCGGCACGACCTTGTACTTCACGTCCGGGTAGTCGTTCTGCTGCGACCCGGTGATCCAGTTGCCCTCGATCGTCATGGCGCCGAGCTGCTTGCCGAAGGCCTCGCCGCCCCAGCCGGCGCCCACGTCGGCCGCGTACTTGAAGTCGCCCGCCTTGAGGTTGTCCTGCACGTACTGCAGGGCCTTCAGGTTGGCCGCGGAGTCGGCGGTCGCCTTGGTGCTGTCCGCGTTCATGAGGTTGCCGCCGGCCTCGGTCATGAACGCGCCGACGCGCGCGTACTCGCCGCCGATCACCAGACCGGTCTGCGTGCCGGTCGTGAGCTTCTTGGCCACGGCGGTGAGCTGATCCCAGGTCGTCGGGTAGTCGGCCTCGGTGAGCCCGGCCTTCGACCACGCGTCGGTGTTGATGATGAGCTGGAGCGTCGAGAAGTCCTTCGGCGCGCACTGCAGCTTGCCGTCGTAGGTGAACGACTTCACCAGGCTCGGGTAGAAGTCGTCCTTGTTCGCCAGCTTGTCGCCGTAGGCGTAGATCGAGCCGTTCGAGGCGTACCCGGCGAGCGCGTCGGTCGACAGGTAGAACACGTCGGCCGGCTTGCCCGAGCTGAACCCCTGCGCGAGCTGCTGATTGAGGTCGGATGCCGCCTGCACCGTGGCCTTGATGCCCGACTTCTTCGACCAGTCGGCCACCGCCTGCTTGACGGCGGTCGTCTCGGCGGCACCCGATGAACCGATGAGCACCGTCAGCGGCTTCTTCGACTCCTGCTTGCCGCCGCCGGAGTTGAACCCCGACCCGCACGCGGCGAGCGTCACCGCGGCGACGGCGGCGACGAGGACCGCCCCTGCCCTTGTGATCTTCATTCCTCTTGCTCCCTTTCGTTGTGATCGAAGGCCTTGCTGCCTCCGGCCTCCTCGACGGGCGCCAGGTGACTCGACCGGCGGACGATGAGCTGCGGGGTGATCAGGCGATGGGCGGCATCCGCGGCGGCGCTGCCGTGCGGCAGCACACGCGTGCCCTCCGGTCCCATGAGCAGCTCGAGAGTCGCGCGCGCGACGACGTCCAGCCGCTGGTCGACGCTCGAGAGCCCGACCGCCTTGGCCACGGGCGTGTTGTCGAACCCGATCACGGGGAAGTGCGGGTGACCCGCCTCGCGGACCGCCATCATGGCGCCGAGGCCGAGTGCGTCGCTCGCGCAGACGAGCGCGTCGAGGCCGGCCCCGGATGCCAGGAGACGCTCGACCGCGATGCGCGCGTTCGGCACGCCCTCGGTCGCCTCGATCGTCAGCTCCGCAAGGGCCGACGCGCCCAGGCCGAACGCGGTGACCATCGCGGCCTCCCAGCCCGAGCGCCGGTCATCGCCGGTGCCGGAGCCGGCCGGCCAGCCGAGGAAGCCGATGCGGGTGAGGCCCCGGCCGATGAGATGCTCGGTCGCGGCACGCACGCCCGCGCGGCCGTCGACGTCGACCCAGAGGCGATCGGGATCGTCGGCCCGCTCGGCGCCCCAGGGCCGGCCGAATGCGACGAACGGCATCCGCTCGCGCGCGAGCCATTCGATGCGCGGGTCGTCGTACTGGGTCGCGGTGACCACGACGCCGTCGATGTCGGCGCCGTCGCGCAGCCGGGCGTAGTGCGCGATCTCGTCGGCAGGATCGCTCGCCGTGAACAGCGTGATGCGCATGCTGCGCCCGTCGGCGTGGGCGACGAGGGCGTGCAGGTAGCGGTCGAGGATCGAGCCGGAGATGCCGCCCGCGACCGGATCGAGCCGGATGCCGATGGTCGAGCTCTGCCGGGTGCGCAGCCGCCGGGCGGAGGCGTGCGGGCGGTAGCCGAGCTCGTCGATCGCGAGCTGCACCCGGTTGCGCGTGGCGGGGCGCACCACCTCGGGCGAGTTGAGCACGTTGGAGACGGTCTGCCGAGAGACGCCCGCACGCGCGGCCACGTCGTCGACGGTCGGCAGCTGCGCGCCGCCCCCCTGCACCGTCGCGCTCGTCGGCATCTGGCCTCCTCGCCGGATTCGAACGATCAAACCTCGCGAGACCGAGAGTAGTTTGAACGATCAAAGAACGGGTGTTATGTTACCCCCCGTCCGAGGGGTGTCAATCGGAGCCCCGGAGAACCGCGAGGTCGGGATGTCGTCAGCACCGCATGCACACGGGCTGCAGCCCCTGCTCCACGAGGCGGTCGTCGCCCTGCACGCGCCGGTCCAGGTGTGGTCCGGCGCCGACGGGGGGATCGGCGCGGAACCGGTGCACGGCGTGTACGTCGGCGACATCCGGGTGCTGCGCGGGCTGCGGCTCACCGTGGGCGGTGCCGTCGGCGAGCACCTGCTCACGACCTCGATCGATGCCGGTACCGTCGAGTTCACGACGCTCTTCCGCGGGCTCGACGGACCCGGCGCCGACCCCGACGTGCGAGGCACGCTCACCCGTCGCGTCACCGCGGACGGCGTCGAGCACCGCTTCGAGCTGAGCTCGCGGCTGCCGCACGACCTCGCCGTCGAGCTCGTCGTGGAGCTCGAGCCCGACCTCACGCCCATGTCCGCGGTGAAGGAGGGCGTCATCCCGGGGGCCGGCATCTCCCCGACCAGGACGGATGAGGGAATCGAGTGGTCCGGCGGCGGCGTCCGGGCCCGGATCACGGGCGCGGGCTGGGACGCGACCCTCTCGGATTCCTTCACCCCTCCCGTGATCGCGATGCGCGGGCGGCTACGGGTGCCGGCGCACGGGGCGGGGTCGGCGGGCCTCGCGCTGCGGGTGCGCGACGAGCACGCCGTCGTGCGGGCCGCCGGTCCCGCGACCATCGCGCGGCCGGCATCCCGGCCCGCAGACGACCGGCTCGCGCGCTGGCTCGACCGGGCGCTCGGCGACCTCGACGCGCTGCGGCTCGAGACCTCCGACCTGCCGGGCGAGGCCTTCCTCGCCGCCGGCGCGCCGTGGTTCCTCACGCTGTTCGGGCGCGACGCGATCTGGGCGGCCCGGATGCTGCTCCCGCTCGACACCCGCATGGCGGGCGGCACGCTGCGGGTGCTCGCCGCCCTCCAGGGCACGCGCGACGACCCCGGGTTGGCCGAGCAGCCGGGCAAGATCCTGCACGAGCTGCGACGCGACGAGCTCGCGCTGCCGAGCCAGGGCATCCGATTGCCGCCGCGCTACTACGGCACCATCGACGCGACGCCGCTCTGGGTGTCGCTGCTCGCCGATGCCCGACGCGCCGGGCTGCCCGACGGCGAGGTGCGGGCGCTCACTCCGAACCTGCGCGCCGCCCTGCACTGGATGCGCGACGCCGGCGACAGCGATGGCGACGGTCTGCTCGAATACGTCGACACCTCCGGGCGCGGGCTCGCGAACCAGGGATGGAAGGACTCCGGCGACTCGGTGCAGTGGCGCGACGGACGTCTCGCCGAGGGACCGATCGCGTTGTGCGAGGTGCAGGCGTATGCGCACCGCGCGGCGCTCGACGGCGCGGAGCTGCTCGACGCGTTCGGCGATCACGGCGAGGGGGATGCCTGGCGGGCCTGGGCGGAGGCCCTCGCGCAGCGCTTCCGCACCGCGTTCTGGATCGACGATCCCGCCGGCGCCTATCCGGCGATCGCACTCGACGCGCACAAGCGCCCGGTCGACACCGTGACGAGCAACATCGGTCACCTTCTCGGCACCGGACTGCTCAACCGCGACGAGGCCGCCCTGGTGGCGCAGCGGCTGGTCTCCCCCGAGCTCGCGTCGGGGTACGGCCTGCGCACCCTCTCGACGGACGCCGCCGGATACTGGCCGCTCAGCTACCACGGCGGCAGCGTCTGGACCCACGACACCGCGATCGCCATCACCGGACTCGCAGCGGAGGGGTTCGGTGACGAGGCGGCGGACCTGGCCGAGGGCCTGCTGCGGGCGGCGGTCGCGTTCGAGTACCGGATGCCGGAGCTCTACGGCGGCGACCCCGCGACCACGACCCCCGCGCCCACCCCGTACCCGGCCGCCTGTCGCCCGCAGGCGTGGAGCGCGGCCGCCGCGGTCGCGGTGTGGGCGGCGCTCGAGCGGGTCGAGTAGCGCCGCAGGCGCGCTGAGCGGTAGCGCCCGCTCTACCGGTCCAGCGAGGACAGGGTCGCGATGACCTGGCGCGCGATCGTGCGCCCCGCGCGGTTCGCGCCGATCGTCGACGCGGTCGGTCCGTACCCGGCGAAGAAGACGCGGGCGTTGCGGGTCGCCGCGCCCTGCCCCACGGTGATTCCACCGGCCTTCTCGCGCAGCTTCAGTGGCGCGAGGTGCCGCAGCTCGGGCCGGAAGCCGGTCGCCCAGATGATCGCGTCGGCGTGCTGGAAACCGCTGTCCGGGAAGCGCACGCCGTCCGGTTCGATGGAGCTGAACATCCCGCGCGGCGAGAGCAGGCCGCGCTCGATCGCGGCCTGGATGCGGCGCGAACGGGGCACGCCGGTCGTCGAGACGATGCTCGGCAGAGCCCGTCCCTCGCGCGCGGCCTCATCCTGCAGCGCGACCGCGCGGGCGCCGGCCTCGATGTTGAGATCCTGCGGCCCGTCGAGGTAGTTGACCGGCCGGCGCGTGCACCAGGTGATCGAGCCGGCGACCCCTTCGAGCTCGAGCAGGAAGCCGATGGCGCTCGTGCCGCCGCCGACCACGACGACGTCCTGGTCGCGGAACTCCTCGGCCGCCCGGTACTCGCTCGTGTGCAGGTGGCGGCCCGCGAAGTCGTTCATCCCCGGATACCACGGCACGAACGGCGCGCCCCAGGTGCCCGTCGCGTTGACCAGCACCGTCGTCGAGACCTCCCGCGAGCCGTACGACCCCTCGAAGTGGACGACGACGCCGTCGAGCGTCGGGTCGACGCGCGTGACGTCGGCCGGTCGCACGACCTGCAGGCCGAAGTGCTCCTCGTACCGCGCGTAGAAGTCGGCCACGACCTGCTTCGCCGGCACCTTCCGATCGGCGGAGTCGAAGCTCAGCCCCAGCTCGTCCATGCCGGGAAGGTCGTTGACGCGGTGGGCGTAGCCGAGCTTGAGGGCCTCCCAGCGCAACTGCCACGCGCCGCCGGGGCCGGGGCCGCGATCCAGGATCACGAAGTCGTTGCCGGGATCGAGCCCTAGGCGCCGCAGATAGAACGCCACCGAGAGGCCGGCCTGGCCCGCCCCCACGATCACCACGGAGGTGTCCGTTCGCGCCTCGGTCACCCGGTCTAGCGTACCGGTGGGGGATCGACTGTCCCGGGGTCGCTCTCCGACGGCTGACGGATGCTCCAAAGCGGCCGCGTGTTAGACTCGCCGCCAGTCTTTTCCACTCCCATTCGCCAGAAAAACACGAGGGGGTCACGCATGGGGCGCGGCCGTCAGAAGGCTAAGCACACCAAGGTGGCTCGGGATCTGAAGTACTTCAGCCCGGACACCAATTACGGTGCGCTCGAGCGTGAACTCGGCGGCAACCCCCGCCTCGAAGAGGACCTCGACAAGTGGCCCGAGTACTCGGCGTACGACGACGCCGATGAGGACTCCGTCGACGAGGACGAGACGAAGTCGGCCTGAACCGCTAGTCGGCCGATCCGCTCCGGCGGTGGACGATGTCCCGCGGCCGATCGTCGACCTCGAGCCGGAAGACGTCGCTCCGGCCGTAGTGGCCGGTGACGTCGAGGTCGCTGCTGCGCCGGTCGCGCTCGTCGAGATCGATGGTCGCGTGGATGATCGCCTCGCCGCGCACCGGTTCCACCACGAAGGTCCCATCGGGCCCGATCACCGACGACCCGCCGTCGAGGCATAGCTCCGGGTCGTCGACGAGGGGCCCGATACCCCTGTCGTACGCCTCGCGCAGCCCCTCGGGCACGTCGGCGAGGCGCAGGTACGTCGCCGCGGACACGACGAAGCAGCGGCCCTCGAACGCGTAGGTACGGCTCGCCAGCACGTGCATCTCCGGCTGATCCGGCCATACGGCCACGTGGATCTGCTCCTCCTGAGCATGCAGCGCCTGGCGGGCGAGCGGATGCCAGTGCTCCCAGCAGACGAGTCCCCCGACCCTGCCGACCGGCGTCGCGACCACACGGAGCCCGCGCGCGTCGCCCGCGGCCCACGCGATCCGCTCGGTGTGGGTCGGCGTGAGCTTGCGGTGGAGGTTCAGCAGCGCGCCGTCGGGTCCGATCGTGGCGATCGAGTTGTAGACGCTTCCGGCCTCGGCGCCCGCGCGCTCGTTGAGGCCCGTGACGAGCGTGACCCCGTGATCGACGGCGATCTGCCGCAGCTCGGCGAACCGCTCGTCGCCGACGACGAGGCTCTCCTGCAGGAAGCGCGCGTACCAGTCGCGCCCCTCGGGGTCGTCCCAGCCGGCCATCGCGAACATCCACGCGGGGTAGCCTCCGAGCCACGCCTCCGGGAACGCGACGAGCTGGGCGCCCTCGGCGGCCGCCTGCCCGACGAGCCGTCGCGCGCGGCGCAGCCCCTCCGCGACATCCAGCACCGCGGGAGAGTGCTGGACGACGGCCACCTGCCGCGTGCGGGTCACCGTCCTATCATCCTCCGGCGGGCTCAGCCGCGGTATGCGCCGACCAGGCGCACGGCGCCGCCCTCGACGCCCTTCGCACCGGCGACGAACCCGCCGAGGTCGCGCGCGGTCGTCTCCACTCGGCCCGCGACCCAGGCCGGCAGCCCGGCCGACGTGAGCCGGTGCGTCACCGCGCTCGCGGCATCCTGCGCCACGATCGCGAGCATGCCGACCCCGAGGTTCCAGGTGCCTTCGGTGTCCTCCAGCGCGAGCCCGCCCCACTCGGCGAGCACGCGGAACACCGGCTGCGGCGCCCAGGTGGAGCGGTCGAGCTCGACCCAGCTGCCGCGCGGCAGCACGCGCGCGAGGTTCGCGGCGATGCCGCCGCCGGTCACGTGCGAGAGCGCGTGCACCGCGCCGCCCACCTCGTCGATCACGCCGAGCAGGGGCGTCGTGTAGAGCCGGGTCGGCTCGAGCAGCACCTCGCCGGCGACGCCGCCGAGCTCGTCGCTGCGGTCCGCGTAGCCGACGCCGCGGTCGGCGAGGATCTTGCGCACGAGCGAGAACCCGTTGCTGTGCAGGCCGCTCGACGCGATCGCGACGACCACGTCGCCGTGCTGCACGCGCTCAGGGCCGAGGACGGCATCCGCCTCGACGACACCGACCGCGGCACCCGCCACGTCGTAGTCGTCGGGATCCACGAGACCCGGATGCTCGGCCGTCTCGCCGCCGACGAGCGCGGTGCCGGTCTCGGCGCACGCGCGCGCGATGCCGCCGACGATCGACGCGATCCGCTCGGGCACGACCTTGCCGCACGCGATGTAGTCGGTCATGAACAGCGGGCGCGCGCCGACCACGACGATGTCGTCGACGACCATGGCCACGAGGTCCTGGCCGATCGTGTCGTGCTTGTCGAGCGCCTGGGCGATCGCCACCTTGGTGCCCACGCCGTCGGTGCTCGTCGCGAGAAGCGGCCGGCGGTACGCCGTGAGCGCCGAGACGTCGAACAGGCCCGCGAAGCCGCCGACCCCGCCGAGCACCTCGCTGCCGTGCGTGGCGGCGACCGCCGCCTTCATGAGCTCGACCGCGCGGTCGCCCGCCGCCGTGTCGACCCCGGCCTCGGCGTAGCTGTCGGTCACGCCTTCAGGCTAGCGTCGGGGCCGTGTCGTTCATCCCGCCCCACGCCTGGGCGGCCTCCGAAGACGCGAGCGTGCCGGTGCTCACGGTGCTTTATCTGCGCGACGCGCTGGGAATCGTCGATCCCGGCGGCCTGCCCCGTCTGGAGGGCACCGGACTGCCGGAGGTCGATCCCCCGGACGTGCGCATCGGGTGGGCGTGGGCGCGGTGGTGGATCTCGACGGTCGAGGCCGACCGGCCCGGGTTCGCCGTCCTACCCGAACTCGACGGCGCATTCGGCGCACTCATCGGCCGGCACCTCGACAGCGCGCGGGCGTGGGCCCAGGTGGCGCATCAGGTGGCCGGCGAACGCGCGGCCGCCCGGCACGACCTGACGCTCGGGGATGTCGTGCGCGAACGCGAGGCGGAGCTCGGTCGCCACGCGCACCCGTTCCGCCTGCGGGTCGAGGTGCTGCCCCTGGCCGAGCCCGGCCTGTGGTGGATCGGCGAGAGCGCGATCGCGGTCGACGAGAGCGTCCGCGCCGAGCCGGTGCTCTACGCGGATGCGCTCCGCCCCGTGATCGAGCAGCTCGCCTGATGGGCGGTCAGCCGGCCAGCGCGGGATGCGGGGCGAGGCCGACGGCCGGCAGGAGGACGCCGTCCAGAACGGAGATCAGGAACGCGCGGTCCACCGGCTTGCGCAGCAGCAGGGTGCGATGCGCGACCATCGCGGCGGAGACCAGCGCGAGGGTCTCGACGTCGCAGTCCGGTCGGATCTCCCCGCGGTCGATGGCGCGCTGCAAAAGGAACCGGTTGGCGCGCAGGCGCGGCTCGACGATCGCCTCGCGTGCCGCGTCGGCGAGCTCGGGGTGCGTCGACAGCATCGAGACGAGGCCGCCCATCACCTTGAGCTTCCTCTCCGCGTCCTCGATGGTGTGCGGCTCGATCATCGCGACCATGTCGCCACGAAGAGTGCCGGTATCGGGCAGCGCGTCGAGGTCGAGGGAGGAGTTCTTGAGGCAGGCGACCGCGTCGATCACGAGCTCGCTCTTCGACGCCCAGCGCCGATACACCGTCGCCTTGCCGGCCTTGGCCCGCGCGGCGACCATGTCGATCGTCATGCCGTCGTAGCCGGTCTCGGCCAGCACCTCGCCCGCGGCGTCGAGGATCGCGCAGTCGCGCGTCGCGTCGCGCTTGCGCCCGGGGCGCGGGGCGTCGTGCTGCGTCATCGCGGCGTGCCCTCTCTCCTCGTCGGTGCCATGGTACGCCCTCGGCGTAATTCAGGAACTGGTCATTTCCGATACTAGCCGGTTCCGTATATGCTCGCCGGCATGCCCGATATCTCCTCCCCCACGGACCACGCCGCGCGTCGCCGCTGGTGGACCCTCGCCGTCGTCGCGCTCGCGCAGCTCATGGTGGTTCTCGACTCGACGGTCGTGAACATCGCGCTGCCGGTGGCTCAGCGCGATCTCGGCTTCAGCGACGGTGACCGTCAGTGGATCGTGACCGCGTACTCGCTCGCGTTCGGCAGTCTGCTGCTCCTCGGCGGACGCATCTCCGATCTGATCGGGCGCAAGCGCGCGTTCATCATCGGGCTCATCGGCTTCGCCCTCGCCTCGGCCCTCGGCGGCGCCGCTCCGGACCTCGGCGTGCTGATCGCCGCACGCGCGCTGCAGGGCGCATTCGGCGCGCTGCTCGCCCCGACGGCTCTCGCGGTGCTCGCGACCACCTTCACGATCCCGCGGGAGCGCTCCCGTGCGTTCGGCGTCTTCGGTGCGCTCGCCGGAGCCGGTGGCGCGATCGGGCTGCTCCTCGGCGGCTATCTCACCCAGTACGCCGATTGGCGCTGGAACCTCTACATCAACGACGTCATCGCCGTCGTCGCCGTGATCGGCGCGATCGCGCTCGTGCCGGCGATCGCGCGCAGCGGCCCGCGGCCGCGGCTTGATGCGCCGGGGACGCTGCTCGTCTCGGCCGGCCTCTTCGCGTTGGTCTACGGGTTCTCGAACGCGGAGACCGACAGCTGGAGCGCGCCGCTCACCTGGGGCATGCTCACGGCATCCGGGCTGCTGCTCATCGCCTTCGTGCTGTGGCAGCGCCGCGCCGCGCACCCGCTGCTGCCGCTGCAGATCGTGCTCGACCGCACCCGCGCGGGCGCCTACGTCGCGATCCTCCTCGCGGGGGTCAGCATGTTCGGCATCTTCCTGTTCGTCACCTACTACCTGGAGACGAACCTGAAGCTCAGCCCGATGTCGACGGGGCTGGCGTTCCTGCCGATGATCGGCATGCTGGTGCTCGCCGCCCAGCTCGGGAACAACCTTTTCGTGCCGCGCTTCGGGGCCAAAGTGCTCGTGCCGATCGGGATGACGCTCGGCGTGGTCGGCATGCTGCTGCTGACCCGGCTCGACGTGCACAGCACCTACGCCGGCGGCGTGCTGCCGGCGCTGCTGATCCTCGGCACGGCGATGGGCACGATCATGCCGTCGTCGTTCCAGAGCGCCACTCTCCGGCTCGACCCGCGTTTCGCCGGCGTCGGCTCGGCCATGACCAACACGAGTCAGCAGGTCGGGGGCTCGGTCGGCACGGCGCTGCTCAACACGCTCGTCGCCGGTGCGACCACGGCGTACGCGACCTCCCACGTCGCGGAGGGGGCCAGCGTGACAGCGGCGGCCGCCATCCACGGCTACACCGTCGCGTTCTGGGTCTGCGCCGGGGTGTTCGCGGGCGGCGCGGTGCTGACAGCGCTCCTGTTCCGCCGGCACCGGCTCGCGCTGGGCCGCATTCCCACGGCGGCGGTGCCGACGATCACGGCGAGCCAGCAGGTCGTCGCCCACTGACGACGGATCGCCGGGTCGGGGTTCCCGACCCGGCGATCGTCCGGGTGAACCGTCGGCCTTCCGTCGGGGGCCGGTGCGGCGTGTGTCAGACCGCGGCAGCATCCTCGCGAGCGCGGATCGTCTCCTCGAGCTTCTCGCGCCCCTCGATCGGCTCCATGAGCGGCAGCACGATCACGCGACCGAAGCGCGCGCAGGGGTGCCGGGAGCCGATCTCGGTCGCCGCGGCGAGATCCGGTGCGGTGATGAGGTCGAAGCCCACGAACCACTCGGTGTACTCCGCGAACGGGCCGTCGCTCACGGCGACCGCTCCCGCGCGCTTGGTGACCATGCGCGCATCGGAGGGCGTCGTGAGGCGTTCGCCGAAGATCCGGATGCCGGTCGGGTCGACCGTGTCGAGCCAGTCGGCGATGTCGTCGGACTCGGCACTCCACGGCTCGCCGTCGGGCGCCGTCGTGTACAGCAGCAGGTACTGGTTGTCGGTCATGATGCTCCTTCTCCTGGGGTGGGTCGGTCGGTGGATGGGTCGGTGAGTCGTTCGGCCTGCGTCGCCAGCCAGCGGCGCTCGGACGAGTTGGATGCCCGCGACGCGGCCAGTGCATAGGCGGCGCGTGCCGCGGCGGTCGCCCCCGCGCGCTCGAGCAGGCCCGCCCGCACGGACGGCAGCCGGTGCCCGCCGGCGAGTCGCTCGTCGCGCTCCAGCTCGGCGAGCTCGGCGAGCCCGGCCAGCGGACCGCGGGCCATGCCGATCGCCGCGGCCCGGCCGAGCCACGACGCCGGGCCGGGCTGCAGCCGCACGAGCACGTCGTACAGCCCGACGAGCTGCGGCCAGTCGGTGTCGGCGGCGGTGCTCGCGGCGGCGTGCACCGCCGCGAGCGCCGCCTGCACGTGCATCGGCGTCGCCACGCCGTCCGCGAGTGCGGCCGCGGCGAGCGCGCGCCCCTCGACGAGCTGGTCGTCGCGCCAGAGCCCGCGATCCTGCAGCGCGAGCGGCACCGGCAAGCCGTCGGCGTCGGTCCGCGCCGGCGTGCGGGCGTCGGTGAGGAGGAGGAGGGCGAGCAGCGCCGTGGTCTGCGTATCGGCCGGGAGGGCGTCGTGCAGCATCCGGGTCAGCCGGATCGCCTCCGCGGTCAGCTCGGCGTGCACCGGCAGCTCGCCGTCGGAGGGCGCGTGGCCCTGGGTGAACATGAGGTAGAGCGTCGAGCGCACGGCGTCGGCGCGTGCCGCGAGCTCCGCGGCGTCGAGGGAGCCGAACCGGCGACCGGCGTCGTCGATGGTGCGCTTGGCGCGCGAGAGCCGGCGCGTCATCGCGGCCTCGGTCGCGTAGAAGGCGGACGCGATCTGCGCCGTCGTGAGGCCGCCCACCGTGCGCAGCGTGAGCGCGACCTGCGTCGTCGGCTCCAGCGCCGGATGGCAGCACAGCGCGAACAGCGCGAGCGAGTCGTCGCGCGCGGAGGCGGCGCCCTCGTCGCGCAGGTCGAGGGCGGCGTCGCGCTCCTCGCGATCGCGCCGCGCGGCATCCGAGCGGACGGCGTCGATGTAGCGGCGGCGGGCGACCGTCAGCAGCCAGGCGCGCGGGTCGTCGGGAAGGCCGGTGCGCGACCACGCCACCGCAGCCTCGGCGAGAGCCTCCTGCACGGCGTCCTCGCTGTCGGCGAGGTTGCCGTAGCGGCGGGCGAGCGCGGCGACGACGAGGGGGACGGCCGCGCGCACGGTCGCCGCGATGAGGGTGTCGTCGGTCGGCATCGTCGTCTCCTTCCCGGAACGCTGTCACACCATGGTCGGAGCCGACAGACGCAACCGGACATCGGATCGCGGATGTCCTCCCGCGTCCGCCGGCTTCGACCTCTGGGCATGACGAACAACACCACGATCGAGGTCCCCGCCGACCCGGAGGAGGCCGTGCGCCTGCTCCGTCACGAGCTGCGCGGCGCGCGCCGCCGGCTCGCCGAGGCACGGCACACCGCCGGCTTCGCGACCGTCCGTCTCCTGGCGGGCACCCGGACCGACGACGTCTCCGCCGTCGCACGGACCGCACCCGGCGTCGCGCTGGGTCACGGCGTCTCCGCCGGATTCCCGCGGTAGGCGTTCTCGAGGGACACCCAGGATGCGCGCGGGCTGTGGCGTCGATCAGGCGGCGCGGCCCGCGCGCTAGCGTCGGCTCATGAGCACTCCGAGCGAGGACCGCATCGCCCGTCTGCGCGAATTGCATGCCGACGGCACCTTCGTGATCCCGAACGCATGGGATGTCGCCTCGGCCAAGCTGCTCGAGGCCGGCGGCGCCGTCGCGCTCGCGACCACGAGCGCCGGGTTCGCCGCCACCCTCGGCCGCGAGGATCAGCGGGTCACGCTCGACGAGCTCGTCGCGCACGTCGAGACGCTCGCGGGGGCGACCAGTCTGCCGATCTCGGTGGACTCCGAGGACTGCTACGCCGACGGGCCGGAGGGCATCGCCGAGACGGTCCAGCGGCTCGCGAGCGCGGGCGCGGCCGGCCTCTCGATCGAGGACTGGGATGCCGCGACCGGCGCCGTGCGCGAGCTCGACGACGCCATCGCCCGGGTCTCGGCCGCGGTCGAGGCGGCCCGCGAGGCCGGCGGCCTCGTGGTCACCGCACGCGCGGAGGGAGCCCTCTACGGCACGCAGGAGCTCGACGAGGTCATCGACCGCCTCGTCGCCTACCGCGAGGTCGGTGCCGACGTGCTCTACGCGCCCGGCCTCACCGACGCGGTGCAGATCGCCCGCGTGGTGGCGGAGACGGGCGCCCCGGTCAACGTGCTCGCCCTGCCAGGCGGTCCCACGGTGGCGGAGCTCATCGTGCTCGGGGTCCGGCGGGTGTCGACGGGCGCCGGGCTCGCGTGGATCGCGTACGGCGCCGCCGTCGCCGCCGCGCGCGACCTCGCCCGCGGCCGCGGCATCCGGGGCGGTATCGACCGGGAGCTGCGCACTCGCGCGTTCGGCGACTGACCGCCTCGCTGTGGGAGACTGAGCCGTACCCGGTCGGGTGCGTCCTTCCTCGACACACGGAGTCCTCACCGCAATGTGCGGCATCGTCGGCATCGTCTCCGCGAGCCCCGTCAACCAGCAGATCTACGACGCGCTGGGGTTGCTGCAGCACCGCGGTCAGGACTCGACCGGCATCGCGACGGCCGAGGGCAACGTCATCCACCTGCACAAGGCCAAGGGCCAGGTGCGTGAGGCCTACCGCACGCGCGACATGCGCTCGCTGCTCGGCACCATGGGACTCGGCCACGTGCGCTACGCGACCCGCGGCGACGCCGGCAAGGAGCAGGAGGCCCAGCCGTTCTACGTGAACGCGCCCTACGGCATCGTGCTCGTGCACAACGGCAACCTCACCAACACGCGCGAGCTCACCGACGAGCTGTTCCGCATCGACCGGCGGCACCTCAACACGAGCTCCGACACCGAGCTGCTGGTCAACGTGCTCGCCAACGAGCTGCAGGCGCAGGCACGCGGGCTCGACCTCGATCCAGACCAGGTGTTCGACGCGATCGCGACATTGCACGAGCGCGTCGAGGGGTCGTATGCCGCGATCGCGCTCATCGCGGGGCACGGGCTGCTCGCGTTCCGCGACCCGTTCGGCATCCGGCCGCTGATCCTCGGCAAGCGCTCGGCGGGCCTCGTCGGCACCGAGTGGGTGGTCGCGAGCGAGTCGCTCGTGCTCGAGCACGGCGGGTACGAGATCGTGCGGGATCTCGCGCCCGGCGAGGCGGTCTTCATCACCCAGGCCGGGGAGCTGTTCTCGCGGCAGTGTGCGGCCGACCCGCGGCTCATCCCGTGCTCGTTCGAATACGTCTACCTGGCGCGGCCCGACTCGATCATGAACGGGATCTCGGTGTACGAGGCCCGGCTGCGGCTCGGCGACCGGCTGGCCGACACGATCGCGAAGTACGCGCCGAAGGGCGACATCGACGTGGTCATGCCGATCCCCGACTCGTCGCGCCCGGCCGCGATGCAGGTCGCGCGCAAGCTCGGCATCGAGTACCGCGAGGGCTTCTACAAGAACCGCTACGTGGGCCGGACGTTCATCATGCCCGGGCAGGAGCAGCGGGCGCGCAGCGTGCGGCAGAAGCTCAACGCGATGAGCTCGGAGTTCCAGGGCAAGAACGTGCTCATCGTCGACGACTCGATCGTGCGGGGCACCACCTCGCGCGAGATCGTCGACATGGCCCGGATGGCGGGGGCCAACTCGGTGACGTTCACCTCCGCGGCGCCGCCGGTGCGCTACCCGCACGTGTACGGGATCAACATGCCGACGCGCCACGAGCTGGTGGCGGCGGGCCGCAGCATCCCCGAGATCGCGACGGAGCTCGGCGCGGACCACCTCGTCTACCAGGAGGTCGCCGACATGGAGGCCGCGATCCTCGAGGGCACCGACATCGCGAGCCTCGAGATGAGCTGCTTCACCGGCGACTACGTGACCGGCACGGTCACCCCCGAGTACCTCGACTGGGTCGAGCGCAACCAGCTCAGCTGACCTCGCTTGCCGAATGACCGATTTGTGCGGGTCCGCCGCTCGCACGATTGCACATTTCGGTCATTCGTGAGCGGTGGCGTCCCGGAGGCGGGCGAGTTCGGCGTCCGGGAAGAGGGCGCGGGGCCAGGCGGCGCGCGGCGTCGAGGAGGCCATCCGGATGCGGAGCCAGACCAGGTCGCCGCGCGGCGTCACGTCGACGACCCGGTCGTAGTCGACGAGCATGCCGGGCAGGTCGTGACCGATGCGGAACGAGCTCTCACCGAACCCGCTGCGGGCGACGCTGCCGAGCGCCGCTGCCGCCTCGACCCGGCGGTGCGCCGCCACCGGCACCGCGACGACGAGTGCCACATCGACCGCGGCGGCCACGATGACGGGGATGACACTTCCAAGCAGCAGCGAACTGCCGATGCCCGCGACCAGCACGATCGCGATCGCCATCCAGATGCCCGCGGACCGGTACCCCGCGCCGATGAGGGCGCGGGTCAGCTCCCGGCGGTAGTGCTCGGTCACCGTGAAGGAGTAGCGGTACTCCGGGCCGTCGTCGGTCATCGTGCGCGGGGGTCGGGACACGCCGCTGCGCGGCTACTCGACCCGCTCATCCGGCTCGAGGTCATCGGGGTCGCCCTCGACGCTCGCGTGCTCGACCGTCACGAGGCGGGAGCGTCGACGGGAGACCTGATCGAGCACCAGCGCGACCACGGCGCCGACCACCAGTCCGGCCGGCACGCACAGCAGGCACAGGTAGCCCCAGGTCGCTCCGAAGCCGACGCGCGGGCTCACGTGGCCGAGTGCGGTCAGCACGAAGGCGACGATCGCGCCGAGCACGGCGCCGAGGACGAGGAACACCGCGACCCGCGGAGCGCGCCGGATGTGCGCCTGCGTCGTCTCGGTGCCCGGGTCGCTCGCCGCGGGGTCGCTCATGAGTCCCAGGCTAGGGGAAGCACGTCGGACAGATCGGCGCGCGATCCGGATGCCAGCACCCGTGCGGCGGCGACCGCGTCGTGCCAGCCGAGCGACCCGGTCGCGAGCGCCAGCCACGTCGTCGGATCGGTCTCGATCACATTCGGCGGCGTGCCGCGCGTGTGCCGCGGCCCGGCGATCGCCTGCACCGCTCCGTAGGGCGGCACGCGCACCTCGACCGTGTGTCCCTCGTGCCCGGATGCCAGCTCCTCGAGCAGGAATCGCACGGCCATCGCGAGCTCGGCGGCATCCGGCGGCGAGCCGGCGAGCACGGCGCGCACGGCGGCACGGCCAGCCTCGAGCGAAATCTTGCGCCGCACCGCCATTGCTCGATCCTCCCATCACGCGGCCACCATCCATATGACGCGAATGCCCGGTGCCGGTGGCCGGCGACGGGGCATTCGTGTCAGATCGATGGGGGTGCGGCGGGCGGGACCCGGCGTGGTCGGGCCGTCGTGCAGCCCCGGGTAGCCTGATCCGATGAAGATCCTCGTGCTGGGTTCGGGAGCCCGCGAGCACGCGATCGTCACCGCTCTGCAGGCCGAGGGTGCGGGCCACGAGATCATCGCCGCCCCGGGCAACGCGGGGATCGCGCGGCAGGTCGAGACGGTCAAGCTCGACGCCAGCAACGGCCCGCTCGTGGCGGGCTACGCCGCCGACAACGACGTCGACCTCGTCGTGATCGGACCCGAGGCGCCCCTCGTGGCGGGCGTCGCCGACGCGCTGCGCGCGCGCGGCATCCCGGCGTTCGGGCCGGGCCGGGCCGCCGCCGCGCTCGAGGGATCGAAGGCGTTCGCGAAGCGGATCATGGACGCGGCCGGCGTGCCGACCGGGCGCGCGATCACGGCATCCACCCACGACGCGGTGGCCGCCGCGCTCGACCGGCTCGGCGCGCCGCACGTCGTCAAGGCCGACGGCCTCGCGGCGGGCAAGGGCGTGCTGGTCACCGACGACCGGGATGCCGCGCTCGCCCACGCCGCCCATTACCTGCAGCAGGGCGACATTCTCATCGAGGAATATCTCTCCGGCCCCGAGGTCTCGCTGTTCTTCCTCGCCGACGGCCACGACGTCGTGCCGCTCAGCCCCGCCCAGGACTTCAAGCGCCTGCGCGACGGCGACCTCGGTCCGAACACGGGCGGCATGGGCGCGTACTCTCCGCTGCAGTGGCTCGCCGACGAGTGGGGCTCGGAGGCCGCCTTCGTCGATGAGGTGCTCGACCGGATCGCGCTGCCCACCGTGCGCGCGCTCGAGGCCGCGGGCACGCCCTTCGTCGGGCTGCTCTACTGCGGGCTGGTGATCACGCCATCGGGCGTCAAGGTCATCGAGTTCAACGTGCGCTTCGGCGACCCGGAGACCCAGGTCGTGCTGCCGCGGCTGCGCACCCCGCTGTCGCAGCTGCTGCTCGCGGCCGCGACGGGTGGGCTCGGCAAGCTGCCCTACCCGACGTTCTCCGACGATGCCGCGGTCGTCGTGGTGCTCGCGAGCGAGGGCTATCCGGAGGGCGCCGAGACCGGCCGGCCGATCACGGGACTCGACGATGCGGCCGCGGTGCCGGGCGTGACGATCGCCCACGCCGCCACCGCCGAGGTCGACGGCGGCTTCGTCGCGACCGGCGGCCGCGTGCTCGGGGTGGTCGCGACCGGCGACGGCATCGAGGCAGCACGCGACCTCGCCTACCGGGCGATGGACCGCATCCACCTCCAGGGCGGGCAGTTCCGCCGCGACATCGCCCAGAACCCATCCGCGACACGAGGGGCCGCACCACGATGACCGACTCCCGCCTCACGGCACTCGGCTGGACGCACCGCTATTCCGGCAAGGTGCGCGACCTGTACACCTCGGAGGCCGTCCCCGGACGCTTCCTCGTCGTCGCCTCGGACCGGGTGAGCGCGTTCGACCACATCCTCGAGCCGGGCATCCCGGGCAAGGGTGCGATGCTCACCCAGCTGAGCCTGTGGTGGTTCGCCCGGCTCGGCATGCGCAACCACCTCGCCGCGGCGCACCCCTCGCTCGGCGAGCACCTGCCGCCGGGGATCGCGGAGCGCGCGATGCTCGTGCAGGAGCTCGAGATGTACCCGGTGGAGGCCGTCGTGCGCGGGTACCTCGTCGGCTCGGGCTGGGCCGAGTACCGGCAGACGCAGAGCGTGTGCGGCATCCCGCTGCCCGCGGGGCTCGGCGAGGGCGACCGGCTGCCCGAACCCATCTTCACGCCGGCCCGCAAGGCGCCGCAGGGCGAGCACGACGAGAACATCAGCTACGAGCGGATGGTCGAGCTGATCGGCTCGGAGGCGTCCGAGAGCATCCGGACGACGTCGCTCGAGGCGTTCGAGGAGGCGAGCGCGATCGCCCGGCGCCACGGGCTGATCCTGGCCGACACCAAGTTCGAGTTCGGGCGCGATCCGGCGAGCGGCGAGCTCACGCTCGCCGACGAGGTGCTCACGAGCGACTCCTCGCGGTACTGGGACGCCACGACCTATGCCGCCGGCGGCATCCATCGGCTCGACAGCTTCGACAAGCAGATCGTCCGCGACTGGCTCCTGGAGCACTGGGATCGCACGGGCACGCCGCCGGAGCTGCCGGCCGAGATCGTCGAGCGCACCGCGGCGCGCTACCGCGAGCTGCTCGAGCGCCTCGAGGACGCGACCGCGGCATGAGCCTCGAGGTCGTCCCGGTGCCGTGGGCCGATCCGGATGCCGTGCGCCTGCGCGAGGCGCAGCGCGTCGAGATCGAGGGCCGCTACGGCGGCGACACCGAACCGGGCCCGAAGCCGAGCGCCGACGACATCGCGTTGTTCGTGGTGGCGCGCCGCGACGGCGAGGCCCTCGGCTGCGGGGCACTCCGCGCGATCGACGCGGGGCACGGTGAGGTGAAGCGCATGTACGTCGCGCCCGCCGCTCGCGGCACGGGCGTCTCGACGGCGATCCTCCGCGCGCTCGAGGGCGCCGCTCGCGAGCTGGGCTGGACCCGGCTGCTGCTCGAGACCGGCACGCGGCAGCCCGACGCGATGCGGTTCTACACCCGCGAGGGCTACACCCCGATCCCGAACTACGGGCACTACGCCGACTCGCCCGAGTCGCGCTGCTTCGCCAAGGAGCTCACGCCCGGGGCGTGAAGCAGCGGCAGCCAGACCTCGTCGACGATCGCGACGATCGCGGCATCGGCGGCCGGCTTCATCGTCATGAGCATCTCGTGCCGGAAGAGGTCGAACGGCAGGTCGACCACGCGATCGGAGACCGGCTCGGCCGCCAGCTCGCCGCGCTGCACGGCCCGGCGCACCATGATCCGGAGCCCGCTCACGCGTCGCACGGGACCCCGCAGGATCTCGCGCAGCTCGCTGAAGCTCGATCCGGTGTCTCGGAAGTAGTCCATCAGTTGCACGCTGATCACGGCCATGAGCTGGGCGCGGCTCTCGTTGGCGCCGCGGAGGAAGGCGAGCGCGTCGTCGCGCAGGCTCCCGGTGTCGGGCACCTCGAGGGGCCGTGACCACCAGTATTTGCGAAGCGTGGCGAACAGCATCTCCTCGCGCCGCGGCCAGCGCCGGTACAGCACGGGCCGGCTGGTGCCCGCGCGAGCGGCGACCGCCTCGTAGGTGAACCCGGGGTAGCCGTCGTGCACGAGCACCTCCCATGCCGCGTCGAGCAGGGCGTCTTCGAGCTCGGGGCCGCGGCGGCGGGTGGGAGGTTTTAGATCCACTTGCGTATCTTAATGCGAAAGCGTACGGTGTCGAGCGTTAGATACGCTCTCGTACCTTAAGGCGGCGCTCCCATGGCATCCAGCAAGCTCGACCCGACGGTCGTGCGCACCTCCGTCGCGATCCTGGTCGGCGGCATCACGGTGATCCTCGACTCGACGATCGTGAGCGTCGCGCTGCATCAGCTCGCGCACGACCTGCACGCGACCATCGGCACGATCCAGTGGGTCTCGACCGCCTACCTGCTCGCCCTGGGCGTCGTGATCCCGGTGGTCGGTTGGCTGCAGAGCCGGATCGGGGGCAAGCGGCTCTGGATCGCCGCGATCGGGGTTTTCCTGCTCGGTTCCGTGCTGTGCTCGCTGGCCTGGGACGCGCCCAGCCTCATCGCCTTCCGGGCGCTGCAGGGCGTCGGCGGCGGCGCGATGATGCCGCTCATGACGACGATCATCATGCAGGCGGCCGGAGGGCGCGACCTGGGCCGGCTGATGTCGGTCGTCGCGCTGCCCACGGCGGTCGGGCCGATCCTGGGACCGGTGGTCGGCGGCCTCATCCTCGGCGCCGGCGACTGGCGCTGGCTCTTCCTCGTGAATGTGCCGCTCTGCCTCGCCGGCATCGTGCTCGCCGCGCTCCTCATCCCCGCCGATCGCCGCGGCGGCCGGGTCCGGCTCGACGTGGTGGGGGTGGTCCTCCTGTCGCCGGCTCTCGTGGCTCTGCTGTGGGGGCTGTCGAACGTCACGCGCTCCGGCGGCTTCGGCCGCGCCGACGTGCTCGCGCCGCTCGTCGGCGGCGCCGTCCTGCTCATCGCGTTCGTGCTCTGGGCGCTGCGGCGTCGTGCCGCCGCGCTCGTCGACCTCCAGGTGCTGCGTTCGCGCCCGACCTGGGCGGGCACCGCGCTGCTGTTCCTGTCCGGGGCGTCGCTCTACGGCGCGATGCTGCTGCTGCCGCTGTACTGGCAGGAGCTGCGCGGCACGGACGCCCTCGGTGCCGGACTGCTGCTGATCCCCCAGGGCGTGGGATCGCTCGTGAGTCGCAGCGTCGCCGCCCGGCTCATCGACGCCATCGGCGCGCGGTGGACCTCGGTGATCGGCTTCCTGTTCGTGGGCCTCGCGACCCTCCCCTTCGCCTTCGCCGACGGCCACACCTCGATCTGGTGGCTCGGCGCCGTGCTGTTCGTGCGCGGGCTCGGGGTCGGGGTGGTCGTCATCCCGATCATGACCGTCGCCTTCGTCGGGCTCGACCGCGCCGAGGTGCCGCACGCCAGCATCGTGACACGGATCGCGCAGCAGGTCGGCGGGTCGGTCGGCGTCGCGCTGCTCGCCGTCATCCTCTCGATCACGGCGGCCTCGTCGGGATCCCCCGCGGCGGCCTTCGACGCCGCGTTCTGGTGGGCGACCGGATTCACGGGGGTGGCGGTCGCCCTGTCGTTCGTGCTGCCGAGTCGCCGTGCGGTGCGCGAGACCGAGGCCGCGGCCCGAGGCGAGGAGCCTCGGACGTTCGAGTCCGCGGATGCGTCCGCGGGTGCGACGGCGACGGCGACGGCACGAGAATGAGCGCGTGACCCGGGCCCTCGTCGTGCTGCTCGCGCCTGTGGTGCTCGCCCAGGCGCGAGCCCTTCGCCGGCGCACGCCCGAGCTGGAGGATCCGCCCGGGGCGCGCCGCGGCGGCGCCGGCGCGCCGCGGGTGCTGGTCGTCGGCGACTCGACCGCGGTCGGGATGGGCGTGGACACGCTCGAGGAGGCCCTGCCGGCCCGCCTCGCCGCGCGGCTCGGGGCGCGCTGGAGCATCGCCGGCCGAAGCGGATGGACGGCGACGGAGGTGCTGCGCGGCGTGGGCTCCGACGCCGCCGCGCCCGCGGACGTCCTCGTGCTGCTGGTGGGCTGGAACGACGCGATGCGGGTGCGGTCCGGCCGCGCGTTCGCTCGGGCACTCGAGGGGCTCATCGTGGCGGCACGGGCGGAGCGCGTGGTGATCGTCGCGCCGCCCGAGTTCGGGCGCTATCCGGTGCTGCCGCAGCCGCTGCGCGCGGCGCTCGGCGCCGTCGCGAACGGACTGACCCGTCGGGCCGCCCGGATCGCCGAGGCGCACGGCGCCGCACTCGTGCCCGGGTTCGACGGGAGTCACGTGGCGCGCGACGGATTCCACCCCGATGCGTCCGGCTACGACGCGATGGCGGAGCGGATCGCGGCCGAGCTCAGTACCCGACGGTGAAGCGCGTCCGGCGGTGCGCCGGCCGCTCGAGCTCGTCGACCATGGCCGTCGCGAAGTCCGGCCCCGAGATGAACGACCGGCCGTCGGCATCCGCCACGATCTCGTCGCCGCCGGTGCGGTAGACGCCGCGCTTCTCGCCCGGCGCATACGAGCCGTAGCCGAGCGGGGGACTGAGGAAGAACCAGTCCACACCGTCGCCTGTGCTGCGCAGGGTGTCGAGCACCTCGGTCAGCGCGAGCGATCCCGGCTTCCAGTCGGCGGGAAAGTCGGGCTCGTCGTAGACGCGCGGACCGCCCGCCTCGCGGGAGAGCGATCCGGCGTTGCCGACGACGCCGAGCCTCGCGCCCTCCGCGGCGGCCGCCCCGACCAGTGCGGGCACGGCCTCGACGAGATGCCGTCCGCCCTCGTCGATCGCACCGACCGCGACGAGGATCGCCTGGGAGCCCGGGGTCGCGTCGTCGACGACGGCGGGATCGTGGATGTCGCCCGCGACGACGCGCACGCCGTCGGGGAGGCCGGTCGCGGCGGACCGGGAGACGGCGACCACGGAGTGACCGCGCTCGAGCAACTCGGCGAGGAGGTGGCGACCGGTGTAGCCGGTGGCGCCGAAGACGGTGACCTGCATGAACGGGCCAACCCGCCCGACGGCGCGGATGTTCCCGCGCGCTCGCCGCGTCAGCCCGGGAAGGCCACCGGCGGAATGCCCTCGCCGAGGCGCCCATCGACCCGCAGCCACTCGACGGCCTCGGCGACCGCCGCGAGCGAGGTGTGCGCCGGGGCGTACCCCAGCATCCGGCGCCCCTTCTCGATGCTCATCGCCTGGCTCCGGGCGATGTGCTGGTACGCCGCGTCGCGGTGCTGCTCGGGCAGCGACTGCACGAACTCCTCGAACGGCACGTACCGCAGCCGCGCACTCTGCCGGAACCAGCCCGCGGCAGCCTCGGCGAAGCCGCGCAGGGTGAGCGCGCGCTCCGAGACGGCGTGGAAGGCCTCGCCGTTCGCGGCATCCGGCTGCGCGATGCAGCGCAGCACGAGCTGCGCGACGTCGTCGGCGTGCACGTGGTGCACGGTCGCCAGGCCGAACTCGGGCAGCAGAAGTTCGCCGCCCGAGGCGAGGGCGCGCCACACGCCCGTGTCGATCGTGCCCTGCGGGGTGATGATCGGCCATCCGGGACCGGAGATGTGGCCGGGATGCACGATCGCCACGGGCAGGCCGCCGTCGCGTCGCGACTCGGCCAGCAGCAGTCGCTCGATGGCCTCCTTCTGCACGCCGTAGTCGCCCCACGGGTGCTTGGGGTCGGACTCGATCGCGGGGACCTCGGTGAGCGCACCGTGCACCCAGATCGTGCCGATGTGCACGAGCTGACGCACCCGGCCGCGCAGGGCGTCGACGAGCTGCCGCGCGGAGTCCTCGGTGAAGCAGATCATGTCGACGACGACGTCGGCCCCGAGTTCCGCGATGCGGGTGCCGAATGTGCCGGCGGCATCCTCGGCCTCGCGGTCGGCGACGACGCGCTCGACCTGCTCCCACGCCGGATCCTGCCGGTACGGCGCCGAGGTGCCGCGCGTGACCGCGACCACCTCGTGCCCCTCCTCCACCAGGCGCGGCACCAGGTACCCGCCGACGTGCCCGGTCGCTCCGATGACCACGATTCGCATGACTCGATCTTCGCGCTACTCTCCAGTCGTCATGGACCGCGTGCGCACGCTCATCGGCGTGGCGGGCGCGCCGGGGGTCGGCAAGTCGACGTTCGCCGAGCAGTTCGCCGCCGACCTGCGCCGCGACGGCGTGCCGACGGCCGTGGTCGGCATGGACGGATTCCACCTCCCGCAGGCCGAGCTCGTGCGACTCGGCCGGCGCGACCGGATGGGCGCCCCCGACACCTTCGACGTCGCGGGATTCGTCTCCGCGCTCCGGGTGCTGCGTGACGGCCGGGGGAGCGCCGCCCTCCCGGTGTTCGATCGCACCGTGGAGGAGGCCCGGCCCCGCGCGCTGCGGGTGGGGCCCGACATCCGGACCGTCGTCGTCGAGGGCAACTACCTGCTGCATGATGCCGGCGGCTGGGAGCAGGTGGCGCCGCTTCTCGACAGCGTGATCTACCTCGAGGCGGACCCCGGGGTGCGGCTCGAGCGGCTCATCCGACGGCACGTGGAGTTCGGCAAGACCCCGGACGAGGCCCGCGCCTGGGTACTCGGCACCGACGAGCGCAACGCCGAGCTCATCGCGCGCGGGCGCGAGCGGGCGTCGCTGATCGTCACCGTAGAATGACAGCGTGCCGGTGATCGTGGTCGAGGTGATGCCCAAGGCGGAGCTGCTCGACCCGGCCGGCAAGGCCGTGGCGACGGCGCTCGCGAAACGCGGTGACGGCGAGTTCACGGCCGTGCGCATCGGCAAGCGCTTCGAGCTGCACGTCGACGAGGTCACCGACGCGGTCCTCGCGAAGGCGCAGCACCTCGCCGAAGAACTGCTCAGCAACGCCGTCATCGAGAACGTCGTGCGCGTGTACGCGGCCGAGGACGCGGTGGCATGACCGCCCGGATCGGCGTCGTCACCTTCCCGGGGTCGCTCGACGACCGCGACGCGCAGCGCGCGATCCGGCTGGCCGGCGCGGAGGCCGTCGCCCTGTGGCACGGCGACCACGACCTGCAGGGTGTGGATGCCGTGGTGCTGCCCGGCGGCTTCAGTTACGGCGACTACCTGCGCTGCGGCGCGATCGCGGCACAGGCCCCGATCATGCACGAGATCGTCGCGGCGGCGAACGCCGGGATGCCGGTGCTCGGCATCTGCAACGGCTTCCAGATCCTCGTCGAGGCGCATCTGCTGCCGGGCGGCCTGATCCGCAACGAGGCGGGCGCGTTCGTGTGCCGCGACCAGACCCTGCGGGTCGAGAACGCGACCACCGCGTGGACGCACGGGTTCGAGCAGGGCGACCTGATCACGGTGCCCCTCAAGAACGGCGAGGGCGGGTTCATCGCCGACGCGGAGACGCTGAAGCGGCTCGAGGGCGAGGGGCTCGTCGCCTTCCGCTACGTCGACGTGAACCCCAACGGCTCGCTCGATGACATCGCGGGCCTCACCAACGAGCGCGGCAACGTGGTCGGCCTGATGCCGCATCCCGAGCACGCGACCGAGCCGGGCTTCGGCCCCGACACCCCCTCGGCGATGCGCTCGGGCGTCGACGGTCTCACCTTCTTCCGCTCGGTCATCGAGCGCACCCTCGCCGCGGTTTAGACGCGCGCTCCCGCCCGACCGCTCGTCGTTTTCAGGACTCGAGCGCAGGACGCGCCGCGCGCCCGCTCGGGACGCCGGCGCGCCGCGAGATCCGTCCTGAGAACCGATCCGGTCATTGCCCGGCGTCGGGCTCATCGGCGTCGGAGCGCACCACGGGGTTCGTCCCGGTGAAGTTGTGGGCGCGGCGCTCCGCCTCGTCGCTCCCGCTGAACACCCCCTCCGGCTCCGCCTCCTTGCCCGAGCGACGTCGCGCGCTCGTCGCGTGCTCGCGCTCGACCTCCACGCGCTGCGTGGGCAGCGCCTCCGGGGTCTCCCGCTGCAGCCAGTCGACGAGCCGCTCGCGCACGAGGCAGCGCAGGTCGAACAGGGCGGCGGCATCCCGCGCGGTCACGAGCACCCGCACGTGCACGTATCCGCCGACCGCGTCGGTGACCTGCAGCACCTTGGCGCGGTGATCCCACAGGCTCGCGTCGTCCAGGATGCGGTCGAGCTCCGCGCGCATGCGCCCCGGCGACACGCGCCAGTCGAGGTCGAATTCGACCGCGCCGAGCAGCTGGCTCGAGGTGCGGGTCCAGTTCTCGAACGGGTTCTGGGTGAACCAGGTGCACGGCAGCACGAGCCGCCGGTCGTCCCAGACGTGCACGACGACGTAGCTGAGCGTGATCTCCTCGATGCGCCCCCACTCCTGCTCCACGACGACGACATCGTCGACGCGGATCGCCCCCGAGAATGCGAGCTGGATCCCGGCGAACAGGTTCGACAGCGTCGACTGCGCCGCGAGCCCGGCGACGACGGAGATCACGCCCGCCGAGGCGAGCACGCTCGTGCCGACCGCCTGCACACCCGGGAAGGTCAGCAGCACCGCGCCGATCGCCAGCACGAACAGGATGACGTAGATGAGCCGCCGGATGACCGCGAGCTGCGTGCGCACCCGGCGCGCGACGCGGTTGTCGGGCACGTCGACGCGGTAGCGCCCCATCGCGACACCGATCACGAACCCGAGAACGGCCCCGATGAACCAGGCACCCACGACGATCGCCACGATCAGGATGACGTGGTCGCGGCTCCCGGCGTGATGCACCCCCGCCGGCCAGGTCGCCACGATGGCGGGCGACACGAGCGCCACCACGAGCGCGGCCCGGAACGGCAGCCGCAGATGCCGCATCGGGTCGCCCTGCCACTGCCGGCGGCGCGCGACCGCGCCGACGATCACTGAGACGATCCCGGCGACCAGCAGTGCGAGCACGATCGCCGCCGCCACCGCGACCGCGAGCGTCGGCCACGAGTGCTGCGTGAAGCCCATGGTGCACCTCCGCGTCCACGCTAGGCACCCCGCGCGAGCGCCGATCAGGCTCCGAGGTCATTGCCGGGCTGGCGCTTTTGACCTATCTGTTCTATAACTAGTGACACAGAAGGGAGTCGTCATGCAGATCGACATCGATCCCCGCTCCGACGTGCCGCTGTACCAGCAGCTGCATGATCGGGTCGTCGAGGCGATCGCCGACGGATCGCTGCCGGCCGGCACCTCGCTCGCGTCCGTGCGCCAGCTGGCCGGAGCGTTCGGGATCAACCTCGCGACCGTCGCCAAGGGCTACGACCTGCTGCGCCAGGAGGGGCTCGTCACCACCAACCGCCGCTCCGGCTCGATCGTGGCGCGGGATGCGGCATCCGGACCCGCGGCCGCCTCCTTCAGCGACGGCTGGGTTCCCCGGCTGCGCACCCTGCTCGCCGAAGCCGTCGCACACGGCATGACCGACCACGAAGTGACCACCGCGGTGAGCACCGAGCTCCACCGCTTCCGCTCCGGAGGAGACCGATGACATCCACGTTCGCGCCCGCATTCTCGGCGGGCCTGGTCGCACTGCTCGCGCTGCTGCTGATCGCCATGCCGGCGATCACACCGGCCACCGTGCCGCTCGGCGTCGCGGTCCCGCCCTCGCGCACCGGCGACCCGCTCGTGCGGCGCGTGATCACGCGCTACCGGATCGGCGAGGTCGTGCTGGCGATCGTCGCCCTGCTCGTCGATGCGGCCCTGCTGTTCGCGCCGCCGGTCGCCGGCATCTTCGTGCCGGTGTTCCTCTTCCTCGCGCTCTCGGTCGCCTGGCTGGTGCTGTCGCGGCGCACGATCATCGCGGCCAAGCGCGACCAGGACTGGTACGAGGGCGTCCCGGTGCAGCAGAGCGCCGAGGTCACGGCTCCCACCCACCATCACCCGCCCCTGGTCTGGGCGATCGTCGCGGTGCTCGCCTTCGTCGCCGCGTTCGCGATCGGAGCGGCCGTCTATCCGTCGCTCGCCGACCCGTATCCCGTGCACTTCGACCTCGCCGGCGCCCCCGACCGCTTCGAGCCGAAAACGCTGTGGGCGGTGTTCGGCCTGCTCATCGTGGGGGTCGGCGTCGCCGCGCTGCTGTTCGTGCTCGCGGTCGTCGTGCCGCGCACCGCGTTGCGCGCCACCCCGGGCGATGCGCCCCAGGGCGCCCTCGCACGTGCCGACGCGCGGCGCGGCGTGCTCGCGGCGCTGCTCGCCCAGCTGTCCGCCGCCATCGCGGTGGGCCTGTCGCTCGTCAGCGTGCTCATCTGGCTCGCTCCGCCGGCGGTCGCGACGCGCACGGGACTCATCGTGATGATCCTGCTCATCGTCGGGGTGCTCGCGGTCGCGGTCGTGCGATACCGACGCATCGTCCGCCGGACCAGCGCGTCCGCCCCCGGCCACGCGTCCGCCGCATCCCCTCCGGGCACCCCGCCCCGCGCCGCTGGCCCGGCGGCCCCCGACGACGACGCGCACTGGAAGGGCGGGATCATCTACGTCAACCGCGACGACCCGTCGATCTGGGTGCCGCGCCGGTTCGGTCTGGGCTGGACGCTCAACCTGGGCCGACCGGCCGGCGTCGTCATCGGGGTCGTGACGATCCTCGTGATCGTCGGGATCGTCGTGACGGTGCTGCTCACCACCGGGCACGGCCGGTAGCGCCGCCGCCACCCGTCATCCGCGGCGCGCCTCGATGAGATGCCGGGAGGAGTGCGCCACGAACGGTCCGTCGTGCCGCATGCGCGCATCGAGGGCGCGGAGGGTGCCGAGGTGCTCGGCGACCGTGAAACCCGGCACCCACCAGATGACCTTGCGCAAGATCCAGACGATCGCGCCGATGTCGCGGAACTCCATCCGCAGCCGGGCGGTGCGCAGATCGACGACCTCCAGACCCGCGGCCCTCGCGGCGGCCGCCTCGTCATCCGGATGCCGCCCCCGCCGCGCCGCCGCGCCGAGCGGCCCGAGGAACTCTTCGATCAGCTCGAACGCGCTCTCCGGTCCGACGTGCTGGCCCAGGTAGCTGCCGCCCGGGCGGAGCACCCGCGTGATCTCGCCCCAGTGCGCGCGCACCGGATGCCGGCTCGTCACGAGCTCGAACGCGCCGTCCGCGAACGGCAGCGGCGGCTCATCCGGGTCGGCGACGACGACGCCGCCGCGTGCGCCGAGGGCGGCCGTGGCCTTCGCGAGATTGGGCGGCCACGACTCCGTCGCGGCGAGCACGCGCGGCACGGCCGCCGCGGCATCTAGCGCACCGGCGAGCACCTCGCCCCCGCCGGTCTGGATGTCGAGCGCCGCCCCGACCGTGCCGAGGCGCTCGGCGAGCAGCCGCTGGTAGCCCCACCCGGGCCGCTCCTCGGTCGCCCGGCCGTCGAGCCACGAGAAGTCCCATCCGGAGACGTCGGCGGCCTCCGCCTCCGCCACGAGGTCGTCGAAGGAGCGCATGGATGGATGCTAGGCGGAGCCCCGGCGCGCGCGCCGGTAGGCTCGGTGCCGATGACGACAGCGCCGATGACGATCCCGCCCATCATCGACTCCGTCGCCGTCGCGGCCGCCACCCCCGAGAAGGAGCAGCCGTTCGCGGCGCTCGGGCTGCGCGAAGACGAGTACCTGCGCATCCGCAGCCTGCTCGGCCGCCGCCCCACGAGCGGCGAGCTCGCCATGTACTCGGTCATGTGGAGCGAGCACTGCTCCTACAAGAGCTCGAAGACGCACCTCCGGAAGTTCGGCCAGAAGGTCAGCGACGAGATGCGCAAGAACCTCATGGTCGGCATGGGCGAGAACGCCGGCGTCGTCGACATCGGCGAGGGCTGGGCGGTCACCTTCAAGATCGAGAGCCACAACCACCCGTCGTACGTGGAGCCGTTCCAGGGCGCCGCGACCGGCGTCGGCGGGATCGTGCGCGACATCATCTCGATGGGAGCCCGACCCGTCGCCGTCATGGACGCGCTCCGATTCGGTGCGGTCGATCATCCCGACACCGAGCGGGTGCTGCCCGGCGTGATCGGCGGCATCAGCTTCTACGGCAACTGCCTCGGCCTGCCGAACATCGGCGGCGAGACCTGGTTCGACCCGGTGTACCAGGCGAACCCGCTCGTGAACGCCCTCGCCGTGGGCGTGCTGCGCCACGAGGATCTGCATCTGGCCAACGCGCGCGGCGCGGGCAACAAGGTCGTGCTGTTCGGCGCCCGCACCGGCGGCGACGGGATCGGCGGGGCATCCATCCTGGCCTCCGACACCTTCAGCGAGGGCGGCCCAACCAAGCGCCCGAGCGTGCAGGTCGGCGACCCGTTCGCCGAGAAGGTGCTCATCGAGTGCTGCCTCGAGCTGTTCGCGGGCGACCTGGTCGAGGGCATCCAGGACCTCGGCGCGGCCGGCATCTCGTGCGCCACCTCCGAGCTGGCCAGCAACGGCGACGGCGGCATGGCGATCGAGCTCGACAGCGTGCTGTTGCGCGACCCGACGCTCACGGCGGAGGAGATCCTCATGTCGGAGAGCCAGGAGCGCATGATGGCGATCGTCGCCCCCGGCAAGCTCGAGGGCTTCCTCGCGGTGACGTCGAAGTGGGACGTCGAGACGAGCGTGCTCGGCGAGGTCACCGAGACCGGTCGGCTCGTCATCACCTGGCGCGGCGAGACGATCGTCGACGTCGACCCCCGCACGGTCGCGATCGACGGGCCGGTGTACGACCGCCCGATGGTGCGACCGGTGTGGCTGGATGCCGTGCAGGCCGACAGTGCCGCGTCGCTCCCCCGTGACGGCGATCTCCGCGCCCAGCTGCTCGCCCTCGTCGGCAGCGCGAACCTGGCCGACAAGAGCGTCATCACGTCGCAGTACGACAAGTACGTGCTCGGCAACACGGCCCTGAGCTACCCGGACGACGCGGGCATGATCCGCGTCGACGAGACCTCGGGGCTCGGCGTCGCCCTCGCCACGGATGCCAACGGCCGCTACTCCTACCTCGACCCGTACGCCGGGGCGCAGCTCGCCCTCGCGGAGGCGTACCGCAACGTCGCGACATCCGGCGCCGTGCCGGCCGCGGTCTCCGACTGCCTCAACTTCGGCAGCCCCGAGAACCCCGAGGTCATGTGGCAGTTCGCCCAGGCCGTCGAGGGGCTCGCGGACGCCTGCCTCGAGCTCGCCGTGCCCGTGACCGGCGGCAATGTGAGCTTCTACAACCAGACCGGCGACGTGCCGATCCACCCGACGCCGGTCGTGGCGGTCATGGGCACGATCGACGACGTCGGCCGCCGCATCCCCTCGGGCTGGCAGGATGCCGGCGACAACCTCTACCTCCTCGGCACGACCGCGCTCGAACTCGACGGCTCGGCGTGGGCGGGCGTGATGCACGGCCACCTCGGCGGGCGCCCGCCGGCGGTCGACCTGCCGCGCGAACGGGACCTCGCCGGGCTGCTCGCCGCGGCCGCGCACGAGGGCCTGCTCAACGGCGCCCACGACCTGTCGGACGGCGGGCTCGCGACGGCCCTCGTCGACGCGTGCCTGCGCTTCGGCGTCGGCGCGCGGGTGTGGCTCGACGAGTTGCTGACCCGCGACGGGATCGACCGGACGACGGCGCTGTTCAGCGAGACCGGCGGCCGCGTCGTCGTCGCCGTGCCGCGCGAGGAGGACGTCAAGTTCACGCGCCTGTGCGAGGGCCGGGGCTACCCGGTGGCGCGCATCGGCGTGACCGACGACGGCGCGGACGCCGAGCCCGTGCTCGAGATCCAGGACGTGCTCACCGTCCCCCTCGCCGAACTCCGCGCGACCTCGCGCGCGCCCCTCGCCCGCTTCGCGTAAACCCCTGCGCACCCGTTTCGCGTAGCGTCCACGCGCAGGTTTCGGCGGTCAAAAGTTCAGGAGCATCGCTGCGCGACCGAGCCGATACGGTCACGGCGCGCGACGATGTCCTGCACTATTGACTGGGGGATCCGCAGGGGGAGACCCCGCACGGCGACCACACGCGGCGACCACACGCGGGGGGACCCGGGGCGCAGCGGCTTACGCGATGGGGAACGCGACGCCGGTAGCGGCCTCCGCCTGCCGCCATACCTCCGCGCCGAACGCGGGGTCCGCGCTCGAGGCGACTGGCTTGGCGGGGGCGGGGCGACCGACCAGACCACGGTGCGGGCCCCAGAAGGTGCCGCCCTCGGCATCCGGATCGATCGCGGCGCGCACGACCGGCCACGCGCCGCGCTCCTTGCTCTGCAGGAACAGCGGGAACGACCCGCGATCCAGCGCGAACCCCGGATGCGCGACGAGCGAGCGCCGCGCCGATCCGGCCGCGCGCCACCGCCGATCGAGCTCGAATCCGAGCGCCTGCGTCGCGTGCTTCGACAGCCCGTAGGCGCGGAACGGCGCATACCGTCGCTCGGACTGCAGGTCGCTCACGTCGCCGCGCACGAGCTTCGTCGCGAAGCTGCCGAGCCACACGACCCGGCCGTCGTCGGCGAGCGCCGGGGCGACGAGCGCGGTGAGCGCGAACGCGCCGAACGCGTTCGTGCCGACGATGAGCTCGAGCCCGTCGTCGGTGGTCTCGCGCCGCCGCACGGCGTCGGTGCGGCCGGCGTTGTTGACCAGCACGTCGATCCGCCCGAGCGCGCGCAGCTCGGCCGCGGCGGTGCGGATCGAGTCGAGCGAGGCGAGGTCGAGGCGCACAAGGGCGAGTGCGGCGCCGGGCACGCGATCCCGGATGCCGTCGATCGTCGCCTGCGCCCGCTCCGGCGAGCGCGACGCGAGCACCACGCGCGCACCGGCGCCGGCCAGCTGCTCGCTCACGCGGGCGCCGATGCCGGCGTTGCCGCCGGTGACGACGACGGTGCGGCCGTGCTGGTCGGGCAGCCGATCGGGGTCCCAGCTCACCGCGGTGCGGGTCCGGCCGGCGTCTCGATGCTGCCCGTCGCGGCGATCTGCTCGTGGTGGTGGATGACCTCGGCGACCACGAAGTTGAACCACTTCTCGGCGAAGGCCGGGTCGAGGTGCGACTCCTCCGCGAGGGCCCGGAGCCGCGCGATCTGCTCGCGCTCGCGCTCCGGGTCGGCGGGCGGGAGGTCGTGCGCGGCCTTCAGGTGCCCGACGGCCTGCGTCGCCTTGAAGCGCTCCGCGAGCATGTGCACGAGGGCGGCGTCGATGTTGTCGATGGTGCGCCGGTAGGCCGAGAGCTGCGCCGTGACGTCGGTGTCCGTCATGATCCGAGCCTAGCTTCGAGCCCCGCGCGCACCTCGGGCCAGTCGTCGACGGTGATCGAGTGCACCGCCGTGTTGCGCCAGGTGCCGTCGGCGCGGGGGAGGTCGCGGCGCATGATCCCCTCGAACGTCGCGCCGAGTTTCAGGATCGCCGCCCGCGAGTGGGCGTTGACCTCGTCGGTGCGGATCGCGACGCGCCCGAACCCGTGCGCGAACGCGTGGGTCAGCAGCAGCAGCTTCGTCGCGGGGTTGACGTCGGTGCCCCACACGGCGGGCGTGTAGCCGGTGCAGCCGATCTCCACGTGCTCCTTCTCGAGCACGATGTTGAGCATGCTCGACGAGCCGAGGATCTCGCCGTCGCGCACGACCACCCAGCAGCGCCCGCCGGACCCGTGGCGGCAGTACTGCGGGAACCACGCGTCGAACGCCGCCTCGTCGGCCGGCAGCCCGCTCGGGCCGCCGCCGTAGCCGGCGGCGAAGATCTCGGGGCGTCCGAGCGCTCGCCACAGCCCCGGCAGGTGGCGGTGCTCGAACGGTTCGAGCCGGATGCCGTGCCCCTCGAGCACGACGGCATCCGGGAACGTGGCGCTCATCGCACCCCCTTCTCTCCGGGAAGCGGCACGTCAGTCGACGAGGTCGTGCCGCACGACGATGCCGTCGCGCGACGGGCCGACCCCGATCGCCGAGATGCGCGCGCCCGACATCTGCTCGACCGTCAGCACGTACTCCTGCGCCGCCTTCGGCAGCTCGTCGAACGACCGCGCGCCGGAGATGTCGTCGTTCCAGCCGGGCAGCTCCTCGTAGATCGGCGTGGCGTGGTGGAAGTCGGTCTGGTTGACCGGCACCTCGTCGTGGCGCACGCCGCCGACGTCGTAGGCGACGCAGACCGGGATCTTCTCGAGCCCGGTCAGCACGTCGAGCTTGGTCATCACGAAATCGGTCACGCCGTTGATGCGGGCGGCGTAGCGCGCGATCGGGGCGTCGTACCAGCCGGTGCGGCGCGGGCGACCGGTCGTCGTGCCGAACTCGAACCCGGCGGAACGCAGGAACTCGCCCGACTCGTCGAACAGCTCGGTCGGGAACGGACCCGACCCGACCCGCGTCGTGTACGCCTTGACGATCGCGATGACCCGGTCGAACCGGTTGGGCGCGACACCCGAGCCGGTGGCCGCCCCGCCGCTGGTCGCGCTCGAGCTCGTGACGAACGGGTACGTGCCGTGGTCGACGTCGAGCATCGTCGCCTGGCCGCCCTCGAAGAGCACGGTCCGGCCGGCATCCAGCGCGCGGTTGAGCTCGAGCGAGGTGTCGACGACCATCGGCCGCAGCCGGTCGGCGTACTGCAGCAGGTCGTCGACGATCTCGTCGACCGCGATCGCCCGGCGGTTGTAGATCTTGACGAGCATCTGGTTCTTGAGCTCGAGGGCGCCCTCGACCTTCTGGCGCAGGATGTTCTCGTCGAACAGGTCCTGGATCCGGATGCCGACCCGGTTGATCTTGTCGGCGTACGCCGGACCGATGCCGCGCCCGGTCGTGCCGATCTGCCGCTTGCCGAGGAAGCGTTCGGTCACCTTGTCGAGGGTGCGGTGGTACTGCGTGATGACGTGCGCGTCGGCGCTCACGAGCAGCCGCGACGTGTCGACGCCGCGGGCGGCGAGCGCCGTGAGCTCGTCGAAGAGCACCTCGATGTCGACGACCACGCCGTTCGCGATGACCGGCGTGACGCCCGGGGTCAGGATGCCGGACGGCAGCAGGTGCAGCGCGTACTTCTCGTCGCCGATCACCACGGTGTGGCCGGCGTTGTTGCCGCCGTTGAACTTGACGACGTAGTCGACGCGGCTGCCGAGCAGGTCGGTGGCCTTGCCCTTGCCTTCGTCGCCCCACTGGGCGCCGACGAGAACGATCGCGGGCATGGGTCTCTCCCTTCGAGAGAGGAGGGATTACGCCCCAGTCTAAGCGGCGGAGTGCCTCCGGACCCACTCATGCATGACGATCGCGGCGGCCGCGGCGGCGTTGATCGAGCGGGTCGAGCCGAACTGGCGGATCGAGACGACCGTGTCCGCGGCGGCGAGCGCCTCGGCGGAGAGGCCGGGGCCCTCCTGCCCGAACAGCAGGATGCAGCGCTCGGGGAGGTCGGCATCCACCACATCGACGGCGCCCGCCACGTTGTCGACCGCCACGATCGGCGCGCCCCCCACCGCGGCCACCAGGTCGTCGATGGTCGGGTGGTGGGCGATGTGCTGGTAGCGATCGGTCACCATCGCGCCGCGGCGGTTCCAGCGCCGGCGCCCGACGATGTGCACCGTCTCGGCCAGGAACGCGTTCGCCGTTCGCACGATCGAGCCGATGTTGAGGTCGTGCTGCCAGTTCTCGATCGCGACCGAGAACGGATGCCGCCGGGCGTCGAGGTCGGCGACGATCGCCTCGACGCTCCAGTAGCGGTAGGCGTCGACGACGTTGCGTGCGTCGCCGTGCTCGAGCAGCTCGGGGTCGTAACGCGGGTCGTCGGGCCACGCCGCTCGGCCTCCGGGCCACGGTCCCACGCCGACCGATGCGCGCTGCTCGTCGTCCACCCTGTTAATCTCCCGCCATGCGATGGGATGCGGACGCCTGGCTCGCCGCGGAGCGTCCCGACACGATCGTGCACGGCGACAATCTCGCCCTCGCCGCGACTCTTCCGGACGGCGTCGCCCGCCTGATCTACCTCGACCCGCCGTTCAACACGGGCCGCACCCAGCGCCATCAACCGGTGCGCACGGTGCGCGATCCCGAGGGGGCGCGGCGCGGATTCCAGGGTCGCAGCTATGCCGAGGTGCGCGGCGCGCTCTCCCGCTACGACGATCGCTTCGACGACTACTGGGCGTTCCTCGGCCCCCGGCTCGAGGAGGCGTGGCGCCTGCTCGACGAGCGCGGCACGCTCTACCTGCACCTCGACTACCGCGAGGCGCATTACGCGAAGGTCGCACTCGACGCGCTGTTCGGGCGCGACTGCTTCCTCAACGAGCTCATCTGGGCCTACGACTACGGCGCCAAGTCGACGACGCGCTGGCCGGCCAAGCACGACACGATCCTCGTGTACGTGAAGAGCCCGCGCTCCTATTACTTCGACTCGACGGCGGTCGACCGCGAGCCGTACATGGCGCCGGGCCTGGTCACCCCCGAGAAGGCCGCGCGGGGCAAGCTGCCGACCGACGTCTGGTGGCACACGATCGTGGGCACGAACGCCGCCGAGCGCACCGGCTACGCGACCCAGAAACCGCTCGGCATCCTGCGGCGCATCGTGCAGGCCTCGAGCGCCCCGGGGGATCTCGTGCTCGACCTGTTCGCCGGGTCCGGCACCGCCGGCGCCGCGGCCCACGCCCTCGGCCGGCGCTTCCTGCTCTGCGATGAGAGCGCGGGCGCCGTGGCCGTCATGCGCGAGCGGCTTCCCGAGGCGCGCGTCGTTACGCTGGAGCCATGACGGCGGCTACCCGCACCGACCGCGGCGAGATCGAGTGCTGGCTCACCGACATGGATGGCGTGCTGGTGCACGAGAGCACGGCACTGCCCGGCGCGCAGGCGCTCATCCGGCAGTGGACCGACACGCGCACGCCGTTCCTCGTGCTCACCAACAACTCGATCTTCACGCCGCGGGATCTCGCGGCGCGGCTGCGGGCATCCGGGCTCGACGTTCCGGAGGAGGCGATCTGGACCAGCGCGCTGGCCACCGCCGACTTCCTCGCCTCGCAGATCCCGGGGGGCTCCGCGTTCGTGATCGGCGAGTCCGGGCTCACCACGGCGCTGCACGAGGTGGGCTTCATCATGACCGAGTCGGATCCCGACTACGTCGTCGTGGGCGAGACCCGCAACTACTCGTTCGAGGCGATCACGAAGGCGATCCGGCTCATCGACAGGGGCGCCCGCTTCATCGCCACCAACCCGGATGCCACCGGCCCGAGCGCCGACGGCGCACTGCCCGCGACGGGTGCGATCGCCGCGCTCATCACGAAGGCGACCGGCAAGGACCCCTACGTCGTCGGCAAGCCGAACCCGATGATGTTCCGCTCCGCGATGAACAAGATCGGCGCCCATAGCGAGAACACCGCGATGATCGGCGACCGCATGGACACCGACGTCGTCGCGGGCATCGAGGCCGGCCTGCACACGATCCTGGTGCTCACCGGTATCAGCGACCGGGCCGAGATCGAGCGGTACCCGTTCCGGCCGTCGGAGGTGCTCGCCGGCGTGCACGAGCTGCTGAGCCCGGAGCCCGTCGAGGTCGAGATCTAGCCGGTCGCGCTCGGCGACGGCGCGTGCGGGACGGCGACGCTGCCGGTGAGCGGATCTCTCGACGAGCGGCTCACGAAGCAGTAGTACCAGTGGTCCCCGGCGTCCCACTGCTTCGCGCTCACCGGATAGCTCGCCTCGATCTGCGCATCCCGGTAGGCCGCGGCGGCGGCCAGGCCGATGACATCGGGTTTCGAGCACAGCACGGACAGCTGCGAGGCGAGCACGTCGGCGCCCGGATATCCGGGCGCCGCGGGATCGGCGAACCGGCCGCGATACACGAGCTGAGCGGGATGCGGCGACGCGCAGTCGACGACCGTGTACCGCTGCGCCCACGGCCCCGGATAGCGTGCGAGGCACTCGCCGCCGAGCAGCTGGTCCCAGCGGTGCGGTCCGTTCGCGATCGGGCCCGGCGGCAGCACGGTGGGAGCGGGCGTGGGCGTGTGGCGGGTCGTCGGCGTCGGCGTCGCGCGCGGGGTCTCGGTGAACCCGGCGAGCCGGGTGCCGAGGAAGAACAGGGCCCCGAGCGCGATCAGGGCCACGAGGCTCCCGGCGAGCGCGAGCAGCACGCGATGCGCGCGTGTCATGTGCGGCGGCTCCTCGATCACGATCGCGGCGGGCGGCGGCGCGGGCGGCAGCGCCGGCGGCTCGGGCGTCGGCTCGTTCTCGTACGCGCGGAACTGCGAGTCGGCGAACAGCGAGTCGAGACCGGTGGTCGGGTCCGGCACCGCCGGCTCCGGCGCGGTCGTGGCGGGCATGGCGTCGGCCAGGAGCATGTTGGCCGCGGTGGGCGAGACCAGGGGCACGGGACGGGAGGGGGGCGTGGTCCGGGCGAACGGGCCGGTCTCGGCGTTCAGCTCGACCGGCTGCGTCGCGTCGCCGACGTCGACCGGCTCGGTCGGCGGCGGCTCCTCCCCCGTGGTCACTGCGGTTCGAGTCCCAGGTCGGCGAGGCCGATCGCGGCGCGATACGGGTAGCCCGCGCGCTCGATGACCGCCTGCGCGCCGGTCGCGCGGTCGACGACGACCGCGACGGCGACGACCGTGGCACCCGCGCGTTCGAGCGCCTCGGCCGCCTTCAGCGGCGAGCCGCCCGTGGTGGAGGTGTCCTCGAGCACCACGACGCGCTTGCCGGCGACATCCGGACCCTCGACCTGCCGGCCGCGGCCGTGGTCCTTCGGCTCCTTGCGCACGACGAAGGCATCGTACGAGCGGCCGAGCGCCGCGCTCTGATGCAGCACCGCCGACGCGATCGGGTCGGCTCCCATCGTGAGACCGCCCACGGCATCCACGTCGGCGATGTCCGCGATCAGCTCGCTCATGACGCGCCCGATCAGCGGTGCGACGCGGTGATCGAGCGAGATCTTCCGCAGGTCGATGTAGTAGGTCGCCTTCTTGCCGCTCGTGAGCGTGAAGTCGCCGTGGAACACCGCTTCACGGGTGATGTGGTCGATGAGCTGGGCGCGGTCGTCGGTCACACCCATACGGTAGCGGGCCGTGGATCGGCGCCGGAGGTCAGCGGCGGCCGAGCGGCTGGTGGCCGCGCAGGTCGGTCAGCGAGAGCGTCTGCAGCTGACCGCCGACGTACGGCGACGGCGACACGACGGCCGTGATCGGCGCGACGTGGGCGGGGCGGGGCGCGGTGAAGCCGAGCGCGCCCATCACGACGGCGCCCGCGAGCACGCCGACGGAACCCAGCGCGATCGCGCGACGCGAAAGGCGGGGCATGGGCTCGGGAACGGGGTGTCGGGGGGTCACCGCCCCTCACGCTAATCGGGGAGCGCTCGCCGCGCGCTCCCCTGTTTTCGGGGTAGAACGCCACGGGTATCGGCGGTCCGCCCTAGCCTGCGTGCGAAGCGACGCGACCGCGCTCGTGTCGCGGAGCAGGCGCGCCGCAGGGGCGGCGGCGCGCGGGCTAGCGTGGTGGCATGCGCCTCGCCACCTGGAACGTGAACTCCGTGCGCTCCCGCGTCGGCCGCGTCGTCGACTGGCTCGCCCGGGAGGACGTCGACGTGCTCGCGATGCAGGAGATCAAGTGCACGGAGGCCCAGTTCCCCTTCGCCCCGTTCGAGGACGCCGGCTACCGCGTCGTGCTGCACGGCCTCAACCAGTGGAACGGCGTCGCGATCGCGAGCCGCTTCGAGCTCGACGACGTCGAGACCTCGTTCGCCGGGCAGCCCGGCTTCCTCAAGGGGGCCGAGGGACCGGACCTGCCCCTCGAGGCGCGGGCGATCGGCGCGACGACCAACGGCATCCGGGTGTGGTCGATCTACGCACCGAACGGCCGCGCGCTCGGCGACCCGCACTATGACTACAAGCTGGACTGGTTCGGCGCGCTGCAGGGCGCGATGACCGACTGGATGGCGGAGCACCCCGACAGCCCGCTCATGGTCGCGGGCGACTACAACGTCGCGCCGCTCGACGTCGACAACGGCGATCCCACCGTCATCGAGGGCGTCTCGACGCACGTGTCCGCGCCCGAACGGGAGGCCTTCCAGGCCCTGCAGGATGCCGGCCTCACCGACGTCGTGCGCCCCCTGATCCCCGAGGGCTTCACCTACTGGGACTACAAGCAGCTGCGGTTCCCGCGCAACGAGGGCATGCGCATCGACTTCGTGCTCGGATCGCGCCCGTTCGCCGAGCGGGTGACGGCGGCCGCGATCCACCGCAACGAGCGCAAGGGCGACGCCCCGAGCGATCATGTGCCGGTCACGGTCGACATCGACCTCGCGCTCGAGGACGACGACCGGCCGATGATCTTCTGAGCGGGGGCGCTCTCACCGCGGGGCGAGCAGCGCGGCGATCACGAACATCGCCGGCAGCGACAGCGCCGTCGTGATGAGCACGACGTCGCGGGCGACGGCCGCGCCCCGCCCGTAGCGCTGGGCGTAGTTGAAGACGTTCTGGGCGGCGGGGAGTGCCGCGAGCACGACGACGACGAACAGCGCGTGACCGTGCAGGTGCAGTACGAATGCGCCCACGACCCACGCGAGCGCGGGCATGAGCAGCACCTTCACGGCGGAGGCCAGGATCACGAGCCGGCGATCCGATCCGGCGGCGAGCGGTCGCCGCCCGCGCAGCGAGATGCCGAACGACAGCAGCACGACCGGGACCGCCGCCGCTCCGACGAGCGTGAACGGCTCGAGCACCGGTGCCGGGAGGCGGATGCCCGCGAGGTTGACCACGAGCCCGAGCGCCGAGCCGAGGATCAGCGGGTTCTTCACCGGCTGCAGCAGGATGCGGCCGAGGGTGAAGCAGCCGCTGGTCGAGATGTCGAGCACGGCGAGCGCGATCGGCGCGATGACGATCACCTGCAGCAGGATGACCGGCACCGAGCTGGTCGCATCGCCGAGGATGTAGGCCGACACCGGCAAGCCGATGTTGTTGGCGTTGACGTAGCCGGCGCCGAGGCCCCCGACCATCGACTCGGGCAGCGGACGGCGCCAGAGCAGGCCCGCGACGACGACGATCCCGATGCAGATCACCGCCGTGATCGCCGCGACCGGGAGCACCGAGGAGAAGACCCTGCGCAGGTCGGCCGTCGCGACCGTCGCGAACAGCAGGCACGGCAGCAGGACGAAGAACGCCAGCCGGGTGAGCACGCGCTGGCCCTCGGCACCGAGCAGGTCGATGCGGGCGATGAGGTAGCCGGCGCCGATCACGACCGCGATGATGGCGAACCCGATCAGCACGCCCGTCACGTGCTCGAGCGTACTGAGGTGGGTGAGCAGTGCCGCGGGCGGGTATCGGCCCGCCCGACGCAGTGATCCGGCCGTCCGATCGCGTGCGGCGGCGGAAGACGCGCGCCGCCGGCAGATCTGCGCAAGAGCCTTGCGCTGGGGGCAACCCTTTGCGGCGCGATCCTCCGTAGCGTCGTGGCATGACCATGACGACCCCCGCCGTGACCGCCGACGGCATCGAGCAGACGGCCGCCTGGAGCCGGCTCACAGCCGCCGTCGAGGTCGTCCGATCCGGGCAGACGACGGACGGCAGCATCCCGGATGCCGCGGAACGCCCGGAATTCCGGGAGGCCGTCAGCCGGATCCGCGAAGAGCTCCGTCATCTGTCACCCGCGTTCCCGCACGACGCGGCGTATCTCGAGGCGCTCGACGCGGATCTCGCGCGCTGGGCCGACGGCGGCTTCGGCATCCCGGACTTCCTCGACTCGCTCACCGCGTTCCAGCCGCAGGAGCACCGCGTCGACGGGCTGCGCCACCTCGTGCTGTTCCCGATGACCACCCAGAACGGCTCGCCCGACCGGCTGCTGGAGGCGGTGCTCGTCGAGGTGCTCTGGCCCGACTTCATCGCGGAGCTGCAGGAGGCCTACACGAACGCCCTCTTCGTGCCGATCCGCTTCGTCGACTTCACGGGCGGCTACGACACCAACGCCGCCGTGCTCTTCCCGGAGACCGTGGCGATGCGCGAGGTCCCGCGCTTCACCTGGGGCGCGATCTTCTCCGACCGCGAGGCGGCGCGGTTCCGCCGGGTCGTGCGCGCCGCCGCCGCGATCACCAAGCTCGACGTCACCGACGACCTCGAGCGGCTGCTGGGCGACCAGCGGCTGACCGAGGAGACGTTCGTGATGTGGGACCTCATCCACGACCGCACCCACATGCGCGGCGACCTGCCGTTCGACCCGTTCATGATCAAGCAGCGGATGCCGTACTTCCTCTACTCCCTCGAGGAGCTGCGCTGCGACCTCACCGCGTATCGCGAGGCGACGAGGCTCGCCGCCGATGACGGGGTGAGCGACGCGATCCGCGACCACGCCCGCCTCGTGCGGGTCGCGATCCTGTTCGACCGCATCTTCCGCTTCCCGCTCACCGGCTCGCGGGTGCGCAACTACGACGGGCTGGGCGGGCAGCTGCTGTTCGCCTGGCTGCATCAGCGCGGCGTGCTGCACTGGACCGACGTGCAGCTGGCCGTCGACTGGGATGCCGTGCCGGCCGCCGTGGGCGCGCTCGGCGACGCGATCGACGAGCTGTACTGGCGGAGCATCGACCGCCCGAAGACCGCGCACTGGCTCGCGGCCTACGAGCTGGTCCGGGCGACGCTCGCGCCGAACCCGGCGTCGAACTGGGCCCGCGGGCTCCCGGACGAGACGCTCGCCGGCGCGCCGAAGGGCTACACCGACGCGGTGCTCGACGACGAGTTCCCGCTCTCGATGTTCTACGAGGCGCTCGGCAAGAAGCTCGGCGACGTCATCGCCTCGACCTCGGGCATCACCGCCTCCTCGGCCACGGCAGACTGAGACGCATGGACCGCACCTTCGCCTCCGACAATTACGCGGGGGTGCACCCCGAGGTGCTCGCCGCGATCGCCGCCGTCAACACCGGGCACGAGATCTCCTACGGCGAGGACTCGGTCACCGAGCGCCTCCAGGAGGTCGTGAAGCGGGAGTTCGGCGAGCGCGCCGAGGCCTTCCCGGTCTTCAACGGCACCGGCGCGAACGTCATCTCCCTCACCAGCGTCCTCCCCCGCTGGGGCGCCCTCGTCACGACCTCGACGAGCCACATGCACACCGATGAGGGCGGCGCCCCGGAGAAGACGGCGGCGCTGAAGCTGTTCCCCGTGCCGACGCCCGACGGCAAGCTCACGCCCGAGCTGCTCGCCACCGAGGCGTGGGGCTTCGGCGACGAGCACCGCGCCCAGCCGCTCGCCGTGAGCATCGCCCAGACCACCGAGCTCGGCACGCTCTACCAGCCGGACGAGATCCGTGCCATCGCGGATGCCGCCCACGCGCTCGGCATGACCGTCCACCTCGACGGCTCCCGGCTCTGGAACGCGGCCGCGGCGCTGGGGGTGCCGTTCCGCGCGTTCACGACGGACGCCGGGGTCGACATCCTGAGCCTCGGCGCCACCAAGAACGGCGCCCTCGCCGCCGAGGCGATCGTCGTGCTGAACCCGGACAACGTCGACGGCATCGTCTACCTGCGCAAGACGGCGATGCAGCTCGCGAGCAAGATGCGCTTCCTCAGCGCGCAGCTGCTCGCGCTGTTCGACGACGGGCTGGGCCTGCGCTCGGCGCAGCACGCCAACGCGATGGCCGCTCGGCTGCGCGCGGCCATCGAGGGCACGCCGGGGCTCTCGTTCTCGCAGAAGACCGAGGCGAACGCGATCTTCGGGGTGCTCGACAACGCGGTCGCCGACCGCATCCGCGCCCGGTACCGCTTCTACGACTGGAACCGCGCCCGCGGCGAGGTGCGCTGGATGACGGCCTTCGACACGACCGAGGCCGACGTCGACGCGTTCGCCGCCGCGATCCGGGAGGAACTGGCCCGGTGACCGGGCCCGTGCGGATCGAGATCCCGACCCCGCCGGGGCCGCACCCGCCCGCCACCAACTGCTACGCGTTCCTCGCCGGCGACGCCGTCGACCTCGTCGACCCCGGCTGGGACGACCCGGCATCGCTCGCCGCGCTCGAGGCCGGTCTCGCCGGACTCGGCACGAGTGTCGACCGGGTGCGCACGATCGTGGCGACCCACTGGCACGTCGACCACCTGCCGCTCTCGGCGCGGGTGCGGGAGCGCAGCGCCGCACGGGTGCTGCTGGGGCGCGGCGACGAGCTGGACGCCGCCGTCCCGGTCGACGGCCTGCTCGCCGACGGCGACGAGGTCGTGCTCGGCGATCGGCCGGTGCGCGTCGTCGGCGCTCCGGGTCACACCCCCGGCAGCCTCTGCCTCGACCTCGGCGACGACGGCCTGGTGACGGGCGACACGCTGCTCGCCGAGATCAACCCGGGCATCGGACTGAGCTTCCACGTCGAGGGCAACCCGATCCGCGACTACCTCGCCACGCTCGAGCGCCTCGCACGCGACTTCGCCCACCGCACCGGCCTGCCCGGCCACGGTCCCGACCTGCACGACCTGCCGTCGCGATGCGCCGAGCTCGCGGCGCACCACCGCGCGCGCTCGGCCGAGGTCGTGGCGGTGCTGGCGCGTCATCCGGATGCCACGGTGGACGAGATCGCGCCGCAGCTCACCTGGACCGGTGGCTGGGAGAGCCTGCGCGACGTGAGCCTGCGCTCCGCGCTGCGGCAGACCGCCTGGCATCGCGAGCTCGCCGCGTCCTAGGCGGCGCGCGGCGCCAGCAGCGACCACAGCGCGTCGAGGGCGGTGGCCGCGAGGGCGGCGCGATCCGGTGCGTCGGTACCGAGAGCCCACTGATCGAGCGTCGTGAGGGATGCGATCGCCCACGCCGACAGCAGATCGGCGGGCAGATCCGTGCGGATCACGCCGAGATCGCGCCCCGCGCGCAGCACCTCGTCGATCCATCGCAGAGCCGTGACGCGCACCCGGCTGATCGAGCGCTCCGGCGCGAGACCGATCGAGTTGTGGAACATCAGGCCGAGGTCCGCGAGCTGCGGATCAGCCTCGGCGGCCTGGGCGAATCGGGCCAGGACCGCGTCCAGTTCGGCGCGAAAGCTCTCCGCCGTCAGCGACGACGGGTCGGGCGCGCGCAGCGTGGTGCCCAGCCGCCCGGCGATCGCGTCGACCACCCAGTCATGCAGCGCGGCCTTGTCGGCGAACCAGTGGTAGAACGACCCCTTGCCCATCCCGGCGCGCTTGAGGACGTCGTTCAGCGACGCTCGCTCGAGCCCCCTCGCGCCGAAAGCGTCGGCGGCGGCGGCCAGGAGGCGGCCGGAGGCGGCGGCGTCGAGCGGGCGGGGTGGACGGGACATCACCGACAGTGTATTCCTGTACCATGTGGTACATGAATAGAGGCGCGCGGAATGAGTGAGCTCGTGGTCGTCGCGGGAGCCACCGGCTACGTGGGGCGGCACGTCGTCGCCGAGCTCGACGCGCGGGGATACCGGGTGCGAGCCCTCGTGCGGTCGCGCGAGAAGGCCGACGCGCCCGGTGCGTACGACGCGCCGGCGCTGCGCGACCGCGTCGCCGAATGGCGCATCGTCGACTTCGGCGACCCGGCCACGCTGACCGACGCGTGCGCGGGCGCGGATCGGGTCGTCTCGGCGCTCGGCGTCACGCGGCAGAAGGTGAGTCCGTGGAACATCGACTTCCTCGGCAACCTGCTCGTGCTCGCCGACGCGGAGCAGCACCGTCTGCGCTCGTTCGCCTACGTCAACGTCATGCGCTCCGAAGCGGGGAACTCCGTGACGATGCGGTCCAAGTTCGCGTTCTCGCAGGCCCTCCGGCGCAGCACGGTCACCCCGCAGATCATCAACCCATCCGGGTACTTCTCCGACATGACCGACTTCCTGCGCATGGCGCAGCGCGGGATCGGCTTCACGCTGGCAGATGGCGCGACGCGGATCAACCCGATCCACGGCGCCGACCTCGCCGCCTTCATCGTCGACCGCCTCGACGGCCCGGCCGGCAGCTGGGACGTCGGCGGGCCGGACGTCTTCAGCTACCGCGAGCTCGAGCAGCTCGCCTTCCGCGTGGCCGGCAAGAGGCCGCGGATCCTGCGCGTCGGGGAGGGGGTCGGTCACGGCCTCGAGTGGCTGGCGCAGCGCGCGTCGCCGCGGGCCGCCAACCTCGCGCGGTTCTTCGTCGAGTCCCTGGCGCTCGACGCCGTCGGAACGCCGGTCGGCGAGCGCCGCCTTGAGCCCTACTGGACCTCGATCGCCTGACATCGCTCGCGGGCGGCGCACTGCCTAGGCTGACCCCCATGACGACGGACCCGGCCAAGCCCTGGCTCGATTCCTACGCCGAGGGCGTGCCGCACGAGATCCCGATGCCGACCGGGTCGCTCTCCGACCTCATGCGGGCGTCGGTGACCGAGTTCGGCGAGCGCCCCGCGATCGAGTTCTTCGGACGGGAGTGGACGTACTCGCAGCTCGGTGCGGAGATCGACCGGGCCGCCGAAGGCCTGCGGCGGCTCGGCGTGCGCAGGGGCGACCGCGTGGCCATCGTGCTGCCCAACTGCCCGCAGCACGTCGCGGCCTTCTACGCGATCCTGCGGCTCGGTGCCATCGTCATCGAGCACAACCCGCTGTACACGCCGCGCGAGCTGCGCCACCAGTTCGAGGACCACGGCGCGAAGGTCGTCATCGCGTGGGACAAGATGGTGCCCCACATCCAGGCCTTCCCCGACGATGTCGCCGTCGACCGCATCATCTCCGTCGACATGACGCGCGCGATGCCGCTGCGGCTCCGGATGCTGCTGCGCCTGCCCGTCGCGCGCGCCCGCTCCCAGCGCGCCGAGCTGACCCAGCGCGTGCACGACGCCCTTCCGTGGGAGGACCTGCTCGCGGACGTGCCGATCAAGGCGAGCGTGCCCGGACCGACCGTCGACGACGTCGCGCTCATCCAGTACACGAGCGGCACGACCGGCATGCCCAAGGGCGCGACGCTCACCCACCTCAACCTCGGGGTCAACGCGGCGCAGGCGCGCGCGTGGGTGCCGCAGATCACACGCGGCGACTGCGTGGTCTACGCCGTGCTCCCGCTCTTCCACGCCTACGGCCTGACCCTCTGCCTCACCTTCGCGATGAGCATGGGCGCGCGGCTGGTGATGTTCCCGAAGTTCGATCCGGATCTCGTCCTCCCGGCCGTCAAGCGGCATCCGCCGACCTTCCTCCCCGCCGTCCCGCCCATCTACGACCGCCTGACGAAGGCCGCCGCGGAGGCGGGCGTCTCGCTGGAGGGCATCGAGATCGCCATCTCCGGGGCGATGCCGCTCTCGCAGTCCGTGATCAGCCCCTGGGAGAAGGCGACCGGCGGCTACCTCGTGGAGGGCTACGGCCTGAGCGAGACGAGCCCCGTGCTCATGGCCAACCCGGTCGCCGAGAACCGCCGCGAGGGCACGGTGGGCCTGCCCCTGCCCAACACCGAGGTGCGCGTCGTCGACCCGGACGACCCGACCAGGGAGATGCCGCTCGGCGAGAAGGGCGAGCTCGTCGTGCGCGGCCCGCAGGTCTTCTCCGGCTACTGGAACAAGCCCGAGGAGACGGCGGACGTGTTCGTCGACGGCTGGTTCCGCACCGGCGACATCGTGCGCATCGACGAGGACGGCTTCGTCTCCATCGTCGACCGCATCAAGGACCTCGTCATCACCGGCGGGTTCAACGTCTCGCCCTCCGAGGTGGAGGACGCCCTTCGCGGATTCCCGGCGGTGGCGGATATCGCGATCGTCGGCATCCCGAGCGAGCGCGACGGCGAGCACGTCGCCGCGGCCGTCGTCGAGAAGCCGGGCGAGCACGTCGATGCGAACGCGCTCATCGCCTACGCGAAGGAGAACCTCGCGCACTACAAGGCGCCGAAGCACGTCTACGTCGTCGACGAGCTCCCCAAGTCGCTCATCGGCAAGGTCATCCGCCGCCAGGTGCGCGATCGGCTGCTGCAGCGGGACGACGTGCAGAACGACGGCTGACCATGCCCGCCGTGAGGGTCGCGATCATCGGCGCCGGCTTCTCCGGCATCGGGATGGCGTGCGGCCTCCTCCGTGCGGGCGTGACCGATTTCGTGCTCCTCGAACGCGCACGCGAGGTGGGTGGCACCTGGCGCGACAACGTCTATCCCGGGGCGGCCTGCGACATCCCGGCCGACCTGTACTCCTTCTCCTTCGCACCCAACCCGGACTGGAGCCACCGCTACCCGCGGCAGGAGGAGCTGCTGCACTACCTGCGCGACGTCGCCGACCGCTTCGGGGTGACGCCGCACATCCGGTTCGGTACCGAGGTCGAGTCGGGCGAATGGGATGCTGCAGCCGCCGTCTGGCGCATCGCGACGAATGCCGCGAGCTGGACGGCCGACGTGCTCGTCTCGGCGTCCGGCCCGTTCATCGACCCGGCCTGGCCGGCCATCCCGGGGGTCGAGACGTTCCCCGGCCCGCGGCTGCACACGGCACGGTGGGATCCCGCCCTCGATGTCGCGGGAAAGACGATCGCGGTGCTCGGCACCGGAGCCTCCGCGATCCAGCTCGTTCCCGAGCTCCGGCCCCGCGGCGCGTGGGTGATCGTCCTGCAGCGCACCGCGCCCTGGGTGATCCCGCGGCACGACCCGCCGACCAGCGACCGCCGCCGCCGGGCGTTCCGTCGCCGGCCGTGGCGGCAGCGCCTCGCGCGCGCCCTGGTCTTCGCGGGAGCGGAGGCGCGCTTCCCCGGGTTCGCCACGCCCGTGATCGGGCGGGTCGCGGAGGCCGTCTACCGGCGGTCGCTGCGGCGGCAGATCACCGATCCGACGTTGCGGGAGCAGGTGATGCCGCGCTTCCGCCTCGGCTGCAAGCGCGTGCTCATCTCGAGCGACTGGTACCCGGCGCTCGCCTCACCCGAGGTGCGTCTCGTGACCGAGCCCGTGCTGAGGATCGACGGCGCCTACCTCGTGACCGCCGCCGGCGCCCGCCACCGCGCCGACGTACTCGTGGCTGCGACGGGATTCAACGTGACCGCCCAGCCCATCGCGACGCGAATCCGCTCGCGCGGCGGCACGCTGGCCGAGCACTGGCGACCGCACGCGAGCGCGCTGCGCGGGACGACGGTCGCCGGGTTCCCGAACCTGTTCCTGCTCGTCGGCCCGAATACGGCGCTTGCGCACAACAGCATGGTGTACGTCATCGAGTCGCAGATCCGTTACGTGCTCGCAGCGCTCGCCGCTCTCGAGGCGCGGCGCGCCCGGACCATCGAGACCGACCCAGTGGCTCAGCGTCACTACGCCGATCGCCTCGACCGCGCGCTCACGCGATCCGTCTGGCAGACCGGCGGCTGCGTCAGCTACTACCAGGATGCCGGCGGCGCCAACCCGACGATCTGGCCGCACGCCGCCGCGACCTTCGCACGCACCGTGCGCCGGTTCGATCCCGCGGAGTACCTCTGGGAGTGACCGGGGCTCCCCCGACCGTCACCCGTCAGGCCTCGAGGCGTCCCCCCAGCGACGAGGGAAGCAGATCCGCGTGGGCTTCGGTCAGCTGATCGCAGAGCGTCCAGATCTGCTCCGGGGTGAGCGTCGAGCTCGCATTGGGATCGATGAGGACGGCCTGCCGGACCATCTCGGGGTTGCCGGTTCGCGCGGCCTCGATCGTGAGCGCGGCCACGGACAGGTAGGTGCGGTCCAGAGCGGCGCCTGCCGCCGGGATGTCGCCGAAACGGATGGGGTGCACCCCGGAGCCATCGACGAGGCTCGGCACCTCGACCACGGCCCCGTCCGGGAGGTTGGTCACATAGCCGTCGTTGACGACGTTGGCGTGGATCTCGCGTTCCGTTCCGGTCAGGATCGAATGGATGACCAGCGGCGCGTACTCGGTCGCGCCCTCATCCTCGAACGGGAGCGGCCGGCCGGCGTCGAGCGCCGCCTGCGCCTCCTCGAACTCGGCGATGTTGTGGAGCGAGATGTCGATGTACTTGAGCGGCTCGAGCCGGAACCTCTCGATCTGCTCGTCGGAGCGGAGGAACCAGGGGAGATAGTCGGCCGTCATCAAGCTCGACTCGGTGGGGTAGTACCCGATCCGCTTCATGACCTCCACCCGCACCCGCCGCTCCAGGCCGGGATCGGCTCGGATCGCGTCGCGGAACCGCGGGTAGAGGTCCTCGCCGTCGTGCGACCACTCCGTGAGCCAGGAGAGATGATTCACACCGGCGGCGCGGAAATGAGTGCCTTCCATCGGCACGCCGAGCAGCTCACCGAGGTCGTGCACGGTCCAGTAGACGCTGTGGCAGAGCCCGACAGTCTTGATGTCCGGGGCGACCACCGACATCCACCAGACGTTCATCGCCATCGGGTTCGTGTAGTTGAGGAACCAAGCGTCGGGGCAGAGCTCCCGCATGTCACGGGCGATCCCGGACAGCACCGGGAAGGTCCGCAGGCCGCGGAACACTCCCCCCACGCCGGTGGTGTCGCCGACGGTCTGGCGAAGGCCCATGGCGGCGGGCAGCTCGAGGTCGATCCGCGTCGCGGCGAACCCTCCGACCGCGATCACGTTGATGACGAACGAAGCGCCGGCCAGAGCCTCGCGGCGATCACTGGTCGTCACGATGTCGGCCACCCGGCCGAATCGGGCCGCCGCCTGCTCTGCGGTGACGCGCGCGAAGTTCAGCCGATCCGGATTGATGTCGTACAGCACGAGCTCCAGCGGAGGAAGGTCGTCGAAACGATAGAGATCCGTGGAGAGCTGGTGGGTGAATGTGACGCTTCCCGCGCCGATGAGGACGACCCGGACCCCAGACATTGTTTCGGACACCTTTGACCTTTTTCCAATTCGATTGTCGACGCGTTGACAGTGGGCACGGGGCAACTGATCGCCCGAGGGAGCGGCGGTTCGCCTCAATACGGATAGGCGAGCGAGCCGCGTTGCGCCGAGATCCAACGACGCTCCGTGAACTCCTCGAGGTTGGCGGCTCCCCCGATGCGCCCCCCGAGTCCGGACCGGCCGAGGCCGCCGAAGGGGGCGGACGGCTCGTCGATGCACGTGGCGTCGTTGATGTGGACCATGCCCGATCGGATGCGGCGCGCGAGCCGTTGCCCGCGCTCTTCGTCGCTCGTGAGAACCGAGTTCACGAGGCCGTAGTCGGTGTCGTTGATCAACTCGATCGCCTCGTCGTCATCCGTGAAGGACATGATCGGAGCGATCGGGGCGAAGATCTCCTCCTTCCACAGGGGCATGTCCGTCGTGATCCCCGTGACGATCGTGGGACGGAAGAAGAGCCCGTCGATGACTCCGCCTTCGACAACGGTCGCTCCCATCGCCACGGAGTCGTGCAGGATGCGGGCGGCGCGGTCCGCCTGTCGCTGGTTGATCATCGGCCCGAGCCCGACCGGCTCCCGGCTCGGATCGCCCACCGCGATCGCGCGCGCTCTCTCGGCGAGCCGGTCCACATATCCGTCGAACAGGTCACGATGCACGAGGTGACGCCCGGCGGTGATGCAGGTCTGTCCCTGGAAGTGGAAGGTGGACCACGCACCGATCATCACGGCGGTGTCGAGATCGGCGTCATCGAGGACGGTGAGCGAGTTGTTGCCTCCGAGTTCCAGGGAGACCCGCTTCAGCTGGCTTCCCGCCACCTCGGCGATCTTCGCGCCGACCGCGGTCGAACCGGTGAAATGAACCATGTCGACGTCTCGGTGCGCCACGAGTGCCTCGCTGAACTCCTGATCACCGAGGACGACCTGGAGCAGCCCGGCGGGTGCGCCCGCCTTGGCAAAGAGGTCCGCAATGGCGAGGCCGCCGGAGAAGGGCGTCTCGGGCGAGGGCTTCAGCACGACCGAGTTCCCCAGCGCGACAGCCGGAGCGATGACTCTCGTGGCGAGGATCAGGGGGAAGTTCCAGGGTGTGATCAACGCGACCACACCGACGGGGATGCGTTCGCACACGCTGAATCGATGGGGATCGCTCGACGGGAGGATCTCGCCGGTGACGCTCGACGCGAGGCTCGCAGCGGTCAGGAGTTCCTCCGTCGCGAGCTGCACCTCGAACTCCGCCTTTCCACGGATCGAGCCCGTTTCGCGCATGATGAGCTCCGTGAAACTCTGTGCCGATTCCTGGAGCAGCGCCGCGACGGCACGCAGCAGCTCGGCACGTCTGGTGTACGGCTGAGCGGCCCAGTCCGGCTGCGCGATTCGCGCACCCCTCAGCGCTTCCTCGAGCTCGGCGACGCCGCCGAGACCGGCTACACCCAGGACGTCGCCCGTCGCCTTTTCGAGCACGTCGAGGCCGGAGCGCTGAGCGAGCGGACGGTAGTCGCCATCGACGAACACGCTGCCCCGCCATGAGTCCTTCACCAGGGTCGACCCATCCATGCGCCGCTGTTCCTTCCTGTCACCACCCTCGAGTGAGCCCCGGCAGGCCGGGAACGATCTCCCTCGATCTACGCCGACGTGCACCGGGCTCGGCATCTTCGTGAACCGCTGCCAGCAGCTGACCGCGGTCACAGACGCCTTGACGGAGGTATACGCCCATTTGTGATCGCTCACGGCCGAGACGATCAAATCGCTCACTCCGTTTGCACTCTTTGACCGGTTTTGTTGTCACTTGATCGGCCCTGGCGGACCATGACTCCCGTCGACGATGACGAAGCCCGACGTCGCGAGAGCCCTGTCCGACGCGGGACAGCAGGCGCGGTCCATCCGATCTCGACGCGAAGCAGAGCCGGGATGCACAACGAAGTGAGGCGAAAAATGAAACGTTCGGTCACCGCAAAACTGTTCACAGCGCTGGCGCTCTTCAGCGCCGTATCTCTCACCCTCGCGGGTTGCAGCGGCGGGGGCGGCGGCAGCTCGAAGCTCGATAAGAGCGCGCCCGTGACGCTCACCTGGTGGACGGGGCAGACGCAGACGGCCGAGAAGACCCTCGAGTCGCTGGCCAAGGAGTTCCATACCGATCACCCGAACGTCACGATTCAGATCTCCTCGGGTGCACCGACCACGACCGACCTGCTCCAGAAGATCTCGGCAGCCTTCGTCAGCGGCGACACGCCCGACATCTCGTACACGTACGGGTACTGGGGAGGGACCCTCGCCGCCAGCGGCCACATGCTGGACATCACCAAACAGGTGTCCGCACCCGATGTGCACTGGGACGCATTCCCCGTGTCGGCGAGGAAGATCGCCGCTCCCGCGGGGAAGGTCATCGGGATGCCCTCGATCGTGGACGTCGTCAGCCTCATGTACAACAAGGCGCTGTTCGACAAGGCGGGCCTCGCGTATCCGACCGATGACTGGACGTGGGACGACTTCCGGCAGGCGGCGAAGAAGCTGACCGACAAGTCCACACAGACGTTCGGGACGGCGTTCCCGGTCGATCCGGGTGATGCGGCCTACCGCTTCTTCCCCCAGTTCTGGCAGCGCGGCGGAACGTTGCTCAACGCCGATCAGACCAAGTCCCAGCTGAACTCGGCTGCCGGCGTCGGAACCCTCGACTTCATGAACTCGCTCGCCGTCAAGGACAAGAGCGTCTACCTGGATCAGACGGGATCGAAGTTCGAGCCCCTCTTCGTGGCCGGCCGGATCGGGATGATCATGGACGGACCGTGGCTGCTGTCGGACCTCAAGACCGGCCACACCGATTACGGCGTCGTCAACCTGCCGGGAGTCGACGGCAAGCACACCACGATCTCCGGTCCCGATATCTGGGCGCTCTTCGACAACCACGACGCCAACCGCGCCTACTGGTCGTACCAGCTCATCAAGTGGCTCACCGACCCCGCGCAGGATGCGCGGTACTCGCTGGCGCTCGGCAATCTTCCGCTTCGGCCGTCGCAGGAGAACGATCTGCCGGAGTTCAAGAAGGCCGTCGACACGTACCCGGGATTCCAATCGATGGCCGCGAACCTGTCGAACGTCCAGCAGGCGCTTCCCTCCATCAGCGCATTCCCGGATCTCTCCGACGCGGTCGGGACGGCGATGTCGCATGCGATGCAGGGCCAGGGGACCAGCGAGGAGAACCTGAAGATCGCCGATGCGACAACCGATAAGGCGCTCGCGAAGAAATAGGGAGCGTCTTCATTGGTGACCACCGTCGGCAACAGTGTGAAGGGCCGGACGTCCGGGGTGCCGAAACGGCGCCCCGGACGGTCGCTCGCTGCCACCGTCCGACAGACCCTCGAAGGCTGGGGCTTCGTGGCCCCAGCCTCCGTGATCGTCGTCGGCCTGTCGATCTTCCCCGCCGGCTGGGCCTTCGTGCTCTCACTGCAGCACTGGAATGGATTCAGTCAGCCGGAGTTCGCCGGCGTCTCCAACTACGCGGGCGTCATCACCGACTCGGAGTTCTGGGATGCGGTCGTCCACACCGCGGTCTACGTCGTCCTCTTCGTGCCGCTGTCGGTGTTCGCGGGGATGATCCTCGCGGTTGCTCTCAACCGGAAAATCCGCTTCATCGGGCTCTACCGGACGCTCATCTTCGTCCCGTTCGTCGTCTCGGCCGCCACCACCGGCGTGCTCACCAACTACCTTTTCGACACCCAGTTCGGCATCGTCAACCATGTCCTCAACGTCCTCGGCCTCCCTGCTCAGGGATGGTTGACGGACCAGAAGCAGGCGATGGTCGTCATCGTGATCATGTCGCTCTGGGGATCCGCGGCGTTCACGACCGTGATCTACCTCGCCGCGCTGCAGGACATCCCGGCGGAACTGGTCGAGGCCGCCACCATCGATGGCGCGAATCGCGTGCAGACCTTCTGGCTGGTCGTCCTCCCGCAACTGAAGTCGGTCTCGACCTTCCTCGTCATCTGGCAGCTCGTTCAGGCGATACAACTCTTCGACCTCGTCTATACGACGACGCGCGGGGGTCCGCTCAATGCGACCGAGACGATCGTCTACTACCTGTGGAACACCGCTTTCCTCAAGCTGGACTTCGGCTACGGGTCGGCCATCGCCTACGTGCTGTTCGGCGTCACGATCCTGATCACCCTGGGTGTCGGCGCCTATTCGCGCCGACGGGAAGCGCGCGTGCAATGAGTACGACAGTTCAGGCCGGCCTCCGGGCTCACGATGGCGAGGCGACGCGGCGCCGCAAGAGGCGCCTGCCGTTCAGCGGATGGCATTTCCTCCTCCTCCCGCTCGCGATCCTGTTCGCGATCCCGCTGCTGCAGATGTTCCTCGCGTCACTGTCGCCCGCGGCGGAGCTGTTGCGGTTCCCGCCGCCGTTCGTTCCCTCCCACCTGACCCTCTCCGGATATCAGAGCCTCTTCCAGCAGTCCAACATCTTGCTGTGGCTGGGCAATACGCTCATCGTTTCGGCGACGTCCATCGTCTCCAACATGATCCTGTGCAGCTTTGCCGGCTACGGATTCGCGCGGCTGAAGTTCCGGGGCCGGAACGTGCTCTTCGTGGCGATCGTCGGCACCATCATGATTCCGACCCAGGTGCTGATGATCCCCACCTACCTGCTGTTCTCGCGCCTGGGCCTGATCAATTCGCTCGGGGCGGCGATCGTTCCCTGGTTGGCGACCGCATTCGGCATCTTCCTCATGCGTCAGTTCTTCCTCTCCATTCCCGCGGAGCTCGAGGAGGCGGGCCTCATCGACGGATGCTCCCGACTGCACGTCTTCATCAGAATCGTGCTCCCCTTGGCCAAACCGGCCCTGGCGACACTGGCGATCTTCACGCTTCTCGGCGCGTGGAACGACCTCGTGTGGCCGCTGATCGCGATCAACAACGCCAATGCCTTCACGCTGCAGCTGGGTATCGCGAACTTCCAGGGAGTCCATCGCACCGACTGGTCTCTGCTGATGGCGGGCAACGTCATCGCCACCCTCCCCCTCATCATCTTCTTCACCGTTGCTCAGAAGCAGTTCGTCGCCACGATGTCCGTCTCGGGGTTGAAGGGATAGCCGGCGGCGTCACCTCCTGAACGCGATCGGGAGCTAGGGGGAGTCGGCGATGTGCACTCGCGTGCCGGCCGCCCGGATCGCCTCGAGCTCGCCGACGTCGGCCGACGAGTCCGTGACGAGATCGTCGATGCGATCGATGCCGGCGACGCTCGCGAGGGTGACCCGGCCGATCTTCGAGCCGTCCGCGACGACGATCACCCGCTGGGCATGGCCCACCATCGCGCCATTGGTTCTCGCCTCCGTCTCGTCATGCGTGGTCGCCCCGCGGACGGCGGTCATGCCGTCGACGCCGAGAACCGCCGTGCCGATGTTGATCGCCTGAAAGGTGTTCTCGGCGAGCACTCCCACGAGCTCGTGCGAGTGGGGCCGCATCACGCCGCCGGTCATGATGACGCGCAGCGTCGGGCGCGCCGCGAGCTGAGTCGCCGTCGTGAGCGAGTTGGTCACGATGGTGAAGTCGTGCCTCGTCGACAGCAACCGGGCGACCTCGGTCGTCGTCGTCCCGCCCCCGATCGCCACGACGTGGCGACCGGGACGGATCAAGCGAGCCGTCGCGCGGGCGATCAGGCGCTTCGCTTCACGGAATTGGCCGTCCTTCAACTGCACCGGCAGCTCGATCTCGATGTCATGTCCGACCTCGATCAGCCGGGCGCCGCCATGCGTGCGACGCAGCAGCTGCTGATCCTCGAGATCGGCGAGATCCCGCCGGATGGTGGCCGGCGAGACGCGCAGTTCGCCGGAGAGGCCCTCCAGTGTCAGGCTGCCGCTCTCCGTGAGCCTCTCGATGATCGACAGCATGCGTTGAGAGCGCCTGATCGAGGTCGAATGCGGTTGCCCGCGCCTCACCCTCTCCACGGGATTCACCGGCGTCTCCCGCTCCGGTCAGCATTCGACGACATTGACCGCCAGGCCTCCGCGCGACGTCTCCTTGTAGGCGTCCTTCATGTCGGCGCCGGTGAGACGCATCGTCAGGATCGCGGCGTCCAACGAGACCTTGTGCGAGCCGTCGCCGTGCAGCGCGAGGCCGGCCGCCGTGATCGCGGTGTTGCCGGCGATCGCGTTCCGCTCGATGCACGGAATCTGGACGAGTCCGCCGACGGGATCGCAGGTCAGCCCGAGGTGGTGCTCGATGCCGATCTCGGCGGCGTTCTCAACCTGCTCGGGCGCACCCCCGAGGGCCTCGCACAGCGCCGCTGCGGCCATCGAGCACGCGGATCCGATCTCTCCCTGACATCCCACCTCAGCGCCCGAGATCGACGCATTCCTCTTGAAGAGGCTGGCGATGGCCGCAGCGGTCAGGAAGAACCTGAAGACGCCCTCCTCCGTCGCGCCCGGAACGAACTTCACGTAGTAATGGAGTACGGCCGGCACGATGCCCGCGGCACCGTTGGTCGGCGCCGTGACCACGCGGCCCCCCGCGGCGTTCTCCTCGTTGACGGCCAGGGCGAAGAGGGCGACCCACTCTCCGGCGTCGTGCCTCCCCCGGTCGCCACGCTCGCTGAGGGTCGACCACAGCGCCGGAGCCCGGCGGGGGACCCGCAGCCGCCCGGGGAGCACCGCCTCCCCGCTCTCGCACCCACGGATCACGCACTGGCGCATGGCCTGCCAGACACGAGCGATGCCCTCACGTACCTGTGTCTCGCTCCGCATCGCCAGCTCGTTCTCGAGCATGACCCCGCTGATGCTCAGCCCCGTCTCACGACAGATCGAGAGGAGCTCGTTCGCAGTCGAGAACTCATGCGGAACAGGCGCTCCGTCCTCCGGGTCCTCACCGGGGCCGCGCGACACGAATCCGCCGCCGATCGAGTAGTAGGTGTCCGATCGGATGACCGCCCCGTCGTGACCGTGCGCGGTGAAGGTCAGCGCGTTCGGGTGTCCGGGCAGCTCGACCGATCGACGGAAGGTGATGTCGCGATCGGGGTCGAACTCGATCGGATGGGTGCCGAGGAGCGTCACGCATCGTCGCACGGTCAGCCGGTGGAACCGGTCTTCCGTCGCCCCGGTGTCGACGGTCTCGGGATCATCGCCCTCGAGTCCCAGAACGACGGCCCGATCCGTGCCGTGGCCACGACCGGTCGCGGCCAGGGACCCGAAGAGCTCCACGTGCACGCGGCGGATCTCGCCGAGGCCCGGGCCGCGCGCAAGCTCGGTCACGAAGGCCTTCGCGGCCCGCATCGGGCCCACCGTGTGCGACGACGACGGCCCGATGCCGATGGAGAAGACGTCCAGCGTGCTGAGGCTCATCGACGTGCCATCGCCGCGTTCACCCGAGCCACCGATCGAGGTTCTCGGCGACGAAGGCGTCGTCGGTGAGCCACGGATACGCGCTCCGGACGCGGCTCAGCTCCTCCGCCTGACCGGGCGAGAGCACCTCCGCCTCCTCGAGGCACCAGTTCCCGGCCAGCAGGCCCTGCCGACGAAGGTGTTCGTTGATCCCCGCGATGCTGCCGGCGAAGTCGTGGGCGGTGTCGAAGAGAGCACTGTTGGCGTCGGTCACATCCGAGCCCCGTGCGATGGCACGACGCAGCGCCTCGTCGTCTCCGGTCGACGCGCTCCGGATGGTCGCGAACAGCTCGACGGCGGCGCGGGTTCCGACCGCCCACTGCCCCAGCAGGCCGCCCACGAACCGGCGCGTCTCGCCCGCCGCGCCCACGTGGAAATCCGTCACCAGGTCGTTGACGATGGTGTCGTCGTTGCCCGTGTACAACGCGACGTCGGCCCCGCGCCCGGATCGGACGATGCCGCGCACCGCCTCCAGCGTGCGGTAGCGGCTGAAGGGCGCCAGCTTGACGGCGACGACGGATTCGATGTCGGCGGTGCGCGTCCAGTACTCCTCCGAGAAGCGTCGTCCGCCGACGGCCGGTTGCAGGTAGAAGGCGATGACCGGAAGCACGCCCCCGACCGCCCGCGTCCGTCGCACGAGATCCTCCTCGCTCAGCGACGTGGTCGCGTTGGGCGAGAGCAGGACCGCGTCGTACCCGAGGTCCGCCGCGACCTCGGCTTCTGCGACGGCCTGGTCGATCGCTCCGGAGACTCCGGCGATCTTCACGAAGGCATCGCCGGGCGAGAACTCCGCCACCGTGTCGGCGGCGCACCGCAGCACGGGCTCGTACAGGCCGAAACGGGGATCCCGGATGGCGAACTGCGTCGTGTGCACCCCGACCGCGACGCCCCCGGCGCCGGCGTCGATGTAGTACCGCGTCAGGGCCCGCTGCCGCCGCTCGTCGAGAGCCTTGTCCTCGGTGATGGCGAGGGGGTGCGCCGGGATCACGGTGCCCCGTGCCAGCGCCTCCGATGCCGCGCTCCTGGAGCCGGATCCCGTCACGTCAGAACCTCCCGTCATTGCGCTCGAACTTCGTCGGCTTGCCGAGCACCCGGCCGCCGGCGAGAAGCCAATCGGCCTGCATCTCGATCAGCGCGCCCGCCGCGAGGTCGGGGTAGCCGAACAGCGAGTGGCACGTGGCGGCGTTCGAGAGCAGGGCGGTCTCGCCCTCCTGTCCGGAGAACACGACCTCGCGGTCGAGCAGCTCGCCGAATCGAAGGGCGATCGCACGGACGGAGAGGATCTCGGGGCCGGCCAGATTGATGATGCGCGGCGGGCTGTCGGCGAGCAGGAGCGATCTCAGAGCGACCTCGTTCGCGTACCGCTGCGCGACGACGTTGACGAAGCCCACGGAGAGATCGACGGGGGAACCGGCGAGGACGCGTTGCGCGATGTCGCACAGCACTCCGTAGCGCGGCTCGACCGCGTAGTTTAGCCGGATGATGGACGCGCGGAGGCCGCCGCTCAGCGAGGCCGCCTGGATGACCCGCTCCCGTCCGAGGCAGCTCATCGCGTACTCGCCGACGGGCGCGGTCGGTGAGTCCTCCGTGGATCCGAGACCGGTGACGGGCGTGAACGGGTAGACGTTCCCGGTCGAGAACGCGGCGAGCCTGGAGGCGCGATAGCGGCGTGCGACCACCGACGGAAGCACGCAGTTGGTCATCCACGCTCCGCTCGGATTCGCGTCGCTGCCGAACTTGGCACCGACCATGTACACGACGTTCTCGGCCTCCGGCAATCCCGAGAGGTCGGCATCCGGACTCAGTTCGGCGCGGACGACTTCGACGCCCCCCGCCTCCAGCCGGTCGGCGAGGCCTTGGTCGCTCCAGCGGGAGACCGCGATGACACGGGCATCCGTGCTGCCGGCGGTGTCGAGTGCGTTGCGGGCGGCGAGGCACAGGCTCGGTCCCATCTTGCCGCCGGCTCCGAGGATCACGAGATCCCCGCTGAGCCTCGACATGTCGGACACGAGCCCGGGTGAGGGGACGCCGAGCAGGCGGTCCAGCTGTTCCTCGTCGGCAGGGTGGCTGAGCAAGGGATTCTCCTTCACTGACAGGGTGGGGTCGGACGGGAATCGCTAGCCCAGCTCGGGAGCGACGGTGGCGTATCCAGTGCCCCCGTCGGGGTCGGGCAGCGACGGCCCGCGTACCATGCGGGCGAATGAGCGGGCGGTCGTCAGCGCGAATCGTTTCGCGAGATGCGCGCGCCTCGGACCCTCCGGCACATCGAGCTCGATCGGTGCGCCCGGGATGGGAGAGATCGCGGCCTGGAAGGCGAGATCGGCGGCCCGTTGATCGCGGGCTCCGACGGGGCCGATATGCCAGCGCCGTGCTCCGGGTCGACGGAAGGACCACGCGATCAGCCGGCCCTCGTCTTCGACGACAGAGCACCCCTCGGGGAACGTGCGGCACAGGTCCTCGAGCAGGGTGGCACGCGGCACGCCCAGCGCCGCACTCTCCATGGCCGTCACGGCTGGCAGATCCGTCGGCGACATCGGTCGCACCCCCACCAGGGTCGTCGCATCCACCGCACTCGCCTCCCCGTGCAGGCGATGCACCTGGTATTGCTCGACGAAGCCGTATCGGTCGTAGACCTGCTTGCCCAGCACGGTGGCGTCGAGAGCCACGTTCCGGATGCCGTGGGCCGAGTCGAGATGGTTCAGGGCGTGTTCGACGAGACGGCTTCCGATTCCGAGACGACGGAACGACTCGTCGACGACGACCATCCCGACCCAGGCCAGTCGCCCGGCATACGCGGTCGTGGTGGTGGTGGCCACGACGCGACCTCCCCGTGTGGCGGCGAAGCAGCCGTCCGGCGCCAGCCGGAGCAGTCGCTTCCAGTCGGCACGTGTCTGATTGAACCCGACCTGGCCGCTCAGCTCCTCCAGCCGTTCGAGGTCCGCCTCCTGCAGGGGCCGGATGGTCTCGCCCGACGTGACCTCAGCCATCCTGTCGACCTGCATCGAGCCACGGGGCACCCGTGCCCTGCATGCTCGAGTAGAAGGGGGTGCCCGCCGCGATGTCGCCGGGGCGAATCGCCCCGCCGCCGAACGCGGATGCGTAGATCGCTGCCGCCAGCTCGAGCGACCGGCGGGAGTCGGCGAGGGTGACGGGGGGTGCGTCGCCCCGATCGAGAGCGTCGAGCACCGCTCGCAGCTGGCTCACGTGGCTCGAGGTCTCGGCGCCCTCCCGGCTCGCCGTCAACGCGGGCAGCGCGCGCCCATCGAGGCCCGTCACCCTCCAGTCGGCGTCGGTGTACCCGTACAGATGCTCGAGCTCGACCGTCGCGTTCTCGTAGTCGATGCGCAGGTAGCTCGTCTCCCGGATCGACACGAGCGAGTTGAGGATCGTCGCGATCGCGCCGTTCGCGAAGCGCACCACCGCCGCGGAGACGTCCTCGGTCTCGGTCGGCCGCGACTGGCGTCCTGCCAGGGCCGTCACGAGCTGCCAGTCCCCGAGGATCGACAGGAGGAGGTCGAACTGGTGGATGCCGTGGCCCATCGTCGGACCGCCTCCCTCGCTCGCCCAGCTGCCTCGCCACGGAGTGGCGTAGTACTCGTCGTCGCGGAACCAGAGCGTGTTGCACGTCGCGACGAGAGGCCGACCCAGGGCGGCTCTCGTGGGCGCCTCACGCAGACGAACCGGAACACCGCCGAAGCGATGCTGGAACACCACCGCGACGGGCACCCCGGACCGCCGCTCGGCGTCGAGGAGGGCATCCAACTGCTCGAGCGAGAGAGCCGGCGGCTTCTCGAGCAGGGGGACGACCCCGGCACTCAGGCATTCGAGCGCGAGGGGCACGTGGGTCGAGGGCGGCGTGCAGATGTGGACCACGTCGAGCGTCTCGGACGCGAGCAGGCGGGTGAGGGCCTCGAACGAACTCGGCACGTCCCACCGGCGCGCGAACTCCGCGACGCGTGCCTCGTCGACATCGACGGCCCCGACCAGGCGTGCGCGGTCGCTCAGCCGCCGGAGAGCCGCCGCGTGCTCGGATGCGATCTCGCCGGTGCCGACGATCGCCACGCGATACGTGTTCACCGGGACCACGCCCGATCCACGAAGCGGAGCCTGCGGAGCGGACTGCCTCTCATGGACGGAGACGCGCCGCGATCCGGAGGGGATGATCGAAGGCCACGGGAAGGTCCCCCATCTGGTCGGCTCGGCGGTTCGCTCGGAACCGGCATCGACCCACCTGGCCTCGATGCCACAGGATTTGTCACACTACGACCGGCCGAATCGCCGCGGGGGCAAGACTGATCAATTGCTCATGCCGTATGAGCGTTTCGCTGACTCGATGAGGGCTTTCGCGCGGGATCGGGCGCTTGTCGCACTTTTCTCGGCCCGGCGGCCTCCGAAAACGCCCAACCGCGCACACGTGCGTCATCTCGGGCGTCTCCCCGGGACGTCTCCGCGTCTGCACGCCAGAAACCGTGGGTCGCGCGCCGCGCGACGAGCACGGATTCCGGTGATCCAGGCGGGGGTCGGGTCGCTCAGCTCCCGGAGACCGGCGCCAGAGCCTGCGGCGCGGCCCCGCTGGCACGACGCCCGCGACGCGGCGCCTCGACCTGGGCTCGTGCAGACCGGCGGACGAGCCGTCTGATCCGCGCGCTACTCCCAGCCGACGACGCGGCAGGTGATGCCGGGCACACGGGCCAGCTTTCCGTCGGCCGTCACGAGTGGACATCCGAGTTCCTCGGCCACCGCGAGGTACGCGGCGTCGTACGGAGCCGCGTCGTCGGTGAGTTCGACGATGCGCGGAAGGAGACCGGCGGTCGGCCAGACGTCGAACTCGAACTCCCGCAGTGCCACGACCGCCGATGCGAACTGCGCTCGGTCGATGTGATGTCCGAGCAGTCGCCCGCGGAGGGCGCTGATCACCTCGAGCAGGAAGTGCTCGGGAACGACCCAGTGCGGGTCGCTGCCAGCCGCACCCAGGATCGCGGCCCGGCGCCGGTCGTCATCGCCGGCCAGGATCTCGACGACCGCCGACGCATCGACCGCGACGGTCATGCCGTCTCATTCGGCGGCGGGAAGACCGCATCCAGGATCTGCTGCGTCCGCTCGTCGCGCAGGCGGTGGATCAGGCCGACCGTGCTCTCAGCGGACGAGTCGATCCGTGCGATGGGACCCTTCCGCATCTCGGCCAACCAGGCACGATTGCGCGCCATCTTCGCCTCGTGTGCGAGCACGTCTTGCAGGAGCACCTGCAACGAGACCCCCCGCCGCCGTGCCTCGCCGACCAGCGCCTCGCGCACGTCGTCGGGGACGTCCCGCACCTGGATGGCCACCATGCATACAAAATAGCATGCACGATCGCATGCGCCGGTCAGACCGCGGCGGCCTCGAACCTTGACACCGCGAGACCGTCGGCCTCGAGGTCGACCCGCACGGTGTCGCCGTCACGGATGACGCCCTCGAGCAGGGCCTTCGCGAGGCGGTCGTCGATCTCGTGCTGCATGAGCCGGCGCAGCGGCCGCGCCCCGTAGATCGGGTCGTAGCCGCGCTCGGCCAGCCAGGCGCGCGCCTCGGGGGTGACCGCCAGCTGCAGCCGGCGCTCGGCGAGCCGGCGCTCGAGCCGGTCGACGTACAGCGAGACGATCTGACCGAGGTCGTCGTGGGTGAGCGGAGCGAACACGACGATGTCGTCCAGCCGGTTCACGAACTCGGGCTTGAAGGCCTGACGCACCAGGTCCTGCACGGCCTCCTGCTTCTGCTGCCACGGCATCGACGGGTCGACGAGGATCTGGCTGCCGAGGTTGGAGGTCAGGATCAGGATCGTGTTGCGGAAGTCGACGGTGCGGCCCTGACCATCCGTCAGCCGGCCGTCGTCGAGCACCTGCAGCAGGATGTCGAACACCTCGGGGTGCGCCTTCTCGACCTCGTCGAGCAGGATCACCGAGTACGGGCGCCGGCGCACGGCCTCCGTGAGCTGCCCGCCCTGCTCGTATCCGATATATCCGGGAGGGGCCCCGACGAGCCGCGAGACGGAGAACTTCTCGCCGTACTCCGACATGTCGATGCGCACGAGCGCCTTCTCGTCATCGAACAGGTACTCGGCGAGCGCCTTCGCGAGCTCGGTCTTGCCGACGCCGGTCGGCCCGAGGAACAGGAACGAGCCGGTCGGCCGGTCGGGATCCGAGATGCCGGCGCGCGTACGGCGCACGGCCTCGGAGACGGCGCGGACGGCGTCCTTCTGCCCGATGAGCCGCTTGCCGAGCTCCTGCTCGAGGTGCAGCAGCTTCTCCTGCTCGCCCTGGCGCAGCTTGTCGACGGGGATGCCGGTCCAGGCGGCGACGACCGAGGCGATGTCCTCGTCGGTCACCTGGTCGTTGACCATCCGCGGACCCTGCTGCTCGACCTGCTCCGCCTCGCCGAGCTTGTGCTCGATGCCGGGGATGGTCTCGTAGTTGAGCTTCGACGCCGTCTGGTAGTCGCCCTCGCGCATCGCCCGGTCGAGCTGGATGCGCGCGTCGTTCAGCTGCGTCTTCAGGTCGCCGACGGAATGCAGGCCGGCCTTCTCCGCGGCCCAGCGGCCCTGCAGCACGCCGAGCTCCGCCTCCATCGTGCGCAGGTCGTCGCGCAGCTTCTCGAGCCGCGCCTTCGACGCGTCGTCCTTCTCCTTCTTGAGCGCGAGCTCCTCGATCTTCAGCCGGTCGACGGCGCGCTTGAGCTCGTCGATCTCGACGGGGCTCGAGTCGATCTCCATCTTGAGCCGCGACGCGGCCTCGTCGATGAGGTCGATCGCCTTGTCGGGCAGCTGCCGAGCGGTGATGTAGCGGTTGGAGAGGGACGCCGCCGCGACGAGGGCGCTGTCGGCGATCGTCACCTTGTGGTGCGCCTCGTATCGCTCCTTGAGCCCGCGCAGGATCGCGATCGTGTCCTCCACGCTCGGCTCGCCCACGTACACCTGCTGGAAGCGGCGCTCGAGGGCGGCGTCCTTCTCGATGTACTCGCGGTATTCGTTGAGCGTCGTCGCACCGATGAGCCGCAGCTCGCCTCGGGCGAGCATCGGCTTCAGCATGTTCGCGGCCGCGACCGAGCCCTCGCCGCCGCCGGCACCCATGAGCGTGTGCAGCTCGTCGATGAAGGTGATGATCTGGCCGTCGGACTCGTCGATCTCCTTCAGCACGGCCTTCAGCCGCTCCTCGAACTCTCCGCGGTACTTCGCGCCGGCCACGAGGGCCGCGAGGTCGAGCGACACGAGCTGCTTGTCCTTGAGGGAGTCCGCGACGTCGCCCGCGACGATGCGCTGCGCGAGCCCCTCGACGACGGCGGTCTTGCCGACGCCGGGCTCGCCGATGAGCACGGGGTTGTTCTTGGTGCGCCGGGTCAGCACCTGACTGATCCGGCGGATCTCGGCATCCCGCCCGATCACCGGGTCGAGCTTGCCGCTCTTGGCGATCTCGGTGAGATTCACGCCGTACTGCTCGAGGGCGCTCTTCTGGTCCTCCTGGCTGGAGGGCGCGCCCTGCATGTTGGCCACATCGTCTCCTTGCGCGACGTCGTCAAAAACTGAGTCTGTTTGACTCAAGTTTACCGATCGCGGCTATATTCCGCCACTGGCGGCGGCGACCGCCCGCGCCGATCGCGAAAGTTTTCGCGATTTGTCCGAATTTGTCGTTGACCGGCTCCCGGTTGACTGGTCTACTAAGAAGACCCGGCACCCGACCAGGGCGCCGGCTGATCCCTCAATGCAGAGAGGGCCGCCCTGGACGCGGTCCACCAAGATCAGAAAGAGGCGACGATGCCATCACAGAACGGTGCGAGTTTCACCCGACGCGGATTCTTCGGCGTCGCCGGTGGTGTGAGCGTTGCGGCGATCCTCGCCGCGTGCTCGCCCAGCGGCGCGGGCGGCGGAGGCGGAGGCGGCAGCAGCAAGCCGCTGAAGTTCTGGAACATGCCGTGGGGTGGAACGAAGTTCAACCCGACCGACAAGAAGATCACGCTGGCCTACAAGCCGAAGAGCGGCCTCCCGGCGGCGACCTACCAGGAGATCCAGTGGGCGAACTTCACCCAGACGTTCTCCTCCGCGATCGCCTCGAACACCGGCCCGGCGGTCAGCTCCGGCGGCGGCACGCAGGCGTTCCAGTTCGCCGCGCAGGGCAAGATCGCCTACGCCGACCACCTCATCAAGTCGTGGGAGTCGAACGGCCTCAAGGACGACTTCCTCGACGGCCTGCTCGACACCATGAAGACGGACAAGGGCTACGCGGCCGTCCCGTACAACCTCGACGTGCGCGTCGCCTGGTACAACAAGGCGCTCATGCAGCAGGCCGGCGCCGACGTGCCGACCACGTGGGATGAGTACAAGGCCGTCTGCGCCAAGCTGAAGAAGATCGGCGTGTACGGTTTCGGCCTCGGGTCGGGTGCGGGCTCCTTCACCGGCAGCCACATCATGACCGCCTTCATGATCAACAACGGCGGCGGCCTGTTCAACAAGAAGCAGGAGCCCGACGCGGTCACCGACGAGAACATCGAGGCGATCGAGTTCATCCTCGAGCTCGTGAAGAACGGCTACTCCGACCCGGCCGCGGCGACCTACACGTCCGACAACGTGCAGGCGCAGTGGAAGGCCAAGCGGTTCGGCTACGGCTGGGACGGCGCGGGCCTGCCGGCCGGCGCCGTGGGCGATGTCGCGAGCGACCTCGTCGTCGCGGACCCGCTGACCAGCCCGTCCGGCAAGAAGGGCGGTCTGTACTTCCCGAACAACATCATGATGTACACCAACACCCCCAGCCAGGAGGGGTCGGAGGCGTTCGTCACGTACTACTACAAGAACATGAAGGAGCTGTGGACCGAGAACACCGGTATCGGTCTGCCGCCCCTCAAGTCGATCGCGGACACCGACGAGTTCAAGTCGAACGCGAACAACGTGAAGATCCTCAACGACTGGAACCCCATCTTCAAGACGTGGGCGGCTCCGGGCGGCAACGGCCTCTTCGCCAACATCGCCAACACGGTGGACGGCACGCAGCCGATGCTCAACTTCACGCAGGCCATCCTGGGCGGCAAGACCGACGCCAAGTCGGCTCTGACCACGCTCCAGAGCGGCATCGAAGGGCTGATGAAGTAGTCCGACCTGCGACAGGTTCGCGATCGGGCTCCGCGGCCCCGGGGGTATCCTCGGGGCCGCGGGCTTCACCGACGAGGAGTAATGCAATGACGCACGTGACCCAGCCCATCGCCGCCGAGAGGCGGCCCCATGTCGACTGAGACGATCACGCGGGGCATCGGGCGGGCCCGCCGCGGTGTCGGCAACGGCGGAGCGGGCCGGCCCGTCCAGTTCAAGCCGAGCAACTCGAACCGGATGCCGGGGCACCGTTCGCGCTCGACGACGTTGCTGCTGTTCGCCCTCCCCTCGCTCATCCTGCTCGTCCTCCTCAACGTCTACCCCGTCGGCTACGCCGGCGTGCAGTCCGCCCGCAACGGCGACCTGCTCTCCGCCGGCGACTTCGTCGGCGGGCAGAACTACCTCACGGTGCTGCAGCAGCCGGTGTTCTGGCACGCCGCCCTGTTCACGCTGATCTTCACCCTCGTCGGGGTGTTCGGATCGTGGGCCATCGGCCTGGCCCTCGCGCTGCTGCTGCGCACCAGGATCCCCGCCAACGGACTGTTCCGGGTGCTGCTGCTCCTGCCGTGGGTCGTTCCGATCGTGGTCTCCGCGACCGCCTGGAACTGGCTCGTGGCGACGCCGCAGTCGCCGCTTCCGGTCATCGCGAACTTCTTCGGCCTCGGCAACCCGCTGTTCCTCGCCGATCCGACGCTCGCGCAGATCCTGGTCTGCGTCTACAAGGTCTGGATCAGCTTCCCGTTCATGATGATGATGATGACGTCGGCGCTCGCCTCGGTCGACACCAACGTCTACGAGGCGTCGAAGGTCGACGGCGCCGGCCCGTGGCAGACCTTCCGTCTGATCACGCTGCCGATGATCTCGCGCACGACGTACATCTCGTGGATCCTCATGACGATCTTCTGCGTCAACGACTTCCCGACGATCTTCCTGCTGACCGGAGGCGGCCCCGTGCAGTCGACGCAGACGCTCGTCGTCATGGCGTACGTCACGGTCTTCCAGAACTACCAGACCGGTCCGGGTGTCGCGATCGCGTTCCTCATGACCCTGGTCCTCGTGATCATCTCGGTGGTCCTGTACCGCCAGATCCGGAAGGTGAACATCGAATGACTACCCCTGACGTCTCCCTGACCGGCAGGCTCGAGGTCGGAGTCAACACGCGCGCGCGCAAGCCGATGGTCCCGGGGGCCCGCGGCAAGTGGGGCCGGTTCATCGGCATCATCGTCATCACGGGCATCGTGCTGATCCCGATCGTCGCGGTCGTGGTGCTCTCGCTGACCCCGTCGCTCGGGTCTTCGGCGACCGGCTTCACGACCGAGAACTACGCGAAGGCGTTCACCGAGACGGGCGTGCTCACCTGGCTGACCAACAGCCTCACGGTGACCCTCGCGACCGTCGTCGTGGCCGTCGTGGTGGCGGCGCCGGCCGGCTACGTGCTCTCCCGCGGCCGCAACCGCTTCGTGTCGGGGTACTCGCTCGTGCTGTTCATCGTGCAGTCCCTGCCGGTGGTCACCGCGGTGATCCCGCTGTTCATCCTGTTCGCCCAGTTCGGGCTCGTCGACAACCTGTTCGGCGTCACGATCGTCTACGTCGGCAGCACCCTCTCGGTGGCGACCTGGATGATGGCCGCCTACTTCGACTCGATCCCGATCACGCTCGAGGAGGCCGCCTGGATGGACGGCACGAGCGTGCTGGGCAGCTTCACGCGGATCGTCCTGCGCAACTCGCTACCCGGCATCCTGTCGACGGCGATCTTCTGCTTCCTGCTCGCCTGGAACGACTACCTCATCGCATCGGTGTTCCTGAAGTCGGACACCGTGAAGACCCTGCCGGTCGGGCTCCAGAGCTTCTTCCAGCAGAACCAGGCCAACTGGGGCCTCGTCATGACCGTGGCGGTCGTGATGATGATCCCGCCCGTGCTGATCTTCGCGCTGCTCAACCGCTACTTCAGCGTCGGCGGCATCGGCGGCTCGCTCGCCGGAAGGTGAGCGAGCGCACCCTGCGCGCGGCCGTCGACCGGGTCATCCCGGCCGACGGCTGGCGCGCCGGCTGGGCAGGCGGAGTCGGCGCCTACCTGGAGTCGGCCGGCCCGGAGCTCGACTGGGCGCGTCCGTTGCTCTCGGCCCTCGCCGCGCGCCTGGGCCCCGGGTTCGCCGAACTCGATGAGGCCGATCAGGATGCCGCCCTCGCGGCCGCCGCGCAGCATCCGGAGGGCGCGATCGAGTTCCGGGCGCTCCAGCGGGTCTGCTGGGAGGGCTTCTACGCATCGTCGGGCGGCCGGGACCCGGAGGGCCTGCGCATGGTGGGCTTCCACGATGTGCCGGCGGGCGTCACGCCGATCGACGCCCCGGCTCCGCGCACCGTCGACTCCCGCCGCGTCCGGCGCCGCTACGACGCGATCGTCATCGGCTCGGGCCCCGGCGGCGGTGCCGTCGCGCGCTCCCTGACCGCCGCGGGCAAGCACGTGCTGCTCCTGGAGCGCGCGGCGTGGAAGCCGAACTCGGAGCTGCGCGGCGACCACCTCCACGACAAGCGCAACGCGGTGTACCGGCCGTCGGCGGGTCCCGGGGCCGGGCATCCCCGCATCCACGTCGATGACGACGGTGGCGAGACGGTCATCGACGGTGACGGCGATGCGGCCCGCTACGGCCTCAACGCGATGCTGCCCGGCGGCGGCACCCGGATCTGGCAGGGCATGGCCTGGAGATTCCTGCCCGAGGACTTCCGCATGGCCAGCGAGTACGGCAATCCGGCGGGCGCGAGTCTCGCCGACTGGCCGGTCGGCTACGACGAGCTGGAGCCGTACTACTCCCAGGCGGAGCAGGAGCTCGGCGTCGCCGGCTCCGAGGGCGCGCTGACCGCCCGGACGCGTCGCAGCACCCGCTACCCGATGCCCGCGATGGGCACCGAGCGGTCGCGCGAGGTGCTCGGCGCGGGCGCCGCGGCGCTCGGCTGGGGATGGGGACCGATCCCGCTCGCGATCAACAGCGTGCCCCGCAACGGGCGGGCCGCCTGCGTGCGGTGCCCGCAGTGCGTCGGGCACGCCTGCCCGGTGGATGCCAAGAACGGCGCCCACAACACCTTCATCCCCCTCGCGCTGGCGACCGGTCGGTGCGAGCTGCTGCTCGACGCGGAGGCGGTGCGCGTCGAGGACGGCGAGTCGACCGCGACGGTGCGCGTGATGGCCGACGCGTCGACGCCGACGCCGCGGGAGCTCGTCGTCGAGGCCGACGTCGTGATCGTGTCGGCGGGCGCCGTCGAGACCCCCCGGCTGCTGATGGCGAGCGGGCTCGGCAACGACCACCTCGGCCGCTACCTGCACGACCACCGCTTCACGACCGTGCTCGGTGTGATCGACCCGCCCGCCAAGACCTGGATCGGGCCGGGCCACTCCGTCGCGACGCTCGAGCACGTGCACGCGGACACCATCCCGTGGGGCGGCGGGGTGCTGGTCGATCTCATGACGCTGCTGCCGCTCACGATGGCGTCCGACCCGCCCACCGACGGGGTGCCGGGCTGGGGCCTGGAGCACAAGCGGTGGATGCGCGAGGGGCGCCGCAACGTGTTCGGTGTGTTCGGGATGGGCCAGGAGGTACCGCTCGCGACCTCGCGCGTCACGCTCGCCGAATCGGCGCGGGACCGCTGGGGCGCACCCGGAGCTCGTCTGCGCAAGGACACCCATCCCGCATCGCTCGAGATCGAGGCCGGAATGGCGCGCGAGTCGATCACCTGGCTGGAGGCGTCGGGCGCGACCGAGGTCGCGCGACGCATGCAGCGCAGGACGGCGACGGCATCCGCGGCGGGAGAGCACTCCTCCGGCACCGCTCGGATGGGCGAGGATCCGGCGCACGCGGCGACGGGAGCCGACGGCCGCCTGCACGGCGCGCGACGGGTCTACGTCGCCGACGCCTCGCTGCACCCGACGAACGGTTCGGTGAACCCGACGCTCACGATCGTCGCGAACTGCCTGCGCGTCGCCGACCGGATCCTCGCCGACTGGCCCTGACGGAGCGGGTCGAGTAACCGGCGACAAGGCGTCAGAACGGGCGCCAGACCACCACCTCGTTCTGCTTCGGCACGCGCTCACCGGCGCGCAGCCGGAGCACGTCTCCGGACTCCCGCGCCGCGAAGACCCGCCGGCCGGGCCGGTTCAGCAGCTCGTCGGCGAGCGCCGTCTCGAGCTCGCGCACCCGCGATTGCAGTGCCGCGACCTGGTTCTCGAGGTCGAGGATGCGCCGGATGCCCTCCAGGTTCAGCCCCTCCGCGCTCAGCCGCGCGATCTCCCGCAGCTGCACCACGTCGCGCATGCTGTAGCGGCGCGACTGGCCCGCCGTGCGCCGCGGCGACACGAGACCCAGCCGGTCGTACTGCCGCAGCGTCTGCGGATGCATGTTGCTGAGCTCGGCCGCGATCGCGATCGCGAAGAGCGGGGAGTTCTCGTCGACATCGGCCATGGGTCGCTCCCGCCTAGCTCGCCCGGGCCTTCGCGAGCAGGTCGTCGCGCGGGTTCTCGGTCGGGAGCGTCTCGACGAACTCCTCGAGCTTGCGCTGCGCCTCGGCCGAGAGGTGGCTCGGCACGGCGATCTCGACCGTCGCGAGCAGGTCGCCCTGCCCCTTCGCGGTCGTGACGCCCTTGCCCTTCACGCGCAGCACGCGGCCGCTCGGGGTGCCGGGCGCGATCCGCAGCTTGACCGGCTCCCCGTCGAACGTCGGCACCTCGATCGTCGCGCCGAGCGCCGCCTCGGCGAAGGTCACGGGCACGTCGAGGCGCAGGTTGAGCCCGTCGCGCTCGAAGACCGGATGCTTGCGCACCTTGACCGTGAGGATCAGGTCGCCCGGCTGGCCGCCATCCGGGCTCGGCAGTCCCTTCCCCTTGAGCTTGATCTTCTGCCCGTCGGCGACGCCGGCAGGGATCTTCACCGTCGTCTCGCGCCCGGACTGCATGGTGAGCTTGACGGTCTCGCCGCGGATCGCGGTCACGAAGTCCAGGGTCGTATCGGCGGTCGCGTCGGCCCCCCGGCTCGGGCCGCCGTAGCCGCGGAAGCCGCCCGTCGACTGGCCGAACCGGCCGCCGCCGAACATCCCGCCCAGGATGTCGTCGAAGTCGGCCTGCTGGTAGGCGGTGCGGCGGCCGCCGCCCTGCCCGAACATCCCGCCGAAGACATCCTCGAAGCCGCCCGCGCCGGCGCCGCCCGCGGTGAACCGGGCGCCCGACCCCATGGCCCGCACCTGGTCGTACTCGGCCCGCTGCTCCTTGTCGGAGAGCACCGAGTACGCCTCGCTGATCTCCTTGAAGCGCGACTCGGCGGCCGCATCCCCCTGATTGGAATCGGGGTGGTACTGCCGCGCGAGCTTGCGGTACACCTTCTTCAGCTCCGCGTCCGACACGTCCTTCTTGACGCCGAGAACGGCGTAGAAGTCCTTGTCGAACCAGTCCTGACTGGCCACGTGCTTCCTTACTCGGGAACGCTGACGGCGACCTTGGCCGGGCGGATCAGCCGGTCGCCGAGGGCGTAGCCGACCTCGATGACGTCGGCGATCGTCTGGCTGGTCGCGTCGGGGCTCGGCAGCTGCACGAGTGCCTCGTGGAACTTCGGGTCGAAGGGCTCGCCCTTCTCACCGACCCGGGTCAGGCCGTACCTCTCGAAGCCGCCGCGGAGCTTCGACGCGATGAGCGCGAGGGGGCTGCCCTCGGTCAGGTCGCCGTGCGCGTCGGCGCGGTCGAGGTCGTCGATCACCGGCAGCAGTGTGCGGATCACCTCGGCGATGACCGCGTCGCGATTCGCCTGACGGTCGCGTTCGACGCGGGTGCGGAAGTTCTTCAGCTCCGCCTCCGCGCGGGCCGCGCGCTCGCGGTACTCGCCCACGAGGTCGCGCTCGGCCTCGGCGAGCAGCGCCAGGTCGTCGTCGCTCAGCTCGACATCCGCGTCCTCGGCCTGGACCAGGTCCTCCGCCGACTCCACGTCGGCGGGGGACCCGTCCTCGGCCTGCGGCTCACGGACGTCGCCCGTCTCGGGGTCCACCCTCCGCTTGTCGCGGAAGCGGGGCTCCTTCTCGTGCTCGTCCTTGTCGGCCATCTACTTCTTCGGCTCCTCGTCGTCGACGATCTCGGCGTCGACCACGTCCTCGTCGTTCGACGACGCCTCCGGCTCGGCGGTCTCGCCGGCCCCGGCCTCCGCGGCCTGGCCGCTCTGGTAGATCGCCTCGCCCAGCTTGGTCTGCGACGTGTTGAGCTTGTCGAACGCGGTCTTCACGGCCGCGTCGTCCTCGCCCTGCAGCGCCGTCTTGAGCGCGTCGACGTCGGCCTGCACCTCGGTCTTCACGTCATCCGGCAGCTTGTCGTCGTTGTCCTTGATGAGCTTGTCGATCGAGTACGCGAGCTGCTCGGCGTTGTTGCGCACCTCGGCGCTCTCGCGCCGTGCCTTGTCCTCCGCCGCGTGCTCCTCGGCCTCGCGCACCATGCGCTCGATGTCCTCCTTGGGGAGGGACGAGCCGCCGGTGATCTTGATGGACTGCTCCTTGCCGGTGCCCTTGTCCTTCGCGGAGACCTCCACGATGCCGTTGGCGTCGATGTCGAAGGTCACCTCGACCTGGGGCACGCCGCGCGGCGCCGGCGCGATGCCGGTGAGCTCGAACGTGCCGAGCGCCTTGTTGTCGCGCGTGAAGTCGCGCTCGCCCTGGAAGACCTGGATGGCGACCGACGGCTGGTTGTCATCGGCGGTCGTGAAGGTCTCGCTGCGCTTGGTCGGGATGGCCGTGTTGCGCTCGATGAGCTTGGTCATGATCCCGCCCTTGGTCTCGATGCCGAGGCTCAGCGGGGTCACGTCGATCAGGAGGACGTCCTTGCGCTCGCCCTTCAGCACGCCGGCCTGGAGGGCGGCGCCGACGGCGACCACCTCATCCGGGTTGACGCCCTTGTTGGGCTCCTTGCCGTCGGTCTCCTTCTTGACCAGCTCGCTGACCGCGGGCATGCGGGTGGAGCCGCCGACGAGCACGACGTGCGCGATGTCGGCCACCTTGATGCCGGCCTCCTTGATGACGTCCTGGAACGGCTTCTTGGTGCGGTCCAGGAGGTCGGAGGTCATCTGCTCGAACTGGGCGCGGGTCAGGGTCTCGTCGAGGTTGGCCGGGCCGTTCTCGGTGAGCGACAGGTAGGGCAGCTGGATGCTCGCCGACATGCTCGACGAGAGCTCCTTCTTCGCCTGCTCCGCGGCCTCCTTGAGGCGCTGCAGGGCGATCTTGTCCTTCGAGACGTCGACGCCCGTGGTCTCCTTGAACTTCTTGATGAGCCACTCGACGACCCGCTGGTCCCAGTCGTCGCCGCCGAGGCGGTTGTCGCCCGCGGTCGAGCGCACCTGAATGGTCGAGAAGTCGTCGTCCTTGCCCACCTCGAGCAGCGAGACGTCGAACGTGCCGCCGCCGAGGTCGAAGACGAGGATGAGCTCGTCCTCCTTGCCCTTGTCGAGGCCGTAGGCGAGCGCCGCCGCGGTGGGCTCGTTGATGATGCGGAGCACGTTGAGGCCCGCGATCTCGCCGGCCTCCTTGGTGGCCTGGCGCTCGGCGTCGTTGAAGTAGGCCGGCACGGTGATGACCGCGTCGGTCACGTCCTCGCCGAGGTACTGCTCGGCGTCCCGCTTGAGCTTCTGCAGGATGCGCGCCGAGATCTCCTGCGGCGTGTACTTCTTGCCGTCGACCTCCGCCTTCCAGTCCGTGCCCATGTGGCGCTTGACCGAGGCGATGGTGCGGTCGACGTTGGTGACGGCCTGGCGCTTCGCGGTCTCGCCGACGAGCACCTCGCCGTCCTTCGTGAAGGCCACCACCGACGGCGTCGTGCGGAATCCCTCCGCGTTCGCGATGACGGTCGGCTCGCCGCCCTCGAGGACGGAGACGACCGAGTTGGTGGTGCCGAGGTCGATACCGACGGCTCGTGCCATGTTCTTGCTACTCCTCAGGTTCGTGGTGTCCGGAGTTGAGCCGGACCGCATCAATTCTGCGACCTGTGGATAACCGCTGTCAAGTCGAGTTGAGTCGAGGTCGCTCAAGTTCTTCAACGGCCGGCCGCCGCACTTCCTTCCCGCCGAGGGGGCCGGATGCCAGGATGGCCGCATGGATGACGCAGCGCTGCCCGTCCCCGAGCCGCACGCCCGCCGGTGGTGGCAGGTGATCGGATCGCTGCCCATGGCGGTGACGCTCCTGGTGGCCGTGAACGCCGCCGACATCCTCCTCGTCGCACTCGGCAACATCACCGACTACGGCACGAACTTCGCCTTCGTGCAGCACGTGCTCTCGATGGACACGACGAACCTCGGCGGCCGGCCGGGCGTCGGGCTCGACCCCGACATCATGTGGCGCGCGATCACCGACCCGGCGGCGTGGAACGTCGCCTACGTCGCGATCATCGTGTGGGAGTCGGCGGCCGCCCTCGTGCTCATCCTGGCGACCGTGCTCCTGATCGCCGGCATGGTGCGAGGCGAGTTCCGCACCGCCCGCTCGGTCTCGAGCATCGGCCTCCTGATGCTCGTCGCGCTGTTCTTCGGCGGCTTCATCGCCGTCGGCGGCGAGTGGTTCGGCATGTGGCGCTCCACGCAGTGGAACGGCCTCGACGCCGCGTTCCGCACCGGGATGCTCGCAGCCGTCACGCTCATCCTGATCCACGTGCCGGTGGCCGGCTGGTCACGGCGTTCCGGTACGGTGCGCGCATGACGACGGAACTGGTCCGCGGGCTCGACCTGCAGCGCGGCACACGGGTGCCAGGACGGCGCATCGTCGCCTGGGCCTTCTGGGACTGGGGCTCGTCGGCGTTCAACGCCGTCGTCACCACCTTCGTCTTCACCGTCTACCTGACGAGCACGAAGGGCTTCGGCGAGACCGACGTCACGTCCTCGGTGCTCGGATGGGGGATCGGGCTGTCCGGACTCGTGGTCGCGCTGATCGCACCCGTGACGGGCCAGCGCTCCGACGGATCCGGGCGGCGCAAGTTCTGGCTCGCGGTCAACACCGCCATCGTCGTCCTGTGCATCGCGGGGCTGTTCTTCGTCTCGCCGAGCCCCGTGCTGCTGTGGCTGGGGGTGGGCCTGCTGGCCGTCGGAACGGTCTTCTTCGAACTCGCCGCCGTGAACTACAACGCGATGCTCGTGCAGGTCTCGACGCCCCGGACGGTCGGCCGGGTGAGCGGGTTCGGGTGGGCGATGGGCTACTTCGGCGGGATCGTGCTGCTGCTCATCCTCTACTTCGGCTTCATCCACCCGGACGTCGGCCTCTTCGGCGTGACGAGCGCGGAGGGGCTCGCGGTGCGGGTCTCGATGCTCCTGGCCGCGCTGTGGTTCCTCCTCTCCGCGCTGCCGGTCCTGCTCGCCGTGCCGGAGTACCACGTGCCCGGGCAGGTGCAGCGCCCGCGGGTCGGGTTCTTCCGCTCCTACGCGGTACTCGGCCGTGACGTCGCGGCGCTCTGGCGCGAGAGCCGTCGGACGGTCTGGTTCCTGCTCGCGAGCGCCATCTTCCGCGACGGCCTCACGGGCGTCTTCACCTTCGGCGGCGTCCTCGCCGCGGGCACCTTCGGGTTCTCGGCGGGCGAGGTGATCATCTTCGCGGTCGCGGCCAACGTCGTCGCGGGTCTCTCGACCCTCGTCGTCGGGACCCTCGACGATCGCGTCGGGCCGAAGCCGGTGATCGTCACCGCGCTGATCGGCCTGCTGGTGAGCGGGCTCGTCGTGTTCTTCCTGCACGACGGCGGTCAGATCGTCTTCTGGACCGCCGGGCTCGCACTGTGCCTCTTCGTCGGGCCCGCGCAGTCCGCGAGCCGCACCTTCCTGTCGCGCCTCGTGCCGGCCGGCCGCGAGGGCGAGGTGTTCGGTCTGTACGCGACGACGGGACGGGCGGCGACGTTCATCGCGCCGAGCCTGTTCGCGCTCTGCATCACCATCTTCGGCCACCAGTACTGGGGCATCATGGGCATCCTGCTCGTGCTGGCCGTCGGGCTGGTGATCCTCATCCCCGTGAAGTCGCCCGACCGGGCGCCGGCCGAGATCAGCGGATCAGCGCCCACCAGATGAGCAGCAGCGTCACGAGGAACCCGGTGGCGTAGTTGATCCAGAGGAACCGGCGCCAGCCCCGGTTCGCGCTCGCGGCATCCGCGTCGCTCACCGACCACCACGGCGCGACGTTCGCGGCGTAGGGCAGGGCGAGGAACGCGGCGAGCGGTCCGGGCCAGGGGGTCGCGAGCAGCAGCGCGCCCGCCGCGACGTAGAGCACGAGGGCGAGCCGGACGGCGCAGCGCGTCCCGATGACGGTCGCGACGGATCCGATGCCGGCATCCCGGTCGGCCTCGATGTCCTGCACCGCGCCGAACGCGTGCGACGCGCAGCCCCAGAGGACGTACCCGGCGAGGAGGGCGGCGAGCGGCCAGGTCGGCGTGGCCCCGGCGAGCGCGAGCCCGAACACCGCGGGACTGACGAAATGCGTGGCCGAGGTGAGCGAGTCGAGGAACGGGCGCTCCTTGAACCGCAGCCCGGCGACCGAGTACGCCACCACCGCGAACAGGCTGATCGCGAGCACCAGGTCGCTGACCCACGAGCCGACGACGACGAGGTAGACGACGAACGGCAGGGGCAGCAGGGATGCCGTCCACAGGGTCGCGCGGTGGTGGGCCGGCCGCAGCAGTGCGCCCTCGACACCGCCCTTGCGCGGGTTGCGCAGGTCGGACTCGTAGTCGAACACGTCGTTGATCCCGTACATCGCGAGGTTGTACGGGATGAGGAAGAAGACCGTGCCCACGACGAAGGTCGCGTCGAGCCGGCCGCCGCCGCCGCCGCCGCCGCCGAGGAGATAGGCGGCAGCGAACGGGTAGGCCGTGTTGACCCAGCTGAGCGGGCGGCTGGCGACCAGGAGCGCGCGGATCACGGCGCGGGCCTCCGCCGGGGGGCGAGCAGCGACCAGAGCGACGGGAGCAGCACGACGGCGGCCAGCGCGTACGCGAAGTCCTCGATCGGCATGACGCCGAGCCGGATGCCGCTGATGCGGTCGGCGTCGTACGCGACGATCCCCGTGCCGACGATCACGTTGTCGAACACGGCGGTCAGCAGCACGAGCGGGATCGCGGCCAGGCCGACCGCGCGCCACCGGGGCGCCCGCCGCGCGAGCCCGGCGGCGAGTGCGACGAGCGCGACGGCGCAGAGGAACGGGAGGTTCAGGAGGAGGTACGTCATTCGTTCCCCTCGTTTCCCGACGGCCGAGACGGCCGTCGGCGCTGACGCCGCGGCGAAGGCCAGAAACGGCCTTCGCTCCAAGCGGAGCACAGCGCGTAGGCGTTCATCGTCGTGTAGCACAGCAGCGCGAGGAAGAGGACCTCCTCCACCGGCAGGCCCGGCGCGAGCAGCACGCCAGTGACGATCGTCGCGTGCCCGGGGAAGAACACGCCGAGACCGATCCCGGCCAGGTCCCAGACCAGGAAGAACGCGACGCCGGCGGCGAACACGATCGCGGCCCGCAGCGGCGCGCGCCGGAAGAAGAGCCGGAAGCGCAGGTCGAGCACGACCATCCCGGCCAGTCCGACGAGCAGCCCGCCGAGGTAGAGGAGGGTCATCGCAGCGGCTCCGGCAGCGGTCCGGCGCTCGTGTCGCCGCGCAGGCGCTTGACCACGAGCTCGGCGCTGATGAGGCACATCGGCAGTCCGACGCCGGGGATCGTCGAGGAGCCCGCATAGAACAGGTTCGCCACCGTGCGACTCGCATCCCCGGGCCGGAAGAACGCGCTCTGCCGGAGCGTGTGCGCGAGCCCGAGCGCCCCGCCCCTCCAGGCGTGGAACTCGCTCTCGAAGTCGGCGGGCCCGATCGTGCGCCGCACGACGACGCGCTCGGCGAGATCGTCGATGCCGGCCCACGAGCCGATCTGCGCGATCACCCGGTCGCCGAGCGCCTCCAGGAGCGCGGCGCCCTCGCCGTCGACGCCGCCCCGGCCGAGGCAGGGATCGGCCGGTAGCGGCACGAGCACGAAGAGGTTCTCCGCGCCCTCGGGCGCGACCGTCGGGTCGACGCCCGACGGCTTGCACACGTACAGCGAGGGGGTGTCGGGGATGCGCGTCGGGTCGTCGAAGATCGCGGCGAAGTTGGCATCCCAGTCGCGCGAGAAGAAGAGGGTGTGGTGCTGCAGCTCGGGCAGTTCGCCGCGCACCCCCAGCAGGATGAGCAACGCGCTCGGCCCGGGGTTGCGGCGGCGCCAGGCGCGATCCGGATGCGTGCGGTGCGCCGCGTCGAGCAGTCGCGTCTCGGTGTGGTGCAGGTCGGCCGCCGAGACGACGGCGTCGACGTCGAGCCGCGCGCCGTCGGCGAGGTCGACCCCGGTCGCCCGGCCGCCGTCGACGCGGATGCGCACGACCTCCGCCCCGGTGCGCACCTCGACGCCCTCCGCCTCGGCGAGCCCGGCGATCCGGTCGATGATCGTGCGGAACCCGCCGAGCGGATAGCGCACGCCGTCGGCGAGGTCGAGGTAGCTCATGAGCGAGTACAGGCTCGGTGTCGTGTCGGGCGCGGCGCCCAGGAAGACGGCCGGATAGCCGAGGATCTGCCGCAGTCGGCGATCCCGCACCGTGCGGCGGGTGAGCGCACCGAGCGGCTCGAGCAGCAGCCGGCTCAGCCGGGTGCTCTTGCCGAGCACGCCGCCGCCGAACACCGGGCCGAGCCGCACGAACGTCGTGTAGAGGAAGTGCTCCTTCGCGATCGCGTAGAGCTCGGCCGAGCGTGCCAGGTACGCCCGCAGGCGGGCCCCGGCTCCGGGCTCCTCCCGCTCGAAGACCGCGACGTTCTCCTCCGCGTCCGCGTGCAGATCGAGGGGATCGGCATACCCCTCGGCGTAGACGCGGTAACCGGGATCGAGTGGCACGAGGTCGAGCTGCTCGGTCGCGCTCGTGCCGAGCAGCCGGAAGAAGTGGTCGAACACCTCGGGCATGAGGTACCACGACGGCCCGGTGTCGAAGCGGAAGCCGTCGCGCTCCCACAGGCCGACGCGGCCGCCGACGGCGTCGTTCTTCTCCAGCAGCACGAGCTCGTGCCCCTCGCGGGCGAGCAGGGCGGCCGTCGCCAGGCCGGCGATCCCGCCGCCGATGACCGCGATCCTCACGCGGACCTCACCGCAGCGCCGCGACCGCGGCGATGCGCAGCTTCACCGGATCGGGCACCCGCACGCGCGACACGAGCAGCGCCGGCGCCGGGGTCGCCCGCAGCCGGCGCGACAGCTCCGCGAACAGCCCGTGCGCGAGCGCGACCGCGCGGCGCGAGTTCGCGGGCAGCCGCGGGATGGCGCGGGCCGCGACGGCGAGATCGGTGTCGATGTCGTCCAGCAGCCGCACCTTGTCATCCTCGCCGAACGTCGCGGGGTCGACGCCGGGGAAGTAGCTGCGGCCCAGCACCTGGGCATCGGCGTGCAGGTCGCGCAGGAAGTTGACCTTCTGGAAGGCGGCGCCGAGCGCGCGGGCGCCGTTCTCGAGCTCCGCGCGCTCGGCCTCGCCGCGGGCCGGACCACTGTGGGCGCGATCGTCGGCGAGGAAGACCCGGAGGCACATGAGCCCCACCACCTCCGCCGAGCCGTAGATGTACCGGGCGAGACTCTCGGCGTCGTGCGAGCTCTCGTGCAGGTCGGTGCGCATGGAGGCGAAGAACGGCGCGGTCAGGTCGCGGCCGAAGCCGGCGAAGCGTGCGGTGCGCGCGAATGCGTGCACGACGAGGTCGCTGCCGTAGCCCTCGGTCACGGCACGGTCGGTCTGGGTCTCGAGGCCGTCGAGCAGCCGCTCGGCGCCGTCACGCCCGAGGCCCGCCTCGGTCGCGGCGCCGTCGACGATCTCGTCCGCCACCCGGACGAGCGCGTAGATCGCCTCGACGTGCGGGCGCACGCGGGCGCCGAGAAGGCGCGACGCCATCCCGAACGACGTCGAGTACCGCCGGATGACGAGCGCCGCCGCCTGCTGCGCGACGTCGTCGTAGAGCCCGAGCCGGGGCGAGCCGTCGCCCCCGCGGTCGCGGCGGTCGGCCGTCACGCGCGGCGCGCCAGGACGGCGTCGGCGATGGGGTGCAGCTCGGTGCGCAGGGCTACCGGCACGTGCGGCTCGAGCAGGCGCGAGAGCGCGCGGTTCGCGTAGTAGCGGGCGAGCCCCTCGGCGAAGCCGCGCGCGCCGACCGCTTCGAGGTGCCGGCGCAGGCGCTCGGCGCCCTCCTCGGTGAGATCCGGATCGCCGAACAGGGGCGCGACCTCGTGCCACCCCTCGAGCGCGCTCGCGTACGCGATCAGCACCGTGCGCTTGCCCTCGCGCAGGTCGCCGACGACGGTCTTGCCGGTCTCGGACTCCTGCCCGAACACGCCCAGCAGGTCGTCGACGACCTGGTAGGCGATGCCGAGGTCGCGGCCGAACTCGGCGAGCGTGGTGATCGTCTCGTCCGGCGCGCCGGCGAGGATCGCGCCGGCCTGGAGCGGGCACTCGAACGAGTAGACGGCGGTCTTCAGGCGCTCCATCCCGAGGATCTCGTCGACGCCCGGCAGCTCGGGCATCCAGGCGAAGTCGACATCGATGAGCTCGCCCGCGGCGCTCGCGAACAGGGCGTCGTCCATGACCTCGAGCAGGCGCGCGCGCATCTCGTCGCCGACGCCGCTGCGATCGACGAAGCGGTAGGCGTTGAAGAGCGCGAGGTCGCCGGCGATGACCGACGCGCTGAGGCCGCGGTGCTCGGCCACGGCATCCGGAGCGCCCGCCGCGCGCGCCGCATCGCGGTAGCTGCCGGCGATGTTCGGGGCGCCGCGGCGCACGAAGTCGTGGTCGATGACGTCGTCGTGCACGATGAGCGCGGTGTGCAGCAGCTCGAAGGCGGCGCCGATGCAGGCGGCCGCCTGCAGGTCGAGGCCGCCGAGGGCCTGGTACGCGGCGAGCACCATCCGGGGACGGAAGCGCTTGCCACCGACCGTGTTGGCCTCGAGCCGGTCCCAGAGCCGCACGTATTCGGCGCCCAGCGGCTCCGCGCGGCGCCTGGTTACGCTGAAGAACCGCGCCAGCACGGCATCGACCCGCGACTGGTGCTCGTCGGCCACGGCCGTCGGACCGCCGGCGGACCCTAGACGCGCGGCATCCATCTAGAAAGACTAGCGATCGACATGTCGACCCCCGATGGGTTCCTCAGCGTTCCCGCAGCCAGCACCGGCGACCCCGAGGCGGGCGAGCTGGTCGTGCTCGTGGATGCCGACGGCACCCCCACCGGGACCGCGCGCAAGTCCGCCGTGCACGGGCTCGCGACGCCGCTGCACCTCGCGTTCTCGTGCCACGTGTTCGACGCCGGCGGCCGGGTGCTGATGACCCGGCGCGCGCTCGGCAAGCTGACCTGGCCGGGCGTCTGGACCAACTCGTTCTGCGGGCACCCCGGACCCGACGAGACGATCCCGGATGCCGTGCGGCGTCGTGCGGTGCGCGAGCTCGGTCTCGAGCTGGGGGCCCTCGATCCCGTGCTGCCGGACTTCCGCTACCGCGCCGTCGACGCATCCGGCATCGTCGAGAACGAGATCTGCCCGGTCTACCGGGCCGTGGTCGAGGTGGATCCGCGCCCGGCCGTCGACGAGGTCGCGGAGTGGGCGTGGGTCGGGTTCGACGACCTGCGCGCCGCCGTCGCCGCGACCCCGTTCGCGTTCAGCCCGTGGCTCGCGCTGCAGCTCGCGGCCTGGCCCCGCCTCCTCCCCTAGCCAAAAACGCCCAGTGCCATCGCCCGGAAGTGGGCGTTTTGGCTAGGGACGGTCAGGTGCCGGAGGCGCCCGCCTCGGAGGACCAGACGTCGGCGCGATGGAAGTTCTGGAACGACCGCGAGGCCGTCGGGCCGCGCTGGCCCTGGTAGCGCGAGCCGTACGCGCTCGTGCCGTACGGGTTCTCGGCCGGCGAGCTGAGCCGGAAGAAGCACAGCTGCCCGATCTTCATCCCGGGCCAGAGCTTGATCGGCAACGTGGCGACGTTGCTGAGCTCGAGCGTGACGTGCCCCGAGAATCCGGGGTCGATGAAGCCGGCGGTCGAGTGGGTGAGCAGCCCGAGCCGGCCGAGCGAGCTCTTGCCCTCCAGCCGCGCGGCGATGTCGTCGGGCAGGGTGACCAGCTCGAACGTCGAGCCGAGCACGAACTCGCCCGGGTGCAGGATGAACGGCCGATCGTCATCCACGTCGATCAGCCGCGTGAGCTCCGGCTGGTCCTCGGCGGGGTCGATGAACGGGTACTTGTGGTTGTCGAACAGCCGGAAGAACCGGTCGATCCGCACGTCCATGCTCGACGGCTGGATCATGCCCAGGTCGAGCGGGTCGAGCCCGATGCGCCCCGACTCGAGTTCGGCCTTGATGTCCCGGTCGCTGAGCAGCATGGGTCGAGGCTAGCCGAGCGGCGTCAGTGCGATGCCCGCTCCGTCGGACCGTCATCGCCGGCGCGTCGGGTGGCGAAGGCGAGCAGCAGGACGATGCCCAGCAGCACCGCGATCCCACCGGCACCCAGCAGTCCCGTGACCGGGATGTCGGCCCCGCTCTCGGCGAGGGCGGCGGGGGCGGTCGCCGGGGCGATCACGATCGTCAACGGCACGAAGGTCGGGTCGTCGACCGCGACGGTGAACGAGGTGGTGCCCGCCGCGGTGGGCGTGCCGCTGATGACGCCGGAGGCGGAGAGGGTGAGCCCGTCCGGCAGCGAGGAGCCGTCGGCGAGGGCGAACGTGTACGGGGCGCCGAGCCCACCGGAGGCCTGCAGCGTCGTGCTGTACGGCTGACCGACCGTCCCCTGCGGAAGGACGCTCGGGGTCACGACGAGCGGCGGCTGGCCGAGCTCGACGGCGCCGATGTCGCATCCGGAGCCCTGCAGGCGGGGCTCGCCTCGCTGGTCGGTCGCGTCGGATGCGCATCCGGCGGTGCCCGAGGGGATCCTGTCGACCGCGTCGCCGGTCTTCGCCGGGAGCCGGGTCTTCGTCGGGCCGCCGTTCTCGGCGAGGTTCGCGAGCGAGGCCGTTCCGCCGCTGATCGAACCGGTCGCGGAGAAGCCGCACGACGCCGTGTCGGAGAGGTTGTATCCGCCGTCGCCGACGGTGCCCGAGCAGTTCGGCGCGACGTTGTCGCCCACGATGGTCGCGGTCAGCGTGAGCGAGCCGCCCTGACCGGTCTTCGTCGCCCCTCCGGAGGGGATCGCGTCATCCTGACCCGGCTCGGTCCCCGCGATCGTCGACGCGCTCACGCTCGCCGTGCCCGTCTCGAGGACGAGCACGCCCTGGCCGGTGTTGCCGTCCAGCGTCGACCCGGTGACCGTCGCCGCGCCGCCGGGGAGCACGAGGACCGCGGCACCGTAGTAATCGGGCACCCCGTCGGAGAACGGATCGGTGTTGCTGATGGTGGAGTCGGTGACGGCCACGGTCGCCGATGCGGCGGCGGCCACGGTCCCCGCTCCGAGGTTGCCGTCGAGCGTGCTCGTATCGATCGTCGCCGAGCCGTTCAGGACGACTACGCCGCCGCGGGCGTTGTCGTCGACCGAGCTGCGCACGAGGTGCGCGCTCGCGTCACCTTCGACCAGGATGCCCTCGTCGAGGTTGCCCGACACGGAGGAGTCCTGGACCGTCGCGCTCGCCGACGTGCCCGTCACCCGGAGGCCCTCCTCGTCGTTGTCCACGACCGTGCTCGCCTCCAGCACGAGCGTCGCGGCGTCGACGGAGACTCCGCTGGCGCCGGCGACGTGCGAGACATCCAGCGACCCGATCGTGACGTCCGGAGCCCCGTCGGTGTCGGTGCCGTCGATCGTGATGCCCGCATCCGCACCGTCGCCGGTGACGCTCGTGCGAGACGCGCCGCTCGTGCCCGCGCCCAGCAGGGTCAGCGACATCCGGATCTGCACGCTCTCGTCGTAACTGCCGGCACCGATGTGGATGGTGTCGCCGGAGTCCGCCTGCAGCACCGCGTACTGGATCGTCCGGCACGGCGCACTCGCGTCGGTGCAGTCGTTCTCCGCGTCGCTGCCGGAGACCGCCACATAGCGATCGGTGCCGGCGGCGGCGGCGGGAGCGGCCACCGCGAGGCTCATGCCGATCGCCGCGGCGAGGAGCACGGCCAGCCCCGCCGCACGACCCCTCGACGATCCTGCACTCACGTTTCGACGCATGCTGCCGCCCTTCGACTCGCCCGGCACCTTATCGCGAACCGTGCGCTCGCCGACAGGAGATCCTGCCGTCGGCCCGGCCGGGGCATGTAGTCTCGATGACTGAGCGCGGCCCCCGGGGCGCGTCGTGCGGATGTAGTTCAATGGCAGAACTTCAGCTTCCCAAGCTGATAGCGCGGGTTCGATTCCCGTCATCCGCTCCACGTCAGTCGTCCGTGCGACGGCCCGGCCTAATATGTTGTTCGTGACAACATACACAGCGACGGACCGGCTCGTCGCCGACCTGATCGAGAAGCACGACGACGTGCGCGCGCAGTTCGCCGGGGAATGGATCCGGTACCGGGACTCGCCCGCTCTGCAGGAGCTGTCGTGGCACGCACAATCGACCTGCGCCCGCATCAACGCGCTCTTCTACGACGACCCGGACGAGGCGCGCCGGCTCTTCCATGAGCTCATCCCCGGTGCCGGCGCCGGCATCGACTTCCGGCCCCCCTTCCGCCTCGACTACGGCGTCGGCCTCACCATCGGCGACCGCACCTTCATCAACAAGGACTTCCTGGTGACCGGAGGCGATCGCATCACCATCGGCAGCGACTGCCTGATCGGTCCGCGCTGCAGTGTCTACACGCCGAATCACGCCGAGGATCGGGAGCGGCGCCTCGAGGGCTGGGAGCGCGTCAGCGCCATCACCATCGGCGACAACGTCTGGATCGGCGGCTCGGTCACGATCCTCCCCGGGGTCACGATCGGCTCGGACAGCATCATCGGCGCCGGGTCCGTCGTGACGCGCGACATCCCGGCCGGGGTCGTGGCGGTCGGCAATCCCTGCCGTCCGGTGCGACCGATCGCGTCGTCGGCCTAGCGGAACCCGGCCGCGCGGAGGGTCACGTCGTCGCGGCCGCCAGCTCCGCGGCGATCCGGCGCACGCCCATGTCGACCTCGGCGAACGACGTGCTGAGCGGTGACAGCCCCAGCCGGATGCCGTCGGGGCGCCGGAAGTCCGGGATCACCCCCGCCCTCCACAGCGTCGCGATCAGTTCCGGGAACGCCGGGTGGTCGACTGTGATGTGCCCACCCCGCAGCGCCGGCTCGCGCGGTGTCGCGAGCGTCGCACCCCGTGGCGCGAGCAGCTCGTCGGACAACTCGATCGCCAAGCCGGTCAGCGCCAGCGACTTCGCGCGGATGGCGTCGATGCCCGCCTCCTCGATCAGGTCGAGCATCGCCACCATCGGCAGCATCGCGAACACCGGGGGCGTGCCGCTGACGAAGCGCCGGATGCCGTCGGCCGGCGCGTAGTCCGGGCCCATCACGAACGGGTCGCGGGCGCCCATCCACCCCTGGATCGGCTGCGACGCGCGCTCGATGAGCTCGGCGCTCACGTAGAGGAAGGCCGGCGAACCGGGACCGCCGTTGAGGTACTTGTATGTGCATCCGGTCGCGAAGTCGACCCCCCACTCGTCGAGCCGGATCGGCAGCGCACCGACCGAGTGGCAGAGATCCCAGACGACGAGCGCGCCGGCCTCGTGCGCCGCCGCGCTGATGCCCGGCACGTCGGCGACGTAGCCCGAGCGGTAGGCGACGTGGCTCAGCACCACGGCCGCGGTGTCGCCGGTGAGCACGCCGCGCACGTCGTCCACCGTGACCCCGGATGCCGGGTCCGGGTCGAGCCAGGCGATCGACGCGCCGCACTCGGCCGCGATGCCCTGCACGACGTAGCGATCGGTCGGGAAGTTGCCGCGATCCACGACGATCGTGCGCCGCCCGGGCTGCGCGGCGAGCGCCGCCCGGATCAGCTTGTACAGGCTGACCGTCGTCGAGTCGCCGACGATGGTCTGTCCCGGCGCGGCGCCCAGCACGACGCGGCCGAGGCGATCGCCGAGCGTGAGCGGCTGATCGAACCAGCCCTCGTCCCAGCCGCGGATGAGCCGCTCGCCCCACTCGTGCTCGACGAAGCGCGTGAGGCGCTCGGGCAGGTCGCGCACCGGCCGGCCGAGCGAGTTGCCGTCGAGGTACAGGATGCCGGGGTCCTCGGTGCCGACGAAGCGCGCCCGATACGCCGCGAGCGGATCGCTCTCATCGAGCGCCGCCGCATCCCGGGCGGCCGCGCTCACGACGCCTCGATCTGGGTGCGCAGCGCGAACAGCTCGGGGAAGAACGTGAGGTCGAGGGCCCGTCGCAGGAAGTCGACGCCGCTGGACCCGCCGGTGCCCTGCTTGAAGCCGATCGTGCGCATGACGGTGCGCATGTGCCGGAATCGCCAGAGCTGGAAGTTCTCCTCCAGGTCGACGAGCTCCTCGCACGCCTCGTAGACGTCCCAGTGCTCGTCGACCTTCTCGTAGATCCGCGCGAGCACGTCGCGCAGCTCCGGGTCGAAGACGTGCGCGACCGTCACGTCGCGCTCGAGCAGTCGCTGCGGGATCGGCACCCCGCGCCGGGCCAGCAGCCGCAGGAACTCGTCGTACAGGCTCGGGGCCTCGAGCGCCTCCCGCAGCATCTCGGCGTTCTCGGGTTCGCCGCGGAACACCTCGAGCATCCGGGCGTTCTTGTTGCCCAGCAGGAACTCGACGGCACGGTACTGCGCCGACTGGAATCCGGATGCCTTGGCCAGGCTGTCGCGGAACTGCACGTACTCGGTCGGGGTGAGCGTGGCGAGCACCGACCACTGCTCGATCATGGAGCGCTGGATGTGCTTGATCCGCGCGATCTTCTTGAGCGCGTCCTTGAGGTTGTCGCCGGCGAGCGCGGCGCACGCGGCCCGCAGCTCGTGCAGCACGAGCTTGAGCCAGAGCTCCGTCGTCTGGTGCTGGATGATGAACAGCAGCTCGTCGTGATGCTCGGGTCGGCTGAGCGGGTGCTGCGCCCCCAGCAGGGTGTCGAGGTCGAGGTAGTCGCCGTACGTCATCTTGTCGCGCAGGTCGGTGACGAGCGTCGCCTCGAACTCGCGCGTGTTCGACTCGGTCATGGGCCCACTGAATCACACGGAGTCGATGCACAGCAGCGGTCGCCTCACGCAGCTCGTCGAGCACGGCGACGCTAGCGTGGGCACATGGCGGGCGCGTTCGCGGGACTGACGGCGGTCGTGACGGGCGGATCATCCGGCATCGGAGCCGCGATCGCCGAGCGGCTGGCCGGCGGCGGTGCCCGCGTCGCCGTGCTCGACCGCGATCCGGACCGTGCTGCGGACGGCGTGCTCGCGGTCGCGGCCGACATCTCCGACGACGCGTCGGTCCGCGCCGCGATCCAGCGCGTCGTCGACGAGCTCGGCGGCATCGACATCCTCGTCAACAACGCCGGCATCGGCGCGCAGGGCACGGTCGCCGACAACCCGGATGACGAATGGGCGCGGGTGCTCGACGTCAACGTGGTGGGCACCGCGCGGGTGAGCCGCGCCGCCCTCCCGGCGCTTCGCGCATCGCGGCACGCGGCGATCGTCAACATCTGCTCGATCGTCGCCACGGCCGGTCTGCCGAATCGCGTGCTGTACAGCGCGTCGAAGGGGGCGGTGCTCGCCATGACGCGCGCGATGGCCGCGGACCATCTGCGGGAGGGGATCCGGGTCAACTGCGTCCACCCCGGCACCGCCGACACCCCCTGGGTGGGACGCCTCCTCGCCGATGCGGATGATCCCGCAGCCGAGCGCGCGGCGCTCGAAGCACGGCAGCCCCACGGCCGGCTCGTCTCACCGGACGAGGTCGCCGAGGCGGTGGCCTACCTCGCCGATCCGCGCAACGGTTCGACCACGGGCGCGAGCATCGCGGTCGACGGCGGCATGCAGGAGCTGCGGCTGCGGCCTGCCGGCAGCTAGCCAGCCCGGCGGCGCCGGCCTCACGCGCTTCGCCAGTACTCGCCGTCGGGGTAGCTGAAGCGCTGCACCGACGCGTCGTGCATCTCGGCGCTGTATCCGGGCGCGCTCGGCAGCACATAGGCGCCGTCGTGCACGATGCACGGATCGACGAAGTGCTCGTGCAGGTGGTCGACGTACTCCGTGACCCGGTCGTCGAGGCTGGCCGAGACGGCGACGTAGTCGAAGATCGACAGGTGCTGGACCAGCTCGCACAGCCCCACGCCGCCCGCGTGCGGGCAGACCGGCACTCCGAACTTCGCCGCCAGCAGGTACACGGCGAGGATCTCGTTGACGCTCGCGAGCCGCGCCGCGTCGAGCTGGCAGAAGTCGATGGCCTCGGCCTGGAACAGCTGCTTGAACAGCACCCGGTTCATGCCGTGCTCGCCGGTCGCGACGCCGATCGGATGCACGGCGCGGCGGATCGCGGCGTGGCCCAGGATGTCGTCCGGGCTCGTCGGCTCCTCGATCCAGTGCGGACGGAACGGCGCGAGCGCCCCCATCCATTCGATCGCCTCCGGCACGTCCCAGACCTGGTTCGCGTCGATCATGAGCTTCGCGTCCCAGCCGATGACCTCGCGTGCGATGCCGAGGCGCCGCACGTCGTCGTCACGGTCGGCGCCCACCTTGAGCTTGACGTGCCGGTAGCCGGCGTCGACCGCGTCCTGCAGCAGGCGGCGCAGGGTGTCGTCGTCGTAGCCGAGCCATCCGGCGCTCGTCGTGTAGCAGGGGTAGCCGGTGCGTTCGAGCTCGGCGATCCGACCGGCGCGGGTGGGCTCCTTCGCCGCGAGCAGCGCGATCGCCTCGTCGCGCGTGATCGCGTCGGAGAGGTAGCGCAGGTCGGCGACGTCGACCAACTGCTCGGGCGTCATACCGGCGAGCAGGCGCCAGAGCGGCACGCCCGCGACGCGGGCCGCGAGGTCCCACATCGCATTCATGACCGCGGCCATCGCGAGGTGTTCGACGCCCTTCTCCGGTCCGAGCCAGCGCAGCTGGGTGTCGGACGACAGCTCGCGGTACACGGCGCCGAGGTCGGCGACGGCCTCCTCGACCGAGCGGCCGACGAGCGGCAGCGCGCGCTGTCGGGCGGCTTCGGTGCACAGGTCGTTGCCGCGGCCGATCGTGAACGTGAAGCCGTGCCCGCGCAGTGCCGGGTCATCGGTGTGCACCACGACGTAGGCCGCCGAGTAGTCGCCGTCCTTGTTCATCGCGTCGGAGCCGGCTGCCGTGAGCGAGGTCGGGAACCGCACGTCGTGCGTGGTGACGGCGGTGATCGTGGTCATGCGGAATCCCGTCGGGATGGTGGGCGGTGCCCTCATCGTATGGTCGCCGCATACGATCGGTGCAGCGAGCGACGACGACGCGGAGACCCATGGAGATGCCGACCGGATGAGATCGCCCAACCGCCTGCTCGGCACCGTGCTCGGCGCGGTGCACCTCGTCGTCGGCGTGGCCGGCTTCTTCGTGCCCGGATCGACCAGCTTCTTCGATCGGCACGGCGGCCTGCTGTTCGGGCTGCTGCGCGTGAACCCCGCGCTCGACGTGCTGCACGTGCTCGTCGGCGCCGCCCTGCTGCTGGCGGCGCTCACGCGGCTTCGCGCCGCGAAGGCGGTGAACACCATCGCGGGGCTGATCTTCTTCGTCGTCGGCGTCGCCGGACTGTTCATCGTGGGCAACGGCGCCAACGTGCTCTCGCTGAACGGCGACGACAACGTTCTGCACTTCGCGAGCGCGGCGATCCTGCTCGCCGTCGGCCTCGGGGTCGACCGCGACGTGCACACCCCCGTCACGGGCTGACGTGGTCGGCCGGATGCTGGCCGGGCTCGCCGCCGTCGGCGCGGGCCTCATCCACCTGGCGTCCGCCATCGGATCGCCGCCCGCGGTCGCCGCGGTCGTGGCGGTCATCGGCGTGGCCGAGCTCGGCTGGGGCGTCATCGCCGTCGCCGGGCGCGGCATCCCGCTGCCGAACGCGGCCCGGGTCGGCGCGCTCGTGCCGGTCGTGCTCTGGGTGCTCGTGCTGCTCGTCGCCGGACCCGCGCAGCTCGGACCGTTCACGAGCGCGCTGCGACTGGCCCCGATGCTCGCGGCGAGCGCGCTCGACCTCGTGGTCGTCGCGTGCGTCGCGGTCGTCGGCCGCCGCGCGGCCACCCGGCGATCGCCCTCGCGCGGTCCGGCAGGCGGCCGCGGCGCCGTGATCGCCCTCGCGCTGTGCGGCGCCGCCATCGCCGTGCTCACCGCGGCCGCTCTCGGCGCGACCGAGGTCGGCGATCAGGCGCGCACCGGCACGGGATTCTTCGCTCCGCACCAGCACTAGGCGGGTCGTTCAGGCCGAGATCGCCTTGATCGCCGTCGCGCCCGCCATGAACTCGCGCACCCGGTCGTCGACGATGATGTCGCTCGGGCGCAGCGGCCGCGTGAGGTACAGGCCCTCGAGGGCGGTGATCCGGCTGAGGGCGACGTAGGTCTGGCCGGGTGCGAAGCTGCGCGATCCGAGGTCGACGATGGCGCTGTCGTAGGTCTTGCCCTGCGACTTGTGAATCGTGACCGCCCACGCGAGCCGCAGCGGGAACTGCGTGAACTCGGCCACGACGTCCTTGTGCAGCGTCTTGGTCGCGGGCGAGTAGCGGTAGCGGTAACGCTCCCAGGTCGCCGGGCGCACCTCGTGCCGATCGCCTGCGACGTCGACCGCGACGGTGCCCTCGCCGATCTTGGCGACCTCGCCGATCGTGCCGTTGACCCAGCGTCCCTCCGCGCCGCTGTCGTTGCGCAGGAACATCACCTGCGCGCCCACCTTCAGCTCGAGCCGCTCGTCGGCCGGGTAGGCGCGGCCGGAGAACTCGCCCTCGATCTCGGCGACCGCCGACAGCGCCCGGCCGGGCAGCCGCCCCAGCGCGGTCGCGTTGATCCGGTTGACGGTCGCGTTCGTCGTCGCGAGCGTGATGGCGCCCTCGGTCGGCGCCGGGCGGGCTCCCGTGTCGTTGAGCACCTTCGCCATCTCGGCCGTGACCGCGCCGTGCCGCACCGCCGTCAGCAGCCGCTTGAACTCCAGCTCGTGCTGGCGGTGGATGGTCTGCAGCTCGAAGATGCGCAGGTCGGTCTCGTCCCACACCCGTGCGTCGAAGAACCATGCCGAGCGGTACCGGTCGGCGAAGTACGCCTGCTCGTCGGGGTCGCCCGGCACGGGCGCGAGCTGGAACGGGTCGCCGAACAGCACGAGCTGCACGCCGCCGAACGGCTCGTGCGGTCGCTGGCGTGCCTGCCGCAGCGCCCGATCCATCGCATCGAGCAGGTCGGCGTTGACCATCGAGACCTCGTCGACGACGAGGGTGTCGATGGAATTCAGCAGCTTGCGCAGCGGCTCGCCCTGCTCGATCGGGTGGTCGGCGATCACGCCGGTCGGCAGCCGGAACAGCGAGTGGATGGTCTGCCCGCCCACATTCAGCGCCGCCACGCCCGTCGGCGCGCAGATCACGATCTGCTTCGAGGAGTGCGACGCGAGGTGCTCGAGGAGGGTCGACTTGCCCGTGCCCGCGCGGCCGGTGACGAAGATGTGATCGCTCGTCGTCTCGATCCGCGCGTAGACCGCCGCCTGCTCCTCTGAAAGCTCCGGGACGGCCACCGCGTCAGGTTACCTAGGATTCAGGGGTGCGACGGGTGGTGCTGCGGTGGGTGGCGGCATGCGCGGCCGTCGTGCTCGTCGGGGTGGGATCGGTGGCGGTCGTGATCGCCGTCGGATTCGGTCCCGGCTCGTTCGTGACCACCTACCTCGACGCGCTCGCCCGGCGCGACGCCCCGAGTGCGCTCTCGCTGCCGGGGGTGGATGCCGCGGGCGGCAATCCGGCGCTGCTCACGTCGGCGGCGCTCCCGGGACTGCACGACATCCGGATCACCGACGACGTCGAGCACGACGGCGGCGTTCACCGCATCACCGCGAGCTGGACCTCGAACGACACCGCCGGGCAGTCGACCTTCGAGGTGGAGCGGATCGGCACGCGGTTCGGCGTGTTCCCGGTGTGGGGTTTCGCCGAGAGCCCGGTGGCGCGACTCTCGCTCGACGTGCGCAACTCGCGCGAGGTGACCGCCGGAACGCAGCGCGTGCACACCCCCGGCGTGGGTCCGCACGAGTACGCGGTGCTCGTGCCCGGCGACTACCGGTTCGTCGAGAGGACCGCGCTGCTGGTCTCCACGGAGCGGCCCGTGCTCGCCGACACGGTCGGGCAGCGGTTCGGGGCGACGATCGACGTCGAGGCCTCGCGCAAGCTCGTCGACCTGGTGTCGACCCAGGTGAACAAGCTTCTCGACCGCTGCGCGACGCAGAGGGTGCTGTTCCCGGCCGGATGCCCCTTCGGGCAGCAGATCGAGAACCGCGTGACCGGCACTCCCGCCTGGTCGATGAAGCGCTACCCCGACATGCGGCTGGTGGGGGCGGGAGACGACCGCAGCTGGACGATCCCGCAGGTGCCGGGCACGGCGCATCTGAAGGTGCCGGTGGAGTCGCTCTTCGACGGATCGGCGTCGACCTTCGACAAGGACGTGCCGTTCACGATCCGCGCCACCGTGCGCGTGAGCGGCGACGGCGAGCTGACGATCCGCGACGTGCAGTGACCGGCCGGCTCGGCGCTCAGCCCTGACGGGCGCGCTGCGCGAGCATCCGGTTGTACTCCTCGAGCTCGACGTCGCCGTCGCGGTCGGCGCGACGGTCGCGGCGCTTGGCCTCCCGCTCGTCGCTGCGGCTCCACAGGATCGCGACGCCGATGGCGAGCAGGACCGTCGGGATCTCGCCGACGCTCCACGCGATCCCGCCGGCCGCCTGCTGATCCTCGAGCGGTGTGGCGCCCCACGTGCGCCCCATCGCCCCGTACCAGTCGGCCAGCAGCAGGCCCTGGTTCGAGATGAGCGCGAGTCCGAAGAAGGCGTGGAACGCCATCACGATCAGCAGCAGCATGAGCCGGATCGGGTACGCGGGCCGGCTCTTGACCGGGTCGATGCCGACGAGCGTCTGGATGAAGAGGTACCCGACGATCAGGAAGTGCAGGATCATCCACTCGTGCCCGACGTGATCGATCGTGGCCCAGCGGAACAGCGGCGTGTAGTAGAAGACCCAGAGCGAGGTGATGAACAGCCCGCCGGAGACGAGGGGATTCGTGAGCACGCCCGCGGCCTTCGAGTGCACGGCGAGCAGGATCCACTCGCGAGCCCCCCGGCTGCCGTCGTCGCGCCGGTGGATGGCGCGCGCCGCGAGCGTCACGGGCGCCGAGAGCACGAGCAGGAGCGGCACGGCCATGGTCAGCAGCATGTGCTCGAGCATGTGCACGCTGAACAGGTACTGCTCGTAGACGTTGCTGACGCCGCAGGTCACCCAGAACAACGACCCCATGCCGGCCAGCCAGAGCACGGTGCGGTACCAGGGCCACCGGTCTCCGCGGCGCCGGAGCCGGAGAACCCCCCACAGGTAGAAGACGACCCCGAAGCCGATGATGAGCACCCAGAGCAGGTCGAAGTTCCATGCGGTGAGGTACTTCAGCGCGGTGATCGGCGGCGGCAGCGGCGTCCCGGTCAGGATCGCCGCCGGGCTCGCGTCGTCGTTCTGGCTCTGCGCGACG
>NZ_BAAAQO010000002.1:690530-707177 GCF_039531715.1 Pseudolysinimonas kribbensis | reverse complement strand
CGGCGGCGACGCCGGAGGCGATCCCCATGAACGCCAGCTCGGCGGTCGCCATGATCCAGAAGAACCGGCGCTGCGCGGTGCGGCGCAGGCGATCGATGAGCACCCGGCGCTGGAAGACGCCGAACAGCCCGAGCGCGCCGAGGGCGGCGACCTTGAGCAGCACCAGGACGCCGTACGGCGTGAGCAGCGCCTCCCACGTGCCGACGCGCAGCTGCGCGCTCACGGTGCCCGAGATCGCGACCACGATGAAGCAGACCAGGGCGATCGTCGAATAGCGCTCGAGCACCGGGACGAGGCGGTCGGCATCCACCCGGCCCGTGGCGGCCGTCCTTCGCTCCCGCCAGCCGATCGTCGCGAGCACCAGCAGTCCGCCGATCCACAGGCTCGCGAAGATCACGTGCAGCCAGATCGCCGTGATCGCCGCCTCGTGCGTCGACGAGTCGCCCGCGTGACCCTGCTCCTCGAGCGGGATGAGGCCGAGCACGGCGAACGCGGCGACGAACACCAGGGCGGTCTGGGATCGCACTGCGAAGCACAGGACCGTCACGACCGCGCCGACGAGCACCGTCGTCAGCCACGCGCGGCCGGGGATGTTCTGGGTGAGATAGTCGCCGAGGCCGACGCCGAACCGCTGCCCGAGGTCGGGCGCCTTGCCGGTCTGGGAGGAATAGGAGAGCACGCTGCTGACGGCGGCCGCGATCGTCCACACGGCCGCCCCGGCCGCCGCGACATCGAGTGCGCGGCCGTAGCGCTCGTCGCTCGACGCGAACGCGAAGACGGCGATCGCGAGGCCGCCGATCGCCGTGGCGATCCCGAGGTCGAGCACGACCTGCGCGAACGGCACCCCGAACCGCACGGCGACGCCGGGGTCGAGCGCGATCGGCGCGTCCGCGCCGTGCCCGATCGCGAGCGCGACGAGAAGTGCGCCGAACGCGACGAGGATCAGGACCGCGGGAGAGACGATCCGCGCGACGCGGAGCATGAGACCAGGCTAGGCCCGGCCGGATGTGAGCGGGTCGAGTGGTGCCGCGCCGGGGCGGGGAACGCGAAAGGCGCCGACCCCGGGGGATCGGCGCCTCACGAGTCGCTTACTTGGCGGCGGCCTTGAGCTTCGAGCCCGCGGTCACCTTGACGCCGTAGCCGGCGGCGATGTGGATCGCCTCGCCCGTGGCGGGGTTGCGCCCCTCGCGGGCGGCGCGGTGGGTGCGCTCGACGGCGAGCCAGCCCGGGATCTGCACCTTGGTGCCCTCGCCGACCGACTTCGCCAGGACGCTGAACAGCGAGTCGACGATGCCGGAGACCGTGGCCTGGCTCTGTCCGGAGTCGGCAGCGATGGCGGCGACCAGATCGGTCTTGTTGAGTGACTTGTCAGCCATGGGATGTCCTCCTCGGACCTCGTATTCGGAACGACCCGGTCGGCGTCGCCGCCGTCGGGCCGAGCACGAAGGTACCAGTAGTTCCCCGTGATTCCGGGGATCTTCGCGGTGTGGGGAGGTTCCTCTTTACCAGCTCGACTTGGTGATGCCGGGGAGCTCGCCGCGGTGCGCCATGTCGCGGAACCGCACACGGGAGATCCCGTACTGGCTCAGCACGCCGCGGGGGCGTCCGTCGATGGCGTCGCGGTGACGCAGACGCACCGGCGACGCGTCGCGCGGGAGCTTCTGCAGGCCGACGCGAGCGGCCTCGCGGCTCTCATCGCTGCCGTTCGGGTCGACGAGCTGCTTCTTCAGCTCCAGCCGCTTCGCGGCGTAGCGCTCGACGATGACGGCGCGCTGGTCGTTCTTGGCGATCTTGCTCTTCTTGGCCACGCTTTAGCGCTCCTCTCGGAACTCGACGTGCTTGCGCACGACCGGGTCGTACTTCTTGAGGACCAGACGGTCCGGGTCGTTGCGGCGGTTCTTGCGGGTCACGTAGGTGTACCCGGTGCCGGCCGTGGAGCGCAGCTTGATGATCGGACGGACGTCCTGTGCCTTCGCCATGTCAGATCTTCTCCCCGCGAGCCAGGATGTCTCTCACGACCGCGTCGATGCCGCGGGCGTCGATGACCTTGATGCCGCGTGCGGACACGTTGATCGTCACCTTCCGCCGCAGCGACGGCACGTAATAGGTCTTGCGCTGCACGTTCGGATCGAACCGGCGCTTGTTGCGACGATGCGAGAACGAGATGCTGTGGCCGAAACCGGGAACGGCTCCGGTCACCTGGCAGACGGCTGCCATGATTCCTCCATATCGGGACGACGCGAATCGTCCGGCTACCGTGCCGCGGCTGGATTCCTCCAAGACCACGGCACCCAAGGTCACTTGTCGGCATGCGGATCCGGGGTGGCCCCGGTCGCACACAAGAAGCGCCCTCGCGGGCACAACCTCTCGATCGTACCCGATGCCGGGCTGGTCCGTCACCCGCCGTCAGTAGGGTGACCGCATGGCATCCGCTCCGCGTCCCTGGCGCGCGCTCTGGGCGCTCGTCGTCGGGTTCTTCATGATCCTCATCGACTCGACGATCGTGAGCGTCGCCAACCCCAGGATCCTCGAGGGTCTGCACACCGACATCGACTCGGTCATCTGGGTCACGAGCGCCTACCTGCTCACGTACGCGACCCCGCTGCTCATCACCGGGCGCCTGGGCGACCGGTTCGGGCCCAAGAACCTCTACCTCGTCGGGCTCACGATCTTCACGCTCGCCTCGCTGTGGTGCGGCCTGTCGGGCGATATCGGCTGGCTCATCACGGCGCGTGCCGTGCAGGGCCTCGGCGCAGCGCTCATGGCGCCGCAGACCATGGCGGTCATCACCCGGGTGTTCCCGGCGGAGCGCCGCGGCGCCGCGATGGGCGTCTGGGGCGCGGTCGCCGGCGTCGGCACGCTCGTCGGGCCCATCGTGGGCGGCCTCATCGTCGACGCCCTCGGATGGCCGTGGATCTTCTTCGTCAACGTACCGATCGGCGTCGTCGCCTTCGCGCTCGCCGTGATCCTGGTGCCGAGGCTCGAGATGCACCCGCACCGCTTCGACCTGCTGGGCGTCGTGCTGAGCGCCGTCGGGATGTTCCTGCTCGTGTTCGGCATCCAGGAGGGCGAGCGCTACGACTGGGGCACGATCGCGGGGCCGATCTCGGTCTGGCTGCTCATCATCGTCGGCGTCGTCGTGCTCGTCGCGTTCGTCGTCTGGCAGCGGTTCAACCGCGCCGAACCGCTCCTGCCGCTGCGCCTGTTCCGCGATCGCAACTTCGCGCTCGCCAACATCGGCATCACCGCCGTCGGCTTCACCGTGACGTCGTTCGCGCTGCCGCTGGTCTTCTATCTGCAGCTCGTGCGCGGCATGACGCCGACCCAGTCGGCCCTCATGTTCGCGCCCATGGCCGTGTCGATCTTCATCTCGCCGTTCACGGGCCGCGCGCTCGACCGCGTGCACCCGCGCACGATCGGCGCGGTCGGCATGGTGCTGCTGGCGCTCTCGCTCGTGCTCTACGCGGTGCTGCTCACACCCGATCAGTCGGTCGGCGTGCTCCTGATCCCCGCGTTCGTGCTCGGGATCGCGCAGGCCGGCATCTGGGCTCCGCTCTCGGTGAGCGCGACCCGCAACCTGCCGCTGAACCTCGCCGGCGCGGGCGCGGGCGTGTACAACGCGACCCGGCAGGTCGGCGCGGTGCTCGGCAGCGCCTCCATCGCCGCGCTCATCCAGTCCCGGCTCGTCGCGGACCTGCCCGCCGCGGCGGGCGGTTCGGTGTCGCAGGCCGGGTTCGGCGGGGGCGCGCTGCCGGCCCCGTTGCACGACGGCTTCACGGCGGCCATGGCGCAGAGCATCCTGCTGCCGGCCGCCGGCGCGATCATCGCCTTCGTCGTGGTTCTGTTCCTGGTGCGACCGGGCGGTCCGGCGCCGGTGCCCGTGCCGGCGACCGCACCCGCTGCTCAGCCGGTGGACGAGGCGCGCGCCGCGGAGCACTCCGCGCAGTAGCCGAACACGTCGACGACGTGCTCGGGCTCGGTGAACCCGTTCGCCGCCGCGACCTCGCGGGCCCAGGTCTCCACCGGGTCGGCCTCGATCTCCACCGCCCGGCCGCAGCGCCGGCAGATCAGGTGGTGGTGATGCCGCCCCGGGGTGCACGCGCGGTAGAGCGACTCGCCCTCCTGCTGCAGCGAGTCGGCGTCCCCCTCGGTCGCGAGGTCGGCGAGGGCACGGTACACGGTCGCGAGCCCGACCTCGGATCCCTGCTCGCGCATGGTCTGATGCAGCGACTGGGCGCTCACGAAACCCGCGGTGTCGCCGAGGGCCTCGCGCACGGCCTCGCGCTGCCAGGTGTTCCGCTTCATGCGAGCCTCCGCTCCCTGCGCCTCACGGTACGCCGCGCACCCGCGAGCCGGCAGACCAGGTAGATGAGGAACGAGATCGTCGTGACGTAGGGGCTGATCGGCACGCTGGCCCCGAGGGCGAGCAGGATGCCGCCGACGAGCGACACCACCGCGAACGCGGTCGAGAGCACGGGCACCCAGACGGGCGACGCCGAGATGCGCAGGGCCGCCGCCGCGGGGGTGACGAGGATCGACAGCACGAGAAGCGCGCCCACGATCTGCACGCTCACCGACACGGCGAGCGCGAGCAGGAGCATGAAGACCAGCGAGAGCGCGCGCACCGGAACGCCGCGGGCGGCCGCGACCTCGGCATCCACGCTCGCGAACCCGAGCGGACGCCAGACGACCGCGAGGCCCGCGAGCACCACGACGGCGATCACGGCGAGCGAGCCGAGACGCGGGTCGTCGACCGCGACGATCTGCCCGGTGAGCAGGCCGAACTTGTTGGCATCCCGCCCGGGATACAGGGCGAGGCACAGGATGCCGAGGCCGAGGCCGAACGGCATGAGCACCGCGGTGATCGAGTTGCGCTCGCGGGCGCGGGCACCGAGCACCCCGATGATCGCGGCCGCGACGACCGACCCGACGAGCGACCCCGCGACGACCCCGATCCCGAGCAGCAGCCCCGCGGCCGCCCCCGCGAAGGAGAGCTCGCTGATGCCGTGCACGGCGAAGGCGAGGTCGCGCTGCACGACGAAGACCCCGATGAGGCCGCCGACCAGGCCGAGCAGGATGCCGGCGTACACGGAGTTCTGCAGCAGCTGCAGCAGGTCGCCGTAGTCCGAGAAGTCGAAGAGGGTCGACCACCAGTCGGTCGTCAGGAGCGCGCTCACGGCAGATCCGCCCCGTGATCGTGCTCGTGCTCGTGCGCGTGGGTCTGATCGGGAGCGCCGACGATGATCACGCGCCCCCGGGCGCGCACGACATCGACGGGCGCGTCGTAGAGCTCGCTCAGCACGTCGCTGCGCAGCACTTCGTCGGGCGTGCCGACCCGGAACCGGCGGCCGGCGAGGTAGAGCACCCGGTCGACCATCCCGAGCACCGGATTGACGTCGTGCGTCACGAACAGCACCCCGAAGTCGCGCGCGCGGCGGGTGCGATCGATGAGCTCGCTGACGACACCTTGAGCGCGCAGGTCGAGCGAGAGCAGCGGCTCGTCGCACAGCAGCAGGCGCGGATCGCCGGCGAGCGCCTGCCCGATCCGCAGTCGCTGCTGCTCGCCGCCCGACAGGCTCGCGACCGGCACGCGCGCGTAATGCGCGGCGCCGACCGCGTCGAGCACCTCGTCGACCTTCTCGCGCCGGGCGCGGCTCGGCCATCCGACGCCCCAGCGGTGCCCGTCCAGCCCGAGGCCGACGAGGTCGCGGCCGCGCAGCGGCGTGCCCTCATCGGCGAGGCGCTGCTGCGGCACGTAGCCGATGCGCCGATCACCGTGGCGCAGCGGCTCCCCGAGGAAGGTCGCCGACCCGGCGCTCAGCCGGTGCTGGCCCAGGATCGCCTTGAGCAGGCTGGTCTTGCCCGACCCGTTCGCGCCGAGCACCGCCACGAACTCGCCCGGGGCGACGTCGAGGTCCACGCCGCTCCACAGCACGCGACCGCCGAGGGTGAGCTCGGCGGCGCGGAGGGACAGCAGCGGGGGCGTCATCCGGTGACCGCCTGGGCGATCGCGGCGAGCACGCCCTCCTGCCACTCGATGTAGTGCAACCCCTCCGGCAGCGTCTCGGAGACCGGCACGGCGGGCACGTGATGCTTCTTCGCGGCGGCGAGCACGGCCTCGGTCTGCGGCCCGCCGGTCTGCACGTTGTACACGAGCACCTTCACCCTGCCGTCGGCGTACTGCGCGAGCGTCTGCTGCAGCACGACCGGGGCGACGTCGGTGCCGTCCTCGATCGCCTTGCTGAAGGCGGGCGGCGTCACGATGTCCATCTTCAACGCCTGGAGCACGTAGTCCGGCACGGGCTCGGTGATGCCGGCGCCGACGCCGGTCGTCGATGCCGCGAGCGTCGCCTCGGAATCCTCGAGCCGGGTCAGCTTCTGCTGCAGCGCCTCGGCGCCCGCGCTGTACGCGCGGGCGTGCTTCGGGTCGGCGGTGTGCAGCGACGCGGCGATCGCGTCGACGACCTTGGACATGGTCGGGTAGTCGTACCAGACGTGCTCGTTGAGGTCGGCGCCGGAGAAGCCGGACAGCTTCACAGCGTTCACCACGAACGCCTTCGTGTTCTTGGAGGCCTTGAGCATCGTGTCGACGAAGTCGTCGTAGCCGCCGCCGTTCTCGATCACGACCTTCGCCCGCGAGATCGCGAGCTGCGTGCGGGCGTCGGCCTGGTACTCGTGCGGGTCCTTGTCGGGATCGTCGATGATCGACGTGACCGTGACGTGCGCGCCGCCGATCGCCTTCGCGATGTCGCCGTAGACGTCGGTCGACGCGACGACCGGCACGGTGCCCGCGGCTCCGGAGGCGGAGGCGGCGGCACCGCCGCTGCATCCGGCGAGTGCCGCGAGCACGGCGAGGGCGGCGAGTGCGGCGAGTGCGCGTCGGGGCATGCGGACGACCCTAGCCGCTATTGATAATCATTGTCAAAACCCGCGCGTCCGCGCGGTGCCCGACCGACCCAGCCATAGCGATCGGCGCGACCGCGCTCGTGCCGATCGCGGAGCGACCCGCGCCGCAGCAGCGGCGGCGCGGTCAATCGAGCAGCAGCGCGGGCTCCTCGAGCACCGAGGCGATGTCGGCCGTGAAGCGGCTCGCGACATCCCCGTCGACGACGCGGTGATCGAAGCTCGCACCGACGGTCGTCACGAACTCGGGCCGAACGACCCCATCGACCACCCACGGCTTCTGCTTGAGCGCGCCGAGGGCGACGATGCCGACCTCGCCCGGATTCAGGATCGGCGTGCCGGTGTCCATGCCGTAGGAGCCGAGGTTCGTGATGGTGACGGTGCCGTTCGCCATGTCGGAGGGCTGCGCCCGCCCCTCGCGCGCCATGATCGTGAGCTGCTCGAGCGCCTTGGCGAGCTCGAGCAGCGACATCGACTGGGAGTCCTTGATGTTCGGCACGATGAGTCCGCGCGGCGTCGCCGCCGCGATGCCGAGGTTCACGTAGTGGTGCACCACGATCTCCTTGTCGGTCCACGTCGAGTTCACCGTGGGATTGCGCTGGCAGGCCCAGATCACGGCCTTCGCCATCACGAGCAGCGGGCTGATCCGGATCCCCGCGAACTGCGGCGACTTCTTCAGTCGCTGCACGAGCTCCATGGTGCGCGTCGCGTTGACGTCGGTGAAGACGCTCACGTGCGGCGCCGTGAACGCGCTCGAGACCATCGCCGACGCGATCGCCTTGCGCACGCCCTTGACGGGGATGCGCTCCTCGCGATCGGTCGGCCACTCCGGTGTCTGCAGGTTCTGGAACACGCTGGCCTGCTGCGCGTGCCGGATGACGTCGTCGCGCGTGACCTCGCCCCCGAGCCCCGTGCCCGAGACCGTGGCGATGTCGACCTCGAGGTCCTTCGCGAGCCGGCGGATCGGCGGCTTCGCGATGACGGAGCCGACGGTGGAGGGGCCGGATGGGCGGCGCGGCACGGCGCGCTGCGGGTCCGGCGCGGCGGGCGCACCGTTGGCGGGCTTGCGACGGCGCGAGGCCACGTGGCCTCCGGTCCCGTAGCCGACGAGCACGGCGCCGCCGACCTCGCCGGGCACCTCGGGCGCCGTGGGAGCCGGTGCGGCGTCCGCGGCGGGTGTCCCCTCGGGCCGGTGCACGCGACCGCCGCCGATCGTGGTCATCGTGTCGGCGACGACTCCGAGGGTGTCGCCCTCGTTGCCGGGGGCCTCGAGCTCGATCGTGCCGCCCGCGGAATCCACCCGGATGATGGGGGCGCCGACCTCGACGGTCGCGCCCTCCTCGGCGAGCAGCTCGGTGACGGTGCCGGCGAACGGCGACGGCAGCTCGACGAGCGACTTCGCGGTCTCGATCTCGACGAGCACCTGGTTGACCCGCACCTGGTCGCCGGGCGCCACCTTCCACGAGACGATCTCGGCCTCGGTGAGACCCTCGCCGACGTCGGGGAGCGGGAACTCTGACTGCGCCATCGTCGGTCCTCTCAGTAGGCCAGCACGCGGTCGACGGCGTCGAGCACGCGGTCGGCGTCCGGCAGGAACACCGCCTCGATCTTGGCGGGAGGGTACGGCACGTCGTACCCGGTGACCCGCAGCACGGGTGCCTGGAGCGAGTAGAACGCCCGCTCGGTGATCGTCGCGGCCAGCTCCGACCCGATGCTCGCATTGCCGGGCGCCTCATGCGCGACGACGACCCGGCCGGTCTTCTGCGCCGACTCCACGATCGGCCCGTAGTCGATGGGCGAGAGGGAGCGCAGGTCGATGACCTCGAGGCTCGTGCCCTCCTCCGCGGCGATCTCGGCCGCCTGCAGCAGCGTCGCGATCATCGCGCCGTGCCCGATCACGGTGGCATCCGATCCGGTGCGGATCACCCGGCTCGCGTGCAGCGGCGCGGCCGTCGCCTCGCGATCGACCTCGCCCTTCTGCCAATAGCGGCTCTTCGGCTCGAAGAACAGCACGGGATCGTTCGAGGCGATCGCCTGCTGGATCATCGTGAAGCCGTCCTGCGCGGTCGCGGGACTCACGAGCCGCAGGCCGGGGGTGTGGGCGAAATACGCCTCGGGGCTCTCGGAGTGGTGCTCGATCGCGCCGATGTGGCCGCCGTAGGGCACCCGGATGACGACCGGCATCTGCAGGAGACCCTCGTGCCGCGCGGTCATCTTCGCGAGCTGCGTCGTGATCTGGTCGAACCCGGGGAAGATGAAGCCGTCGAACTGGATCTCGCACACCGGCCGGTAGCCGCGCATGGCCAGGCCGATCGCCGTCCCGACGATGCCCGACTCGGCCAGCGGCGTGTCGAGCACGCGATTCTCGCCGAAGGCGTTCTTCAGCCCCTCGGTCACACGGAAGACCCCGCCGAGCGTGCCGATGTCCTCGCCCATGAGGAGCACCTTGTCGTCGGCGGACATGGCAGCGTGCAGGCCGGCGTTGATGGCCTTCGCCATCGTGAGGCTCTCGATCACGCCCGGGCCTCCCGGGCCTCATCGGTCTCGCCGAACGACGCCTCGTAGGCGGCGAGCCACTCGCGCTGCGCCTCGATGACCGGGTGTGGCTCGCTGTACACGTGGGCGAACATGCTCGCCGGCTCGGGCACGGCGAGCTCGAAGATGCGCGTGCGCAGATCGGCCGCGGCATCCTCCGCCTCGGTCGCGACCTCCGCGAAGAACCCGTCGCCGACGCCGCGGGAGCGCAGGTAGTGCTCGAACCGGGTGATCGCGTCGCGCTCGCTCCAGACGTCGACCTCGTCGTCCTCGCGGTACTTGGTCGGGTCGTCGCTGGAGGTGTGGGCGCCCATCCGGTAGGTCATGGCCTCAATGAAGCGCGGCCCGCGGCCCCCGCGCGCCTCATCGAGCGCGATGCGCGTCGTCGCGTACGCGGCGAGCACGTCGTTGCCGTCGATCTGCAGCGACGGGATGCCGTATCCGGCCGCCCGCTCGTACAACGGCGTGCGCGACTGCCGCGAGACCGGCACCGAGATCGCCCACTGGTTGTTCTGCAGGAAGAAGACCTGCGGCGTCTGATAGCTCGCGGCGAACACCATCGACTCGTGCACGTCGCCCTCGCTGCTGGCGCCGTCGCCGTAGTAGACGATCACCGCCTGGTCGCTCTCCGGATCGCCGCTCGCGATCGCGCCGTCGAAGCGCAGCCCCATGGCGTATCCGGTCGCGTGCAGCGTCTGCGAGCTCAGCACGATCGCGTAGAGGTGGAAGTTGCCGTTGGCCGCCGCGTCCCAGCCGCCGTGGCTGTTGCCCCGCAGCTGGCGGATGATCTCGAGAGGGTCGAGCCCGCGGATCCGGCCGACGACGTGCTCGCGGTACGACGGGAAGATGTGGTCCTGCGGCCGGGCAGCGTAGCCCGAACCGACCTGGGCGGCCTCCTGCCCCATGCTCGGGATCCACAGGGCGAGCTGACCCTGTCGCTGCAGGTTGCCCGCCTCGAGGTCGAATCGCCGGATGACGACCATCTGCCGATGGAAGTCGAGCAGCTGCTGCTCGTCGAGGGCGTCGATGACCGGCAGGTACCGCTCGGTCGCCTCGCTTCGGAGAAGGGTCCCCTCCGGCGAGAGCAGTTGGACCGTCGCCGACTCCTGGGACATGGTGACCACCCTATCCGCGGTGTTCAGGCCCCTTCTCGGAGCATTGCGACAACCTCCGCGGCCGACCGTAGGAGCGGATCGACAGATGCCTCCTCGCCGATCGACACCCGGATGCCGTCGGGCGCGAAGACCCGCGCGACGATCCCGTGGCGCTCCAGGATCTCGGCGGCGCGGGGGGTGTCGTCGCCGGCGGCCAGCCAGACGAAGTTGCCCTGCGGCTCCGGGACGTCCCAGCCGGCCGATTGCAGGCCGTCGCGCACCCGGGTTCGGCGCTCCACGATCGCGTCGACCCGATCCCGGAGCTCGCCCTCGTGATCGAGCGCGGCGAGCGCGGCGCGCTGGGCCGGCTCGGTGACCGACAGCGGGATCGCGGCCGAGCGTGCTGCGTCGAGGATGTAGGCGGGTCCGGCCGCGTAGCCGACCCGCAGGCCGGCGAGCCCGAACGCCTTCGAGAACGTGCGCAGCACGACGAGGTTCGGGTACCGGTCCAGCAGCGACAGGCCCTCGACCGCGTGCGGGTCGGTGACGAACTCGCGGTAGGCCTCGTCGAGCAGCACGAGCACCGTCTCGGGCACCCTCGCCATGAACTCCTCGAACTCGGCGGTCGTGACGATCGTGGAGGTGGGATTGTTCGGCGTGCAGACCAGCACCGCCCGCGTGCGGTCGGTGATCGCCGCCGCCATGGCATCGAGGTCGTGCCGCCCGTCGGCCAGCACCGGTACGGTCACGCTGGTCGCTCCCGCGACCGTCACGAGACCCGGGTACGCCTCGAACGACCGCCAGGCGTAGAGCACCTCGTCGCCGGCACCGGCGGCCGCCGAGATCAGCTGCTGCAGGATCGCGACCGACCCCGCCCCGACATGCACCTCGTCGATCGAGACGCCGATCCGCTCCGCGAGACGCTCGCGCAACGCGACCGCGGCGCCGTCCGGGTACCGGTTGATGCTGGCTCCCGCGATCGCCTCGAGCACCGCCGGATGCGTCTCGAACGGATTCTCGTTGGACGACAGCTTGAACGCGTCGGGTGCGGCCGGCCGACCCTGCCGATACGGCACGAGCGCGGCGATCTCGGGACGGAGGATCACGGCCACGCCATGAGTTTAAGCGCCACGGCTCTGCCCGTTCCGCCGGCGGGGCCCTCGCGCCATGATGGGGTGCATGGGACGCCTCCTCCTCCGCCTGCTCATCTCGGCGCTCGCCCTCTGGCTGACGACGCTCATCATGAGCCCGCACGTGTCGATCAAGTCCTATGACGCCGACCCCGGGAACGTCTTCGCCTACATCGTGACCCTCGTGCTGGTCGCGCTCATCTTCGGCATCGTCAACGGCGTCATCGGCGGCATCATCCGCGTCGTCGCGTTCCCGCTCTATGTGCTCACGCTCGGTCTGATCTCGCTCGTGGTCAACGGGCTGCTCCTGCTGCTGGTCGCGTGGATCAGCAGCCTCCTCGGCTTCGGTCTCGCCGTCGAGAGCTTCTGGTGGGGGGTTCTGGGTGCGATCATCATCGGCGTCATCAGCTGGCTGATCGGCATCATCGTGCGACCGTTCACGCGCTCGGTCGAGCGGCGCTGAGCCTCGCCGCCGGTCATCCTCCGCTCCCGTCGCGTCGGACGGCGTGATAAAGGGATGCCGTGATGGTCGATCCCGGCCGCCGGGCGTAGTCGCCGGCGAAGTCGTCGAGAGCCCGGGACTGGGCGCGCACGTCCTCGGAGCGGGCCGCGTCGATCGCCTGTGCCGTCGCGGCGTAGGCGACCCGCTGATGGCCCGGCGCCGCCTGATCGGTGGGCATCGTCGACGGATCCGCATACACCGTGCGCTCCACCTGCAGCAGATGGTGATCGGTCTGCGGTCCGGCCAGCGCCGGGATGAAGTCCTCCCGGTTGCGCACCGCCATGCCCTGGACGCCGTCCGGCAGCACCACGTTGCCCGACGGTGCGCCGAAGGTCTGCAGGCCCACGGCGTTCCAGTCGCCATCCGCCGCGATGCGGGCCGCGACCATCCCGCCCTGCGAGAACCCGACGAGCTGCACCTGGCTGGCGTCGGTGATCCCCGCATCCCTCATGGCGAGCTCGGTGGCGCGGATCGAGGCGACGTCCTCCCCGCCGACGCCGCCGACGTTGCTCGCCATGTCCCACGGCTCGCCCTCCGGCCGCGGGTCGAAGGTCTCGGTCGGTCCGACGTAGACGACGAACCGATCCGGCGATCCCGGCGCCGTGTACCGCTCGATGCGCACCTGGTCGCCCTCCGGCACCCGCTCCAGCCGCTGCGTCGCGCCGGAGGGTGCCGTGTCGACCCGTTGCCGGTCGACCCGCTGCACGTCGACGGGCGACTCCTCGAGCAGCCCGAGCCGTGGGCCGATCGCCATCAGGGCGTCGGCACTCGTCGCCATACCGGTCCGTCCGGTCGCGCCGAGCGCGACCGCGATCACCGGCGGGACGCCGGCGGCGGTCAGCATGCCCTCGTCCATGCCGTCCGCCACTCCGCGCACCGCCGCGACGAAGGTCGGATTGCCGGTCAGCTGCGGGTGCTGCTCGAGGAATCGCGCGAGGGCCGCCGGGTCGAGCTTGCGTCCGGTGAGCGCCTCGCCGCCGGCGATCCCGGCCAGGGCGCCGAGCACGAGCGCCGGGCCGCCGAAGAGGGCGCCCATCCGGAGCTGGGTGCCGAGCAGGGCACCGCCGACGCCCGCGAGTGCGTCGAACAGACCGTTGGCATCACGGCTCGCGGCGCTGTAGCGCTCGACGGCACGCGTGAGCCCGTCGTGCAGCCGCTCGGCCGTCGAGATGGCGGCGCGCAGGGCCTGCTCCACGGCGCCCAGCGGCGGGGCGTGGGGCACGAGCTCGGCGCGATGGATGGCGGCGAGGCCGTGCCGCAACCGCGAGGTCAGCGCGGCCGCCTGGGCGATGGCGGCCCGCATCCCATCCGTCGCGACGGTCGTCGAACCGGCCGCGGTCACGACGAGCGGACCCCCGAGCTGCGGCGTCGGCGCGAAGTGCGACGCATCGGGAGGCGGCGGCTGGTTCGTGCCGGGCGCCAGCGGGGGCAGCAGTCGATCCGGCCCCGGGTCCGCGGGCCGCACCGGCGTGAGCGGCGACGTCGCGTGGTCCGGCGAGGGAGGCGGCGGGATCACGATGCCCCCGACACCCGCGCGCGGGCGCGATCCAGCTCGCCGAGCAGCACGGTCAGCCGCCCGCGCAGCTCGGATTGGAGCTGATCGCACGCCTGTGACGCCGGTCCGAGCCAGTCGCCGCTCGCCACGCGGGGCGGGTCGACGACCGCCGCCGCCACGTCGTCGACCACGGGTGAGAGAAGTCGGAAGAGCTCGGCACGTGCGTCCGGTTCGGACGGAAGCGGGATGACCATGGCTCGATCGTGGCGAGCGGAGCACCCCGCCGGGCCGCGCGGGACCCGATGCGGGGAGCACGGCGCGGGTCCGGATGCTGTGCAGGGGAGTCCGCCCCCGCGAAGATGGGGGGATGCGCACCCGCGACGGCGACCCGATCGCCGCCTTCCGCGTGTGCTTCGTGTGCACGGGCAACATCTGCCGGTCGCCCATGGCCGAGGCGGTGCTGCGCTCGCTCATCACGTCGCACGGCTACGAGCAGCGGCTGCAGGTCACGTCCGCGTCGACCGGCGATTGGCACGTCGGCGAGCGTGCCGACGCACGCACGATCGCCGCGCTCGCGGCCCGCGGCTACGACGCGTCGTCGCATCGGGCCCGGCAGTTCGAGGTCGACGAGTTCGCCCAGCACGATCTCGTGCTGGCCTTCGACCGCGGCCAGGAGCGCATCCTGCGCGGCTGGGCGACGAGCGACCTCGACCAGGGCAAGGTGCAGCTGCTGATGACGTTCGACCCCGATGGATCGGGCACGATGGACGTGCCGGATCCGTACTACTCCGATGCGGCGATGTTCGACGGCGTGCTCACGATGATCGAGCGCGCGACGTTCGCGCTGTTCCGGCAGCTCGAGCCCGGAATCCGACAGGGAGTCTCATGAGCCCGCTTCCTCCGCAGCCGATCAGCCCGCTCGACGGACGCTACCGGGCGGCGGTGGGCGGGATCGGGGAGCACCTCTCCGAGGCCGCCCTGAACCGGGCGCGCGTGCACGTCGAGGTCGAATGGCTCATCGCCCTCGCCGAGCGCCGCATGTTCGGTGCCGCGCCGCTCGACGACGCGCAGGCCGCGGCGCTGCGGGAGTTCGCGTCCGGATTCGGCGAGCCCGAGATCCGGGAACTCGCCCGCCTCGAGGCGACCACCCGGCACGACGTCAAGGCGGTCGAGTACCTGGTGCGCGCCCGGCTCGCCGAGCTCGGTCTCGACCGCGTCGCCGAGCTCACCCACTTCGCGTGCACGAGCGAGGACATCAACAACCTCGCCTACGCCCTGACGATCGGCGCCGCAGTGCACGAGGTGTGGCTGCCCCGGGCGCAGGAGGTGCTCGCCGCGATCGAGGAGCGCGCCCGTGCCGAGCGGGCGACGCCGATGCTCGCCCACACCCACGGACAGCCCGCGACCCCGACGACCTTCGGCAAGGAGCTCGCCGTCTTCGCGGCGCGGCTCGCGCGCGCGCTCGACCGCATCGACGACATCGAGATCCTCGGCAAGTTCAACGGCGCGACCGGCGACTACGCGGCCCACGTCGCCGCCGATCCGGATGCCGACTGGGAGTCGATCTCGCACGCGTTCGTCACCGGTCTCGGGCTCGTGTGGAACCCTCTCACCACCCAGATCGAGTCGCACGACTGGCAGGCCGAGCTCTATGCCGCGATCGCCCACGCCAACCGGATCCTGCACAACCTCTGCACCGACGTGTGGACCTACATCTCGATGGGCTACCTCTCGCAGATCCCGCAGGCCGGGGCGACCGGGTCGTCGACGATGCCGCACAAGATCAACCCGATCCGCTTCGAGAACGCCGAGGCCAACCTCGAGCTCTCGACCGCGCTGCTCAACTCGCTCGCCGCGACGCTCGTCACCAGCCGGATGCAGCGCGACCTCACCGACTCCACGACGCAGCGCAACGTCGGCGTCGCGCTCGGCCACTCGCTCCTCGCGCTCGACAACCTCGCCCGCGGGCTCGGCGAGGTCGCCGTCGACCGGGAGGCGCTGGCCGCCGACCTCGACGTCAACCAGGAGGTGCTGGCGGAGGCGATCCAGACCGTGATCCGGGCCGAGGTCGTCGCCGGACGCAGCACGATCTCGGATCCCTACGCCCTGCTCAAGGACCTCACGCGCGGGCACCGCCTGACCGCCGAGGAGCTGCGCGCGTTCGTCGAGCGTCTCGACATCGGGGACGTCGCGAAGCAGCGCCTGCTCGCCCTCACCCCCGCGACCTACACCGGGATCGCCGAGAGGCTCGTCGACCACCTCGAGTGACGACGCACGCCGCGGTCAGTGCCCGCTGGGGCGCTCGTCGTCGCGGTGCTCGTCGTCGCCGTGCTCGGCATCCGGTCGCTCGTCCTTCGGCACGACGGCCAGCAGCAGCATCGCCGTCACCACGAGGGCGACCACGAACGCGATACCGGCCCATTCGAGGGCGGTGAGCCACTCACGGGTGCCCATGACGACGATCGCGCCGACGAAGACGCCGATGATCGCGGCCACGACCACGAGCTCGGCGGGGCGCAGACGCGTGCCCAGACTCGGTTTCGCATTCACGTGCGGTCCTCCTCCTCCGGTTCGACCGGGGTTCGCAGCGACACCGCGGAGATGCCCTGCAGGACCCCCACGACGATCCCCCAGGCGCCGAGGAGCCCGACCAGCACGACCGAGGCGGTCAGGGTGCCGGTGATCCGTTCGATGCCGCCGAGGCTCTCGCGGTAGCCCGGCGGGACCACCAGGAACGCGAGACCGAGCGCCAGCGTGAGGGCACCGGTCAGGACCCAGTCCCGCGCCCCGCGGTCGACGCGGCGCGCGCGCAGCCCCGCCACGAGCTCCAGGGCGCCGGTCAGGATGCCGAACGCGCTGACGATCCCGACGAGCGCGATCACGTCGCCGCCGCCCGCGGCCGACGACAGCGCCACGAGACCCGAGATCCCGGCCACGAGCGTGACCGCCGCCTGGACGAGGAAGGTTCCGCGCACCGCGCGACGCAGC
>NZ_BAAAQO010000002.1:641902-690462 GCF_039531715.1 Pseudolysinimonas kribbensis | reverse complement strand
CCGGGCGGAGTGCCCTCCGGTGAAGGTGATCGCCAGCCCGAGGACGAGCGCGAGGGCGGCACGGGCGGCCGTCAGCATCCACGCCGCGACGCGCGGCCGATGCGGGGCGACGGCGGGCGCGGCGGACACGATCCTCAAGTGTACGGACGTGCCGCTGGGGGTCGGCCGCGAGGCCGGGCGTCCCGGTGCTCTAGACCCGCGACATGTCGCTGAAGCGCGAGTACATGCCGCTGAACGCCACGGAGATGGTGTCCTGCCGGCCGTTGCGGTGCTTCGCCACGATGAGGTCGGCCTCGCCGGCGCGCGGGTCGTCGCGCTCGAGGCCGGTCTCGCGGTGCAGCAGGATCACGATGTCGGCGTCCTGCTCGAGCGAGCCCGATTCACGCAGGTCGGACAGCGCGGGCTTCTTGTCGGCGCGCGCCTCGGCGTTGCGGTTGAGCTGCGAGAGCGCGACGACCGGCACGTCGAGCTCCTTGGCCAGCAGCTTGAGCGCCCGCGAGAACTCGCTGACCTCCTGCTGGCGGTTCTCGACCTTCTTGCCCGAGGTCATGAGCTGCAGGTAGTCGATGATGACGAGCTTGAGTCCGACGCGCTGGCTGAGGCGCCGGCATTTGGCCCGGATCTCGACGAGCGTCATGTTGGGGCTGTCGTCGATGAACAGCGGCGCGTCGGCGATCTCTCCGCGCGTGTTGGCCAGCCGCGCCCAGTCGCGCGGGTCCATGTTGCCCTTGCGCAACGTGTGCATCGGGATGGAGGACTCGGCCGCGAGCAGGCGCGTCGCGATCTCGCTGCGCCCCATCTCGAGCGAGAAGAACAGGGTCGGCATCTTCTTCGTGATGGTGGCCGACCGCGCGAAGTCGAGTGCGAGCGTCGACTTGCCGAGTCCGGGGCGGGCGGCGACGATGATCAGCTGGCCGCCGTGCAGGCCGTTGGTCAGCTCGTCGAGGTCCGCGAACCCGGTGGGCACCCCCGCCATCTCGCCGTCGCGTCCGCTCGCCAGCTCGATCTCGTCGACCGCGGTCTGGATCGCGTCGACGAGCGGCACGTAGTCCTCGGCCTCGACGCCGCCGGTCACGCCGTAGATCTCCGCCTGGGCGTTGTTGACGAGATCGACGACCTCCCCCTCGCTGGCGTAACCCATCTGCACGATGCGCGTGCCCGCCTCCACCAGGCGGCGCAGCACCGCCTTCTCGGCGACGATCGATGCGTAGAAGCCGGCGTTGGCGGCGGTCGGCACGAGGGCCGTGAGCGTGTGCAGGTACTCGGCTCCGCCGGCGCGCTGCAACTCCCCGCTCTTGGTGAGCTCATCGGTGACGGTGATGACGTCGGTGGGCTCGCCGTGCGAGTACAGGGTCAGGATCGCGTCGTAGACGAGCTCGTGCTTCGGGATGTAGAAGTCGACGCCGCGGACGGTCTCGATGACGTCGGCCACCGCGTCCTTGCTGAGCAGCATGCCGCCCAGAGCGCTCTGCTCGGCGAGCAGGTCGTGCGGCGGCGTCCGCTCGCCCTGCCAGGCCTCGCGCTCGGCGCGCTCCCCCCGGTCACCGGCAAGACCGAGATGGGCGATCGACATCGGGCGTTCCCTCCTGAGCTCATGCTGACGCCACCGACCATCCCAGCGACGACCGACACACGGGGGGCGCGCTCGGCGATCCCGCCCCCCGCGGGAGGTCGACCTGATCGGCGACGCCTCAACGTAGGGAGGCGCGGGCGAGGGGGACAAGCCGACCCTGTGGATAGATCTGTGCAGAATCGGCGCGAAACGCCGCACGTCGTGTGAAGAAGATGTGGACTCAGCTGTGGGAACTCGGCGATCTGTTCGTGTTCACACCTGTCTGACCAGGCATTTCGCCGTTCTCCCCCTGTGTGGAGAAAGAGGCCTACACCGCCGCTTGAAGCTTTGCCTCTTGACAAGTCGGCTGTGGACGGGTGAGCTCCGGACGACGCCGAAAGTGCAGAGCGGCGTCCCCCGGATGGGGGACGCCGCTCGCGATGTGACGGGTCTACTTCGCGGCCACCACGTCGAGGGTGATGGCGGCGACGACGTCCTCCCGCAGACGCACCGACGCCTCGTGCCGGCCGACGGCCTTGATGGGTGCGGCGAGCTCGATGGTCCGCTTGTCGATGCTGCCGATACCGGCAGCCGACACCGCATCGGCGATGTCCTCGGTCTTCACCGAGCCGAACAGGCGCCCCTCGCGACCGGCCTTGACGGTCAGCCTGACGGTCGTGTCCTCGAGCTTGGCCTTGAGCGACTGGGCCTCCTCGAGGGTCGCCAGCTCGCGCGCGGCGCGGGCCGCCTTGATCTGGTCGATCTGCTTCTCCCCGCCGCGGCTCCAGGCCACGGCGAAGCCCTGCGGGATGAGGTAGTTGCGGGCGTACCCGTTCTTGACCTCGACGACGTCACCGGCCGAACCCAGGCCGGAGACCTCGGAGGTGAGGATGAGCTTCGACATCCGTATCTCCTATCGTCCCGAGCCCGCGTACGGAAGGAGCGCCATCTCGCGCGCGTTCTTGACCGCGCGGGCGATGAGACGCTGCTCCTGCACGGAGACGCCGGTGATGCGACGGGCGCGGATCTTGCCGCGCTCCGAGACGAACTTGCGAAGGGTCGCGACGTCCTTGTAGTCGATCACGCCGACCTTGATGGACTTCGCCGGAGCGGCGTTCTTGCCGCCCTTGGGAACGCGCTTGCGGCGATCCCCGGTGCTCTTACCTGGCATGTGCTGTTGCTTTCTCTCTGCCCTGATCCGCGGATCAGAACGGGGTCTCGTCGTTGTAGTTCGCGCCGGGCGTGCTCCACACGTCGTCGGAGCCTCCGCCGGTCGAGCCGCTCGCGGCCCACGGCTCGTCGGCGACCGCGCCCTGCGGGCGTCCGCCGCCGGCCGCGCCACCCGCGCCGCCACCGGAGCCGCCCGAGGTGCGCGTCACCTGCGCGGTCGCGTAGCGCAGGCTCGGTCCGATCTCGTCGACCTCGAGCTCGATCGCGGTGCGCTTGTTGCCGTCGCGGTCGTCGTAGGAGCGCTGCCGGAGGCGGCCGGTCGCGACGACGCGGCTGCCCTTCGTCAGCGAGCCGGCCACGTGCTCCGCGAAGTCGCGCCAGCAGGACGCGCGGAGGAACAGCGCTTCGCCGTCCTTCCACTCGTTGGCCTGGCGGTCGAACGTGCGCGGCGTGGATGCGATCGTGAAGTTGGCGACGGCGAGCCCGCCCTGCGTGTAGCGCAGCTCGGGGTCGGCCGTCAGGTTGCCCACGACGGTGATGATCGTCTCGCCCGCCATGGCCTACTCGGCCTTCTCGTCCGCGGCGGCTGCGGCGGGCGCCGCGGGCGCGACCGGTGCGGCGGGCGCCTCGGCGGCGGCCTTGGCCGGCGCCTTCGCGGCGGCGGCGGCCTTGCGCTCGGCGCGCTTGGCCTCGTCGGCGGCGTGCGCGGCCACGCGGGCCACGGCCTCCTCGGCGCGCAGCACCTTCGTGCGCAGCACGGCCTCGGACAGCTTCAGCTGACGGTCGAGCTCCTGGGTCGCCGCGGACTCCGCGGTGAAGTTGACGACGGCGTAGATGCCCTCGCTCTTCTTCTGGATCTCATAGGCCAACCGGCGGCGTCCCCAGATGTCGACGTTGTCGATCGTGCCGCCATCGTTGCGGATGACGTTGAGGAACCGATCCAGGCTGGGGGCGACGGTGCGCTCATCGATCTCGGGATCGAGGATGACCATCAACTCGTACTGGTGCGTCACTAACCCACCTCCTCTGGACTAGAACGGCTGCAGACGATCTGCAGCAGGAGGGTATTGACACGGTCCGGCGCGGGCGGAGCCCGGCGGACAACCTGTCGAGTATAGGCGCCCGAGCGCGGTGTTAGCGAGCCGAGTACCACGCGCGAAGGCGGCGCTCCGCCTCCGCGGGGTCGAGCGGACCCTCGTCCAGGCGGGTCTCGAGGAGAAATCGGTACGCCTGACCGATGACAGGCCCCGGCCCGAGGTCCAGGATCCGCATGATCGCTTCGCCGTCCAGATCGGGCCGGATCGCCGCCAGCTCCTCCTCCTCGGCGAGCGCCGCGATCCGCTCCTCGAGGTCGTCGTAGGCGAAGCCGAGCCGGTCGGCCTTGCGGCGGTTGCGGGTCGTCACGTCGGCGCGCGAGAGGATGTGCAGCCGTTCGAGGAGGGGGCCGGCATCCCGCACGTAACGACGCACCGCGGAGTCGGTCCACGCACCGTCCGCGTAGCCGAAGAAGCGCAGGTGCAGCCGGATGAGCTCCGAGACGGCCTTGACGACGGCGTTGTCGAAACGCAGCTCGCGCAGTCGCTTCGCCGCCATCCGGGCGCCGAGCGCGTCGTGGTGGTGGAAGCTGACCGCTCCCCCCGGCTCGATCACCCGGGTCGCCGGCTTGCCGATGTCGTGCATCAGCACCGCGAGCCGCAGCACCAGGTCGGGGGCGTGCCCGCGGGCGCGCTCGAGCTCGATCGCCTGCTCGAGCGCCGTGAGGCTGTGCTCGTAGACGTCCTTGTGCCGGGCGTGCTCGTCGATCTCGAGCCGCAGGGCCGGAACCTCGGGCAGTACGAGGTCGGCGAGCCCGGTGTCGACGAGCAGCCGGATGCCGGTCACGGGCCGCGAGCTGAGCAGCAGCTTGGTGAGCTCGTCGCGCACCCGCTCCGCCGAGACGATCCCGATGCGATCCGCCAGGCGCTGGGCGGCCGCGAACGCCTCCGGGTCGAGCTGCGCGCCGAGCTGCGCCGCGAATCGCGCCGCGCGCATCATCCGCAGCGGGTCGTCGCCGAACGAGACCTCCGGCGGCGACGGCGTGCGCAGCCGGCCGGCGAGCAGGTCGTCGAGGCCGCCGGTCGGGTCGACCAGCCGCGGCTCCGGGCCGGGCGCGAGCACGAGCGCCATCGCGTTCATGGTGAAGTCGCGGCGCACGAGGTCGCCCTCGAGCGTGTCGCCGAAGGCGACGACCGGCTTGCGGGACTCGCCCGAGTAGGCGTCGCTGCGATAGGTCGTGATCTCGACGGTCGCGCCGCCGAGGCGCGCGCCGATGGTGCCGAACTCGCGGCCGACGTCCCAGTGCGCGTCGGCGAGCGGCGCGACGATCGCGAGGATCTCGTCGGGCCGAGCCGACGTCGTGAGGTCCAGATCCGACAGCTCGCGGTCCAGGAACGCGTCGCGCACCGAACCGCCGACGAGGGCGAGCTCCTGCCCGGCCGCGGAGAAAGCGTGGGACAACCCGGCGAGTTCCGGGGTGGATGCCAGCCCCCGCAACCGCTCCACGGCCGCCGCGACGCTCAGCATGGCCTCCATGCTCCCACAGCGGGCGAGGCCGATCGCGAGCGGCGCCCACCCCTGCAGCGGAGGTCCGCGCGAGGCGCGACTCCTACAATCGGGGTCATGTCCCCGGCGCTCGGAACGGCTCAGGCGTGCGCCTGATGCGCGGTGCCGGCCGATCCTGGGTCGCCGGCCTCGCCGCCGCCGGCGTCCTCGTCGCCGCGCTCGGCGGTCTCGGACCCGCCACGGCCGCGGGCCTGCGATCGGGTGCCGCGGGCGACGATCCCTCGGGCTCCTCCCCGGCCGAGCTGGCATCCGGGCGCACCCTCACGCCGGGCACGGGACCGGTCTCGATCGCGGTGATCGTGCCGATCACGATGCCGTCGAGCACCCGCGGAACCGGCCTCATCTCCGCCGACACGCTCGCCACCGACACGGGCCCGGCCGGCGTGCTCACCCGCCAGCTCGACGCTGTCAGCGGCACCGCCGCCGTGCTGGCGATCGATCCGATGATCGTCGCGTCGATCCGGGTGCTCGGCACGGCGGCGCCGGCGTCCGCGCGCGCCTGGCTCGAGCGCCTCGAGGCGCTGCCGAACGAGATGTTCCCGCTGGCATACGCCGACGCCGATCCCGGAGTCCTCGCCCACGCCACCGGGGGCCTGGCGCTGCTCGACCAGCTCGACTTCCGGTTCGCGATCGACCCGGGCCGCTTCGGGCCGGCGGCATCGCCCTCCGCGACGCCGACGCCGAGCGGGAGCCCGAGCGGCGGACCGGCGCCGCACGCGACGCCGACGACCCCCGCTGGCCCCCCGCCCCTCCCGACGGATGCCGACGTGCTCGCGGGCGACTACGTCACGACCGATGTCGCGTGGCCCGCGCCCGGAACCGTCTCGACCGCCGACCTCGGTCCGCTGCGCGACGCCGGGTTCCACTCGGTCCTGCTGAGCTCGCGCAACGTGTCGGCGACGACGACGGCACGGGTGCGGCTCGACGGGATCGACGGTCTGATCAGCGACGACGGGCTCAGCGAGATCGCCCGGCAGGCGGTCGAGTCGCTCGGCGACGCCGCGCTCCAGCAGGGCCTGCAGCGCCTCGACACCGCGCTCGACGGCATGGCCGCGGTCGCCCCGGGCCGGTCGGTGATCGCGACGCTGGACCGCGGGTGGTCGGTCGGCGCCACGCATGTGCACGAGCTGCTGCAGAACATCGACCAGGAGTCCTCGGCGCAGTCCGTCGGGCTGGCGGCGGTGCTCGCCGGCCCGGCCGCCGATGCGAAGGTCGTCGACGGATCGGTGCCCGCCGCCGGCGCCGCACTCGTGGGCGAGGTGGTCGGCACCGTCGCCCCCGAAGCGGCGTTCGCCACCATCGCCGGGGACCAGGCCACGAAGATCACCGCACCACGGCGACTCCAGCTGCTGTCGACCATGTCGGTCGCGTGGGTCGAGTCGGCCACCGGATGGGCCGAGCGCCTGCAGAGCTACCTCGCGTCATCGTCCGCTCTGCTCGCGAAGGTGAAGATCGTCCACGGCAGCAGCGTGCTGGTCACGGCCGCCAATACGACCATCCCGGTGACCGTCAGCAACGCGCTGTCGGTGCCGGTCACGGTGCTCGTGAACGTCGCACCCCGCCGGGCGACCCTGCACGTCGGCGGCGCCGATGTCCAGCTCAAGATCGAGCCGGATGCGACCGCCCGCGCCCTGGTGCCCGCCCAGGCGATCAGTCCGGGAACCGTGCTCGCGACCATCTCCCTGCACAGTGCCGCGGATCCCTCGGTGGCGATCGGGGCGCGCGACACGATGACGGTCAACCTCCGCCCGTCGTGGGAGGGCATCGGCACCGGGGTGATCGTCGTGCTGCTCGCGCTGGTCTTCGGCGGCGGCATCGTGCGCCAGGTGCTGCGGCGCCGCCGGAACCGTGCGGCGAGCGTCGACAACGACGACAAGGCCCCGGGCGACGACGACCCGGGCGACGGCCCTGCCACGGACGCCGCTCCGGATGCCGCGCCCCACGACCCCGGGTCCCGGACGTGACCGCCCCGCCCCCGCTTCCGGGCTCCCCGGCGGCGCCGCCCGCGCGCATGGGCCGTGCCTCGGCGCTGCTCGCCTCCGGCACGATCGTGTCGCGCGTGCTGGGGTTCCTGAGCGCCTTCGCGCTGACCACCGTCATCGGTCTGAACAACCAGGGCGCGAACGCCTTCGCCGTCGCGAACACGCTGCCCAACAACATCCTGCCGCTCGTCTCCGGCGGACTCCTCAGCGCGACCCTGGTGCCGGCGATCGTCCGCGCCGCCCGCCACGCCGACGGCGGTGACGTGTTCGTCAGCCGGTTGATCACGCTCGGGACCACCGCGTTCCTCGTCGTCACGCTCGTCGCCGTCGGGCTGGCGCCCGTGCTCGTCGGGATCTACACCGCGGGCGGCGGCGGCAACGCGCTCGCCGGCGCCGGCGTACAGCTCACCCTGGCGATGTCGTTCTGGTGCCTGCCGCAGCTGTTCTTCTACGCCCTCTTCGCCCTGCTCGGCGAGGTGCTGAACGCCCGCGGGGTCTTCGGGCCGGTCACGTGGGTGCCGGCGATCAACAACATCGTCGTCATCGCGAGCCTCGTGCTGTTCTGGGCGCTGTTCGGCAACGACCACGTCGAGCGAACGGCCGGCACCTGGACGCCCGCGCAGGTCGCCGTCCTCGCCGGCGGCGCCACGCTCGGGGTGATCGTGCAGTGCATCGCACTCGCGTTCTTCTGGCGTCGCACGGGCCTGCGATTCCGCATCGACTTCCGCTGGCGCGGGCTCGGCACGGTGGGCCGGATCGGCGCGTGGACCTTCGGCATGGTGCTCATCAGCCTGGTCGCGGGCATCGTGCAGACCAACATCGCGCTGACCGCGGGAGCAGACGACGCGTCCGCCGCGGTCCTGAAGACGGCGTGGCTCATCTACGTGCTGCCGCACTCGATCATCGCCCTGTCGATCGCGACCGCCTACTACAGCCGGATGAGCGCCCACGCCCGCGACGGACGCCTCGCCGACATGCGCGCGGATGTCTCGGCGTCGCTGCGGCAGATCGGCCTGCTCGTGACGGGCGCCGCGGTCGCGCTCGCGGTCGCCGCCGTCCCGTTCGCCGCCTTCTTCTCGCACACCCGCGGCGAGCTCACCGGCACCGCCTTCGTGCTGCTTGGGTACCTGCCCGGGCTCGTGCCGTTCGGCATCCTGTACGTGCTGCAGCGCGCGTTCTTCGCCCTCGCCGACACCCGCACGCCGTTCTGGATCCAGCTGCTGCAGGGCGTGCTGTTCTGCGGGCTGGCATGCACGATGCTCGCGGCGCCGGGCGAGTGGGTCGCGGCCGGCATCGCGCTCGCGACGACGGTCGCGGGCTTCGTGCAGACGCTCGTCTCCGCCCTCGTGCTGCGGCGCCGGATGGGCGGGATCGACGGCGGTCGGCTGCTGCGCCGTCTCGGCGTGTTCGCGCTCGCCACCATCCCGGCCGCGCTGGTCGGCCTGGCCGTGCTCGCTGCGCTGGGCGGCCTCGACCTGTCGCAGGGGATCGCCGCGGGTCACGGATTCGCCGCCGGTCTCGGATTCACCGCCGCCTCACGGGGTGCAGCCTTCGTGAGCGTCCTCGTCGTCGGCGGGGTCACCGCCCTCGTGTACCTCGCCGTGCTCGCGGCGCTCCGGGTGCCCGAGCTGCGCGACCTGCTCGCGCCGGTGCGCCGGATCCTGCGCCGGGGATGAGCCGGGGCGCGGGAACATCCCGTGCCTACGATGTGTTGTACTCCCCAGCACTACGGAGGCTTCCATGCGGCAGGTCATCATCATCGGCTCGGGCCCGGCTGGCTACACGGCGGCGATCTACGCCGCGCGCGCGAATCTCAAGCCGCTCGTGATCGCGAGCTCGGTCGACTTCGGCGGCGAGCTCATGAAGACGACCGAGGTCGAGAACTTCCCCGGCTTCCCCGACGGCATCATGGGGCCGGACCTCATGATCCAGATGCAGAACCAGGCCGAGCGGTTCGGCGCCGAGATCGTCTACGACGATGTCGTGGAGCTCTCGCTCGCGGGCGAGGTCAAGACCGTGAAGCTCGGCAACGGCGACGTGCACGAGGCGCTGACCGTCATCTATGCGACGGGGTCGGCGTATCGCAAGCTGGGTCTCGAGGACGAGACGCGGCTCTCGGGCTACGGCGTCTCGTGGTGCGCCACCTGTGACGGCGCGTTCTTCCGCCAGAAGAAGGTCGCGGTCGTGGGCGGCGGCGACTCGGCGCTCGAGGAGGCCACCTTCCTCACCCGGTTCGCCGACGTCGTGTACCTCGTGCACCGTCGCGACGAGCTGCGCGCCTCCGTCGCGATGCAGGACCGCGCGAAGGCGGATCCGAAGATCCGGTTCGTCTGGAACAAGGAGGTCGCCCACATCTACGGCGACGAGAAGGTCACCGGCGTGGGCCTGGTCGACACGGTCGACGGGTCGGAGACCACGCTCGACGTGAGCGGTCTGTTCGTGGCGATCGGCGCCGACCCGCGCACGCACCTCGTGCACGGCCAGCTCGATCTCACGCCCGAGGGGACGATCGCCGTGCAGGGCCGCACCTCCAAGACGAATCTGCCGGGCGTCTTCGCGGCGGGCGACGTCATCGACCCCACCTACAAGCAGGCGGCGACCGCGGCCGGCTCGGGCGTCGTGGCGGCCCTCGACGCCGAGCACTACCTCGCGGCCCTGCCGAAGGAGCTGCTCGCCCGGGCCGAGGGGGCGGCTCCCGTCGCCGTGCCGGCCTGACGATCGCCGACCGGAATACGGACGCCGCCGGCGGCGTTGTCTCAGCAGGTTCGTTTCAGGAAGAAGGACAGATGAGTGCCAAGGAAGTGACCGACGCGACCTTCGAGGCCGACGTCCTGCAGTCCGAGAAGCCGATCATGGTCGACTTCTGGGCGGAGTGGTGCGGGCCGTGTCGCGCGGTGTCGCCCATCCTCGACAAGATCGCGGAGGAGAACTCCGACAGGCTCCAGATCGTCAAGCTCAACGTCGACGACAATCCGGAGACCGCGATGAAGTACGGCATCACCTCGATCCCCGCGATGAAGGTGTTCAAGGGCGGCGAGGTCGTCAAGACCGTCATCGGCGCCAAGCCCAAGCCCGCCCTCGAGGCGGACCTCGCGGAGTTCCTCGCGTAGCCAATCCGGCATCGGCGGCCTCGTCCCCTCTCGGGGGCGGGGCCGTTTGGTCGTTGGCGGCTACCCTGGGTCGGGTGACCCAGCAGCAGGGCAACAACCTCGACCCCTGGTACGACAGCTACGCCGAGCGCACCGCCGGCCTCGCCGCCTCCGAGGTGCGCGCCCTGTTCGCCGTCGCCAGCCGGCCCGAGGTGGTCTCCCTCGCCGGCGGTATGCCGTACGTCTCGGCCCTGCCCCGGCAGCTCGTCGAGACCGCCGTGGAGCGCACGGTGCGCGAGCACGGTCCGGTCGCGCTGCAGTACGGATCGGGTCAGGGGATGCCGCGCCTGCGCGAGCAGATCCTCGAGGTCATGGCGCTGGAGGGCATCCGGGGCAGCGTCGACGATGTCGTCGTGACCACCGGATCGCAGCACGCGCTCGAGCTGATGGCGAAGCTCTTCCTCGATCCCGGCGACGTCGTGATCGCCGAGGGACCGAGCTACGTCACGGCGATCACCGTGTTCAAGAGCTTCCAGGCCGAGATCGTGCACGTCGAGATGGACGAGGGCGGTCTCGTGCCCGAGGCCCTGCGCGCGACGATCGTGCGTCTTCGCGAGGCGGGCCGTCGCATCAAGCTGCTCTACACGGTGCCGTCGTTCCACAACCCGATGGGCGTGACCCTCAGCTGGCAGCGCCGCATGGAGGTGCTCGAGATCGCCCGGGACGCCGGCATCCTGGTGCTCGAGGACAACCCCTACGGACTGCTCTACTTCGATCAGGCGCCCCCGCAGGCGATGCGCTCGATCGAGGAGGACGGCGTCGTCTATCTGGGCACGTTCTCGAAGACCCTCGCTCCCGGCCTCCGGGTCGGCTGGGCCCTGGCGCCGCACGCGATCCGCGAGAAGCTCGTGCTCGCCAACGAGGCGGCGGTGCTCTCCCCGAGCTCGTTCTCGCAGCACGTCATCTCCGAGTACCTCGACACGGCCGACTGGCGCGGTCAGATCGACACGTTCCGCGGCGTCTACCGCGAGCGCCGCGACGCGATGCTCGCCGCGCTCGCCGAGCACCTCCCCGGCCTGCGCTGGACGGTGCCGAACGGCGGGTTCTACGTGTGGCTGCGCCTGCCCGAGCAGCTGGACTCGAAAGCGATGCTGCCCCGCGCCGTGAAGGAGCTCGTGGCGTACACGCCCGGCACGGCCTTCTACGCGGACGGCGGTGGGCGCGACGCCATGCGGCTCTCGTTCTGCTACCCCACTCCGGATTTCATCCGCGAGGGCGTCCGACGTCTCGCCGCCGTCATCAGCGGCGAGCTGACGCTGCTCAACGAGTTCGCGCAGACCCAGCCGCTGCCGGCGCACCCCGAGCGACAGAGCGTGCTGCCGCCCAACGTCGGCTGACCCGGAGCCCTTCGCCATGACCGAACTGCACCGCGTCGTCGTGCTCGCGGGCGGCATCTCGCACGAGCGCGACGTGTCGCTGCGCTCCGGCCGTCGCGTCGCCGACAGCCTCCTCGAGCACGGGCTGCACGTCGAGCTCGTCGATCCGGATGCCACCCTCCTCGCCGCGCTCCGGGCCGACCCGCCCGACGTGGTCTGGCCCGCCCTGCACGGCGCGAGCGGGGAGGACGGCGCCCTGCGCGGGCTGCTGGAGTTCCTCGGCATCCCGTTCGTCGGATCGCTCTCCGACGCGGCCCGCCTCGCGTGGGACAAGCCGACCGCCAAGGCGATCGTCGCCCGCGCCGGGGTCGCCACCCCGAGGTCCATCACGCTCGGGCGCGACGCGTTCCGTGAGCTCGGCGCGAACGCGGTCTTCGAGGCGATCGCCGACGAGCTCCCGGTGCCGCTCGTGGTCAAGCCCGCGCGCGGCGGCTCGGCGCAGGGCGTGACCATCGTCGAGGACCGCGCCGGGCTGCCGCGCGCGATGGTGGACGCCTACACCTATGGGGATGTCGCGCTCGTCGAGCAGCGGATCACCGGCACCGAGATCGCGATCGGCATCATCGACACCGGCGACGGCCCGGTCGCCCTGCCGGCGGTCGAGATCGAGCCGCTCTCGGGCGTCTACAGCTTCGAGGCCCGCTACAACGCGGGTGAGACCCGCTTCTACGTGCCGGCGCGCATCGACCGGGGCGTCGCCGCGGCCGCAACCGAGGCCGCTCTCACCGCTCACCGGGCGCTGGGGCTCCGGCACCTCTCCCGGGTCGACCTCATCATCGACGGCGCCGGGACCGCCTGGTTCCTCGAGGCGAACGTGCTGCCGGGTCTCACCGAGACCTCGCTCCTGCCGCAGGCGCTGGAGGCGGCCGGGCACGATCTCGGCTGGGTCTACGCGGAGCTCGCGCGCGCAGCACTCCGCTCGTAGCATCCGCGGTGGCGGTCGCGCAGTAAGAAAGACCGAGGCACGTAACCGGCATTCCCAGTTATCCGCCGAAGCCGTCTTCGCCGAGCTCCCCGAGAATACGGTTGAGGTCGCCGACCGTCGCGAACTCGATGGTGAGCGTGCCCTTGCTCGCCCCGAGCGCGATCCGCACCCGGGTGTCGAGCCGATCGCCGAGGCGTTCCGCGATCTCGTCGAGCTGACCCTGACGACGACCCTTGGTCGGCTTCGGCGCCGCGCCCGGTCTCGTCGGCTTCGTGAGCGACACCGCCGCCTCCGCCGCGCGCACCGACAGGTCCTCGTTGACGATCTTGTCGGCGAGCCGCTGCATGGCATCCGGCTCCCCCGCGGCGAGGATCGCCCGCGCGTGACCGGCGCTCAGGACGCCCGAGGCGACGCGGCGCTGGATCGGCTCCGGCAGCCGCAGCAGCCGCAGGGTGTTCGTGATCTGCGGACGCGATCGCCCGATCCGCGTGGCCAGTTGCTCCTGAGTGATGCCGAAGTCCGCGAGCAGCTGCTGGTAGGCCGACGCCTCTTCGATCGCGTTCAGCTGAGCGCGATGCAGGTTCTCGAGCAGAGCGTCGCGCAGCATGGCGTCGTCCGCCGTGTCGCGCACGATGGCGGGGATGCTCGGCAGCCCGGCGATCTTGGTCGCGCGCAACCGGCGCTCGCCCATGATCAGCTCGTAGTGCGCCTCGCCGGCCCCCGCGTCGGAACGGGGCCGGACCACGACCGGCTGCAGGACGCCGAACTCGCGGACCGAGACGACGAGCTCGTCGAGCGCCTCCTGGTCGAACTCCGTGCGCGGCTGCTGCGCATTGGGAACGATGTCGGCGGGATCCAGGCTGACGAGCCGCGCGCCGGGGACGTTGACCAGACCGTCCGCGGTGTCCGCGGCGAAGAACACGTCGACCGGCCGCTCGGTCGAGGGTCGCCGACCCTGCTCCTCGGCGGTCGGGATCAGGGCACCGATCCCGCGGCCGAGGCCGGTGCGCTTCGCGGCAGCCATCAGCGGCCTCCTCGTCGGGCGATCTCGGCCGCCGCCTCGCGATACGAGAGCGATCCAGGCGAGTTGGCGTCGTAACTGATCACACTCTGGCCATAGCTCGGGGCCTCCGAGATCCGCACCGACCGCGGGATGAGCGTGTTGAGCACCTGCTCGGGGAAGTGCTGGCGCACCTCCTCGACCACCTGGTTCGCCAGGTTCGTGCGCGAGTCGTACATCGTGAGGAGGATCGTCGAGACATCGAGGGCCGGGTTCAGGTGGTGCTGGATCAGCTGGATGCTGTTCAGCAGCTGGCTGAGCCCTTCCAGCGCGTAGTACTCGCACTGGATGGGGATGAGCACCTCGCGCGCCGCGACGAACGCGTTGATGGTCAGCAGCCCGAGCGAGGGCGGGCAGTCGATGAGCACGTAGTGCACGTCGTGATCGAGCAGGTACGCGTCGAGGGCGCTGCGCAGACGCTGTTCGCGGGCCACGAGTGAGACGAGTTCGATCTCGGCGCCCGCGAGATGGATGGTCGCCGGTACGCACGTCAGGCCGGGGAACTCGGGGCTCGACTGCACGACATCCGCCAGGGGCACGTCGCTCACGATGACGTCGTACACGCTCGCGGTCTCCGACCGGTGCTCGACGCCGAGCGCCGTGGACGCGTTCCCCTGCGGATCCAGGTCGATCACCAGCACCTTCGCACCGGATTGCGCGAGCGCCGCCGCGAGGTTGACCGTGGTGGTCGTCTTGCCGACGCCGCCCTTCTGGTTCGAGACCGTGATGATCCTCGTCGCCTCCGGCAACGGGAGCACCTGCTCGGCGAGCAGCGTGCGCCGGCGGGCGATGTCTGCGACCTCGGAGGCGAGGGGCGTTCCCCCATCGAGTCGTTCGCCGCTCACCGGGCTCCGTCCGTCGTCATTCGTCGAGGTTTCACGTGAAACACCGCGGTCCGGGTCGCCCGCGGAACCAGACAACTGTACCCGCGTGCTTCGACCGGCAGCCGCGGCCGTCGTCGTCCGGTGGAGGCCCGGTCCTGTGGGAAAGGAGTCATCCCACGCTCGCTCGGAAGACGCGGGTCGTCTCGGTCCCGAGCCCGGCGCCGAGCTCGAGCACCTCGACGTCACGCAGCCGAGCCGCCGCGATCGCCTTCCGTGCCGCGGTCAGCTCTTCCGCCACACGGGCGCCCTTCATGAGGAGCAGCTCGCCCTCCGCCCGGACCAGGGGCGCGGTCAGCGGGATGAGGGTCCGCAGAGCCGCCACCGCCCGCGCGGTGACCTGGTCCAGCGCGAGGTCGCTGATGTCCTCGGCGCGCGCCCTCAGCACCTCGACATTGGCGAGCCCGAGCCGCTCGGCCTCGTCGCGCAGCCATTCGGTGCGCCGCTCCATCGGTTCGATGAGCACGATGTGCACGTCCGGCCGGGCGATCGCGAGCACGATGCCCGGCAGGCCGGCGCCGCTGCCCACATCTCCCACCCGCCCGGGACGAAGGAGCGGGGCGAGCAGGACGCAGTTGAGAAGATGCCGGCTCCAGAGCCGGGACAGCTCCTGCGGCCCGATGAGTCCCAGCTCCTCGCCACGACGAGTCAGCTGTCCCGCATAGCTCCGCGCCCGCTCGATCCCGGCCCCGAACAACTGCGCCGCGACAGCGGGCTCCGGCTCGGATTCCGGCGCCGATGTTTCACGTGAAACGCCCCGGTCGGGCAGGTGGGCCGACATGCCGCGTCAGGCGCGGGTGATGACCGTATGCCGGTCGCGACCCTCGCCCTCCGACTCCGACACGAGGCCCCGCTCCGCAACCAGATCATGCACGATCTTGCGCTCATAGCTCGACATCGGGGGGAGCGAGGCGGATGCCGCACCCTCCTCGAGGCGCGCGACCGCGCGGTCCACGAGGGCGGCGAGCTCACCCGCGCGCGTATCGCGGGAGCCGCCGATGTCGAGGATCAGACGCGAGAACCGGCCCGTGCGGTTCTGCACGGCGAGCCGGGTGAGTTCCTGGACCGCCGCCACGGTGTCCGGCTTCGACAGCACGCTCAAGTCGGAGCTGTCGGAGGCGGTCACCGAGACGTAGGCGCGACCGGAGCGAGCGTCGATGTCGATGTCGCCGTCGAGGTCGGCGATGTCGAGCAGCTCCTCGATGTAGTCCGCGGCGATGTCGCCCTCGTCGATGAGCTCCTGCTCGGAGGGCTCCGCCGACGTGCTCGGTCCGGCCGGCTCCTCCGCCCACGTCTCGGCGAGCTCGGCCTGCTCGGCGGTGTTCATCGCCTGGTCGTCAGTCGGCTGCATCGCCGACTGCTCCTGCTGGGTCGCATCCGACATCGTCAGCGGCCGCCCTTCTTCTTGCGGTTCTTGCTCGTCGGCTGCTGCCGCTGAGTGGTCTCCCGTTTCGGCGCGGCGCTCGGGCCGTCCGCAGCGGCCTCGAGGGCGATGCCGCCCGGTCCGTCCGGGTCCTCCCCGCGGGCAAGCGCACGAGCGTGCGCCTTCCGGGCGAGTCGCGCCTCCCGAGCGAGGGCGGCCTCACTGCCGGGGGTCGGCAGGTTCCGGATGACGAGGTACTGCTGCACGAGCGTCCACACGTTCGAGGTCAGCCAGTAGAACATCGCGCCGATCGGGAAGGCGAAGCCGGAGAAGATGAAGATGAGCGGCAGGACGTAGAGCAGCATCCGCTGCTGGCGGTACATCGGGCTCGCCTTGGTCTCCGGCGACATGTTCTTGGACACCAGCTGGAGCTGCGTGAAGAACTGCGAGCCCGTCATGAGCACGACGATCACCGCGGCGATGATGACCACGACCCATTCGGTGCCCCACGCCGTCTGGATGCTGTCCTTCAGCGGCGCGACGCCGAACAGGTTGGCGCGGTAGAGGCTTTCGACCAGGTCCTTGGAGAACAGGCCGACGCCGGCGTGGAAGTGCCCCTGGGCATCAGGCTTCGCCTCGTTGAGCGTCGGCAGCAGGCTGAAGAAGACCGGCATCTGGATCAGCAGCGGGAGGCAGGAGCTCAGCGGGTTGGTACCCGCCTTCTTGTACATCTCCATGGTCTCGCGCTGCATCGCCTCGCGGGAGAACTGGTCGCGCTTGCCCTTGTACTTGTCCTGGATCTTCTTGAGCTGCGGCGCGATCTCCATCATCTTGCGCTGGCTCTTGATCTGACGGACGAAGACCGGGATGAGCGCAGCCCGGACGATCACGGTCAGACCCACGATGGAGAGCACCCAGGTCAGGCCGGCATCGCCGTCCATCCCGAACACGTTCTCGAAGACCCAGTGGAACCCCACGAGGATCGCCTCGATCACCCACTTGATGGGCGTGAGGACCGTGCCGATCCCGTTGATGATGCCGTTGAGGTCCACGTGTCAGCCCTTTCCGTGGCCCGTCGCGACGACGAAGCCGAAGTCCGTGATGCGGTAGCGCGGCACCCGGCGCTGGGGAACGTCGTCGACGCCGCCCTTCGCCCAGGGGTGGCAGCGAGCGATCCGCCAGGCGCCCAGGGCGACGCCCGCGATCACCCCGTGCCGCTGGATCGCCTGCAGAGTGTATGCGGAGCAGCTGGGGTAGTACCGACAGACGTCCCCGTACAGCGGAGAGATGACCGCCCGGTACCCGCGCAGGATGAGCACGCAGGCGTTGCGCGGCAGCAGCCAGAGGAACTCGAGCACGATCATCGCGCGAGCTCCGCCCGCATCCGGCCCGACAGCTCGCTCCAGCTCAATTGCGCCGAGCCCGGCAGCGCCCGCACCACCACGTCCTCGCCGGCGCGCCCGGCATCCACCAGCTCGCGCCCGACCGCGCGCATACGGCGACGCAGCCGATTCCGCTCGACGGCGCCACCGACGGCCCGGGAGACGATGAACCCGAAACGCAATGGTTGGCCGTCGCGGGCGAGTCGGTAATAGACGACCTCAGGCGTGGCGTGCCGACGGCCCCGACGGACGGCGGCGCGGAACTCGTCCGCCGTGGTCACGCGATTGGCCTTGGCGAGCACCGCGAATCAGGCGGAGAGCTCGCTGCGCCCCTTGCGACGACGGGCGGCGAGGATCGCGCGGCCGGCGCGGGTGCGCATGCGCAGACGGAAACCGTGCACCTTGGCACGGCGCCGGTTGTTGGGCTGGAAGGTTCGCTTGCTCATGCTGATATCTCCGGAGATCCGGCCATCGAAGCGACCGGGAAAGAACGTGGACGGCGACCAGCCGTCGTGGTCAACTGATTAAAAGTAGGGCGTCCGGCCCGGTCGGTCAAACGCGGGCAGGCACAAACCTCTATTCTCCACAGCCTGGGGAATTCTGCTTGCTCGCCACGCCCGTGCCGGAACTAAGGTTGTCGTCAGCCGCCCAGGGGGAAAGCGGTCACGCGGCGTTCCTCCACAACGGCGCGCGCAGGGGATAACCCTGTGGAGAACATGACGCCCCGAAGCGAGACGAGCGCGATGACCGACACCGCCGATCCGACCCAACGGCTGTGGAGCACCGTTCTCACCCAGCTGGACTCGGACGAGCGGATCACGCCGCAGCTGCACGGCTTCATCAACCTCGTGGAGCCCAAGGGCGTGCTCGCCGGAACGCTCTATCTCGAGGTGCCGAACGAGCTCACGCGCGGCATGCTCGAGCAGCGCATCCGCGTTCCCCTCCTGAACGCGCTCACCTCCCTCGACGACGACCAGGAGGTCTCCAACTTCGCGATCGTCGTCAATCCCGAGATCCAGCCCTCTGTGCTGCAACCCGCCCCCGACCCCGGACCGTTCGAGTCGGCGTCGGTCGACGCGACGCCGACTCCTCCGCCGCTCGACGCCGGTCGGCGCGGGGACTCGCGCCTGAACCCGAAATACAACTTCGACAACTTCGTCATCGGCGGATCCAACCGGTTCGCGCATGCCGCCGCCGTCGCCGTGGCCGAGGCGCCGGCCAAGGCCTACAACCCGCTCTTCATCTACGGCGACTCCGGGCTCGGCAAGACCCACCTTTTGCACGCCATCGGCCACTACGCCGAGCGGCTCTACCCCGGCATCCGGGTGCGCTACGTGAGCTCCGAGGAGTTCACCAACGACTTCATCAACTCGATTGCCAACAACCGCGCCTCAGCCTTCCAGGCCCGCTACCGCGAGATCGACATCCTGCTGATCGACGACATCCAGTTCCTGCAGCGCGCGGTGGAGACGCAGGAGGCGTTCTTCCACACCTTCAACACACTGCACGATCACAACAAGCAGGTCGTGATCACCAGCGACGTCGCTCCGAAGCACCTCACCGGCTTCGAGGACCGGATGCGGTCGCGCTTCGAGTGGGGCCTCATCACCGACGTGCAGGCGCCCGACCTCGAGACGCGCATCGCGATCCTGCGCAAGAAGGCGCAGAGCGAGAAGCTCCAGGTGCCCGACGACATCCTCGAGTTCATGGCGACGAAGGTCTCGTCGAACATCCGCGAGCTGGAGGGGACCCTGATCCGGGTGACCGCCTTCGCGAGCCTGAACCGGACGCCCGTCGATCTCCAGCTCGTCCAGACCGTGCTGAAGGACATCATCACGCTCGACGAGGACAACGTGATCTCGCCGGTCGACATCATCAACCACACTGCCGACTACTTCAAGCTCACCGTCGACGACCTCTACGGCTCCAGCCGGTCGCAAGCGGTCGCCACCGCGCGCCAGATCGCGATGTACCTGTGCCGCGAGATGACGAACCTCTCGCTGCCCAAGATCGGGCAGCTCTTCGGCAACCGCGACCACACGACCGTCATGTACGCGAACAAGAAGATCAGCGAGCTCATGAAGGAACGGCGCTCGATCTACAACCAGGTCACCGAGCTGACGAGCCGGATCAAGCAGAACCAGCGCTACAACAAGCTCTGAGGGCTGCCCCCCGATCGGGGGCCTGGACATCCGCGACCGGATCGCGCTGATTGCACAGATTGTGCATAACCTGTGGAAAACGCCGAGCCGCCATGCGGACGACTTGTTGATGGCGCGCCGTCGCGCTGTGGAATCCGGCCGGTCGGGATCGCCCGCCATCGCGCCGACCGCCCCCTCGTCCACGCCCAGCCCACATCTCACACGCGTGTAGTTCCCTGCTGCGGCCTGACGATCGGACCGTTGTCCACAGTGCCCACAGGCGTTAAGAGGATTAAGACCTCTTCTTCCCTCTCTCCGGGCCACAACCTTCCCCATGCCCACCGGGCCGCCGCTCTTGCTGTGCCAGGATCGGAGTGGGAGTATCGACGCCCGCCCGTCGTGACGACAAGGAGTCGCCTTCGTGAAGTTCCAGGTCAACAGGGACGTCTTCAGCGAGGCCGTGTCGTTCGCCGTTCGTCTGCTTCCGCAGCGCACCACCCAGCCGATCCTCAGCGGCATCCTGCTCGAGGCATCCGACGGCGCGCTGGTGCTGTCGTCCTTCGACTACGAGGTCTCCTCCCGCACCGAGGTCTCAGCGGATGTCGAGGAGCCGGGCACCGCACTCGTCTCCGGTCGACTGCTGGCCGACATCGCGAGCCGGCTTCCGAACGCCCCCGTGCAGTTCTCGACCGATGAGGGCCGGATCGCCGTGCGGTGCGGCTCCGCCAAGTTCACGCTGCTGAGCATGCCCGTCGAGGAGTATCCGACGCTGCCCCAGGTCGACGAGCGCACGGGCGTGGTGCCGGCGGAGGAGTTCGCCGACGCCGTGGCCCAGGTCACCGTCGCCGCCTCCCGCGACGACGTGACCCCCGTCATCACGGGTGTGCAGCTCGAGGTCGGCGAGACCTCGCTCTCCCTGGTCGCGACCGACCGCTATCGCGTCGCCGTTCGCGACATCGACTGGGATGGCGGAACCACCTCCAGCGCCGGCACGGCGGCGCTCATCCCGGCCCGCACCCTCTCCGAGGTCGGCAAGACGTTCGCCCACAGCGGCACGGTCGCGGTGTCGATCGTGCGCGGCGACGACCGCGAGCTCATCGCATTCAGCGCCGACAAGCGCACCGTCACCTCCCTGCTCATCAAGGGCAACTTCCCCCCGGTGAAGCGCCTGTTCCCGGAGCAGGTCGACAACTACGCGGTGCTCACCACCTCCGAGCTCATCGAGTCGGTGCGTCGTGTGTCACTCGTCCTGGAGCGCGAGGCCGCGTTGCGGTTCAGCTTCTCGATCGACGGACTGGCTCTCGAGGCGGCGGGGTCGGAGCAGGCCCAGGCGCAGGAGACGATCGAGGCCCACCTGCACGGCGAGGACACCGTGGTCTCGCTCAAGCCGTCGTTCCTCCTCGACGCGTTGCAGGCAGTTCACTCGGAGTTCGTGCGGATCTCGTTCACCAAGACCGAGAATCCCAACAAGCCGGGGCCCGTGCTCATCACGAGTCAGTCGTCGAAGGACCAGCCGGGCGCGGACAACTACAGGTACCTGCTCCAGCCGAACCTGCTGCTGCGCTGACCGACGTCCCGCCGGCCGCTTCATCCACCGCCGAACTTCAGGGAGAAGTCATGCACATCGGACTCGTCGGACTCGGCCGGATGGGCAACAACATGCGCCAGCGGCTGCGCGATCACGGCATCGAGGTCACCGGTTACGACCCGAACCCGGCGGTCACGGATGTTCCCGACCTCGCCGCCCTCGCCGCTGCTCTGCCCACCCCGCGCGTCGTGTGGGTCATGGTGCCCTCGGGCGCCGTCACCACGAGCGTCATCAACGACATCGCGGCGGTGCTGGAGGACGGCGATCTGGTGATCGACGGGGGCAACTCGAAGTACACCGTCGACAAGCCGCACGCCCACAAGCTCGGGGAGAAGGGCATCCACTTCGCGGACTGCGGTGTCTCCGGCGGGGTCTGGGGTCTGGCCAACGGCTACGGGCTGATGGCCGGCGGCGACAAGGCCGACATCGAACGGGCCATGCCCGTCTTCGACGCCCTGCGTCCGGAGGGCCCGCGCGAGGAGGGATTCGTCCATGTGGGCCCGGTCGGCGCCGGGCACTACGCGAAGATGGTGCACAACGGCATCGAATATGCCCAGATGCAGGCGCTCGCCGAGGGCTACGAGCTCATGGATGCCAACAAGGACCTGATCCACGACGTCGCGGGGGTCTTCGAGGCATGGCAGCGGGGCACCGTGGTGCGCAGCTGGCTGCTCGAGCTGCTGGTCAAGGCGCTCAAGGCCGACCCCGAGTTCCAGGACATCCGTGGATACGTCGACGACTCGGGTGAGGGCCGCTGGACCATCCAGGAGGCGCTGGATCACGCGGTCCCGCTGCCGACGATCAGCGCGTCGATCTACGCCCGCTTCGTCTCGCGGCAGACGGACTCCCCCGCGATGAAGGCGGTCGCCGCCCTGCGCAACCAGTTCGGCGGGCATGCGGTGAAGGCCGCCGTGGACGGCGCCGGCTCGTGACGGACCGCGGGACGTGATCGTCGCGCACCTCGGTCTGACCGACTTCCGCAACTACGCCGCGGCCGACCTCGAACTGGCCGGCGGTCCGAACGTCTTCGTCGGGCGCAACGGGCAGGGCAAGACGAATCTCGTCGAGGCCCTCGGGTACCTCAGCACGCTCGGATCGCATCGGGTCTCGACCGATCAGGCCCTCATCCGCACCGGGAGCGATGCCGCGATCGTCCGTGCGCGGCTCGAGCACGGCGGCCGCGATGTGCTGATCGAGCTGCAGATCAACCGTTCGGGTGCGAATCGCGCCCAGGTGAACCGGGTCGCGACCAAGCCGCGCGAGCTGCCGCGGTACATCACGACCGTCCTGTTCGCGCCCGAGGATCTCGTGCTCGTGCGCGGTGAGCCATCCGCCCGCCGCCGGTTCCTCGACGAGCTGCTCGTGCAGACCGCGCCCCGCTTCGCGGGGGTGATCGCCGACTACGAGCGCGTGCTCAAACAGCGCAACTCGCTTCTCAAGTCCGCGCGCGGGGTGCGGAACCCGGAGCTCTCCACCCTCGAGCTGTGGGACGAGCGTCTGGTGGAGCTGGGTGCCGAGATCATCGACGCGCGCGCCGATCTCACTCAGCGACTCGCGCCCGAGGTGGCGGCCGCGTACACGCGGATCGCCGGTGACGAGCACCGCGCCGAACTCGGCAACGCGCTCAGCATCCTGTCGGATGCGGTGGACGAGGAGGTGAGCGACCCGGCGAGCGCGCGACTGGAGCGGCCCGCGATCGCGGAGGCGTTCCGCGCGGCACTGGTCCGGTTGCGCCGGGCGGAGCTCGAGCGCGGGCTCACGCTGGCCGGCCCGCATCGCGACGATCTCGTGCTCATGCTCAACGGCCTTCCGGCCCGCGGGTACGCCAGTCATGGTGAGTCGTGGTCGTTCGCGCTCGCGCTGCGGCTCGCGTCGGCCGCCGTCCTGCGGCTCGACTCGCCGCTCGGGGATCCGATCATCATCCTCGACGACGTGTTCGCCGAGCTCGACGAGACCCGGCGCGGGCAGCTCGCCGCCGCGGTCGGCGAGTACGAGCAGGTCCTCGTGACCGCCGCTGTCGTCTCCGACGTGCCGCCCGAGTTCGCCGGCCGAATGGTGCGGATCGAGGCCGGGGCGGTGCTGGAGTGATCCGCCGGGCCGAGGAGGGCGAGCCGGTTCCCGAGCACGTGGCGGTGTTCCGTCATTTCCGCGATGTGTTCGGTGAGCCCGGCATGCGCGGCGCGGACGCCCGGCGCCGTCGCCGCGCGGCACGCGAGGAGGGCACCGTGCCGTACGGTCCCGGACGCGAACCCCGAGGCATCCTCGACGTCGTGGACGATCTCACCTCCTCGCGTGGCTGGGAGTCCCCGCTCGCGGAGGCCGTGCTGCTGGCGTCGTGGGGCGACATCATCGGCGCGGACAACGCGGCCCACACCACACCGATCGCGATCGAGCAGGGATTGCTCACCGTGCGCTGCGAGTCGAACAGCTGGGCCACCCAGCTGCGCAGCATGCGCATGCAGGTCGTCGCCAAGATCGAGGAGCGACACCGCGCGGCCGGCATCTCCGATGTTCGGTTCATCGGACCGGACGCCCCCTCGTGGAATCACGGTCTGAGAAAGGTCCCAGGGCGCGGTCCACGCGACACCTACGGCTGACAGGGCAAATCAGGTAGACGAACGCCCGAAAGGCCCTCAGATCGGCGCGCAACCCGATTTCGGGACCCCCACTGAGGTAGAATCGGAAGACCGTCGCGGCCACTTCGCGCGCGGTCCGATTCCCCGGCAGGAGCCACCGCCTCGATGTCCTCCACTTCTCCGAGCACCACGTCCGACGACTCGTATGGCGCATCCGACATCCAGGTGCTCGAAGGGCTCGAGGCCGTGCGCAAGCGCCCCGGGATGTACATCGGATCCACCGGCCCGCGCGGCCTGCACCACCTCGTGCAGGAGATCGTCGACAACTCGGTCGATGAGGCGCTCGCCGGCTACGCGACCCACATCGAGGTGACGATCCTCCCGGACGGCGGCGTTCGCGTCGTCGACGACGGTCGCGGCATCCCGGTCGACGAGCACCCCACCGAGAAGACCTCGTCGCTGCAGGTCGTCATGACGATCCTGCATGCGGGCGGAAAGTTCGGCGGCGGCGGCTACGCGGTGTCCGGCGGACTGCACGGCGTCGGCAGCTCCGTCGTCAACGCGCTGTCCAAGCGACTCACGGTCGAGGTGCGCCGTCAGGGCTACGTGTGGACGCAGTCCTACACCGACGGTGTTCCGGATGCCCCGGTCGCCCGCGGCACGACGTCGACCGAGACCGGCACGACGACCACGTTCTGGCCGAGCGCCGACATCTTCGAGACCGTCGACTTCGACTATGAGACTCTGCGCACCCGGTTCCAGCAGATGGCGTTCCTCAACAAGGGCCTGCGGATCGCGCTGACCGACGAGCGCCCGGCCGAGGAGGGGGTGGACGGCGAGCAGCGCTCCGACGTCTTCTTCTACGAGCGCGGCCTGGTCGACTACGTGGAGTTCCTCAACTCGGCCAAGAAGACCGAGGTCATCCATCCCGAGGTCATCGACTTCAACGCCGAGGACACCGAGCGCACGATGTCGCTCGAGGTGGCCATGCAATGGACGAACGCGTACTCCGAGTCGGTGCACACCTACGCCAACGTCATCAACACCCACGAGGGCGGCACGCACGAGGAGGGATTCCGCGCGGCGCTCACGACCCTCGTCAACCGCTACGCCCGCGAGAAGAACCTGCTCAAGGAGAAGGACGAGAACCTCTCCGGCGACGATGTGCGCGAAGGGCTGACCGCGGTCATCTCGATCAAGCTCGCCGAGCCGCAGTTCGAGGGTCAGACCAAGACCAAGCTCGGCAACACGGAGGCGAAGTCGTTCGTGCAGCGGGTGGTCGGGCAGGAGCTCGGCGACTGGTTCGAGCGCAACCCCACGCAGGCACGCGACGTGATCCGCAAGGCGATCCAGGCGGCCACCGCCCGCATTGCCGCGCGCAAGGCGCGCGAGCAGACCCGGCGCAAGGGTCTGCTCGAGGGCGGCGGCATGCCCGGCAAGCTCTCCGACTGCTCGAGCAAGGACCCGTCGCGCAGTGAGATCTTCCTCGTCGAGGGCGACTCGGCCGGCGGCTCGGCCAAGACGGGGCGCGATCCGGAGACGCAGGCGATCCTGCCGCTGCGGGGCAAGATCCTGAACGTCGAGAAGGCACGGCTCGACCGGGCCCTCGCCAACGCCGAGATCCAGGCCATGATCACCGCCTTCGGAACGGGCATCGGCGAGGACTTCGACGGCGAGAAGGCGCGCTACCACAAGATCGTGCTGATGGCGGATGCCGACGTCGACGGCCAGCACATCACGACGCTGCTGCTCACGCTGCTGTTCCGCTACATGCGGCCGCTCATCGAGATGGGCTACGTCTACCTCGCCCAGCCGCCGCTGTACCGATTGAAGTGGACGAACTCCGACGACGAGTACGTGTACTCGGATCGCGAGCGCGACGCGCTGCTGACCGCGGGGCTCGCGGCGGGCAAGCGGCTGCAGAAGGACAACGGCGTGCAGCGATACAAGGGCCTCGGCGAGATGAACCACCAGGAGCTGTGGGAGACCACGATGAACCCCGACACCCGCACGCTCGGTCAGGTCACCCTCGAGGATGCCGCCATCGCGGACGGGATCTTCTCCACGCTCATGGGTGACGACGTCGAGCTGCGCCGACAGTTCATCCAGCAGAACGCCAAGGACGTCCGCTTCCTGGATATCTGACAAACAGACATCTGAGGACACCGGACGAGGGGACACGCATGACCGACACCACCGGAACCGACATCCCGGCGCCGGGAGGCCGCATCGAGCCGGTCGATCTCCAGCTCGAGATGCAGCGCAGCTACCTCGACTACGCGATGAGCGTCATCGTCGGGCGCGCCCTGCCCGACGTGCGCGACGGCCTCAAGCCCGTGCATCGCCGCGTCATCTACACGATGTACGACGGCGGCTACCGACCCGACCGCGCCTTCTCGAAGTGCACCCGCGTCATCGGCGACGTCATGGGGCAGTTCCACCCGCACGGCGACTCGTCGGTGTACGACGCCCTGGTCCGGCTCGTGCAGCCGTGGTCGCTGCGGTATCCCCTCGCGCTCGGACAGGGCAACTTCGGCTCCCCGGGCAACGACGGCGCCGCCGCGCACCGGTACACCGAGACCAAGATGGCGCCGCTCGCCATGGAGATGGTCCGCGACATCGACGAGAACACCGTCGACATGCAGGACAACTACGACGGCCGCACCCAGGAGCCCATCGTGCTCCCGAGCCGGTTCCCGAACCTGCTGGTCAACGGATCGGTCGGCATCGCGGTCGGCATGGCCACCAACATCCCGCCGCACAATCTGCGCGAGGTGTCGGAGGCGGCGCTGTGGGCGCTCGAGCATCCGGATGCCACCAAGGAGGAGCTGCTCGAGGCGATCATCGCGCGGGTGAAGGGCCCCGACTTCCCGACCGGAGCGCAGATCCTCGGGGTGAAGGGCATCCACGACGCCTACCGCACCGGACGCGGCTCCATCACGATGCGTGCGGTCGTCGACGTGGACGAGCACCAGGGGCGCACCCGGCTCATCATCACCGAGCTGCCCTACCAGGTGAACCCCGACAACCTCGCGGTCAAGATCGCGGAGCTCGTCAAGGACGGCAAGATCGGCGGCATCGCCGACATCAACGACGAGACCTCGGGTCGCACCGGTCAGCGCCTGGTCATCACGCTCAAGAAGGACGCCGTCGCGAAGGTCGTCCTCAACAACCTGTACAAGCACACGCAGCTGCAGGAGAACTTCGGCGCGAACATGCTCGCGATCGTCGACGGCGTGCCGCGCACTCTCGCGATCGACCAGTTCATCTCGTTCTGGATCGAGCACCAGATCTCCGTGATCGTGCGGCGCACGCAGTTCCGCCTCGACAAGGCGGAGGCCGACGCCCACATCCAGCGCGGCTACGTCAAGGCGCTCGACGCCCTCGACGAGGTCATCGCGCTGATCCGCCGCTCACCGGACGTCGACGAGGCGCGGCAGGGGCTCATCAAGCTGCTGGACGTCGACGAGGCGCAGGCCGACGCGATCCTCGCCCTCCAGCTGCGCCGCCTGGCCGCGCTCGAGCGCCAGAAGATCCAGGATCGCCTGGCCGAGCTCGAGAAGGAGATCGCCGGCTACCAGGCGATCCTCGCGAGCGAGGTCATGCAGCGCGAGATCATCACCGCGGAGCTCGGCGAGATCGTCGCCAAGTACGGCGACGAGCGGCGCACCACGATCCTGCTCGGGTTCGACGGCGACATGAGCGTCGAAGACCTGATCCCCGAGGAGGAGATGGTCGTCACCATCACCCGCGGGGGCTACATCAAGCGCACCCGCAGCGACAACTACCGCTCGCAGCATCGCGGGGGTCGCGGGGTGAAGGGGGCGCAGCTGCGCGCCGACGACGTCGTCGAGCACTTCTTCGTGACGACGACCCATCACTGGCTGCTGTTCTTCACGACCGCCGGCCGGGTCTACCGCGCGAAGACCTACGAGATCCAGGAGGCCGGCCGTGACGCGAAGGGACAGCACGTCGCCAACCTGCTCGCCCTCCAGCCGGAGGAGGAGATCGCCCAGGTGCTCGCGATCCGCGACTACTCCGCCGCCGACTACCTCGTGCTCGCCACCCGCGGCGGGCTCGTCAAGAAGACGCGCCTGACCGAGTACGACACGAATCGCACGGGCGGCATCATCGCCATCAATCTGCGCGAGGGCGACGAGCTCGTGTCGGCGATGCTCGTGTCGCAGGGCGAGGAGATCCTGCTGGTCTCCCGGAAGGGTCAGTCCCTGCGATTCTCGGCGACCGACACGGCGCTGCGGCCGATGGGACGCTCGACGTCGGGCGTCAAGGGCATGGACTTCCGCGCGGGCGATGCCCTGCTGTCGGCCTCCGTCGTGAGCGACGAGGGCTTCGTGTTCGTCGTGACCGAGGGCGGCTACGCCAAGCGCACCTCGGTCGACCAGTACCGGGTGCAGGGTCGCGGCGGGCTCGGCATCAAGGTCGCGAAGCTCAGCGAGGACCGCGGCGATCTCGCCGGCGCACTCATCGTCGACGAGAGCGACGAGACCCTCGTCGTCCTTGCCAGCGGCAAGGTCGTGCGCTCGGCGGTCGCCGAGGTGCCGGCGAAGGGCCGCGACACCATGGGGGTCGTCTTCGCGCGCTTCGACGACGAGGATCGGATCATCGCGATCGCCCGCAACAGCGAGCGCAACCTCGAGGCGGCTGAGACCGACGACGAGGCCGTGCCCGGCGCTCAGGAGGAGACCGGTACGGTAGAGGGCGATTCCGCGCCGGTGGAGTCGTCTGATGGAGAGGATCAGCCCGGAGCATGAGCAGCGTCGCCGAGAAACTCCAGCGCAAGGACTCCCGCAGCGTCTCCAACCGGCAGGTGCGCCTGCGCCTGGTCTACGTCGACTTCTGGTCGGTCGTGAAGCTGTCGTTCCTCATCTGGCTCTGCCTGGGGATCGTGCTCATCGTCGCGAGCCTGCTGATCTGGGTCGTGCTGTACTCGACGCACGTCTTCGACCGGCTCGACGGGGCGCTGCAGGACATCCTGAACGACAAGTCGTTCTCGATCACCGACTCGTTCGGCCTCAGCAAGGTGGCGCTGTTCACGTTCGTCGTCGCGATCCTCGACACCATCGTCGGCACGGTGCTCGGGGCGATCGCGGCACTGCTGTACAACCTCAGCGTGCGCTTCACCGGCGGTGTCCTGGTGGGATTCCAGAACAACTGACGCGATCGACTACAGTAGGCAAGGCCCTTCGGGGCATGGGGCTATAGCTCAGGCGGTTAGAGCGCTTCGCTGATAACGAAGAGGTCCCAGGTTCAAGTCCTGGTAGCCCCACTGTGCTTGTCGGTGCGCCGCCGCTTCTGCGGCGCACGCCGCTCCGCCGGCCGCGCGCGGGCGCCCGGCTACGCTGGGTCGGTGCGCCGCCGCTCCTGCGGCGTGCTGCCGCTCCGCGGCACGAGCGCGGTCGCGCCGCTTCGCTGGAGAGCTGCCGGAGGTGGGAATGAGTCGCGACCCGATCCCGGAGCCGGCGATCAGTGTGGTGCCGGAGGGCGATGCGGTGCTCGAGGGCGCGATCCGGGAGGCCGGCGGCCGGGTCGTGCCGCTGTCGGCCGAGACGGAGGGTATCGTCTGCGGACACGGTCGCGCCGCTCACGATGCGCTCACCGACGCGCTGTCGGCCTGGGCGCAGGTGCGCTGGGTGCAGCTGCCGTCGGCGGGCATCGAGGCCTACGCGCACCTGTTCGGCGACGGCGATCGCGACTGGACCTGCGCGAAGGGCGCATACGCGGAGCCGGTCGCCGAGCACGCCCTCCTGCTGATCCTGTCCTGCCTGCGCGACCTGCCGCATCACGCCCGCACACGCACCTGGCTCACCCCGCGCACCGGTCGCTCGCTGTTCGACCGTCGCGGCGTGATCATCGGCGGCGGCGGGATCGCGACGGAGCTGCTCCGGATGCTCGCCCCCTTCCGCGTGAGCACCACCATCGTCCGCCGCAGCCCGGTTCCGGTCGCAGGCGCCGACCGCACCGTCACGGCGGACCGCCTCGACGAGGTGCTGCCCGAGGCCGACGTCGTGGTGGTCGCCGCGGCGAGCACCGCCGAGACCGTCCGGCTGCTCGACGCGCGCCGGTTGGCGCTGCTGCCGCCGGAGGCCGTGATCGTCAACATCGCCCGCGGCCCGCTCATCGACACCGACGCGCTCGCCGACGCGCTGGCGGCGGGCCGGCTCGCGGCCGCCGGGCTCGACGTCACCGACCCCGAGCCGCTGCCCGACGGGCACCCGCTCTGGAGCGAGCCGCGTTGCGTCATCACCTCGCATCACGCCGACACCGAGGACATGATGTCGCCGCTGTACGCGCGTCGCGTGCGCGAGAATGTGCGCGCCCTTCGCGACGGGACGCCGCTGGTCGGCGTCGTCGATCCGGTCGCGGGATACTGACGCGCGCACCGGGTACGGTGGATGCCGCGGGGCCTTAGCTCAATTGGTAGAGCGCCTGCTTTGCAAGCAGGAGGTCAGGGGTTCGATTCCCCTAGGCTCCACTCCCCGGCTCAGGTCGTGATCGCGCCCTGCTCCGTTCGCCGCCGCGGTCGGCGCACGAGCACGACGACCAGAAGCGCGGCGACCAGCAGCCAGGCCGCGACGCCGACCCACACCCACACGGCGGCGAGATCCTGCAGGAACCGGACATGGATCGCGCGACCGAGCGTGACGGAGGCGACCGCGTACATCCCGAGCGGGAACACGACGCTCCACAGGCCGGGCTCGTATCCCCAGGAGTGGCGACGGATGACGTGCCGCCAGACGCCGAACAGCACGAGCGCCGGGATGAACCAGGTGCCGAACGCCCAGAGCACGACGGCGAGGCCCGCGACGAAGCCGTGCATCTCGGCGACCAGGCCGAGCCGGTCATGCGCCGGAAGGGTCAGGATGCCGGCGGCGGCGCGCACGCTGATCGCCGTCGCGCCCATGAGGATCCAGTAGGTGGGGCCCATCTCCCGGGGCGTCGTCTCGATGAGGAACAGCCGCAGGAAGATGATGACCACGAGCACGAGGTAGAGCACGACGCCGACGCTCCAGAACATGACCGCGCCGGCCTCGAGCAATTCGGTTCCGAGCGGCCACGGCAGCTCGGGGGCGATGGCGGCCGCGAGCACGGCGACCGATTGCGTGCCGACGACCCAGATCAACCAGGTGCCGGTGATCTCGCGCAGCCGGGGGCGGTTTCCCGCCAGGACGATGGAGCACAGCAGCCCGTAGGTCAGCACCACCCAGATCAGGAACGCCACGACGCCGAGCACGAGGGCGACGAGCCACAGCCCGTGGACCGCGAGCGCCGTGCCGAGCACGTTCCCGGCGGCGACGACGGTGAAGTACCCGACGGCGCTCGAGGGGGCCGTGATCGACGCGAGCGTCCGACCCGGGAAGAGCGCGGCGCGGGCGGCATACGCGGCGAGCAGTAGGACGAACCCGACGGCGGTGGCCACGAGCAGCACGAGGGCGAGGACCGGATGCCCGAGCAGCCGGCACCCGATGGAGACGATGCCGGTCGCCATGACGAGGGCGAAGGACCCGGGAGCGAGCGTCGCCAGCCACGCGGACGGACGACGCTCCGGCATCGGCTCGAGGCCTCGACCAACCACCGGGGCTCCCTCCGACTCCGTCTCATTGAAGCACTCGACGCGCGATCGACCAGCGCGAGCCTCGCGCGCCGAATGTCCGTGCCCCCTACACTGGCCGCGTGAGCGAGGACATCCGCGAGGTCGCCCGGAAGCGCATCAAGGCCCGACGCGACTTCTGGTACATGATCGCCGTCTTCATCGTGGTCTCGATCCTGCTGATCGCGGTGTGGGCGTTCACCGGCTCCCACGACTACTTCTGGCCGATGTGGCCGCTGTTCGGTTTCGCCATCGCGACCGTGTTCTCGGCGCTGTCGGTATTCGGGCCCACCTCGCGTCCGATCTCGCAGGACCGGATCGACGACGAGGTGCGCAAGCTGGGCGGCGACCCGCGCGCCTGACCGCTCTCAGAACCGGCGCGTGAACGGGAGCGGCTTGCGCATCCGGATGAGCAGCAGCAGCGGCACCACGATGTAGGGCAGGTTGAACGCGAGGAACACCGCCGGGTTCGGCGTGTGCTCGCCGGGGCCGCCGAAGAACTCGACGCCGAAGATCGGGATGCCGGTCATCGCGATGATCATCGTCGCGTAGATGACCGACGGCAGCTGGATCCAGTTCCAGCGCTTGACGATCGAGATGATCAGCAGCACGTAGAAGATCACATAGACGAAGGCGGACGTGCCGCTGATGAACCGCAGCCAGAGGGGGTGCGACTGGTAGAGCGGGTCGAAGTTCGACGCGTACCAGAAGTTCCACTGCACCAGGATGTTCGGCGAGTCCGCCACCTGATCGAGCCCGAGGCCCTCGACCGAGTCGCTGATGATGCACGTGACGATGAACACGCTGAAGATGACCAGAAAGAAGATGTCGATCGGTCGTGCGCGCAGCGGCAGGTTCTTCACCCGCCGGAGCCTAGCGAATGCGGCGGGAGAAGCTAGTCATCCTCGCCGATGTCGGCAGCGCCGACCTCGCCCAGATCCTCGATCCAGAGGTCGTCGTCCGCACGCAGGGTCTGCCAGGCGGCGTAGAGCACACCCGCGACCGCGACCGCGCCGATGCCGAGCGCGATGTAGCGGCCGACCGGAGTCTTCTTCTTCACGGGGAGGGGGGTCACCTTTCCGATGCGGTCCGTGACCGAGGCTGCCTTGCGCACGACGTCGCGCACGCGGGGATCGCGGGTCGCCTCGAGCACGGCCAGGGCCGAGCCCACGGCGCCGGAGACGGCCGGCAGCATGTCATGGCTGATGCCGTGACGCGCGGAGGCGACCGCGGGACGGATGCGGTCGTCGTAGGCGGAACGCACGCGCGGCCCGACCTCTTCGCGGGCGTAGTTGCCCGCCTGCCGACGGGCCTCCCGCAGCACGGTGCTGGCGTGGTCGATCGCCTCGCGCTGCTCCTGCCACAGGTCTTCGGCCGAGCGCCGGAGACGCTTCAGCTCCTTCTGACGCTTGCGGGAGAGAGCCATGGTGACCTCCGTCCGTGGGATGCCGCCGCGGCGGCCGGTGCACCCATCCTGGCATGGGGGGCCGACGGCCACGCTCCACCGCGCCTGGACATCCGCTCCGAGCATCGTCGGAGCCCGCATGACACAATCATCACCATGCCAGCCCCCACCGCGGTCGCGACTCTGCACACCAACCACGGCGACATCAAGCTCAACCTCTACGGCAACCACGCACCGAAGACGGTCGGCAACTTCGTCGGCCTCGCCACCGGGGCCAAGGAGTGGACCGACCCCGAGACGGGTCAGCCGACGAGCAAGCCCCTCTACGACGGCGTGATCTTCCATCGGATCATCCGCGACTTCATGCTCCAGGGCGGCGACCCGCTCGGCAAGGGCATCGGCGGTCCGGGGTACCAGTTCGATGACGAGATCCACCCCGAGCTGAACTTCAACGAGCCCTACGTGCTCGCCATGGCGAACGCCGGCATTCAGATGGGGCGCGGCACCAACGGGTCGCAGTTCTTCATCACCACCGCGCCCACCCAGTGGCTGCAGGGCAAGCACACGATCTTCGGCGAGGTCGCCGACGACGCGTCGAAGAAGGTCGTCGACGAGATCGAGGGCGTGTCGACCGACGGGCGCGACAAGCCGCTGGACGACGTCGTCATCCAGAGCGTCGACGTCACGCCGGTCTAGCGGCCACCCCATGAGCGGGGTCGGCCCCGAGGTGGATGCCTCGGTCTGCTACCGCCATCCCGACCGCACCAGCTGGACGCTGTGCGAGCGGTGCGGCCGCACGATCTGCCCCGAATGCCAGATCCTCACGCCGCAGGGCGTGCGGTGCCCGACGTGCATCGAAGAGCTCGGCGGCTCGGTGCAGTGGACCCCGGCCTCCGGTCCGCGGCCCGCACCCAAGCCGGTCAAGCGCAAGCGGGTCCGCGTCCGCTCCGGCGCCGTTCTGGACGACCGTCCGGCCTGGCAGCGCGTCGCGCTCGGGATGCTGCGCCCCGGCGACGAGAGCCCGGTCATCAGCTGGGCGACGGCGGCGATCGCGACGGCGGTGTGGCTGGTCGGGCTCTTCACCCCGGTGCTGAGCCTGTGGCTCGTCGCCCTCCCCGGCCTCGGCTGGCAGGTGTGGCGCTTCGTCACGGCGTCGATCGCGAGCGCGCCGGGGGCGAGTCTCGCGGGGGTGCTCAGCTTCGTGCTGAGCGTGCTCGTGTTCCTGCTCACGGCCCCGCTCGCCGAACGACAGCTCGGGCGACGCCGTTTCGTCGTCGTGCTGCTCGCCGCCGGGATCGCAGGGGCGGCCGCCGCGGTCATCGTGGGCTACCCGGGATACGGCCTGTACGGCATCATCTACGGCCTGTTCGGCGCGACGCTGATCCAGGTGTGGTCCTCACCGGGGCTGCGCACCCAGCTGCTCGTGATGATCGGCGTCTACGTGCTCATCACGCTCATCCTCAGCCCCGCCCTGCTGCCGGCGATCGTCGGCGGCATCCTCGGGGGTACCGGTGCCGCCTTCATCGAGCGCCGCTTCGAGGAGCACCGCAGCCGGCGCGTGCCCTACGGCCTCATCGCGGGCGGGCTCGCCGTGCTCGTCGTCATCGCGATCGTGCGAGGGCTGCTGTGAGCACCCCCGCGCCGCTCGAGGAGACCCAGTCGGCGACCTGCTACCGGCATCGCGACCGGCAGAGCTTCATCCACTGCCAGCGCTGCGGCCGCACGATCTGCCCGGACTGTCAGACGCCGGCGCCGGTCGGCGTGCTCTGCCCCGAGTGCATGCGTGAGGGCCGGGCATCCGTCGCGGCGACGCGCGCGGGAGGCCCCGGCGGCTACGCGCGCCGGCTGCTGCCGCAGGGCGTGCCGGTCGTCACCTACGTGATGATGGCCCTCTGCCTCGTCGTCTACATCGGTCAGCTGGTCAGCGGCGGGCTCGTGACCAACGCCGGCGTGCTCGACCCGCGGCTCGTGGCGAGCGAGCCGTGGCGGATGATCACCTCCGCCTTCCTGCACTCCCCGCAGTCCTTCCTGCACATCCTCTTCAACCTCTACGCCCTGTTCATCTTCGGGCCGGCGCTCGAGCGGTTCCTCGGCCGGTTGCGCTACCTCGCGCTGTACCTCGTGACGGCTCTCGGCGGGAGCGTCGGTGTCGTCCTCGTCTACCAGCTGTGGGTCGTCTCGGGTCACGCGTCGGCGCAGTGGCTCGGCACTCTGCTCTCGCCGTCCTCCGCGCTCGGCGCCTCGGGCGCGATCTTCGGCCTGCTGGGCGCGATCATCGCGCTGCGCACGGCGATGGGCGTGCAGTCGATGCAACTGCTCATCGTCGTCGTCGCGAACCTGGCGATCAGCTTCTTCGTGCCGGGCATCGCATGGGAGGCCCACCTCGGCGGCCTGCTGACCGGGCTCGCGATCGGCTACGTGTTCCTGCGCACGAGGCGCAATCGGCCGCGCTCGGTGCAGGTCGCGATCGTCGCGGGCATCGCGATCCTGCTCGTGCTGATCACCGTCGCGTGCGTGGTCACCGAACGAGCGCAGTACTTCTAGAGCGACCTATCCACAGGCTCGTCCACAGTGTGGACGAATGACAGCGGTGTGATTCAGCGCCAGCGGGTCGTCATCAGGAAGCCGATGAACATGATCCCGAAGCCCACCAGGATGTTCCAGTTGGCCAGCTGCGGAATCGGCCACTGCTGGTTGCTGAGGTAGAAGACGATGATCCACGCCAGCCCGACCAACATGAAGCCGAACATCACCGGGCGGAACCACACCGGGTTGGGTGCGCTCTCACCCCGGGTCTCGTCCGAAGGCTCGCTCTTGCTGCGGGTCGTGGGTCGGGCCATGCCCGCAGTGTAGTCGACCGTTCTCCCAGCCGGCGGCTGCCGCCTGCGCCGTATGATGCAGCACATGACCGAGCCCGAGGGGGACGGCGCCCCGGCCCAGCGGGCCGCCGCGCGCCCGAGGAGAGGACGTCGATCCACCGGCGTGCGCAGCGCGAACGGCCGGCCGCGGCGCCGCATCTCCGTCGTCGGCGTGCTGGGCGAAGTGCTCATCACGGCCGGTGTGCTCGTGCTCATGTTCCTCGGCTGGCAGCTCTGGCTGCAGGACATCATCGTCGGGGGCCAGCTGCACGATCAGGCGCTCCAGCAGTCGCAGAAGTGGGATGCCACCAAGGCGAACACCAAGCCGGCCAGCTCCACGACCATTCCGGTCGCCAAGGCCCCCGCGAACGCGCAGCGGTTCGCGAACCTGATCGTGCCGCGCTGGAACCAGGCCGGTCAGCCGTTGTACGTGCGGCCGATCGCGCAGGGCGTCGGTGCCTCCGCCGTGCTCAACAAGAACAACCTCGGCCACTACCCGACCACGCAGATGCCGGGCGACGTGGGCAACTTCGCGATCGCGGCGCACCGCTCCGCGTACGGCGGCAACCTGCACCTCATCCACCAGCTGCACGTCGGCGATCACATCTACGTCGAGACGATCGACGGCTGGTACCAGTACTCGTTCCGCAACCTGCAGTACGTGCAGCCCACCGAGGTCGGCGTCATCGACCCGGTGCCCGAGGTGCCCGGTGTGCAGGCCGTCGACCGGATGATCACGCTCACGAGCTGCAACCCGTTCTATTCGACGGCCGAGCGCATCATCGCCTACGGCGACTTCGACAAGTTCATCCCGCGCGACGACGCGAAGCCGGATCACGGGGCGCCCGCCGAGATCGCCGACGTGTACGAAGGGAAGAAGTGATGTACGCGGCCCTGTGGCGAGTGCTCCCCGGGCCCTGGTGGGTGCGGCTGCTGATCGTGCTCGTCGCCGTGGCGGCGATCATCGCGGCCCTGGTGTTCTGGGTGTTCCCGTGGGTGCAGACCTTCGTCGCCCCGCAGGACGTCACGGTCCGCACCTCGCACTAGCGGGCGGGTCAGCCGCCCGAGCAGTAGGTGATCGTCACGGCCGACTTCTGCGGCACCTCGCCGATCGCCGACTGCGCCGTCACGTTGCCGCCGGAGCACGAGCCGTCGGCGACCAGCTTGACCTGCAGCTGGTAGTCGGGGCCGCTCAGCAGATCCCGCGCCGCCGTGAACGACTGCCCTCGCTGATCCGGGGCGTTGACGTTGCCGGTGGAGACGATGAGGTTGACCTTCTTGCCCTCGGGCACCTGCACACTCGTCGTCTGGATGCCCTCGAGGCCGTCGACCTGCGCGCCGACGACCGCTCCCTTCGCCACGGACGGCGAATCCTGCGACCGGATCTCGCCGACGACCAGGCCGGCGGCCTTGATCGCGGTCTGCGCGTCATCCTGCGTCTTGTAGACCAGCCCCGGGAGCGTGACGGTCGCGGGACCCGTCGAGACGACGACCTCGACCTGCTGACCGGGCACCACCTTCGTGCCGGCCTTCGGGGTGAGCGAGATCACGTGGTCCGGCTGGATCTTGTCGCTGGACTGGGTGACCTCGTTCACCTTGAGGTTGGCCTTCTCGAGCTTCTTCTCGGCCGCGCCCTTCTCGAGCCCGATCACATTCGGGACCTCGGTCTGCGCACCGGCGCCCACGAGGTTTTGCGGGGTGAGGCTGAAGACCCAGACGAGGGCCGCGACGACGATGACCGCCATCACCGCGATGCCGCCCCAGATCCAGGCGACCGGTGGCCGGCTCTGGGTGCGCGGGGCGGAGTCGTTGCCGTCCTCCGCTAGGCGGCGAAGGGTCGCCGACGACGCCGCGGTGGAGTTCGGGCTGACCCCGAACAGGGTGGCGTTGAAGTCGTCACCCGCGGGAACGCGATCGGGCACCTTGCCGGTCGAGGCGATGTCGAGGTCGGCCTTGAAATCCGAGGCCGACTGGAAGCGCTCGTCCTTGTTCTTGGCGAGCGCGCGCATCACGACCGCGTTCAGCGCCGGTGAGATCGAGGGATTGAGCGAATGAGGCGGGACGGGCGCTTCGCTGATGTGCTGGTAGGCGACGGCGACCGCCGTATCACCGCGGAAGGGCGGCCGGCCGGTGAGCAGCTCGTACAGCACGACGCCGGTCGAGTAGAGGTCGGTGCGCGCATCGATCGCGTCGCCGCGGGCCTGCTCGGGCGAGAAGTACTGCGCCGTGCCGAGGATCGCGCTGGTCTGGGCGATCGTCGCCGACGAGTCGGAGATCGCCCGGGCGATGCCGAAGTCCATGACCTTGACCTGGCCGGACGGCGTGACCATGACGTTGCCCGGCTTGATGTCGCGGTGCACGACCCCCGCGCGGTGCGAGTACTCGAGCGCGGTCAGGATGCCGTCCACCAGCTTGACGGCCTCGGCCGGCGGCACGGGGCCGCGGGCGATGAGGTCCTTGAGGAGGGTGCCCTCGACGCGCTCCATGACGATGAACGGCACCTGCACCTCGATGCCGCTCGCCTCGCGCACCGTCTCTTCGCCGGCATCGAAGACGCGCACGATCGTCGGGTGCGCCATCCGGGCCGCGGACTGGGCCTCCTGCCGGAACCGGGTGCGGAACGACGGGTCGTTGGCGAGGGAGGGCTTCAGCAGCTTGACCGCGACCTGCCGGCCGAGGCGGGCATCCGTGCCGGCATACACGTCGGCCATGCCGCCGTGACCGAGCAGCGCCCCCAGCCGGTAGCGTCCGGCGATGATGCGGACGTCGGGAGTCACCTCCTGATCGGTCACGCGTTCCTCCTCGACGTCCGCATCAGTGTAATGGGACGTTCCTCCGCGTCCGTCGCGTCGCGTCAGCCGATCGGGATGTTGAGCGGACTCGACACGGCCGACTGCAGGCCGGCCGATCCGCAGCTGGCCTGGTAGGTCACCGTCGCCGAGGTGGCGGTGGTGCTCAGCTCGATGTCCACGCTCTGCGCCGTCTTGTCGACGGTGTTGCCGGACGGGATCGTGTAGCCGCTCGCGTCGCCTCCGTTGAAGACGTAACCGGAGAGGGGGAACCCGGAGGGGCAGCTGGTGTACGGCGTCCAGGCGATCGTGATGGTGCCGTGCTGCGGCCCCGCGGGGGCGGTCGCGGCCGACGGAGCCGGAGCGCCCGGGTACGGCCCGTAGACGTAGACCTTGATGGTCTTGCCCTTCTCCACGTTGCCCGTCGGGTTCAGTCCGGAGACCTTGCCCTCGTCGTTCGGGGTGGTCGCGGCGGGGCCGTCCTGCCGGTCGACGGCGTAGCCGAGGACGCCCAGGGCCGCGGCCACCTGGTCGTAGGGCTTGCCGACGTAGTCCTCCTCGTTGATGAGGTGCGACGTGGCCGTCGGGGTGGGGGTGGGGGTCGGCGTCCTGCTCTGGGTGGTGTGCGACGAGGTCGGCGCCGCCTGCCCGGTCGGCCGGATGAGCAGCACGATGATGATCGCGATGAGCGCGACCGCGAGCACCGAGACGATCGCGATGAGCGGCCAGGTCCACGGATTGCGGCGCCGGATCGTCTGGGTGGTGGGGCCCGGGGTCGCGACCGCGCCGACCGCGCCGGCCGCGGCGCCGGCCGGCAGCAGCCGCGTGGCCGCCGAGGTGTCGGCGGCGAACGAGGAGACCGGGTCGTGGCCGGCGACACCCGGGACGGCGGCGACCGCGCCGGCGACATCCCCGCGGCGCAGCGCCTGGGCGGCCCGGGCGAGGTGTGCGGCCGTCGCGGGCCGGTCCTCCGGGCGCTTCGCGATGCAGGCGTAGACCAGGTTGCGCACCGGCTCGGCGATCGTGACCGGCAGCTCCGGGGGCGCCTCGTTGATCTGCGCCATCGCGATGGCCACCTGCGACTCGCCCGTGAAGGGCCGGCGGCCGGCGAGGCTCTCGTAGGCGACGATCCCGAGCGAGTAGATGTCGGTCGCGGGGGAGGCGGGATGCCCGCTCGCCTGCTCCGGCGACAGGTATTGGACCGTGCCCATCACCTGGCCGGTCGCGGTCAGCGGCACCTGGTCGGCGATCCGGGCGATGCCGAAGTCGGTGATCTTGACCCGGCCGTCGGGCGTGATCAGCAGATTGCCGGGCTTGATGTCGCGGTGCACGAGGCCGGCCTGGTGCGCCGCCTGCAGGGCGGATGCCGTCTGCGCGACGATGTCGAGCACCCGGTCGGTGGGCAGCACGTGCTCGCGCTCGAGGATCGAGCTGAGCGCCTCGCCGGGCACGAGCTCCATGACGAGGAACGCCGAGCCGTCCTCCTCGCCGTAGTCGAAGACGTTCGCGATGCCCTCGTGGTTGACGAGCGCGGCGTGCCGGGCCTCGGCGCGGAAGCGCTCCAGGAATCCGGGGTCGCCGAGGTACTCGTCCTTGAGGATCTTGATCGCGACGGTGCGACCGATCACGAGGTCGGTGGCCTGCCAGACCTCGCCCATGCCGCCGATCGCGATGCGGTTGCCGAGCTGGTACCGGCCACCGAAGGTGAGGCCGCTCGTGGGTCTCATCTGCTCAGCACCGCCTCAATGACCTTCTTGGCGATCGGAGCCGCGAGGGTGTTCCCGAAGCCGGCCTTGCCGATGCCGCCACCGTTCTGCACCACGACCGCGACCGCGACCTGGGGATCGTCCGCCGGGGCGAAACCGGTGAACCAGAGGGTGTACGGCAGCTGATTGTTCGCGCCGTTCTGTGCTGTGCCGGTCTTGCCCGCGACCTGAACTCCACTGATTCTTGCATTGCTCGCGGCACCGTTGTCGACGTTGTTGACCATGAGTTGCGTCATGGTCGCGGCGATGTCGGGGCTGACGGCCTGTCCGTAGCGCTCCGGGGCGAAGTCCTGCTTGGTCGTCAGGTCGGGATTGGTGATCGACTTCACGAGATTCGGCCGCATGAGCTCGCCGCCGTTGGCGATCGCCGCCGAGATCATCGCCATCTGGAGGGGCGAGGCCCGGTCGTCGCCCTGCCCGAAGCTCGAGAGCTCCTGGCGGGCGGGATCGCCGTTGGTCGACGGGTAGACGCTCGGCGTGACCGGCATCGGGACCGTCAGGTTCTTGTCGCCGAAGCCGAATGCCTTCGCTTGGGTCGCCACCTTGTCGTAGCCGAGATCCTTTCCGAGCTGGGCGAACGGGATGTTGCAGGAGTACTGCAGCGCCGTCTTGATCGAGGCGGTGTCGGCGCCGCCGCACGAGCCGCCCTCGGAGTTCGTGATGTAGGTGTTGGTGCCGCTCAGCTGCAGGCGGGGAGGGTTGGGGAAGGTGCTGTCCGGCGTGTACCCGTTGGCGAGAGCCGCGGAGGCCACGACGAGCTTGAACGTCGATCCGGGCGGATCGAGCCTGCCGGCGATCGCCCGGTTGATGAGCGGGTCGCCCGAGTCGTGGAGCAGCTGGTCGTAGGTCGCGATGACCTTCTTGGTGTCGTGGCCGGCGAGCACGTTCGGATCGAACGTGGGCTTGGAGACCATGGCGAGGATCGCGCCGGTCTTCGGCTCGAAGGCGACGACGGCGCCCGTGTAGTCGCCGAGCGCGTCCCACGCGGCCTTCTGCACCTTCGGGTCGATCGTGAGCGACACCGACGCGCCCTCGGGCTCCTTGCCGGTGATGATCGCGTTGACCTGGTCGAAGAACTGGTCGCTGCCGGTGCCGCTGAGCTCCTGGTTCTCGGCGCCCTCGATGCCGGTCGATCCCTGGTTGAGGGTGAAGTATCCGGTGACCGCCGAGTACAGCGGGCCGTCGGCGTACAGCCGCTGGTACTTGTAGGCGTCGTTGACGGGCACGGACTGGGCGATGGGCGTGCCGTCGACCAGGATCGCGCCGCGCTGGGTCTGGAAGCTCGCGTAGAACTCCCGCACGTTGCGCGGATCGGCCTTGAGGTTGGGCTGCTGGAAGACCTGGATGATCGTCGCCGACCCGAACAGGGCCAGGAACATGATGAGCACCACGATGCTGACGCGGCGCAGCTCCTTGTTCATCGGGCTCCCCTCGCGGTCGGGCCGCCGAGCGCCGTGCCGGCCGCGGGGGTGTCGACGACCCATCGCGGCTGGCTGCGCACGGAGTCGGACAGCCGCAGCAGCAGGGCCACGATGATCCAGTTCGCGACGAGCGACGAGCCGCCCGCCGCCATGAAGGGCGTGGTCAGACCGGTGAGCGGGATCACCCGCGTGATGCCGCCGATGACGATGAAGGTCTGCAGCGCCACGACGAACGACAGCCCGACCCCGAGCAGGCGGCCGAAGTCGTCCTGGCCGGTGAACCCAATGCGGAAGCCGCGCGAGACGAACAGCAGGTACAGGGCGAGGATCGCGAACACGCCGATGAGGCCGAGCTCCTCGCCGAGGCTCGCCATGATGTAGTCGCTCTGCGACAGCGGGGTGATCTGCGGCCGGCCGCGGCCGAGGCCCGTGCCGATGAGGCCTCCGTCGGAGAGTCCGAAGATGCCCTGCACGAGCTGGTAGCTGCCGCCCGGCTTGTCGTAGTTGGTCTTCGAGAAGGCGTCGAGCCAGGAGTCGATGCGACCGCCGACGTACGCGAGCGCCCGGCTGGCCGCGAAGGCGCCGCCGACGAACAGGATGAGACCCAGCACGACCCAGCTGAAGCGGCCGGTCGCGACGTAGATCATCACGAGGAACAGGCCGAAGTAGAGAAGGCCGGTGCCGAGGTCGTGCTGGAACACGATGACCGCCATCGCCGCGAGCCACACCACGACGATCGGGCCGAGGTCGCGGACCCGCGGCAGCCGCATCCCGAGCAGCCGGCGCCCGCCGATCGCGAGCGAGTCGCGGGCGGTCACGAGATAGCCGGCGAAGAAGATCGCGAGCGCGATCTTCGTGAGCTCACCCGGCTGGAAGCTGAAGGGCCCGATGCCGATCCAGACCCGCGCGCCGTTCACCGTCTTGCCGATCAGCGGCAGCATCGGCAGCAGGAGCAGGGCGAGCGCGACGAACATCGCGATGTAGCGGTAGCGCTGCAGCACGCGGTGATTTCGGATGACGAGCACCACGACGAGCGCGATGACGATCGCCATCGCCGACCAGACGACCTGCTTGACGCCGTTGGCATCCCAGCCCGTCCAGCCCTTGGCGATGTCGATGCGCGTGATCTCGGCGATGCCGAGCCCGTTGAGCAGGGTCGCGATGGGCAGCAGGAACGGGTCGGCGTCCGGCGCGACCACGCGCAGCGTGACGTGCACGGCGAGGATCAGCAGCGCGAGCACCGCCTCGAGTAGCATCATCGTGCCGCCGACGCGTCCGAGGGTGCCGAGATCGACGAGGGCGAGCGCGCCGCCGGCGAGGAGGAACGCCCCGACCAGCAGGACGAGCTCGAGATTGCGGCGGCGGGCCGGGGTGCGCAGCCGGATCCGGATGGTCTCGGTGAGCGTCGTGTGCGGCGACGCCTCCTCCGGCGCCGCGGCCGCCGGCACCGGATGGGCGCTCGCGGCGCTCACTGCTGATCGCCCGCCTGATTGGAGAGCCGGTCGACGATCGCCAGGGCGTCGCGCAGATCGTCGGCGCCGAGCGTGTTGCGAACGCTCTCGCGGTAGAACGCGGGGAGGTCGGCGACCTCGATGGTGGTCGTCTGGTAGACGCTCGAGAGGTGGATCGGGCCGATGTTCTGCTGCACCCCGCGGAAGACCGCGACCCGGCCGTGGTCGACGCCGACGTAGTAGCGGGACTGGGTCCACTGGTAGCCCACGACGACGGTCGTCACGATGACGGCGATCGCGAGGACGACGACGACGAGCCAGGTGATGCGCCGGCGCATCGCGCGGCGGCGGTCCTCCTGGATGAGCTCCTCGAGATAGCCCTCGCGCTCGGGCTCGAAGTGCGCGTCCTCCGGCTGGCTCGCCTTGAGCGGGTGCAGCAGCAGTGTGGGCAGGCGGATCGGCCGGCGCGCGCTCTCGCCCTCGAAGCTCAACGGCGCGGCCGCCGAGCCCACGAACAGGTGCTGCGGCGCCGGATCGTCGGAGTCGCCGATGTCGACGACGATCACCGTGACGTTGTCGGGCGCGCCGTGATCGAGGCTGTCCTTCACGAGCCGGTCGGCCGCGGCCTGCGCGCTCGTGGTCGACTGCAGTGCGGCGGCGATCCGCTCGTCGCTGACGTAGCTCGAGAGTCCGTCGGAGCACAGCAGCCACCGGTCGCCGGGGCGCGTGTCGAGCACCTTCGTGTCGATCTCGGGGGCGGCATCCACATCGCCGAGCACGCGCATGAGCACGGAGCGGCGGGGGTGGACCGCCGCCTCCTCGGGCGTGATGCGCCCGGAGTCGACCAGCCGCTGCACGAACGTGTGATCGGCGGTGATCTGCTCGAGCGTGCCGCCGCGCAACCGGTAGATGCGCGAGTCGCCGATGTGCGCGACGACGATCTGGCCGCCGACGAGCACGATCCCGCTCGCCGTGGTGCCCATGCCGGTGAGCTCGCTGTGCTCGAAGACCGTCTCGGCGAGCAGGGAGTTCGCGGCGATCAGCGCCGACTGCAACGCGAACTCGGCGTCGTGCGGGGAGGAGTACGTCTGGTCGGCCTCGGCGACGCGTTGGGCGACGATCGCGGAGGCGACATCGCCGCCGGCATGGCCGCCCATGCCGTCGGCGACGAGGAAGAGGTGGGAGCCCGCGTAGGCGGAGTCCTGGTTGTTGCTCCGGATCCTTCCGACGTGCGAGACGGCCGCGCTGGAGGTCGTGGCCACCGGACTACCGCCGGAGCTCGAACGTCGTGGTCCCGATGGTCACCGGCACGTTCGGGGGGATCGGGGTGGGAAGGGTCACGCGCACTCCGTCGAGGAACGTGCCATTGGTGGAGTCTAGGTCTTGGACCACCCACTGGTCGTTCCAGAGCATGAGCCGCGCGTGGTGCGTCGACGTGTAGTCGTCGCGGATCACGAGGCCGGATTCGCTCGAGCGCCCGATCGTCAGCTGCTCGGCCGGCAGGTCGATCGCCATGCCCTCACGCGGCCCGCTCGTGATCACGAGACGCTTCGGCGTCGTGTCGTCGGCGAGGGGCGGCTGCCGGCGGACGGGTTCGGTGACGGCGGCGGTGGCGGCCGCCGGGGGCGCGGCGGTCGCCGCGACGGCGGGGGCCCCGGCACTCGCCGGAGGCGGCATCCGGCGCACGCGCTGCCCGAACAGGTCGGAGCGCAGGGCGAACACCACGACGAAGACGAACACCCACATCAGCAGCAGGAACCCCAGCTGCAGCACGAGCAGCGTGAGGCTGCTGGCGTTCATCGACCGCCCTCGCGCCGGACGTCGGCGTACTGGTCGGGCGACGCGGACTGGGCGAGCACCCGGAACACGATACGGGTGCGGCCGATCTCGATGACCGAGTCGGGCGGCAGGGCGACCTTCGTGACCCGCTGCCCGTTCAGGAGGGTGCCGTTCGTGGAGCCGAGATCGTCGAGCTCGGCGCGGCGCCCGTCCCAGAGGATCTGGGCGTGATGCCGGGAGGCGCCGGTGTCGTCGAGGGTGACATCGGCATCCGACCCGCGGCCGATCACGCTGCGCCCCTTGTGCAGCGGGAACCGCTTGCCGCCGATGTCGAGCACCGGATTCCAGGACACTTCGCCCTTGAGGTTGGCCGAGTCGATGCGCAGCACGCCCGCGGTGAGGGCGTCGTCGCGCTGGAGCGTGATCGAGATGCCGCCCGCGAACGAGTAGCCCTGGGCGACGGCGTGCTGCTGCACCAGCTGCGTGAACTCGTCGATGAGCGCCGGACCGAGCCCCGTCATCCGGGCGTAGTCGTCGGCCGACAGCCGCACCGTGAAGTCGTTGGGCACCAGGATGCGGTCGCGCGCGACCACCGCGGCGCGGGTGTCGAGCTCGCGGCGCAGCGCCGAGGTGATCTCGAGGGGCTGCAGACCGCTCTTGAAGGTCTTGGCGAAGGCGCCGTTGACGACGCGCTCCAAGCCCCTCTCGAAGCTGTCGAGAATCCCCACGGAGTCTCCTCCCGATCGGTAGACCGAATGCTACCGACCCAATCCGGGAGCGCCAGGCCGGAGTTCAGCCGGTTCGCACCTGGATGGTAATGTCGCCTGGTTGATCGCGACGGAGCGATCTCACGCGCGAGTGGCGGAATTGGCAGACGCGCTGGCTTCAGGTGCCAGTGCCCGCAAGGGCGTGGGGGTTCAAGTCCCCCCTCGCGCACATCGATGGATCGTCGTGACGACCCTCCTCCTACCGGCTGAGCTCCAGTCGGCGATCGGACCCCACGAAGCCGAGCCGGCGGTAGAACGGCAGCGCGCCCTCGCTCGAATGGACCGTGAACTCCGTGACGCCCCGGCGGCCGGCCTCGTCGAGGAGCAGGCGCACCAGGCGCTCACCGATCGCCTGGTTGCGCAGGCCGGGCCGCACGTAGACGCTCTGCACGTCGCCGGAGAGCCGCAGGCGTTCGTGTGCGTTGGGCACGCGCTCGAAGACCGCGAGCCAGGCCATGCCGACCGGCTCGTGCCCGGCGGTCGCGATGGTGCACAGGTAGCGCTCGCCCTGGCGGCGCATCCAGTCCCCGAGGTGCGCCGCGAAATCCGGGGCGGCGGCGGGCGGAGCCGGTGCGGGCGGAGGCGACCATTCGAAACGGAGTTGCGTGAGCTCCGCCGCATCGACGGGCGACGCGAGACGGACGACGACGGTCATGACTCCCCCTTCTCTCCGACGGCGAGCAGCGCGGCGGCCGGAAAGTGCAGGAGCCCGTCGGCGCCGGTGAGGTCGCCGGTCCGGATGCGGTACGCGCTGCGGATGCCGCGCCGGATGCCGTCGTCGTTCGCGCGATAGGTCGTGCCGATCGTGCCCGCACCCCCGGCGACCCCGGCCCAGAGGTCGTCGGCGGCGATTGCGAAGTCCCACTCGAGGGTGCGGCCCACGACATCGTGCAGCCCCGCCTCGGTGAGGGCCGCGGCCAGGCCGGGCCCGCTGCGGTCGAAGTCGAGCTCCGGCGAGAGGGTCGTGCCGGGCGGGCTGACGGCCCCGGCATCCCGGACGATGCCCGACCACAGGCCGTTCAGCTCGGTGCGGCGGCGCGGCCAGATCGTGATCGCGACGGTGCGGCGGGCGACGCGGGCGAGCTCGGCGAGGGCGGCGCGCGGGTCGTGCGTGTGGTTCACGACGAAGTTGGCGGTGACGGCGTCGAAGGCGCCGTCCGCGTGCGGCAGGTGCGGCAGCGTCGCCTGGCGATACCGGATGCCGCCGCCGAGCGACGCGGCGAGCGCGACCATCGACGGCTCCGCGTCGCCCGCCTCCACGCGCCAGCCGCGGGCGGCGGCCGCGCGGGCCAGGCTGCCGGGACCGGTGCCGACGTCGAGAAGCGTCCCGTAATCCGGGCGCTCGATCGCGTCGAGGAGCGGCTCGATCGTGCCGGCGCACAGGTGCGCGAAGGAGGCCGCGTACGCGTCCGCGGTCCCGTCCCATTCGCCCGGCACGCCTCTCACGCTAGCGAGCGGAATGGCGCCGGTCCGCCGCCGGTTGCACCGGGCATGAGCGAGAAGGTCACGATGTACGGCGCCGACTGGTGCAGCGACTGCCGGCGTACCAAGGCGCAGCTGGATGGGCTGGGCGTGGCCTACGACTACATCGACGTCGAGGCCGACGCCGCGAGCGCGGAGGCCGCGCAGCGCATCTCGGGGCGCATCAACATCCCGGTCGTGGTCTATCCCGACGGGTCGCACCAGGTGGAGCCGAGCAACCCCGACGTCGAGGCGAAGCTGCAGGAGCTCGCGATCGTCTAGGTGTCCGCGCCGGACGGCCGTCGCCAATAGCATCTGAGAGATGCGATGGTGGCGACGCCGGCGCGCGGACGTCGGCACCTTCAAGGCGCCTGCGCCCCTGCCCCCGGCGACGCTCGACGACCTCGTCGCCGACGGGCTGCTCATCGCCGAGTCCGCCGCCCGGATGACCGTCAAGAACGAGGTGATCCTGCGGGCGGTGCGCGACCGCGCCGACTACCGGCCCGAGTTCGCCCGGGCGATCGCCCGTGAGGAGCTGCGCCGGCTCGCGGTCGAGAGCCGGGCCGACGCCCGTCGCCTCGACGAGGAGCGCGCCCGCGCTGAGGACCGCACGGGCAAGGCGTCGCACCAGGCCGACTACCGCGAGGGCGATGTGGGTCACCTGACCCGGCGCAGCGAGGCCCTCGTCGCGCTCGCCGACCGCCTCATCCGCCTCTCGGCCGATGACGCGCACCTCGACGCGCTCGTGGACGAGGCCCGGCGTCAGGCGTGGGACGAGGTTGGCGACAGCATCGCCGAGCGCACCGCGACGGCGTGGTCGCTCGGGAGCCGGCTCTCCGCCGCGGAGCGGGCCCGGCGCGTGGCGCTCGTCGTCGACGACCTCCGTGAGCTGCGGAGGCTGGGCGGCGGTTAGGCGACCCGGGCGGAGCTCAGCCCGGCGCGCGCGGCCCGGCCGACCTCGAGCAGGGTGTCGCGCATGCGCTCCAGCTCGGACAGGTCGATGCCGAGCCGGTCGATGATCGTCGGCGGCACGGCGAGCGCCTTGGTCCGCAGCGCGGTACCGGATGCCGTGAGCGCCACCGCGAGCGCTCGCTCGTCATCGGGGTTGCGCTTGCGTTCGAGCAGGCCGGCCGACTCGAGGCGGCGCAGCAGCGGACTGAGGGTGGCGGGCTCCAGCGACAGCCTGCGGCCGAGCGAGCGGACGCTCTGCGGGCTCTCCTCCCAGAGCGCGAGCATGACCAGGTACTGCGGATGGGTCAGCCCGAGCGGCGCGAGCACCTCGCGGTAGAGGGCGACGACGTCGCGCGCGGCCGTGACGAGCGCGAAGCACACCTGGCGGTCGAGGGCGAGCAGGTCGGCGGAGGGAGCGGTCGTGGGCACGATGCAAGCATAGTGCGCTAATCGTTAGTACACTCATTGTTTGTGGACACACGAATCCGCTGGTGGGACCGCCTCAACCGCGCCGTCTTCCCCTTCATGGGGCCCGCCCAGCTCGGCCCCGGGCGCGG
>NZ_BAAAQO010000002.1:477341-641843 GCF_039531715.1 Pseudolysinimonas kribbensis | reverse complement strand
GACCACATCGTGCAGCGCACGAGCGACCAGCACACGCCCACGCGGCTCGTCTGCCCCTAGGACGAGAGCGGTTCCGGCCGGGCGCGCGGGCATCCCGTCGCGCACCCACCTTCCGAAATGCAGGATCGGGGGATGGCGGATCGCGGTGGCGGCGCGCTCGCCTCGACCGGTACCGCCCGCGTCTCCTGCATTTCGGAAGAAGGAACGGAAGAAGATGCACGAGGCAACGGGACGAACGAGGGATGAAAACGGACGGGCGGCGGCTACCAGTTCGTGGGGCGCGCCTGCGTCACGCGCAGATCGAGCAGCGGCACGGCGCGGTCGGCGGCCTGCTCGACGCGCTCGCGCAGCGAATCCGACGCGATGCGGTAGTCGGCGAAGTCGCCGTCGCTGCCGTAGACGCCGAGGGGCAGCGTGAGCGCCTGGAAGAACCCGAACAGCGGCCGCAGCTGGTGCTCGATCGTGAGCGCGTGGCGCTCGCTGCCCCCGGTGGCGGTCAGCAGCACCGGGGTGCCCACGAGCGAGTACTGGCCGACGAAGTCGAACAGGTGCTTGAACAGGCCGGTGAACGACGCCCGGTAGACGGGGCTGCCGACGATCAGGAGGTCGGCGTGCTCGATCGCGTCGATCGCGTCCTGCGCGGCGGCGGGCATCGTGTCGCGGCGCAGCGACCCGGCCAGCAGCGGTCCGAGCTCGGAGACCTCGATCACGCGCAGCTCGACGTCGCGGCGGGCGGCCACGGCATCCGCCACCGAGCGCACGAGCACCGAGGTCTTCGACGGCGACTGCAGGCTGCCGGAGACCGCGACGACCGAGCGCGGACGGTCCTCCAGCACGGCGGTCATGCCCCGACGCTAGGGCGGTGCCCGCGGGCGGTGCACATCGCATGACGCCGCGTTGCCGCGTGTGACGTTTCCTTTCACGGCGGCTGGACGCCCCGCACGCGCGCGCGACAGGATGCCGCCCATGTCGCCGCAGCCCACGTCCCCCCGGCAGATCCGGTTCAACGCATTCGACATGAATTGCGTCGCCCACCAGTCCTCCGGCATGTGGCGCCACCCGCGCGACCGGTCGGCGAGCTACAACACGCTCGAGTACTGGACCGAGCTCGCGAAGCTGCTCGAGCGCGGCACCTTCGACGGCATCTTCATCGCCGACGTGCTCGGCACCTACGACGTCTACGGCGGCACGAACGAGGCCGCGATCCGGCACGGCGCCCAGGTGCCCGTGAACGATCCCCTGATGGTGATCCCGGCGATGGCGCTCGTCACCGAGAACCTCGGGTTCGGCGTGACCGCGGGCACGGCCTACGAGCACCCGTACCCGTTCGCGCGCCGCATGTCGACGCTGGATCACCTCACCAAGGGCCGCATCGGCTGGAACGTCGTCACCGGCTACCTGCCGAGCGCCGCGCGCAACATGGGCGCCGAGGACCAGCTCGAGCACGACGACCGCTACGACCACGCCGACGAGTACCTCGAGGTGCTCTACAAGCTGTGGGAGGGGTCGTGGGAGGACGACGCCGTCGTGAAGGACCGCGAGCGCGGCGTCTTCACCGACCCGAGCAAGGTGCACGAGATCGGACACGAGGGCCGGCACTTCAAGGTGCCCGGCATCCACATCTCGGAGCCGTCGCCGCAGCGCACGCCGGTGATCTACCAGGCGGGCGCCTCGAAGCGCGGGATGAGCTTCGCCGCCGAGAACGCGGAGGCGATCTTCGTCGCGGCGCCGACCAAGGAGACCCTGAAGTCGACCGTCGCGCGCATCCGGGACGCTCTGGAGACGGCCGGCCGCGACCGCTACGCCGCGAAGATCTACACGCTGCTCACGATCGTGACCGACGCGACGCCCGAGAAGGCGCAGGCCAAGTGGGAGGACTTCCAGAGCTACGCCAGCGAGGAGGGCGCGCTCGTCTTCATGTCCGGGTGGATGGGCATCGACCTCTCCACGTACGCGCTCGACGAGCCGGTCGGCAACGTGCCCTCCAATGCGATCCAGTCGGTCGTCGCGAACTTCGTCGAGTCGGCCGAGGAGCACGGCCAGGAGTTCACCGTCGGCGACATCGGCCGGCATGGTGCCATCGGCGGCCTCGGTCCGTACATCGTCGGGTCGGGCGAGCAGATCGCCGACCAGCTGCAGGAGTGGGTGGAGTTCACCGACGTCGACGGCTTCAACCTCGCCTACGCGATCACCCCCGGCACGTTCGAGGACGTCGTCGAATTCGTGATCCCGGTGCTGCGTGAGCGTGGCGTCTACCCGTCGGAGTACGAGGCCGGCACGCTGCGCCAGAAGCTGCATGGCCGCGGTGACAAGCTGCCCGCGGAGCACAAGGGCGCGTCGTACCGGTACGACGCGGCCAAGGGGGCGCTCGCCGGCTAGGTCGTCACCGTGATGGTGTGGTAGCCGGTCGCGCCGTCCGGCACCACGTCGGCCCTCGCCGCGGTCTGCAGCTCGCCGTCGGCACCGCGGGCGCGCACCGCGATGGTGTGCGACCCGTGCTCCGGATGCCAGGGCAGCCGCCACTGCACCCACGTGTCGGCCGAGATCGGCGTCGAGAGCTCCGCGGTCTGCCACGGCCCGCCGTCGATGCGCACCTCGACCGACCGCACGCCGACGTGCTGGTGCCACGCGACCCCGGCGACGACGTAGCCGTCCTTCTGCTTGCGCACCACATCGATACGCGACTCGAGCTTCACCGGACCCTTGGCCGACCAGCCCTCCTGGGTCCAGTACGCGGCCGCCTTGTCGTAGCGGGTCACCTCGAGCTTGACCACCCACTTGGTCGCCGAGACGTACCCGTACAGCCCCGGCACGACCATCCGCACCGGGAACCCGTGCTCCGGCGGCAGCGGCTCGCCGTTCATGCCGACCGCCAGGATGGCCGCGCGCTGCGGATCGGTGAGTGCCTCGATCGGGGTCCCGGCGGTGAAGCCGTCCTGGCTGGAGGACAGCACCATATCGGCGCGCGGTGACGGGCCGGCCCGCTCCAGCAGGTGCCGGATCGGATAGCCGAGCCAGCGCGCGTTGCCGATGAGGTCGCCCCCGACCTCGTTCGAGACGCAGGCGAGCGTCGCGTAGCTCTCCTCCAGCGGCAGCGCGAGCAGCTCCTTCCAGGTGAGGGTGATGTCGCGCTCGACCATCCCGGTGATCACGAGCCGCCACGAGTCGGGATCGATCTGCGGCACGGCGAGCGCGGTGTCGATGCGGTAGAAGCTGCTGCTGGGCGTGACGATGCGGGCCAGGCCCGGGATGCCGAAGTCGGCCCCGGCGGGCACGGCCGGCGCGGCCACCGCGGGCATCGGCAGCTTGAGCGCCATGCGCACCGCGGACACCGTGCGCGAGCCCGCCTCCAGTGCGACGCCGCCCGCCGTGGCGAGCGCGCCGGTCACGGCGGCGCCGACGGCCCAGCCCACGAAGAGACGCCGGCTGGGATCGGGCGCCGCGCCGCCGTCGGGCGCGGGGTCGGGCGCCGCGCGCTCCGGCATCCGGCGCACGAGCACGCCCAGCAGGACGATGCCGATCAGGCCGGCGGCGACCGCCGGCACCGGGTCGAGCGCACCGGGGTGCGCGCGCGTCGCCGCGGCGATCACGCCGAACACCGCGGCGGCGCCGATCAGCACGCGTCCGAGCGGGGGGCGGCGCACCTCGATCACGCCAGCGAGGGCCGCGAGGATCGCGAGCGCCACGCCGACGCCGACGAGCAGGGCGCCCTTGTCGTCCTTGCCGAACAGGCCGATCGCGAGGTGCTTCGACCAGGCCGGGGAGGCGTCGATCAGGAGGGAGCCGACGACCACGAACGGCCCCGCGGTTGGGGCGACGATCGCCGCGATCAGCTGGGCGATCCCGAGCGCGGCGCCCGTGGCGACGAGCCCGGCCAGCGACGGCAGCACCCAGCGCCACCGGCGCGTTCGTTCCATGGCCGGAGCATAAGACGATCGGCTCGGCGCTCGCCGGGTGGGGCGGTCGACCGGGCGGAACTACACCTAGAGCAGTTTGCGCTCGAGCGCCCACGCGGTGAGCTCGTGGCGCGAGGAGAACTGCAGCTTGCGCAGCACCGCGGACACGTGCGTCTCGACCGTCTTGATCGAGATGTAGAGCTCCGCGGCGACCTCCTTGTAGGCGTAGCCGCGCGCGATGAGCCGCATGACCTCGCGCTCGCGTGCGCTCAGCCGATCGAGCTCGTCGCTCGACTCGGCCTGCTCGCCCTGGGTCGCGCCGAACGCGTCGAGCACGAACCCGGCGAGGCGCGGCGAGAAGACGGCGTCGCCGTCGGCGACCGAGCGCAGCGCCCGCACGACCTCGTCGCCCGAGCTGCTCTTGGTGATGTAGCCGCGGGCGCCGGCACGGATCACACCGACGACGTCCTCGGCGGCATCCGAGACGCTGAGGGCGAGGAAGCGCACGTCGCCCAGCAGGTCGCCGCAGCGGCGCAGCACCTCCGCACCGCCGCCGTCGGAACCGGGGAGGTGCACGTCGAGCAGCACGACGTCCGGACGCAGCTCGTGCGCCATCCGCACGGCCTCGTCGGCGGTCGCGGCCTCGCCCACCACCTCGACGCCGTCTCCGAGCTCGGCACGCAGGCCGGAGCGGAAGATCGAGTGGTCGTCGACCAGCAGCACCCTCATCGCGCGCCCTCCGTCGCCACGGCGAGCGGCAGCGACAGCCGCACCTCGGTGCCGCCGCCGTCGCTGCGCACCACCGCCCGGCCACCGGCGCGCTCCATGCGGCCGACGATCGACTCGCGCACGCCCATCCGGCTCTCGGGCACGTCCGTGGTGTCGAAGCCCGCCCCGCGGTCGCGCACGTAGAGCTCGACCCCGCCGTCGGCGACCTCGAGATAGACCGAGACGTCGCCGCCCGCGTGGCGGGCCGCGTTGAGCATCGCCTCGCGCGCGGCCCCGATGAGGGCGGCGCTGCGCACCTCGGTCGCATCGCCGACCGTGACGACGTCGAACCGGGCCGGGTGAGCGAGCTCCAGTTCGCCGGCGATCGTCCGCAGCTCGGTGGCCGCGTCGCCCGCGAACGGATCCGTGCCCGCGAACAGCCAGTCGCGCAGCTCGCGCTCCTGGGCCCGCGCGAGCCGCGCCACCTCGCTCTGCGGTCCCGCGCGGTGCTGGATGATCGCGAGGGTCTGCAGCACCGAGTCGTGCAGGTGGGCGGCGATCTCCGCGCGCTGCGCCTCGCGGTCGCGTGCGCTGCGCTCGGCTCCGAGCTCCGTCCACAGGTCGGCGATCCGCGGCACGATCAGGATCACCACGCCCACCATCGCGATGAGGACGCCGAGGATCACGGCGACGGGATTCGCCGGCGACGGCAGCAGCAGCACGCCCTCGACCACGAGCACCGCGCCCGCCACGATTCCCACGATGCGCCGGTACCGGTCGTCGTAGGCGGGGTCGGCGCGATCGAGCACGAGGCTCCAGGCGACGGCCGCGGCCGCCAGCGCCGCACTCGGCACGGCACTCGACACCAGCGGTTCGACGAGACCCGTGCGGGCGGTGCCGATCGCGACGACCGCCGCGACGCCGGCCAGGCCGACCAGGATCGCCGCGCCGGGGACGGCGCGGCGCACGCGCGGCGCGTCCTCGTCGGCGAGCGGCACGAGCGCCCACAGCCAGAGGTAGAGCAGGATGCCGCCCCCGCCCAGCAGCGCGAGCACGATCGCGAGCACCCGCACGGCACTCGCCGACCAGCCCACGTGCCGCGCGACGGCGGCGCACACCCCGGCCAGCAGCATCCGCCGCGGACGCCGGAGCGCGGGGCGGAGGGCGACGGCCGCGGTCATGCCCCGATCCAAGCACGGGCGGCGGAGCCCCCGGCCGGAAGTCAGGGTCGGATCAGGGGAACACCCCATGGAGCGCCGCGCGCATCACCGCGAGCATCGAGACATGGCATCGAAGAGTGTTCCGCCGCCGGCCGAGCCGGAGGCCGAGGAGACCGCGAGCGGCGAGGCGCCGCGCGATCCGCGGTTCTTCGCCTGGATCCGCACCCTCGGCCTGGTCCGGCGCACCGGATGGCTGGGCGGGGTCTGCGCGGCCATCGCCGATCGCACCCGGCTCGACCCGATCCTCGTCCGCGGCATCGTCGTGGTCCTCGCCGTCCTGGGCGCGCCGATCGTGCTGCTGTACGCGGCGGCGTGGTTCCTGCTGCCCGACGAGAAGGGCGCGATCCACGCGCTGACGCTGGCCCGCGGGCGGGTCGAGAGCGCGGTCGTCGCGATCGCAGGACTGACGCTGCTCTCCTTCCTGCCGCTGACCCAGGGATTCTGGTGGGCGGGGGCCGCGTACTGGGGCGAGCCGGACTTCGGGGCGTCGGCCGGGCGGATCCTCTGGACCCTGCTCGTCATCGCGGTGGGCATCGTCGTGATCGTCTGGCTGGCGCGCCGGGCGGAGCACCCCGACATCCGGAGCGTCCCGGCGACCACCGATGACAAGCCCGAGACGGTGCCCGGTGCGCCCCCCGCCGAGTTCGCCGGTCCGTCGACCCCGCCGGCCGAGGGCGACGCGGAGCTCGCCGGCTGGCGGGTGCAGCAGGAGCAGTGGCGGCACCAGCGGGCGGCATGGTCGGCTCAGCAGAGCGCCGACGACCGTGCCCGTCGCGCCGCCGAGCAGGCGGCCAGGGCGCAGGAGCGCGAGGCGCGCCTGGCCGCACGCCGGCGCCGCGAGCCGTTCGTCGGCGGCGCGGTCATCGGCCTCGTCTTCGGCCTCGCGGTCGTCGCCGGCTGTGCGGTCGGGCTGACCGCGGCCGTGCTGCACCCGGATCGCGCGGTCGGCTGGACCGCCGGCCTCGGCACCGCCGTGGTGGTCTTCGGTCTCGCCCTGGCGGTCGCGGGTGTGTTCCGCCGACGCGCCGGCGGCCTCGCAGCGCTCGCCGTGCTCGCCCTGGTCGGCGCCGCGCTCACCGCGCCCCTCGTCGTGAATCGCACCCTCGTGCCCTTCGTGGGCTACTACGGCATCGACACGACGCACGGCGGCCGGTACGCCCGCGTCTTTGGACCCACGGATCTCATCGTCGGTGAGGCGCACCGGCCTGCCGGCACCACGATCGATCTCTGGCAGCGCACGGGAGACGTGCGCGTGGACATCGCGCCGGGCGAGACGGTACGCGTCGTCGCCTCGGTGGCCGCCGGTGACGTGCGCCGCGTCACGTGGAAGCTGGGCCGGCCCACCGACGTGCATCGGGTCGCGCCCGGCTCACGACGCGACGGGATCGCGCGCTACGACGTGACGTACGGTGCAGGAGATCCCGATGTCGTCATCCGGATCAGCCTCGAGAGCGGATCGATCGCGTTCGGCGCCAATCCCGACCTCGACGGGAGCGCCGAGAACCGGGGGACGTCCACCTCGGCGCCGACTCCCACCCCGTCCTCTCCCGCGACCGAAGGAGCACGGCCATGACCCGCCCCCGCCTGCGCACCGCCGCGATCGTCTGGGGCCTCGTGCTCGCCGCGCTCGGCGCCGGCGTCGCGTGGCTCGTGCTCGAGCCGCACCGGATCGCCGCGATCGGCCTCCGCGTGCTCGAGGCCCGGCCGGCCGACATCGCGATCGGCCTGGTCGGCGCGCTGCTGGCCGTCGGCGCCGTCATCGTCGTCGGGTCGGCCCTGAGCGTCGTGCATCGCGCGCAGGACCGCGCCCTCGAGCGCCGCCTGAGCATGCCCGCCGCCGGCGCACCGGAGGGCGAGCCCGACGATCGATAGCATCGGCGCATGCCGCCGCTCGCCAGCATCCTCGGGTTCCTCGGCGCGGCGCTCATCATCTTCGTGATCCCGGGGCCGAGCGTCCTGTTCGTCGTCGGCCGCTCGCTCGCCCTGGGCACGCGGGGCGGCCTGCTGAGCGACGTGGGCAACGCTCTCGGGATCGTGCCGCAGGTGCTCGCCGTCGCGTTCGGGATCGGGTTCCTCGTGCAGCAGTCGGTCGTGCTCCTGACCGTGATCAAGATCGCGGGCGGCCTGTACCTCGTCTATCTCGGCATCCAGGCGATCCGGCACCGCAACGCCCGGATCACGGACGACGAGACCCCCGTGGCCTGGTCGCCCTGGCGGCTCATCGGGCAGGGCTTCCTCGTCGGGATCACCAACCCGAAGGCGATCGTGCTCTACAGCGCCGTGCTGCCGCAGTTCCTCGACCCGCGGCAGGCCGCGATCCCGCAGCTGCTGATCCTCGGCGGGATGGGCGTCGTGCTCGGCTTCCTCTCCGACAGCGTGTGGGTGATCATCGCGGGCACGGCGCGGCAGTGGTTCGCGCGCTCGCCGCACCGGATCGCCCGCACGAGCCTCGTGGGCGGGGTGCTGATGATCGGTCTCGGCGGCACCCTCGCCGTGAGCGGGGTCCCCGGCATCCGGGTCTGACCCGAACCCGGCGCGCGGCTCGCGGGGCGGTGCGCGAGGAGATTCAGGGCGTGGGCATGCGGGCGTCGTACTCGCGGAACGGACGCACCACCCGCACGATCGTGGCGGCGGCCACGACGATCGCGAACCCGCCGAGCACCGGGGGGAACCAGAGCGCGACGAGCGAGGCGAGGATGCCGGCGTAGAGGTCGCCGATGCGCGGACCGCCGGTGACCACGACCGTGAAGATGCCCTGGAGCCGGCCGCGCATGCCATCCGGCACGGCGACGATGAGCATCGTGCCGCGGAAGATCGCGCTCACCTCGTCGGCCGCGCCGCTGCCCGCGAGCGCGACGCCGGCGAGCACGAGGGCGACCGGGTTGACGTGCGCGAACGAGGAGGTCACCGTGCCGAACCACCCGGTCTGCATGGCGCCGATCACGAGGCCGAACGCCAGAATGCAGCCGCCGTAGACCATCACGGCGCGTCCGATCGCGACGCCGTGGCGATGCACATGGCCGACCGGCCCGCTGAACAGTCCCGCCACGAACACGCCGGCCGCGGCCGACGCCGTCAGCACCCCGACCGTGATGGCGCCGCCGCCGATCGCGAGCGCCGCCACCGCGGGGAACAGCGTGTACGGGCGGCCGAACCCCATCGCGATCACGTCGATGAGGAATCCGGAGCGGATGTTGGGGGCGCGTCGCAGGAAGGCGATCCCCTCGCGCAGCGACCGCCAACCGGGCCGCAGCGCGTCCTCCAGCGGGGTGAGGGAGGGCAGGCTCAGGATGCCGAGGAACCCGGCCGCGAACAGCACGGCGTCGACGGCGTAGGTCCACCCGAATCCGAACGCGGCGACGAGCACGCCGGCCAGCGCCGGCCCGACGGTGAGCTGCAGCCCGAATCCGATTCCGCCGAGCGCGTTCGCGGGCGCGATGTGCTCCGGCGGGAGGATCCGCGGGAACACCGCCGAGCGCGTCGTGTTGGACACCGTCGCGGCGATCGAGTTGAGGGTCGTGAGGAGGTAGAACTCCCAGAGCGCCGGCGCCGGACCCATCGCCGTCAGCACCGAGAGCGCGATGAGGCCGAGCGTCGTGACCCAGCCGACGAGCGAGCTGACGATGAGCACGATCCGGCGGTCGAAGGCGTCGGCCAGCATGCCGCCCCAGAGGCCCGCCACGACCATCGGCAGCAGCGCGATCCCGCCGACCAGCGAGACCGCAAGGGTCGACGCCGTGAGGTCGTAGATCTGCAGGCCGACCGCGACGACGGTCAGCTGCGCGCCCATCCCGGCGATCGTCGATCCGATCCACAGCCGGGCGAAGGCGCGCGAGCGCAGCGGGCTGAGATCGGCGAACCGGCGTCGCCTCGCGGTCGCGCTCGGCGACGCGGGAGGCTGGGGATCGGACACCGTGACCGAGATTACCGGCGGCGGGAATCGTTCCGCGGTGCAAGGGGTTGCCGCCTCCATGACCTCTCTCGATCTCGGGCCGCTCGTCCTCGGCGGCAACACCTTCGGCTGGACCTCCGATCGCGATCAGTCGTTCGCCGTGCTCGACGCGTTCGTCGCGGCGGGCGGCCGGGCGATCGACACCGCCGACGTCTACTCGCGCTGGGCGCCCGGCAACTCGGGTGGCGAGTCGGAGACGATCATCGGTGAGTGGCTGGCCTCGCGCGGCCGCCGCGACGACGTGGTCATCGCGACCAAGGTGTTCTCGCTGCCCGCGCGGCCGGGGCTCTCGCCCGAGAACGTCCGCGGGGCCGTCGACGACTCGCTGCGGCGCCTGCAGACCGACCGCATCGACCTCTACTTCGCACACCGCGACGATCCGGAGGTCGCCCAGGCCGACTACGTCGGCGTGTTCGACGAGCTCGTGCGGGAGGGCAAGATCCTCGAGGCGGGTGCCTCGAACTTCACGGCCGAGCGCCTGCGCAGCGCCGTCGAGATCGCGCGGTCCGCCGGGTTCGCGGGGTTCACCGTCGCGCAGGACCCGTACAACCTCGTGAACCGGGCCATCGAGTCGACGCTCGTGCCGACGCTTCTCGAGCTCGGCGTCGTCGAGACGCCGTACTCGGCGCTCGCGAGCGGGTTCCTCAGCGGCAAGTACCGCCCGGGCGTCGCGGTCGACTCGGCCCGCGCGGCGGGGGCGTCGACGCACCTCGACGATCCCGCGAACCTCGCGCTGCTGGAGCTGGTCGACACGATCGCGGCCGCGCGCTCCGTCAGCCCGGCGGCCGTGGCCCTGGCCTGGCTGCGCGGTCGCCCGGCGGTCGCGGCACCGATCGCGAGCGCTCGCACCCCGCAGCAGCTGACGGCGCTCGCCGAGTCGTTCGGGCTGGAGCTGAGCAGCGACGAGGTCGACCGCCTCGACGGCCGGATGGCGTCCACACTCACCTGAACCCCGGCCGGGAGCGGGCCCTTGGGGGAGCGGTGCGCACTCGCCCGGTGATACCGTCCGGCCATGTCGCGAATCGTGGCGGTGGCGCCTGCCCTGCCCGAGTACGCCTACACGCAGGCGGAGATCGCGGCCGAGATCGGCTCGCTCATCACCCACGACGCCGGCCGCCTCGCGGTGCTGTCGCGGTTCCATGCCGCGAGCGGCATCGGTCACCGGCACACCGTGCTGCCGCTGGAGCGCTACCGCGACCTGCACGGATTCGAGGAGGCCAACGACCTCTGGCTGAGCGAGGGCACCGCGCTCGCGGCGCGCGCCGTGGTCGCCGCACTCGACGCCGCGGGGCTGCGTCCCACCGACGTCGATCACCTGCTCTTCACCTCCGTCACCGGCATCGGGGTGCCGTCGATCGACGCGCGGCTCGTCTCGCGCATCGGCCTGCGGCCGGACGTCAAGCGCATGCCGTCGTTCGGCCTCGGGTGCGTGGCGGGTGCGGCGGGGCTGGCGCGGGTGCACGACTACCTGCTCGGGCATCCGGACGACATCGCCGTGCTGCTCTCGGTCGAGCTGTGCTCGCTCACGCTGCAGCGCGACGACGACTCGACCGCCAACTTCGTCGCCAGCGGCCTGTTCGGCGACGGCGCCGCGGCCGTCGTCGTGGCGGGAACGCGCCGGGCCGAGGCGCTCGGCCTGCCCGGCCCGGACATCGTCGACACCCGCAGCGCGCTCTACCCCGACAGCGAGAGCGTCATCGGCTGGGACATCGGCGGCACGGGATTCCGGATCGTGCTGACCGCCGCGGTCGCCCAGACGATCGACGCGAACATCGCGGGCGACGTCGAGCGGCTGCTCGCCAGCAACGCGCTCACCGGCCGCGACATCGGGGCGTGGATCGCGCATCCGGGCGGGCCGCGCGTGCTCGAGGCCTTCGAGAAGGGCCTCGGCCTCGACCGGGCCGACCTCGCGCCCAGCTGGCGCTCGCTCGACGCGGTCGGCAACCTCTCGTCGTCGTCGGTGCTGCACGTGCTGGCCGACGTCATCCGGCAGCCCGACGGAACGAATGGTCTGCTCTTCGCCCTCGGGCCGGGGGTCACGAGCGAGTACGTGCTGCTGAACTGGGCGGCCTAGGCGGGTGGGAACGGTCTCCGCGCTGCTGTTCACGGCGTTCGTCGTGCTCGTCGGATGCGAGCGCATCGTCGAGCTGGTCATCTCGCGTCGCAACGCCGCGTGGGCGTTCGCGCGCGGCGGCGTCGAGTCGGCCCGCGGCCAGCTGCCGTGGATGATCGCGCTGCACGTCGGGATGCTGGTGGGCGCCGTCGCCGAGGTCTGGCTGCTGGGTCGGCCGTTCATCCCATGGCTCGGCTGGCCGATGCTCGCCATCGCGCTCGGCTGCCAGTTCGCGCGCTACACGATGGTGCAGGCGCTCGGGCGACGCTGGAACACGCGCGTCATCGTGGTGCCCGGGATGCCGCCGGTCGCGGCCGGTCCGTACCGGTGGATGCGGCATCCCAACTATCTCGTCGTCGCGATCGAGGGCGTCGCGCTGCCGCTCGTGCACGCCGCGTGGATCACCGCGATCGCCTTCACGGTGCTGAACGCGGTGCTGCTGCTCGGCTTCCGGATCCCCGCCGAGAACCGCGCGCTGGAGCTAGGAGCGACGGCCATTTCTGGCCTTCGCCGCGACGCCAGCGCCGACGACCGTCCCGGTCGTCGGATGACGTGAGCGGGCACGTCCTCGTCGCCGGCGGCGGGCCGATCGGTCTGGCGGCGGCGATCGAGGCGCGGCTCGCGGGTTTCGACGCGACGATCGTCGAGCCGCGCCGCGGCGTCATCGACAAGGCCTGCGGCGAGGGCCTCATGCCCGCGGCGCCGCCCGCGCTCGCGCGGCTGGGGGTGACGCCGCGCGGAGTCCCGCTACGGGGCATCCAGTACCGCGACGGCAGCCGCGTCGTGACGCACCGGTTCCGCGGGGCGCCGGCGCTCGGCGTGCGCCGCACCGAGCTGCACGGCCGGTTGCGCGACCGGGCGGCCGAGCTCGGGGTGCGCACGGTCGAGGCGAGGATCGAGGAACTGCGACAGGACGACGCCGGGGTCGAGGCGGCCGGCATCCGGGCCGACTGGATGATCGCGGCCGACGGCCTGCACTCGACGGTCGCCGGGCTCGTCGGCCTCGATCGCGGTGCGCCCGCCGTGCGGCGCCGGTACGGGCAGCGCCGGCACTACGACCTCGCGCCGTGGACCGACCTCATCGAGGTGCACTGGAGCGCGCTCGGCGAGATCTACGTGACGCCGACCGCGGACGACGGCGTCGGCCTGTCGCTGCTCGCGCGGCAGGGGGTGCGATTCGACGACGCGCTCGAGGCGGTGCCGGAGCTCGCGGCGCGGGTCGCGGGTGCGACGCCGCGGAGCGGGCTGCGCGGGGCGGGGCCGTTCCGGCAGCGACGGGCCGGCCGGGTCGCCGGGCGGGTGCTGCTCGTGGGCGACGCATCCGGGTACGTCGACGCGCTCACCGGGGAGGGCATCCGGATCGGGCTGGCCGAGGCGCGCGTCGCCGTCGCGTCGCTCGTCGCCGGCGATCCGCACTCGTACGAGCGCGCCTGGCGCCGGGTCACGCGCGAGTTCCGGATGCTGACGGCGCCACTGGCCGCGCTCGCCGCGTCGCCGGCGCAGCCGCTCATCGTGCCGGCGGCGCGTGCGGCGCCGTTCCTCTTCCGCGCGGCCGTGGAGCGCATCGCCCGCTGACGCGGGTTGAGGAGCGACCGCCGCAGGCGGACGCGTCTCGAAACCCTCATCGCGCGGTGGGTTTCGAGACGCGTCGCGCTGCGCGCGGCGCTCCTCAACCCACGAGGCCGAGGAGGGTGCGCAGCTCGGCGGGATCGCGCGCGATGGCGATCGCCCCGGCGGACTCCGCGAGAGAGCCGTAGCCCCACGCGGCGAAGATCGTCGGCACGCCGTGCACGGCGGCGCCCTCGATGTCGTGCTCCCGGTCGCCGACCAGCACGGGCGCGCTCACGTCGAACCCGCGTTCGCGCAGACGCTGCAGGGCGAGCGCCACGACGTCGGCCTTCGCGCTGCGCCGCTCATCCTCGCTCGCGCCGGTGATGACGTCGAGTTCGCCGAGCAGCCCCTCGTGCTCGAGGATGGCGCGCGCGAGCGACTCCGGCTTCGAGGTCGCCAGCGAGAGCGGCACCCCCGCGGCGTGCAGCTCGCCCAGGAGCGCATCCACCCCCGCGTACACCGTCGCGTCGAAGACGCCGATCGTGCGGTACCGCTCGCGGTACACGGCCAGTGCGGCGCGGGCCTCGTCCTCCGGCAGTCCCGCGAGCTCGCGGAACGAGTCGAGAAGCGGCGGACCCACCCAGACGAGCATCTGGGCGGCAGTGGGCACCGGCATCCCGAGCTGTTCGAACGTCCACGCGAGCGTCGAGGTGATGCCGGGTGCCGAGTCGACGATGGTGCCGTCGAGATCCCAGAGCACGCACGAGAAGCGCGGCATCAGAACAGCCTCGCGTGGCCGGTCTCGAGGCCGCGCATGGCGTCGTAGTCGAGCACGACGCACCGGATGCCGCGGTCCTCGGCGAGCGTGCGCGCCTGCGGCTTGATCTCCTGCGCCGCGTACACGCCCGACACCGGCGCGAGTCGCGGGTCGCGGTTCATGAGCTCGAGGTAGCGCGTCAACTGCTCGACGCCGTCGATCTCGCCGCGGCGCTTGATCTCGACCGCGACCGAGCCGCCCGCGGCATCCCGCGCCAGGATGTCGACCGGTCCGATCGCGGTCATGTACTCGCGCCGCACGAGCGTGTAGCCCTCGCCGAGCAGCTCGATCTGCTCCGCCAGCAGGCGCTGCAGATCGTCTTCGACCCCCGACTTCTGCAGGCCGGGATCGACGCCGAGCTCGTGCGACGAGTCGTGCAGGATCTCGTGGATCGAGATCACGAGCATGTCGGCGGTCTTCGCGTGCGTCACCCGCCACAGCTCGACGACGCCGGCGGAGGCGCGCTCCTCGTCGACCTCTTCGACCGCGAACGTCGCCGGCGGGCTCATCCAGTTCAGCGGCTTGTAGCTGAGCGAGTCGGAGTGCACGAGCACGGAGCCGTCGCCCTTCAGTACGAGCAGCCGCGTCGCGAGCGGAAGGTGCGCCGAGAGCCGGCCCGCGTAGTCCACGGAGCAACGGGCGATGACGAGACGCACCCCGCGAGTCTAGGTTCCCGGATCGGCGTCGTCCGGCGCCCGCGGGGGTCGCGCCGCCGGGATCGCGAGGGCCGCGATCACGATGAGCCCGAACACGATCCAGAGCGCGTTGAGCACGCCGACGTGCTGACCGACGAAGCCGATGACCGGCGGCCCGACGAGGAACGCGCCGTAGGCGAGGGTCGCGACGACGCTGACCCGGGCGGCCGCCTTGGCGGGTTCGTCGCCCGCCGCCGAGATGCCCACCGGGAACCCGAGCGACGCCCCGAGGCCCCAGACGGCGATGGCGATGTAGGTGACCGCGGGCACCGGCACGAGGATCACGAGGGCGAGGCCGAGCAGTGCCGCGATCGCGGCGGCGCGCAGCGAGACGACGCGGCCGAGTCGGTTGATGAGCGGCACCCCGAGGATCCGCCCGACCGTCATCGCCGTCGCGAAGGTGCCGAAGGCGAGGGCGGCCTGACCGTCGTTGAAGTGACGGTCGTCGTGCACGCCGAGCGCGAGCCAGTCGTTCGCGGAGCCCTCGGCGAAGGCCATGCCGAGCATGACGACGCCGATGAGGAGGGTGCGCGGCTCGAGCCAGACCGACATGCGCTCGCGGAAGGTCAGGCGCGGCTCGTCCGCAGCATCCGGGTCGACGCGCGGGATGAAGCGGGTCGCGACGATCGCGCTGGCGACGATGATGGCGCCGATGACGGCGAAGTGCACGACCGGCGGGATGCCGGCGAACGCGGCGATCGATCCGAGCCCCGCGCTGATGACCCCGCCGAGACTCCACGCGGCGTGGAACCAGGGCATGATCGCCGTGCCGCTCGCGCGCTCCACGCCCGCGCCCTCGACGTTCATGCCGACATCGCAGATCGAGCTGGCCGCGCCGTAGACCAGGAGCGAGATCCACGCGACCGCGTACGATCCGAGCGCCGCGCCGAGGCCGATCCCGGCGACGCCGATGCCGCACGCCGAGAGCGTGATCGCGATCGTGCGCCGGCCGCCGAGCCAATGGACGATGTGGCTCGAGAGCAGCAGCCCGACGATGGCGCCGATCGAGGCGGCGACGATGAGCACCCCGACCTCGGCGACCGTGATGTGCAGCTCGTCGCGGATGGTGGGGGTGCGCGAGATGACGGCCGAGATGCCGAGGCCGTTGGTCGCGAAGATCGCGAAGACGGCGGTGCGCCAGGCGGTGACGCGAGGTGAGCGGGTGGTCGTCGCGGAGGCGGTCACGGCGGCGGCGGTCCTTGCGGTGGGGAGGGCGGTGTGCGAGGCGGACGAGGGGTCGAATCGTTTCGACTCGAATCGTTCCGAGTAGCGTATCCAGGCATGGAGGAGCGGGCAAGCCGTCCCACGCTCGCGGCCGTCGCGCGGCGGGCCGGCGTCGCGGCATCCACGGCCTCCCTCGTCTTCAGCGGCAGCGGACCCGTCGCCGAGGCGACGCGCGAGCGGGTGCTCACGGCAGCGCGCGAGCTCGACTACGGGGGCCCGGACCCCACCGCCCGGTCGCTGCGCCGCGGACGATCCGGGGTGATCGGCGTGGTGACCGAGGACCGCCTCGCCGAGACGTTCCGCGACCCCGTGAACGTCGCGCTCCTCGACGGCATCGGCGAGGAGCTGAGCGACGCGCGGCTGAGCCTCCTCGTGATCCCGATGGCCGGGGTCGGCGGTCCCGACCCGGGCGACGCGGCGATCGACGCCGCGATCCTCATCGGCTGCACGACCAACGTCGCCGACTCGGTCGCGTCGCTGCGGCGCCGCGGCGTGCCGTTCGTCGGCGTCGAGACCGAGCCGCTCGACGGCGTCACCGCCATCGACATCGACAACCGCGAGGCGTGCGCCGCCGCCGCGCGGCTCCTCGCGCGGCTCGGGCACCGGCGCGTGGCCGTGGTCACCCTGCCGCTCGACCCGGGTCGCCGGCGCGCCCCGCTCGACCCCGCACGGGAGGCGGCGTCGACGAGCTTCGTCGCGCGCGAGCGGCTGGCCGGGGTGCGCACCGTGTTCCCGGATGCGGGCGGCGTCTCGGCGGCATCCAGCGCGGTCGACGAGGGGATGATCGCCGGCCGCTCGCTGCTGGACGGCCCCGCCGCATCGCGCCCCACCGCCGTACTCGCGCAGAGCGATCTGCTCGCCGTCGGCATCGTGCTCGCGGCGGAGGAGCGCGGGCTGCGGGTGCCGGAGGACGTGAGCGTGGTCGGCTTCGACGGGATCGCCGTCGACGGACTGCTCTCGCGCGCCCTCACGACGCTCGCCCAGCCGGTGGAGGAGAAGGGTCGTGCGGCAGGCCGGGCGGTGCTCGCCGCGCTCCGCGGAGAACGGGCTCCCGACCGGCTGCTGCAGTGCGAGCTGCGCGTCGGATCGACGACCGGACCGGCCCCGGATGACACTAGCTTTCGCTAACTTCACAAACTTGTGAAAGAAGCGTATGGTCGCGCGCATGACCAATGCGATCGAGGCCGCCGGCCTCGTCAAGACCTTCGGCCGCACCCGAGCCCTCGACGGGCTCGACCTCTCGGTGGCCGAGGGCGAGGTGCACGGATTCCTCGGCCCGAACGGCGCCGGGAAGTCCACGACGATCCGCGTCCTGCTCGGCCTGCTCCGGGCACGCGGCGGGAGCGCCACCGTGCTCGGGCGCGATCCCTGGCGGGACGCCGTCGACATCCACCGCGACCTCGCCTACGTGCCGGGCGACGTCGCGCTCTGGCCGAACCTGTCGGGCGGCGAGAGCGTCGACCTGTTGACGCGGCTGCGCGGCGGTGCAGACCCGAAGCTGCGCGCCCGCCTGCTCGACGAGTTCGAGCTCGACCCGCGCAAGAAGGGGCGCAGCTACTCGAAGGGCAACCGGCAGAAGGTCGCGCTCGTCGCCGCGTTCGCGCGGCCCGCGAAGCTCTACATCCTCGACGAGCCGACCAGCGGGCTCGACCCCGTCATGGAGTCGGTGTTCCGGGCCCAGATCGAGCGGGTGCAGAGGGAGGGAGCGACGGTGCTGCTGTCGAGCCACATCCTGAGCGAGGTCGAGCAGCTCTGCCAGCGGGTGACGATCGTGCGCGCCGGCCGCGCCGTCGAGACCGGAACCCTCACCGAGTTGCGGCACCTGACCCGCACGAGCATCCGGGTGACCACGTCGGCGTCGCCCGACGAGCTGCGGCGGATCGAGGGCGTGCACGACCTGCAGCAGGAGGCCGGGGCGCTCGTCTTCGACGTCGACACCGACCGGCTCGACGAGGCACTCGCCGTGCTCACCCGGGCCGGCGTCAGCACGCTCACCGCGACGCCGCCCTCGCTCGAGGAGCTCTTCCTGCGGCACTACGGCGACCGGGTCGAGATCGAGCGCGAGGAGGAGGCGGCGACCCGATGATCCGCCTGCTCGCGCTGCAGCTGCGGCGCGACCGCCTGATCATGGCGGTCTGGATCCTCGGCACCGCGCTGCTCGCGTTCGGCAGCGTCGCGGCGATCGCGAAGGAGTACGGAACCCACGCCGAGCAGCAGAACGTGCTCCAGCTCGCGCTCGCGGCGCCGTCGGTGCTCGCGTTCCGCGGCACGCCGTCAGGAGCGTCGACCGGATCGATCATGTGGTTCGAGCTGTTCACCTGGCTGGCCGTCGTGATCGGGCTCATGAACACGTTCTTCGCCACGCGGCACGGCCGCGCCGACGAAGAGCTCGGCCGGCGCGAGCTGATCGGGGCGACGCCCGTGATGCGCTCGGCGCCGCTCGCCGCGACGCTCGTGTTCGGCGTGGTCGCGAACGTCGTTCTCGGCCTCCTGCTCGCGGGCGCGTTCGCCACCGGCAAGGTGGATGGCGCCGGTTCGCTCGCCGCGGGCGCGACGTTCGCGGTCACCGGCATCGCGTTCCTCGGCGTCGGCATGCTCGTGGGCGAGCTCGCCCCGACCGGCCGCGCCGCGAACGGGATCGGCGCCGCGATCGTCGTCGGCTCCTACGTCCTGCGTGCCGCCGGCGACACCGCCGGCACGCCGCACCTCGACTCCCTCACGCTCGATCCGGCGTGGCCGACGTGGGTCAACCCGATCGGCTGGGGCGAACAGGTGCTCGCCGGCACCGAGAACCGGTGGGCCCTCCTCCTGCTCGGGGTCGGCCTCGCGATCGTGGCCGTCGTCGCCGCCTTCGCGATCCACGCCCGACGCGACCTCGGGGCGAGCATCCTGCCCGACCGCCCGGGTCGCGCCACCGCGTCGCACGCCCTGGCGGGACCGTTCGGACTGGCCTGGCGGCTCCAGCGCCCCGCGCTGATCGGCTGGGGCATCGGCGGCGCCGTGCTCGGGCTCGCGACGGGATCGCTTGCGCAGGCGGCGGGTCAGATCACCCACTCGAAGGACCCGCAGGTGATCGAGACGCTCCGGCTCATGCTGCCCGGGGGTCGCACCGAGATCCTGGATCTGCTGGTCGGCGTGCTCATGCTGCTGGGCGGGTTGCTCGCGGCCGCCGCCGGCGCGCAGGGTGCGCTGCGCCTCCGACAGGAGGAGGCGGAGGGTCGCGCGGAGCTGCTGCTCGCCGGTCCCGTCCCCCGCTCGCGCGTCATGCTCGGCTCGGTGGTCGTCGCCATGGTCGCGGCGATCGTCATCATGGTCGCGGCCGGGTTCTTCGCGTGGCTGAGCTTCCTCGCATACGGCGACGGCGGTCCCGCGGCCCGGGCGTTCGGGCAGGCGCTCGTCGAGCTGCCGGCTGCCCTCGTGTTCGCCGGACTGGCGGCACTCGCGGTCGCCGTGCTGCCGCGCGCGGCAATCGCCATCGCGTGGGCCCTCTACGCGATCGGCGTCGGGATCGGGCTGCTCGGCCAGCTGCTCAAACTGCCGAAGGCCGTCATCCGGAGCAGTCCGTTCGACCACGTGCCGGCCGTGCCGTTCGACGACTGGGGGCCCACGCTGATCCTCATCGGGGTCGACGTCGTGCTCGCCGCGGCGGCGGTCGTGCTGATCCGTCGGCGAGACTTGTCGACATGACCGACCCGTTCGCGCGATTCGCGGAGAGGGTGGCGGACGCGTTCGCCACCCTCGGCTTCCCGCGGATGGCCGCGAACGTGGTCATGGCGCTCACCGTGAGCGAGGAGGGCCGGCTGACCTCGGCGCAGCTCTCCGAGCGGCTGGGGATCAGCCCAGCTGCCGTGTCGGGGGCGATCAAGTACCTGACGACGCTCGGGATGGTCGTCTCGTCGACCGTGCCCGGCACGCGCCGGCACATCTACCGGCTGCCCGATCGCCCGTGGTACGCGGCGTCGCTCGTGCGCCCGTCGGTCTACAGCGCGCTCGCCGACCTGGTCGAGCGCGAGGCGGTGCTGCTGCCCGAGTCGGAAGCCGGGGCGCGGGCCCACGAGATGGCATCGTTCCTCGCCTTCCTGCGCGACCGGATGCCGACCCTGCTCACCGAGTGGGAGGAGTCGCGGGGGCGCGGTTGACCCCTGCGGTCGTCAGCGCCGGGCCGTCCGTCCCCGGGCCCTCAGTGCCGGGCCCTCAGCTCCCGTACTTCGCGATGAGCGCGTCGAGCATCGCATCCTGCGCCGGGTCGATCCCGCCGCGCGCCGGGTCGGCGTCGTGCCAGCCGACCATCTCGGCGGCGCCGCGCCAGTACGGCGTCGTCGCCGTGTACTCCGGCACGAGCGCCTTGACCTTGCTGTTGTCGAAGAGCACCGAGTGCGCCTTGTCGCCGACGAGGCCCGGGCCCTCGTCGGGATAGTTCCGGGCGATCGCCTCGCTCGCGACGTGCACGAGCTCGGGCTCCGGGGCGCCCGCGGCGCGGGCGATGATCTGGAAGATCTGGTTCCAGGTGAGCGCCTCGTCGCCCGTGATGTGGAACGCCTCGCCGAGGGCGCGACGGTTGCCGAGCAGCCCGACGAGCGCGACGGCGAGGTCGCGCGAGTGCGTGAGGTGCCAGAGGCTCGTGCCGTCGCCCTGGACCACGACGGGCTTGCCGGCGCGCATGCGCTCGATCGCGGTCCAGCGGCCGAAGATCGGCACGGAGTTGCGCGTGTAGGTGTGCGAGGGCCGGATGATCGTCATCGGGAACCCGGAGTCGCGGTACGCGGCGACCAGCAGGTCCTCGCACGCGATCTTCTCGCGCGAGTACTGCCAGAACGGGTTGCGCAGCGGCGTCGACTCGGTGATCGGCAGGCGCTCGACCGGCTTCTGGTACGCCGATGCCGACGAGATGAAGACGTATTGCCCGGTCCGCCCGCGGAACGTCTCGATGTCGGCCGCGACCTGGTCGGTGTGGAACGCGCGGAAGTTCACGACGACGTCGAACTCGCGGTCGCCCACGGCATCCCGGATCGACGCCGGATCGCCGGCGTCGCCGCGCAGCTCCTTCACGCCGTCGAGCTCCGGGGGCACCGGTGTCGTGCCGCGGTTCACGATCGTGAGGTCGTGCCCGCGGGCCAGCGCGAGCGCGCTCACCGAGGTGCTGATGGTGCCGGTTCCGCCGATGAAGAGCATGCGCAGAGTCACGATTTCGAGGCTAGTCCTGCGCGCGCGGCCCCGACGCTCCCGTCCACGCGACGCTCCCCGTCGACGCGACGCTCCCCGTCGACGCAACGCCCCCCCCGTCAAACGCAACGCCCCCCGTCAAACGCGATGCTCCCCGTCAACCCGACGCTCCCCGTCAACCCGACGCTCCCCGTCAAAACTTCAGGAGCCCGGCGGCGTGTTCGCCGTCGCGGGCACCGGATCGCCGTGGCCCTCCTGAAGGTTTGACGACGACGCGTCGTTCTAGGCTCGTGCGCATGACCGACGCGACCGCATCCGGCATCGAGACGACATCCGGGATCGAGACCGACGAGCTCGACCCCGCGATCCGCCCCCAGGACGACCTCTTCCGCCATGTCAACGGACGCTGGATCGACCGCACCGAGATCCCGGCGGACAAGGCGCGGTACGGCTCCTTCTACATCCTCGCCGAGCAGGCCGAGCGGGCCGTGCGCGAGATCGTCGAGCGGTCGCAGGATGCGGAGCCCGGCACCGAGGCGCGCAAGATCGGCGACCTCTACGCGAGCTTCATGGACGAGGAGCGCATCGAGGAGCGCGGATGGTCGGCGATCGCGGGCGACCTCGCGCAGGCCGACGCCGTGCACGACATCCCGAGCCTGCTGACGGCGCTCGGCGCGCTCGAGCGCAAGGGGGTCAGCGGATTCTTCCAGGCGTTCGTCGACAACGATCCCGGCGATCCGGAGCGCTACCTCGTCTTCCTCGAGCAGGCCGGCCTCGGGCTGCCGGACGAGAGCTACTACCGCGAGGAGACCTTCGCCGAGATCCGTGCGAAGTACCTCGCGTTCCTCGGCCGGATGTTCGCGCTCGCCGGCGTCGAGGCCGACGCGCAGGGAGTCTTCGACCTCGAGACCGAGCTCGCGAGACAGCACTGGGACAACGTGCGCTCGCGCGACAGCCAGGCGACGTACAACCCGATGCCGTGGGCGAAGCTGCTCGAGCTCGGCCCGGTCGCTGCCGGGGGCGCCGACCTGACCACCTGGCGGGATGCCATGGGCGTGCCCGCCGGATCGCTCGACGAGGTCGTCGTGCGCCAGCCGAGCTTCGTGACCGGCCTCGGCGCGCTGCTCGACGACGCGCACCTGCCGGCCTGGCGCGACTGGTTGCGTTGGCAGGTCATCCGGTCGTCGGCGCCCTACCTGCACCGCGAGGTCGTGCAGGCGAATTTCGACTTCTACGGCACGACCCTCACCGGTGCGCCGCAGCTGCGCGACAGGTGGAAGCGCGGCGTCTCGATCACCGAGGGGGCGCTCGGCGAGGCGGTCGGCCGCATCTACGTCGACGAGCACTTCGCCCCGAGCGCCAAGACGGCGATGGACGCGCTCGTCGAGCGGCTCGTCGACGCCTACCGCGACTCGATCACGGGCCTCGAGTGGATGACCGAGCAGACCCGGCAGCGCGCGCTCGACAAGCTCGGCAAGTTCACGCCGAAGATCGGGTACCCCGACCGGTGGCGCGACTACTCGTCGCTGCAGATCACGCCCGACGACCTCATCGCCAACATGCGCGCCTCGACCGAGTTCGAGTTCCAGCGCGAGCTCGGCAAGATCGGCCGGCCGATCGACCGCGACGAGTGGTTCATGACCCCGCAGACGATCAACGCGTACTACAACCCGGGGTTCAACGAGATCGTGTTCCCGGCCGCGATCCTGCAGCTGCCCTTCTTCGACGAGAACCGGGATGCCGCCGCCAACTTCGGCGCGATCGGTGCGGTGATCGGCCACGAGATCGGCCACGGGTTCGACGACCAGGGCTCGCAGTACGACGGCGACGGCCGCCTCACCAACTGGTGGACCGACGACGACCGCGCCGCCTTCGAGCAGCGCACCAAGGCGCTCATCGCGCAGTACGACGCGCTCGAGCCCCGGCAGCTGCCGGGCCATCACGTCAACGGCGCGCTCACGATCGGCGAGAACATCGGCGACCTCGGGGGCTTGAGCATCGCGTGGAAGGCGTACCTGCTGTCCCTCGACGGGGCCGAGCCGCCGGTCATCGACGGGCTCACCGCCGCCGAGCGCTTCTTCCTGAGCTGGGCGCAGGCCTGGCGGGCGAAGCTGCGCGACGAGGAGGCCCTGCGGCTGCTGTCGATCGACCCGCACTCGCCGACCGAGTTCCGGTGCAACCAGATCGTCCGTAACATCGACGTGTTCCACGCGACGTTCGGCACGACGGCCGACGACGCCCTCTGGCTTGACCCGGAAGACAGAGTGACCATTTGGTAGACGTCTCGACCGCTGGTGAGCGAAGTCAGCGCGTGCGCACCCCCCGCACGCCCCGTCATCGCGCCGGATCCACGGTCGAGAACTTCAGCTCCAGCTTCACGGCGCTCGGCGGTCTCGCGTACGAGGGCGCGCGGGTGTCGGCCTCGGTCTCCGATCTCGACACCGGGCGCAGCCTGCTCGCGATCGACGAGCGGATCGTGCTGCCCACGGCATCCATCGGCAAGATCCTGCTGCTCATCGAGGTGTCGGCCCGGTTGAGCGAGCGCGAGGCATCCGCGTACGGGATCCTCGACAAGACCGCTCGGGATGCCGTGGGCCGGTCGGGCCTGTGGCAGCACCTGCAGGCGCCCGCCCTTCCGGTCGCCGACCTCGCCACCCTCGTGGGCGCGACCAGCGACAATCTCGCCACCAACGTGCTGCTGCGCCAGGTCGGTCTGCAGGCCGTGCGGGAGCGCACCGAGTCGCTCGGACTGCTGCGCACCGCGCTGCTCGACCTCGTGCGCGACACCCGCGGCCCCGACGACGCCCCGCAGCTCTCGGTGGGTTCGACCGCGGAGCTCGCCTGGCTGTTCGGCGCCCTCGCACGCGGCGAGGTGGTCGACAGCCTCACCTCCAGCCGCGTGCTCGGCTGGCTCTCGCTCGGCTCGGACCTCTCGATGGTCGCGAGCGCCTTCGGCCTCGATCCGCTCGCGCACCGCGGCACCGACCACGGCATCCTGCTCGTCAACAAGACGGGCACGGATGCCGGCGTGCGCAGCGAGGCCGGCGTGGTGCGCGGACCGCGGGCGGCGGTCGCGTACGCGGTGTCGGTGCAGTTCCGCGACCACGGCATCGCCGCGCGTCTGCGGGTGCGCGATGCGCTGCACACCGTCGGGCTCGACCTGCTGGAGTACCTGCACTGAGACGTGCCCCGGAAAAGTGGGAGTTGTCCTCACAAGTGCCGACTCGCTAGATTCAGCATCACCCGATGCGCGTTCCCCCGATGCGCACCACCGGGACGCCCCCCACGTCCCGTGTCCCCCCGCCGTTCCCGCGTACCCGCGCGGCATCGACGCCTCTCCGCTAGGACATCCCCTGCCCATGTTGAAGAAGATCCTTGCCGGGATCGCCGCGGTCGCCCTGGGCGCCGGCATCTCGGTCGCCGCGGCCGCCACCGCGGCCCACGCCACCGAGCCCACGCAGTGCGTGGTCGGCACGACGCACGTCGACGAGGTGTCGCACCAGGAGTACCGGTACGACCAGGTCGTTCCGGCGAAGGCCGAGACGTTCCACACCGAGTACCGGTTCCACACCCGGGTGCACCGACCCGACAACACGGTGGAGCGCAAGTTCGTCAAGGGGTACGACTTCGTCGACGGCGGCACGGTGACCTTCCGCGACCAGAACAACCACTCGCAGACCGTCTCCGGGCACTGGGTGAAGTCGGACGGCTGGCACCAGATCCCCGACAGCGTGATCAACGCGTACTGGGGCGCCGGCGGCATCACGCAGAGCCTCCTGGGAGGCTCGGAGGATCACCCGAAGGGCATGGTGCCCTTGAGCGTGTACGGCGGCCCGAACGTCTCGGTGTCGTACTACGCGAGCGAGGAGACGATCACCGGCGGATACACCGACTACGGTCCGTGGTCCGACTGGTCGACGACCAACCCCGGGGCGTCGACCGACACCATGGAGGTCCAGTCCGAGCAGGTCTCGAACCACGACGGCACGACCGAGTACACGCTCTACTACGTGCACGGCCACTCGCCGAGCACCGACGTCGACGCGGCCACCTGGGAGACGGCCGCACCCGGCGCGCCGTGGGCCCAGTTCGACGAGCGCAAGGTCGTCGACACCGCCGCGCACGACACCGACAAGTACGCCGACTGCGTGCAGCCCTGCTCCGCGTTCGGCACCATCACAACGATGGCGAACCCGGATGGCACCCTCCCGTCGACGTGGAACACGTCCGACACCCGCAGCAAGGGCAGCAACACCGTGACGGGCGGCGTGCTGAACGTCGCGACGCAGGACAGCTCCGGGGAGTCGAAGGCCGCCGCGTACTACGCGGTCGACATCCCGCTCGCGAGCATCGGCAGCCCGCACCTGAACTACGCGTCGACGCCGGCCGGCGTGCTGCCGGGCTTCCAGCTCGTGCTCGACGACGGCCGCATCCTGGTCGGCGAGCCGGGGGCCTACGGCGACCGCTGGTGGTCGAAGCCCGCGATCTCGGGCGTGCCCGCCGCCGACGGCTATCCGGCCAGCGCGAACCTGAACGTCTGGCTCGCCGCCCTGCCGACCGCGCACGTGAAGTCCATCGGATACAGCCTCGGCTCGGGCGTGCAGGGCACGGCTGCGATCTCCTCGCTCTCGCTGACCAGCGACAACTCGGCGTGCGTCCTCGACTTCAAGGACTACGTCACCGCCCTGTGCGTCTCGCAGGGGAACACCTGGTCCCAGGAGGCCGGTGACATCGCCCCGACGGCGATCCCCGCCGGCATGCTGTTCGCCGGTCCGAACACCGCGGCGGTGGACTACTACCACCCGGTGAGCGGCAATCTCGAGGGCGTCGTCGGCTCGTCGTACACGATCGCCGAAGCCAGCGGCTATCAGGCCGCACTGGTCTACGAGGTGAACCCCGATGCGGTGCTCAACACGGGCGGCCCCGTGGTCCACTATGCGACCATCTCGATCGAGCCCTACATGAACGGCTGGGCCCAGGGACAGACCGGCACCTTCACGGTGACGCACTCGACGCTCGTCTGGACCAGCAAGATCACCAGCGGGCCCGGATCGCAGTCGCAGCCGGTCTCGATCGACGCGATGACCGCGCTCATGCCCGGCAACACCCTGCTCTCGCAGGGCCTGCACCTGGGCACGAACTCGACCGCGGAGCAGAGCACCGTCGTGAGTGCGGTCACCGGCTGCGGCTCGTTCCCGCTCACCGATCTCGGCACCCTGGCCGACTTCCCGACGAACCTCACGTGGAGCGACCCGGTGTGCACGCAGGGCACGGTGACGGGCGGTTCCTTCACCGTGGGCATGGTGGACGGCGTCTCGTTCTTCACCGGCCAGGTGGATTACTTCCTGGACGGTTCGACGACCCCCCTCACGCAGCAGACGGTCACGGTCGCACCCGGTCACCACACGGTGACCGCGGCGCCGCACGACCCGAGGGACGGTCTGGATGGTGAGTCGTCCTGGTCGTTCGACATCGCGCCGCCCGGGCTGTGCCCGACCGACCTGAAGACGCTCGCCATCACCGGCACGACGTCGCCGGCGCCGTGGATCGCGGCGGGCGTGCTCCTCTTCGGCGCCGGGATGGCGCTCACCGTGGCGCCCGCGCTGCGCCGGCGGACGCGAGGTCGGCACTAGAGCCACAGCACCAGCGGGAAACAAGGCGTCTACCCCCCCCCTTCCTGGGGTAGACGCCTTGTCCGCAGAAAGGGGGACACGCTAGCTTTCGATCGACTGCCAGAACGTTCCGTCCCCCGCGGAACGCTCGCCCCCCGACCCGGCAGTCACGAGGTGATACCCACATCAGCTGATCCGCCCCCACGAGATCGGCTCGAGCGCCACCCCCGAAGAGCGCGCTCGAGGCCTGCTTGCCCCTTCACCGGCCACCCCTGTGCCGGCATGACAGTTCCGCCTGTTCCCCCCTTGCGCACGCCTGCGTGCGCCCTCTCAGCAAAGGGATCCCCCATGTTGAAGAAATTCCTGGCTGGTGCGACGACAGCGTTGCTCGCACTCGGCCTGGTGTCGCTGGTGGCCGCTCCGGCCTCCGCGCACACCGGTGACCTCGACGTCACCGCCGTCTGTAACACCCAGACCCACCAGTACGACTTCACCGCGAAGCTCAAGATCGCGCAGACGTCGCTGAACGGCTCGACCCACTACAAGGTCGGCACCTCGACGTTCGACCACACGCCGAAGCAGTCGGACCCGACGTTCTCGGGTGCCGCGATCGTCTCGACGAACAACCCGAGCACGATCACGCTGACGACCTTCTCCCTGCCGGGAAGCACCACCGGATACGGCCCCTGGGTCTACGCGCAGACGACCTTCACCGACAACTACTTCGTCGGTTCGGACGGTCAGCTGCTGCAGCCGCTCGACGGCACCTGCGGCGACGACACGACCAAGAAGATCACCATCTGCCATGCCACGGCGAGCGGGAGCAACCCGTGGGTCAAGCAGACCCCGAACGTGAGCTCGATCATCCAGGGGCTGGGTGGCCACGGGTCGTCCGGCGTGAACGTGGACGACATCATCCCGCCCTTCGACTACACCCAGAACGGCGTCGTGAAGCACTACGACGGCAACAACTGGAGCGCGGGTGGCCAGCAGATCTGGAACAACGACTGCACGCAGCCCGGCGCGCCCCGGGGCCCGACCTACACCGAAGCCGTGTGCACGGCGACCGGTCAGACCGGTGACGCCACCGTGACGATCCCCTCGGGCGTCACGGGCGCGCAGTACTGGATCAAGTCGAGCAACACCGGCAACACCTACGCGACCATCGCGCAAGGAACCACGGCCTCCTTCCCGGCCGGTACCACCGTGCGCGTCAAGGTGACGCCGCTTTCCGGCTACGAACTGTCGATCAAGCCGGTCGAGTTCGCTTCGCACCCCTTCACGAATGTGGCCAGCAAGTGCGTTCAGCCGGTGCAGCCCACGGTCGTTCAGTCGACGTGCACCGCCCCCGGTGAGCACGGTGTTCCGAGCTACACGATCATCGCGACCGACCACGTCACCTACAAGGTGGGGAACTCGACCGTCTCCGGCACCAAGCTCGTCTACGGCGCACTGCCGAAGACGGTGACCGTCACCGCGGTGGTCTCCTACGGCTACATCCTCGTCGGACCGTCGTCGTTCACCCTCACCTTCGCCGACCCCGGCGACTGCCTCCAGGACGTCTCGGTGACCGTGGGCTTCGAGAACGCGATCTGCACGGCTCCGAGCACCTCGACCGACGCGACCTACACGCTGCCGGATGTCAAGGGCGTCTCGTACTCCGTGACGATCAACGGCGTCGCGGCTGACAGCTCGGTGGGCACGCATGTGGTGGTCCCGAAGAACGCCTCGATCGTCGTGGACGTGACCGCCGACCCGGGCTACCGCCTGACGTCGCCGGGCCACAACACGTGGAGCTACACCGATCCGGGTGCCTGCCTCGTGGATGCCGGCGTGAGCACCGTGCCGACCTTCTCGCAGACGGCCTGCAACGTGTACGTGCCCGGCGGCATCACCCCCGCGGCCTACACGCTCTACGCCGCCGACCACATCTCGTATGAGGTCAGCACCGACAACGTGACGTTCGCGCCGAAGGCCGTCGGCACCTGGAACCTCGACCCGGGCCAGCACGTCTGGATCCACGCCCTGGCGGATCCCGGCTACATCCTGGTCGGGCCCGGAGAGTGGGACTTCACGTCCGCCGATCTCGGTGTCACGTGCGACTACGACGCGACTCCGGCGACCCCCGCCTGGGTCGACGCCGTCTGCCACGATGCGCGTCCCGGTCACACCCACGCGACCTACACGGTCATCGCGGCGGAGGGCGTTCACTACAAGGTGAGCACCGACCTCGGCGCGACCTGGACGGACGCCACTCCCGGCGTCGTCGTGAAGGTCGCTCCGGATGCGGTGGTGTGGGTCCAGCCGATCGCCGACCCCGGCTACCAGTTGACCGACTCGAGCATCCTGAAGCACGAGTTCGTCGACCCCGGCAACTGCGAGCTGACGATCGACTACGTGCAGCCCACCGCCACCGACGCGACCTGCACCGAGGGTGACGTGACGCCGGGCAGCTACACGCTGGCCGACGTCGAGCACGTCACCTACAACGTGCGCGTCAACGGCGTGCTCACGAAGAACGTCGCTCCCGGCACCTACACCGCGGACAACGGCGACCACGTCGTCGTGACCACGGTGGCCGACAAGGGCTGGAACTTCGGCGACGCCGGACGCACCGTGAAGTGGATCTTCGACTTCGTGTCCGACGGTCTGTGCGCGGTGAGCCCTGTCGAGGCGACGGTCACCGATCAGATCTGCACGGTGGGTGAGTTCAAGCAGGGCGTCTACACCGACGGCGTCGTCACCATCCCGAGCACGACGGGCGTGCAGTACACGCTCGACGGGGAGGACGTCGACGCCGGCCCGCACTCGGTCACGCCCGGCGATCACATCGTCGCCGCGATCGCGCTGGAGAACTACAAGCTGGCGGACTACACCGGCCCGTGGACCCTCACGAGCAAGCTGGCGCCGGTGTGCGGCGACCTCCCGTCGCACCCGATCGTGCTGCCGGAGATCGGTGACCCGCAGGGGTGCGCCGCGACCGCCACCTTCACCCTCGGCAACAACCTGGACGTCGCGGACGCCGTGATCTGGACGATCGACGGCCAGCCCGCGAACGCCGGGTCGCACTCCATCGCGGTCGGCACCTCGGTGCACGTCCACGCGGAGCCGAACGGGCCGGTCTTCGGGTTCACCGAAGACCAGCAGAAGGACTGGACCGTGGCCTTCACCAACGCCGCCACCTGCGGTGACCTGAAGACCCTCGCCCTCACGGGAGGTTCTCTGCCCACCGGCCTGATCGGCGGCGGGGCCCTCCTGCTGGTGGCCGGGCTGTCGTTGCTCTCGGTGCAGATGCTGCGCCGGCGCCGCGACCAGGTGTAGTCACCGAAAAGCCGGATGCCCCGTCCCGGGCGCTGAGAACCGGGGCGGGGCATCCATCTGTCCGCGCGCGAGCGCCGGATGAATCACCCGGCGTTAACCCCCCGCGCGAGTTGTCCCCCCTTTGAGGGACCTGCTACGTTCGTGAGTGCTGCTCGTACCATGTCCTCCGCATGGTGGGAGCCATCCCCCGTATCCCCGTCCCCCCTCGGCCGTCCCCCTGTGCCGTGAACCCCTGTGCGCCGACGCGCGCGGGCAGGCCCTTCCCGGGCCGCTCACCTCTCTCCCTCTCAGCAAGGAACCACCCCTCGATGTTCAAGAAGCTCATCGCTGCGGGCGCGACCCTCGCGGTCGCCCTCGGAATCGTCGCCCTCGCGACGGTCCCGGCGCAGGCGCACGATCACTCCGTCAACGCCACCTGTTCCGGCCTCACGGTCAATCTGACGAACTACGCCGACGACAGCCAGCCCGGTCATAAGAACTCCGTCGTCGTGACCATCAACGACGCGCCGGTCGCCAGCAACCCCGACTTCGGCTCGAGCTTCCACCTCTCGAAGACGTGGGACGACACGCGGGACAACACCTACCGCGTCGTCGTGAAGGCCTGGGACAGCGATGCGTACTCGTTCGACACGGGAACGCTGACCCAGAAGGCCTGCGAGAAGCCGAGCGCGACGCTCGGAGCGGTCACGCCGCACCAGGCCGCGTGCGACGCGCAGCACCCCGGAGCGACGACGAGCGCATCGTTCGTCATCATCGGCGGCGACCACGTGACCTACAGCTACACGCTCAACGGCGGCTCCGCGCAGGCTGCGACCGTCGGCAGCTCCGTGCCGGTGGATGTGAGCGGCGGCTCCGTCGCGGTCGTCATCACCCCGACGGCCACGAGCGGATACAAGCTCCCGTCGTACGACGCGACCGCATGGTCGTTCACCCTCGCCGCGGTCGCCGGTGACTGCCTGAGCCACATCACCGTGAGCGGCACCCCGACCGTCACGGAGGCCGTCTGCGACGCGGTCGGCACCGCCGGCACGGGCGCCGTGAGCTTCCCCGCCCTTCCGGCGGGAGCCAAGTGGCAATACAGCACCGACTCGTCGACCGGCCCCTGGAACGACGCATCGAGCACGCTCAGGGGCCTCGCGGCCGGCAGCACCGTCTGGGCGCGGATCACCGTCACCGGCTCCGGGTACGTCATCACCAACCCGGGCGCGACCGGGCCCTTCACGCTGACCCTGAAGGTGCTGCACGGCTCCGACTGCGTGACCCCGCCGGCGCACCTCACCCAGACGCAGGCCGTCTGCGACGCGCAGAACCCGGGCCAGGTCCCGGAGGCCTCGTACACCGTCCCCGCGACGACCGGCGTCGTCTACAAGGACGCCTCGGGCAGCGTGCTCACGGGTAAGCAGGTCGCCCAGCCGGGAACGACCGTGAAGGTCTTCGCCACACCGGATGCCGCGAAGGGCTACCAGTTCCCGACCGGCACGAGCAATCCGACGGTCTACACCCTGCACTTCGACACGCTCTCGAGCGATGGCTGCGTGCTGAGCGCCGTGCACGGCGTGCCCACCTTCGAGGACTCGCGATGCGAACTGCCGACCCATCCGGGTCAGATCTTCAGCGGCGACTACATCCTCCCGGCGGCGACCGGCGTGGTCTACCAGGTGTCCCTGAACGGTGCGAAGCCCATCACGACCGACGCGGGCACCTATTCGACCGAGCCGGGTGACGTCGTGGTGGTGACCGAGACCGCGCAGCAGGGCTTCTCGCTCGACGCGGGCTACCCGGCTGAGGGCTACGCGCACACGTTCGGACCGGATGCGGGCTCCTGCCTGCTGGCCGTGGCCGCGGTGGCGCAGGGCGACCCGCAGACCTGCACCACCGACGCGGACGGCTTCGCGGTCGTCAGGGACGGTGCCATCGTCGTCACGGTGGAGCCGCACGTGGTCGGCTACACGATCAACGGCACGCCGGTCGACATGACGAAGGCGGTCAACGGCACGGTCACCGTGCCCGAGCAGCCCGGCAGCTACCTCGTGGCGGTGCAGACGGAGACCGGGTACGCGGTGGTCGACTTCCCGATCACGGTCGTGGTCGACGCGGTCGACGCCGACGCCCTGAAGGTGTGCGGGCCCCTGCCGTCGCATGCGCTCGTGACGCCGACGTTCCGCGACCAGCAGGCCGGCTGCTTCACCTCGGCGAGCTTCACGCTCGGTGAGCTGAACGGCGACACCGAGGACGTCATCTGGACCGTGAACGGCTCGACCGTCGCCGCGGGCACGTACCCGGCGAAGGTGGGCACCACCTACACCGCGGTCGCTGCGGCGACGAAGGGCAACGGCATCGACCCGAGCGTGACGACGACGACGTTCACCTTCACGCCGACGGCGAGCTCCAGCCCGTGCGACCTCAAGACGCTCGCGCTGACCGGGACGGGCAACCCGACCGGGTGGATCGGCCTCGGTTACCTCCTGCTGATCATCGGACTCGCGCTCGCCGCCGTGCCGCTGATCCGCCGTCGCCGCACGGCGGAGTGATAACCGACTGAACGGCGGCGCCCCGCCGGCCCTGTGTGCTGAGACACAGGCCGGCGGGGCGTCGCCTCGTGCGGACTCCGCATCGAGACCGGTGGTCCGGCCCGTTGGTTTGCGGTCGATAAGGGCGTGTCCGGCGATGTTTGATGCCGCCGAGCGCGGCAGCGAAGGCTCTGGACCGGTAGCAAGAGCCGTTGTCGGTCATCACTGCCTGGACGCGGATGCCGGCGGCGGCGAAGAAAGCGGCGGCTCGGATCCAGAAGCCGGCCGCTGTTTCTTTGCGTTCGTCGGTGTGGATCTCGGAGTAGGCCAGCCGGGAGTGGTCATCGACCGCGTGATGCAAGAACGAATAGCCGCGACCCCCTCGACCGTGCCCGTCGTTGTGTCGTCTGCCCTGCTGTCGACCGACGACTCGATGGCCGCCGCCGTCGGGGATGCGGCCGAGCTTCTTGATATCGACATGGACCAGCTCGCCGGGTGCGACCTTCTCATAGCGAATCAGACGCGGCCTGCGGACCGGGAGCCCTGTCGCCTGGTCGAGGTGCTGCAGCAGCGGCATCCGATAGCGCTCGAGCACCCGCCCGACCGTCGACCGGGGAAACACCGAGGTGATAGCCGATCCGGTGCGGACCCCACCGGCGCGTGAACCGCAACGCGATGATCCTGCGCTCTAAACGCATCGGACAGCGACCAGGCGACCGCAGCGGACGGGAACTGCGGTCCGTCATCGGCAACTGCCGTCGATAGCGACCCGCCCATTTCGACGCGGTCGCCGGCGAGCATTGGAACCGCTCCGCAGCACGCCGAGCCGACCATCCCTGCTCGACGATCAACCGAGCAAGCCGCAGCCTGCCCTCCGGCGTGAACGGCGCATTAGCGTGAGTCACGAAGGCCTCCGTTGTGGGACGTGAGTGTGGTAACCCACATCCTCCGCGGAGGCCTTCGCTCACGTCACGCGATCACAACGTCCCGAGGAACTACACCTAGGCGGTCGCGTCGCGCTGGTCGCCGAGGCGGTCTTCGGCCTCCACCCGGATGTCGAAGATCGCCTCGAGACCGGCCTCGAACTCGGCCGCGCGGCCGGATGCTGCGAGCTCCCGGGCGCGCACCGAGGGGCCGTGCACGAGCACACCGGTCAGGTGGCGCATCGCCGTCAGGGTCGCCTCGTCGGCACCGTGCGCCCGGGCGCGCTCGAGCTCGGCGCCGAGCACGCCGAGCACGTGCCGGCGGAACGCGACGATGCCGGGCGCCGCGGCGCGCTCGGCCGCGTATTCGGCGACCGCGTCGTCGACGATGCGGTGGGCGTCGCCACCCAGCTCGGGCAGCGGGGCGTGCAGGGCCAGCAGCTCGAGATCGAGCAGCTCCACCCCCGGCACCCGCGCAACGGCCGGGTCGACATTGCGCGGCAGGCCCAGGTCGATGATGAGGCGCTCGCGTTCGTCGGGCACGTGCTCCGGCAGCACGGTGTAGCGCGCGGTGCAGGTGATGACGAGATCCGCACCGCCGATCGCGGTCGGCAGGTCGTGCTCGGCGCGCACGCCGAAGCGGGTCGCGAAACCGTCGGCGCGGCCCGTCGCCGAGAACACCCGGATGTCGGTCGCCCCCCGGGCGCGCAGCCCGGCGATCGTCGTCGCCGCGTACTGGCCGGTGCCCACGACGAGCACCGCGGCGGCAGACCAGTCCGCGATCCGGCTCGACGCGAGGTCGAGGGCGAGGCGGGCGATGGAGCGGCCGGCGCCGCCGAGATCGACGGCCGAGCGCACGGTGCGCGACGTGCGGGCGGCGCGCTGGAAGGCGGCATCCAGGTGCGCGCTCACGGTGCCGTCGGCGCGCGCGGCGGCGAGGGCGCGCTGCACCTGGCCGCTGATCTCGTCCTCGCCGACGACCATCGACTCGAGACCCGCGGCGACCGCGAAGAGGTGCTGCAGGGCGGCGTCGCCCTCGAGAACGCGCGCGGTCGCACGGACGGCCCGCGCGTCGTCGCCCGTCGCGTCGCCGAGCGCGTCGAACACCGCGTCGGCCGCCGACGGCACGGCATCCGGCTCCACCTCGAGGTAGGCCTCGAAGCGATTGCAGGTGGCGAGCACGATCGCCCCCCGGATCCCGGGGCGGCCGGTCAGCTCTCGCGCGGTGCGCTCGGTGCGCCGAGACACCCGGTCGAGCACGTCGAACTCGGTGTCGCGGTGACTCGCGGTCACGCAGAACAACACGTCCCCCAGGGTAAACCTGCGAGCCTGAATGCTCAGCCGCGCGACCGTACGCTGGGAGGGTGACCCTGCCCGCCGGCCATCCCCTCGTCGACGGGCGCACGAGCGCCTCCCTGCTCGTGCGCGCGATGCGCGGCGACCGACCGGCGACGCGCCCGGTCTGGTTCATGCGGCAGGCGGGCCGCTCGCTGCCCGAGTACCGCGCGGCACGCGAGGGCACCGAGATGCTCGAGGCCTGTCTGACGCCGGATCTCGCGGCCGAGATCACGCTGCAACCCGTGCGGCGGCTCGGCGTGGACGCCGCCGTGTACTTCAGCGACATCGTCGTGCCGGTGCTGCTCGCCGGCGTGGGGGTGCGGATCGTCTCCGGTCGCGGGCCGGTCGTCGACGAGCCCGTGCGATCGGCATCCGACGTGCTGAGGCTTCGCCCGCTCGACCCGGATGCCCTCGCCCCGATCCGCGAGGCGGTCGGCATCGTCGTCGACGGGCTCGGGTCGACGCCGCTGATCGCATTCGGCGGCGCTCCATATACTCTGGCGTCCTATCTGGTCGAGGGCGGACCGTCGAAGGACCAGCTGCGCACCCGGGCGCTCATGGTCTCCGATCCGCACACCTGGGCCGCCCTGCTCAACTGGTGCGCCGACGTGACGGGCGCGTTCCTGCGCGCGCAGGTCGAGGCGGGAGCGAGCGCGGCCCAGCTGTTCGACTCGTGGATGGGCACCCTGTCACGCGGCGACTACCAGAAGCGGGTCGCGCCGCACTCCCGTCGCGCGTTCGACGCGCTCCGGGGCACCGAGGTGCCGCGCGTGCACTTCGGGCTGGGGGCGGGCGAGGTGCTCGACCTGCTGCCCGCGATCGGCGCCGAGGTGATCGGCATCGACTGGCGCCTGCCGCTGGAGGCCGCGGCCGAGCGCATCGGCGCGCCGTTGCCCCTGCAGGGCAACATCGACCCGGCCTACCTCGGGGCTCCGTGGGATCTGCTCGCGGCCCACGCGCGCGACGTCATGCGCCGCGGCGACGCACTTCCCGGGCACATCGTCAACCTCGGTCACGGGGTGCCGCCCGAGACGGACCCCGACGTGCTCGCCCGGCTCGTCGAACTCGTGCACGCGGAGCCGTAGCCATGTCCCGCGTCGACGAGGTCGTGGTCGGCGGCGGGATCGCGGGCCTGGTGCTCGCCCGCCGCCTCGCGATGGCGGGCCGCAAGGTCGCGCTCCTCGAGGCGTCGGATCGGCTGGGCGGGCAGCTGCTGCGCATCGAGGTCGCCGGCATCACGGTGGATGCCGGGGCCGAGTCGTTCGCGACGCGCGGCGGCGTCGTCGCGCAGCTCGCGACCGAGATCGGCCTGGGCGCCGACCTCGTGAGCCCGCTCGACGCGCCCGCATGGCTGTACCGCGACGACGGCTCGGCGATCGCGCTGCCGGCGACGAGTCTGCTCGGCATCCCGGGGGTGCCGCTCGCGGCCGACGTGATCGCGGCGATCGGCACCCGCGCCGCGATGCGCGCGGAGCTCGACGTCGCCATGCCGCCGACCGTCGGCGCGAAGGCGGCGACCCTCGGTGAGCTGGTCCGCCGCCGGATGGGCTCGGCGGTGCTGCGCGGACTCGTCGACCCCGTCGTGCGCGGCGTCCACTCGACGAGCGCCGATCAGCTGCCGCTGGAGCGCGCGCACCCGGGACTGCGCACCGCCCTGCTGCGGGAGGGATCGCTCTCGCACGGCGTCCTGAGCCTGCGCGCGGGGGCCGCGGCCGGATCGCAGGTGGGCGGCATCCGGGGCGGGATGGCGCGGCTCGCTGACGAGCTCATCGCCGATCTCGAACTGTTCGGCGTCGACGTGCGGCTCGGCGCGCGGATCGCGTTCGACGAGCTCACCCGGCAGCGCGCGGGCGATGTCGAGGGCCGTGTCGTCCTCGCCGCGGCGCCGCCGACGGCGGGCGAGCACCGGGTCACGATCGTGCTCCTCGCGGTCGACCAGCCCGCGCTCGACGCCGCGCCGCGCGGCACGGGGATGCTCGTCGCGACGGACGCGCCGGGGGTGCGCGCGCGGGCGCTCACCCACCTCACCGCCAAGTGGGCGTGGGTGGGCGAACAGGCTGCGGGGCGCCACGTTCTGCGCCTCTCGTACGACGGGCACGGCATCCCGGACCTGGCCGATGTCGCGCGCCGCGACGCCGCGACACTGCTCGGCGTGACCCTCGACGCGCCGCTCGACGTCGCGATCGTCCCCTGGGTGCGGGCTGCGCCGGCAACACATGCCGTTGACGGAATGCGTCGGATCGGGGAGGCTGAGAGCGGGACGGGCCTGGCCGCGGTGGTCGCCGCCGCCGAGCGCGAAGCCGGGAGGCTCCTGGACGAGCGCGCGGAGGAGGACGGGGTCGCGACAGACTGATCCGGTCCTCCGCCCCGGACTTCCCCTCGAGAAACAGGGAGCACGCCATGAAAGGCAAGATCCTCTTCGTCGCCGGCCTCGGCATCGGCTACGTGCTCGGCACCCGTGCCGGCCGCGAGCAGTACGAGCGGCTCAAGGCGCAGGCCGCCCGGCTGTGGAACGACCCGCGCGTGCAGAAGCAGGTCGACGCGGTCGAGGAGTTCGTGAAGGACAAGGCACCGGATGTCGCCGAGTTCGTGACCGACGGCGCCAAGAAGGTCGTCAGCCAGGTCTCGAACCGCAAGGCGCCGACGCGGTCGCGCTCGGCCGGCACCCGGTCGAGCACCACGCGCTCCGGAGGCACCCGATCGACGGGCTCGGGTTCGCGCGGCGGATCGACCTCCACCGCGAACGACTGACCGGAGGGCCGATCGCATGGCCACCGCATCCCCGCAGCAGCCGCGCCCGCGGCAGCGCACACCCTCGCTCGTCGAGCTCCTGACCGATCTGCCCAACCGGGTCACCGCGCTCGTCCACGCTGAGCTCGATCTCATCAAGACCGAGGTCATCGGCAAGGCGAAGGCGCTCGGGATCGGCGCAGGGCTGCTGCTGGCCGCCGTGATCATCCTGGGCTTCATGGTCGGGGTGCTGCTCACCGCGGCGGTGCTCGCACTCTCCCTCGTGCTGCCGGGCTGGCTCGCGGCGCTCATCGTCGCGGCGTTCCTGCTGATCGTCGCGGTCGTCGTGGGGCTCATCGGCTGGCGGGTGCTGAAGAAGGGTCTGCCGCCGGTGCCGCAGGAGTCGCTGCGCAGCCTGCGGAGCGATCTGCGCACCGTTCGCGGACTCGGAAAGCGAGGAGCAGCATGACGACGTTGGATGAGGCCCGCGACAACGCGGCCCGGGCCCGGGCTGCGCTCGAGGCGAATCTCAACGGGCTGGAAGACAAGCTGAACGTTCCGAAGCGCGTGGCGAACGCGTACCGGCGCAACCCGTTGATGGTGATCGGGGTCGGCATCGGCGTCGCGGCCGCGATCGCGGGCGTCATCGCGTGGCGCGTCGTGCGCGACTGACTCCGCGCCGTGGTGGCGCGGCCCGGTGCGCCACAACCGATCCACGGTTTGCCATCGGTCGCAGACCGCGCGGACTGAATCGGATGGCGAACACCGGATCGGATCGCGGGCCGCGAGCCTGAGTACGCGCTGATTAACCCCCGGGCGCCGACCGGGGCTAGGATGGTCGGGTGACCGGCCCGACACCCGAGCCCGCCGCGTACGCGCTGTGGGCGGTCTTCCGGCGCGATCCGTCGTGGCGCGCCGAGCCCCAGCACGACCTCGCGGACGCCGTCGGCGACACCGTCGAGGTGCGCGGCTTCTACGACGTCTCCGGCCTGCGAGCCGACGCCGACGTGCTCGTCTGGCTCGTCGGGCGGCAGGCGGCCGACCTGCAGCAGGCGCTGCGGCGGCTGCGGCGCGCGGCGCCGTTCACGTCGATGGCGCCGGTGTGGAACGTCATGGGCGTGCACCGCGACGCCGAGTTCAGCCCGAACCACTCCCCCGCCTACGCGCGCGGTCTCGCACCCAAGGACTGGATCACCGTCTACCCCTTCGTGCGCAGCTACGAGTGGTACCTGCTGCCCGACGAGCAGCGCCGCGCGATGCTCGCCGAGCACGGCGGCATGGGTGCCGAGCACCGCGCCGTGCAGGCCAACACCGTCGCGGCGTTCGCCCTGAACGACTACGAGTGGATCCTCGCGCTCGAGGCCGACGATCCGATCGAGCTCGTCGACCTCATGCGGCACCTGCGGCAGGCCGAGGCCCGTCGCCACGTGCGCGAGGAGGTGCCGTTCTTCACCGGCCGCCGGGTGGAGGCGGCCGAGCTCGCGGAGCTCATCGCGTGAGCAGCATCACGAACAACGGCGTCGTCGTGCCCGCGGCGACGCCGGGGGCCGAGCGCGGTCCGGAGCACGTCGAGACGCCCGTCGCCTACGACGCGATCGTGCTCGCCGGCTTCGGCGGCCCGGAGGGGCAGGACGACGTCATCCCCTTCCTGCGGAACGTGACGCGCGGCCGCGGCATCCCCGACGAGCGGCTCGAGGAGGTCGCGCACCACTACCGGCACTTCGGCGGGGTGAGCCCGATCAACGAGCAGAACCGCCGGCTGAAGGCGGCGGTCGAGGCCGAGCTGGCATCCCGCGGCATCGACCTGCCGGTCGTCTGGGGCAACCGCAACTGGGGTCCCTATGTGGCCGACGCGCTGCGTGAGGCGAGCGAGCGCGGTCTCTCGACGCTCCTCGGCCTGGCCACCAGCGCCTACAGCTCCTACTCGAGCTGCCGGCAGTACCGCGAGGACTTCGCGGGCGCGCTCGCCGAGACCGGCCTGGGCGACGCGCTGCGCATCGACAAGGTGCGCCAGTACTTCGACCATCCGGGCTTCGTCGAGCCGTTCGTCGAGGGCCTGCGCGCCGCGCTCGCCGACCTCGCGGAGCGCGGGATCGCCGAGAGCGCGATCCGGGTGCTGTTCGCGACCCACAGCATCCCCACCGCCGACGCCGAGCGCTCCGGCCCGCGGGACCGCGACTTCGGCGACGGCGGCGCCTACGCCGCCCAGCACCGCGCGGTCGCCGAGGTCGTCATGCGCGACGCCGGCGCCGACGCCGCGTGGCAGCTCGTGTACCAGAGCCGCTCCGGGCCGGCGACCCAGCCGTGGCTCGAGCCCGACGTCAACGACGTGATCGCCGGATTGCCGGCGCAGGGCGTCGAGGCCGTCGTGATCGTGCCGCTCGGCTTCGTGAGCGACCACATGGAGGTGCTCTGGGACCTCGACACCGAGGCCACCGCGACGGCGGCGGAGCACGGTCTCGTGGTCATCCGGACCCCGACCCCCGGCACGCACCCGGCGTACGTGAGCGGGCTGGTCGACCTCGTCCTCGAACGGGTGAACGGCACGCCGACCGCCGAGCGCCCGGCCCTCACCGAGCTGGGGCCCTGGTACGACGTGTGCCGCCCGGGATGCTGCGAGAACGCGCGCCTGGGCTTCAAGCCCGCGATCGCGGGGGTGGCGCCGTGACCGCGGCGAGCGGGTCGGCGCTGCGCATCGGCACGCGCGGGTCCGCGCTGGCGCTGGCGCAGGCGACACCCGTCGCCGAGAAGCTCGGGGCCGAGCTCGTCGTGATCCAGTCCGGTGGCGACCGCGATCGCAGCACGCCGCTCGCCGACTTCGGCGGCACGGGCGTGTTCGTGACGGCCCTGCGCGAGGCGCTGCTGGCCGGCGAGGTGGATGCGCTCATCCACTCGTACAAGGACCTCCCGACCGCGCCCGCCGACGGCCTCGAGATCGCCGCGGTGCCCCGGCGCGCCGACGCCCGCGATGCTCTCGCCGCCCGCGACGGACTGACGCTCGAGCACCTGCCCCAGGGCGCGCGGATCGGCACCGGCTCGCCACGCCGCCGCGCGCAGCTGCTGGCCCGTCGCGCGGATCTCGACGTCGTCGGCCTGCGCGGCAACATCGACACCCGCCTCGGCCGCGTCGGCGGCGCGGATGCCGGGATCGATCCCGAACGCCGGCTCGACGCGATCGTGCTCGCGGCCGCGGGGCTCGACCGGCTCGGCCGCTCCGCCGAGGCGACCGAGCTCTTCCCGCTCGACCCGTGGCCGACCGCGCCGGCGCAGGGCGCGCTCGCCGTCGAGGCGCGCACCGGCGCCGTGCCGCGTGCGCTGCGCTCGGTCGACCACCAGCCGTCGCGCCTCACCGCCGAGGCCGAGCGCGCGGTGCTCGCGCGGCTCGAGGCGGGATGTGCCGCCCCGCTCGGCGTGCACGCACTGCTCGACGACGGCCTGCTGTTCGTGAGCGCCCGGGTCTACGCGCTCGACGGCAGTGCGCACCTCACGAGCTCCCACGCGATGTATGCGGCCGACGTGCGCGATCCGGCCGGTGAGCTGGCGGCCCGAGTCGCGGGCGAGCTGCTCGACCAGGGCGCCGCGGAGCTCGCGCCGCTCGGTCCCGGCGGAGCTGCGTCGTGACCGCGCCCAAGCCCCTCGCCGGGTGGCGCGTGCTCGTGCCGCGCGGTGGTAAGTGGGGCGACAACGTGTCGGCGTCGCTGCGCGGCTACGGCGCCGTGCCGGTGGTCGCGCCCCTCATCAACTTCGCGTCGCCGGAGGACCCGACCCGCCTCGGGCACGCCCTGCAGGAGCTGGGCGCCGGCGCCTACGACTGGCTCGTCGTCACGAGCGCCACGACGGTCGACGTGCTCGTGAGCCAGGGGACGACCGTGCCGGATGCGACCCGCATCGCCGCCGTCGGCGAGACCACCGGGGCGGCGCTCTCGCTCGCCGGCTACCGCGTCGACTACATGCCGAGCCGCGACAACTCGGCGCGCGGGCTCATCAAGGAGTGGCCGGCCAGCGACATCCGGGGCCGCGTGCTGATCCCGCAGTCCGACATCGCGGAGCCCACGCTCGTCGCCGGGCTCGAGGAGCTCGGCTTCGCGGTGGAGTACGTGACCGCATACCGCACCGTGGGCCTGCCGGTCGCGGACGACATCCGGAGCGATGTCGCCTCGGGCCGGATCGGCGCCGTGCTCGTGACCTCGGGCAGCGTCGCGCGCCAGATCGCGGCGCAGCTCGCGCCGCTGCCGGAGGCCACCGTCGTCGCCTGCATCGGGCCGCGCACCGCCGTCGATGCACGCGCGGCCGGGCTCACCGTGCACGTCATCCCGGAGGAGCGCACGGCCGAGGCGCTCGTCGCCGCGCTCGCCGAGCACGTGGAGGCGCTCGGATGAGCGGATTCCCGACCGTGCGACCGCGGCGGCTGCGGGCGACCCCCGCGCTGCGGCGACTCGTGGCCGAGACGCGTCTGCATCCCGCGCAGCTGATCCTGCCGATGTTCGTGCGCGAGGGCGCGGCCGAGTCCGTGCCGATCGGGTCGATGCCCGGCGTCGTGCAGCACACCCTCGACTCGCTGCGGGCCGAGGTCGCGCGCGCGGCCGCGGCCGGCATCGGGGGCGTCATGCTCTTCGGCGTGCCGGAGCACAAGGACGCGATCGGATCGGGGGCGACCGATCCGGATGGCATCCTCAACGTCGCGACGCGGGTCGCGGTCGCCGAGGCGGGCGACGCGCTCGTCGTGCAGACCGACCTGTGCCTCGACGAATTCACCGACCACGGGCACTGCGGCGTGCTCGATGCGCGCGGTCGCGTCGACAACGACGCCTCGCTCGCGCGCTACCGCGACATGGGACTCGCCCAGGCCGAGGCCGGGTCGGCGGTGCTAGGACTCAGCGGGATGATGGACGGGCAGGTCGGCGCGGTACGGTCCGCGCTCGACTCGGCCGGGCATCCCGACACCGTCCTGCTCGGTTACGCCGCCAAATATGCCAGTACGTTCTACGGGCCGTTCCGCGAGGCGGTGCAGTCGTCGCTGCAGGGCGACCGGCGCAGCTACCAGCTCGACCCGGCGAACCGGCGCGAGGGCTTGCGCGAGGTGCTGCTCGACGTCGACGAGGGCGCCGACGTCGTCATGGTCAAACCGGCGATGTCGTATCTCGATGTGCTCGCCGACGCGGCGGCGGCGTCGCCCGTGCCGGTGTGGGCGTACCAGGTGAGCGGCGAGTACGCGATGGTCGAGGCCGCGGCGGCGCACGGCTGGATCGAGCGTGAGCGCGCGATCGACGAGTCGCTCGTCTCGATCGCGCGCGCGGGCGCCGAGGCGATCCTCACCTACTGGGCGATCGAGGCGGCCGAGCGCTGGGCGCGTTCGTGAGTCGCAACGACGACGTCGTCGCCCGCTCGCGAGCGGTGCTGCCGGGGGGAGTCAACTCGCCGGTGCGCGCGTTCGGCTCGGTCGGCGGGCTGCCCCGCACGATCGCGTCGGCGCGCGGCGCGTACGTGACCGACGTCGACGGGATCGAGTACGTGGACCTCGTCGGGTCGTGGGGTCCTGCGCTGCTCGGGCACGCCCATCCGGAGGTCGTCGAGGCGGTGCGGGAGGCCGCATCGCGCGGGCTGTCGTTCGGCGCCCCGACCGAGGGCGAGGCCGAGCTCGCCGAGCTGGTGATCGACCGGATGACGGTGGGCGCCACCCGCGCGGTCGAGAAGGTGCGCCTCGTGTCGACCGGCACCGAGGCGACCATGACGGCGATCCGGCTGGCCCGCGGCGCGACGGGGCGCGATCTGCTCATCAAGTTCGCGGGGCACTACCACGGGCACTCCGACGGCCTGCTCGCCGAGTCGGGCTCCGGCGTCGCGACGCTCGGGCTGCCGGGGTCGGCCGGCGTGCCGGAGCCGATCGCCGGGCTCACCCTCGTGCTGCCCTACAACGATCTCGACGCGGTGCGGGCGGCGTTCGCGGCGCATCCGGGGCGGATCGCCGCGATCATCGCGGAGGCCGCGGGCGCCAACGCCGGCGTTCTCGTGCCGGACTCCGGGTTCAACGCGGCGCTCGTCGACCTCGCCCACGCCGCGGGCGCGCTCGTGATCCTCGACGAGGTGCTCACCGGGTTCCGGGTCGGCCCGGCCGGCTGGTGGGGCCTCGACCCGAGCTACCTCCCCGACCTCGTCACCTGGGGCAAGGTGCTCGGCGGCGGCCTCCCGCTCGCCGGCCTCGGCGGTTGCGCCGAGCTCATGGATCGGCTCGCGCCGCTCGGCCCGGTGTACCAGGCGGGCACCCTCAGCGGGAACCCGCTCGCGGTCGCCGCCGGCATCGCCACGCTGCGCCTCGCCGACGCCGACGTGTACGCCCGGGTCGACGCGGCCGCCGCCCGCGTCTCCGGCGCGGTGGATGCCGCCCTCACCGCCGCCGGCATCCCGCATGTCATCTCCCGGGCCGGCTCGCTGTTCTCGATCGCGTTCCGCTCCGAGCCCGTGCGCGACTACACCGACGCCCGCGCGCAGGACGCGTTCCGGTATGCGGCCTTCTTCCACGCCCTCCTTGACGCGGGCGTCGCGCCTCCGCCGAGCGTCTTCGAGGCGTGGTTCCTCTCCGCCGCCCACGACGACGAATCCCTCGAGCGCATCGAAGCCGCGCTCCCCGCTGCCGCCGCCGCTGCCGCCGCATCCCGTCCCTAGCCGAAAACGCCCACTCGCGGCGCGCGACACTGGGCGTTTTTGGCCACGGGGGCTAGAGCACGACCCAGAGGACGCCGAAGATCAGCGCGATCAGCGGGGGGAGGCCCTGCGTGAGCGCCGCGCGGGCGAGCTTCGGGTTCGACGTGATGAGCACGATCGACGCGAGCAGCATGCTCGCGAGCGCGACCCCCGCGATGCCGACGCCGACGTTGTGCACGGGCGCCGCGGCGATCAGCACGATGCCGAGGCCCGTCGCGATCGCGAGGAAGAGGTTGTAGAAGCCCTGGTTGTAGGCCATCGGCTGCAGCACGGCGGCGTCGTCCCGCGACGCGACACCGAACCGGCGCCAGATCGTCGGCTTCGACCAGAGCACGCTCTCGAGGAAGAAGATCACGACGTGGATGAGCGCGGCCAGCACGGCGAAGATCAGCGCGATGACGAGGAACGCGGTGTCCATCCCCTCAGTGTCGCACCGCGCGCTGGGGCTACGGCTCAGCCGAAGAGCACCGACGCCTCCTCGTACCGGCTCTCCGGCACGGTCTTGAGGCGCCCGAGCGCGTCCTCGAACGGCACGTGCACGATCTGCGTGCCGCGAAGGGCGACCATGCGACCCCAATGCCCCTCGAGGATCGAGGTGACCGACGCCATCCCGTAGCGCGTCGCCAGCACGCGGTCGTAGGCCGACGGCGTGCCGCCGCGCTGGATGTGGCCGAGCGTCGTCGCGCGGGTCTCGATGCCGGTGCGGTGCTCGATCTCGGGCGCCAGCTGGTCGCCGATGCCGCCGAGCCGCGGGCGCCCGAACGCGTCGAGGCCGCGCTCGGAGTGCGCGTCGTCCATGGTGTCGAGCTGGAATCCCTCGGCCACGCAGATGAGCGGCGCGCGGCCGCGATCCCGGGCCGACTCCACCCACTCGATGATCTGGTCCATGCTCGTCTTGCGTTCGGGGATCAGGATCGCGTGGGCGCCGGCCGCCATGCCCGAGTGCAGCGCGATCCACCCCACGTGCCGGCCCATGACCTCCGCCACCATGCAGCGGCCGTGCGAGTCGCCGGTGGTGCGCAGCCGGTCCATCGACTCGGTCGCGATCTGCACCGCGGTGTCGAAGCCGAACGTGTAATCGGTCGCCGAGAGGTCGTTGTCGATGGTCTTCGGCACCCCGACGATCCGGATGCCCTCATCGGTCAGCCGCTTCGCCGCGGCGAGCGTGCCCTCCCCGCCGATCGCGATGATCGAGTCGATCCCGTTCTCGTCCATGACCTGAGCGACCCGCGCCGCGCCGCCGCCGTCGAACGGGTTGGTGCGCGAGCTGCCGAGGATCGTGCCGCCCTGCTTCGAGATGCCCATGACCTCGGGCCGGCCGAGCGGCATGAGGTCGGCCTCGACGACGCCCCTCCACCCGTTGCGGAAGCCGACGAACTCCATGTCGTGCAGCTTCGAGCCGGTGAGGACGGCGGCGCGGATGACCGCGTTGAGGCCGGGGCAGTCGCCCCCGGAGGTCAGGATGCCGATGCTCATCGTCCTCCATCATGCCGCGCCGCGACACCGGCCTCCGACCGGCCGGGCTAGGGGGCCGCCGGGCGGTCGATGCCGAAGAGTTCGCAGGTCGCGTTGTAGTACGCGTCGGTCGTGCCCAGGTGCGTCATCCCGATCCGCAGCGCGACCACCTGCGACGCGCGGTTGCCGGGGTTCGTCACGGCGAGCACGCGGGGCAGTCCGCCGGCGAACGCGTGGTCGAGCACGGCGCGCGCGGCCTCCGAGGCGTAGCCGTGGCCCCACGCGTCGGGATGCAGGTGCCATCCGATCTCGACGTCCCCCGACGGCAGGAGCGGGCTCTCGGGGCCGGAGGCCGGCAGCGGCTTGAGGAGCGCGACGCCGAGTCGCCCGCCCGTGACCCGGTCGGTGATCGCCCAGATGCCGTGGACGGGATGCTCGAGCGCGGCGTAGCGCTCGACCCGCTCGACGGCCTCGGCGCGATCGGTCATCACCCGGGGCACGAGGCCGATGAAGCGCTGGACCTCCCAGCGCGAGTACATGTCGAAGACGAAGTCGACGTCGTCGGGACCGAAGGAGCGGAGGCTGAGCCGCTCGGTCGTCAGATCGGCCATCCGTCGACCCTACGTCCGACGGCGACGGAACCTCGCGCTAGAGTCCGCGCATGAGCACGGCCACGTCGACCACCGGATGCGGCGCCTCGCCGGGTGCCGCTCCGGCCGGCTCGTGATGCTCACCGGGATCTACCGGCCCGCCCAGCGGGTCGCGGTGGACGCCACCCTCGCCCCGCTGGTCTTCGGCCCGCGCGACCCGGCCGCGCGCCGGGACGCGCGCGGCTGGTGGCTCGCGTTCCGCACGCCCGAGGGCGACGCGACGCTGCGGCTGACCGAGAGCGCCCACGGCATCGCCGGGAGCGCCTGGGGCCCGGGGGCCGGCGCCGCCCTCGACGCGATGCCGCGGCTGCTCGGCGCCGATGACGACCCGACCGGATTCGACCCCTCGCGGCATCCGGTGATCCGCGACCTGCATCACCGGATGCCGGGGCTGCGGCTGGCGCGCACCGGCCGGCTCCTGCCGCACCTGGTGCCGACGATCATGGGGCAGAAGGTGACCTCCGTCGAGGCGATGCGCGCCTGGCGGGTGCTCGTGCACCGGCACGGCACGCCGGCGCCCGGACCCGCGCCGGAGGGCATGCGCATCCCGCCGGATGCGGCGACCTGGCGGCGTGTCCCGTCGTGGGAGTGGCACCGTGCCGGCGTCACGCCGCAGCGCGCCGACACGCTCATGCGGGTCATGGCCGTGGGCGACACGCTCGAGCGCTCCGCCGCGCTGCCGGCGGCGGCGGCGGTGCGCCGGATGCGGACGGTCACCGGCATCGGCGTCTGGACCGCGCACGAGACGGTGCAGCGCTCGCACGGCGACCCGGACTCGGTGAGCATCGGCGACCTGCACCTCGCGAAGCAGGTCGGCATGGCGCTCGCGGGGCAGCGCGTCGACGACGACGGGATGCTCGAACTGCTCGAGCCGTGGCGCGGCCACCGGCACCGGGTGGTGCGCTACCTCGAGGTGTCCGGGGTCGGGTACGAGCGGCGGGCGCCGCGGATGGCGATCCCCGCGCACCGCACCCGGTAGCCGGCTTCGCTCTCGGCAGAGCCGCGTTGACCTGCGCAGCGGATCCGTCGTTGCATGGGGCCATGCGGATCCTGGTGCTCGGTGGCACGGCGTGGGTGGGACGCGAGGTCGTCGGCGAGGCGCTGCGCCGCGGCCACGACGTGACCGCGCTGGCTCGGGGCGAGGCGGGTGCGCCGCCGGACGGCGCGAGGTTCGTGCGCGCCGACCGCGATGCGCCGGACGCCTACGCCGCGGTGACCGGCGAGGACTGGGATGCCGTCGTCGACCTCGCGACGCATCCCGGCCACGTGCGGGCAGCGGCGTCCGTGCTCGCCGGACGCGCGCGGCACGTCGTGTACGTCTCGACCTGCTCGGTCTACCTGCGCGCGAACGAGGGAGGCACGGGAGATCTGGGCGCCGACGAGTCGGCGCCGGTGCACCCCGCGCTCGCCGCCGACACGATGGCCTCGCTCGAGGAGTACGGAGCCGCGAAGGTCGCGTGCGAGGAGGCGGTGCGCTCCGCGTTCGGCGAGGCGCGCTCGTTCATCGCGCGGCCGAGCCTCATCGGCGGACCCGGCGATCCCTCGCAGCGCACGACCTACTGGCCGGCCCGCTTCGCGCATCCGTCGAATCCGGAGCGGCAGGTGCTCGTGCCCGACACCCCCGACCGGCCGACACAGGTCACCGACGTGCGCGACCTCGCCGCCTTCCTGGTGGAGGCCGCGGAGCGACGCTTCACCGGGATCGCGAACGTGACCGGCGAGACGCTGCCGTTCTCCGAGCACCTCTCGATCGCGCAGCGCGCGGTCGGCTGGAGCGGCACCCTGGTCGCGGCGGACGAGGCGTGGATCGCCGAGCGCGAGGTCGGGTACTGGGCCGGGCCGCGATCCCTGCCGCTGTGGCTGCCGACCGAGCTGGTCGCGCTCGCGGCGCACGACAGCTCGCGCGCGGTCGCCCTCGGGCTGCGCCGTCGCCCGCTCGAGCAGACCCTGCGCGATGGCGCAGATCAGGCCGCCGCGGATGCCGTCGCCGGCCCCACCACGGGAGAACGGCGCGCCGGGCTCACCGACGACGCCGAACGCGCGCTGCTCGCCGAACTCGCGGCCGACGCCTGAGCCTCACGCCTCCGTCGGCCCGAACGTGAACACCCCCGAGGGGTCGTAACGCCGGCGCACCTCGGCCAGCCGCGCGAACGCCGCGGGCGACCATGCCGAGCGGTACTCGGTCGGGTCCTCCGACTCGCCGAGCCAGTTGATGGTCGTGGTCGGCGCGATCCACTCGCCGAGACGCGCGCGGAGCCCGGCGAACGCACCGGGCAGCACGGTCGCGAACAGGGCCGGGTTCGGCGCACCGATCACCGAGAGCGTGAACGGATTCTCGCGCCCGCCCATCGCGCTGTCGCCGGACGGGTCGGCGACGGCGCCGCCGAGCTGACGCACCTCGACGCCCAGGAACGGCGACTCGGTGCCCGCGCCGACGAGCCCGAGCAGGGCGTCGACGAAGCGCTCGTCGAGCTCTCCCAGCATGATGCCCCGCATCCAGCCGGGCAGCGGACCGTCGGGGTCACTGTGCACCTTGGCGATCTCGGCGATCGGCAGCGGGCCGAGCGCGTCGAGGTACACGGGCGCAAGGGCACGCAGCGGTGCCGCGAGCTGTTCGCCGGATGCCGCATCCACCGGGGCGGCGAACCGCACGCTCACGAGATGGCGGCCGCGCAGCGGCGGCGGCACCTCGTCGAGGTCGGGGAAGCGCATGACCGCGACGCTCGTCGTGATGCGCGCGTCGGCGTCGGCGCCCCACGCGAGCCAGCCGGTGAGCACGGCGCGGGCATCGTTCGCGTCGAACAGGAGCGCGCCTCCGTAGAGCTCGGCGACCTCGACGAGCCGCACCGTCGCGGAGGTGACGATGCCGAGGCCGCTCTTGCCGCCGCGCAGCGCCCAGAACAGGTCGGGGTTCTCGTCGGCGGAGGCCGTGACGACCTCGCCGGAGCCGGTGACGATCCGCGCCGAGACGAGCTGGTCGGAGCCGACGCCGAAGTGCCGCGAGAGCGGGCCGAGGCCGCCGCCCAACAGGAAGCCGACGGCGCCGACGCCGGCCGACGATCCGGTGATCGGAGCCAGACCGTGCGGTGCGGCCTGCGCGACGACCTCCCGCCACGGGGCGCCGCCGCCCACCGTCGCGGTGCGCGCGAACGGCTCGACGCTCACGGAATCCAGGCCGCTCACGTTGATGAGCAGGCCGCCGTCCGGCACCGGCGCGGCACCGTGCCCGGTGGCGATGACCCGGATCGCCAGCCCCGTGTCGCGCGCGAACCGCACGCCCGCCGCCACGTCGGCCTCGTCGCGCGCGACGAGCACGGCATCCGGGCGCGGCACGACGGCCAGGTTGAAGCCGGTGCAGGCGGCGGCGTACCCGTCGTCGGCGGGGACGAGGACGGATCCGGACACGGAGCGGGCGAGGGGGGAGAGGTCGGGCATGCGCCGAGGTTACGGCGCACCGGTGACGCGGGACCAGTGCCGACGTGCGCGGGCTGTGAGCCGGCGTCGCATCCGGTCGGTACCGAGGATGCGCGCCTAGCCTGCCGCGTGGAGCGGTCGGGATCATCGAGACGACCGCGAGAGGAAGGGCGCACATGCTGCTGAGCGGCAAGACCATCGTCGTCACCGGCGGGAACAGCGGGATCGGGGAGCAGATCTGCGTGGCCGCCGCGGCCGAGGGGGCGAACGTCGTCGTCGACTACGTGGCGCACGCGGACGACGCCTCCGACCTGGTCGAGCGGATCGAGAAGGCGGGCGGCTCGGCCGTCGCGCTCGAGGCCGACATCACCCGCGCCGCCGACCTGGAGCGCCTGATCCGGGGCGCCGTCGACCGCTTCGGCCGCCTCGATGTGCTCGTCAACAACGCGGGCATCGAGGATCGCCACTCGCTGCTCGAGGAGACCGAGGAGGGCTACGACCGGGTCATGGCCGTCAACATGAAGAGCGCGTTCTTCGCGACGCAGGCGGCGGCGCGGCAGTTCCTGAAGCAGAAGACGCCGGGGCTGATCCTCAACATCTCGTCGGTGCACGAGGACTGGCCGATGCCCGGCAACATCGCCTACTGCGTCTCCAAGGGAGGGATGCGGATGCTGGCCCGGACCGCCGGCGTCGAGCTCGGCCCGTACGGCATCCGGGTCGTGAACATCGCGCCGGGCGCGGTCGAGACGCCGCTCAACGCGTCGACCATGAGCGACCCCGCGGAGCTGGAGAAGCTGAACGACGCGATCCCGCTGCACCGCATGGCCAAGCCGGAGGACATCGCCGATGTCGCGGTGTTCCTCGCATCCGGCAAGGCGTCGTACATGACCTCGACGACCGTCGTCATCGACGGGGGGATCATGCAGGGCAGCGTCGGGTTGTGACGGCGCGAGCCGCTACGCCCCGACCTTCTCGCGCCCGAAGGCCTCCACGGCGGCCTCGCACCCGGGCAGGTTGATCTTCTCGAGCACGCGCGCCGCCCCCGAGCGGAAGGCGTCCTTCTCGTCGTCGTCCAGCACGTCGAAGAAGATCTCGCGCAGCTTCGCCGCGTGGTCGCGCATGGCGCCGAGGGTCGCGCGGCGTCCGTCGGTCGTCAGGATGATCCAGGTGCCGCGGCCGTCCTCGGCGCACTCCGCGCGCGCGACGAGGCCGCGGGCCTCCATGCGCGAGATCTGGTGCGAGACGCGGCTCTTCTCCCAGGTCAGCAGCTCGGCGAGCTCCCCCGTGCGCAGCCGGCGATCCGGCGCCTCGAAGAGGGTGATGAGCACCGAGTAATCGGCGCTGGAGATGCCGGCATCCCGTTGCAGCTGGCGGTCGATCTCCCGCGCCAGCGCGCGATTCATCGACGAGAACGCCCGCCAGAGGCGCCAGTCCTCCTCGCTTATGCGGTCGGCTGCGGGCATACCACGAGCCTATCGTCCGAATCAAGTTGACGTGTCATCGTTCGTCCCGCCCCGGGAGCCGAATCGCTGTCCGGGCGCCGGGACGGCCGCTCCCGCACCCTGGACACGCAGGGGCCGTCGCCTAGCATTCATTCCGTGCTTCCCGGGATGCCGTCGGTCGATGAGACCGTCGCCCTGGTCCGTCGCTGGCTCGCACAGAGCGCGGATGCCCCGCGCGACGCCGGCGCGACGCGGCTCGCCGGCGTGCTGAAGGACCCGCACGGCCTCGAGTTCACCCTCGGCTTCATCGACCGCGTCGTGCGCCCCGAGGATCTGCGGGTCGCCGGCCGGAGCCTCGAGCAGGTCTCGCGGCTGACCCCCCGGTTCCTGCCGTGGCACCTGCGCACGCTCGTGCGCCTCGGCGGCGCCTTCGCCCCGCTGCTGCCATGGCCGATCGTGCCGATCGCGCGCCGGGTGCTGCGCCGGATGGTCGCCCACCTCGTCATCGACGCCTCCCCGAAGCGGCTCACCCGCTCGCTCGCGCACCTGCGTCGCGACGGCGTGCGGCTCAACATCAACCTGCTCGGCGAGGCGGTGCTGGGCGAGCGCGAGGCCGCGCGTCGGCTCGCCGGCACGCGCGAGCTGCTCTCCCGGCCCGACGTCGACTACGTCTCGGTCAAGGTGTCGTCGGTCGCGAGCCAGCTGAACCTCTGGGGCTTCGACGAGACGGTCGAGCGGGTCGTCGAGCGGCTGCTGCCGATCTACCTGCGGGCGGCGCGCGCGTCGGGCACCAAGTTCATCAACCTCGACATGGAGGAGTACCGCGACCTGCACCTGACGATCGCGGTCTTCGTCAAGCTGCTCGAGAACCCCGACCTGCAGAACCTCGAGGCGGGCATCGTGCTCCAGGCCTACCTGCCCGACTCGGTCGTCGCCCTCGACCGGCTGACCGAGTGGGCCCGGCGCCGGGTGGCGGCCGGCGGTGCCGGCATCAAGGTGCGCATCGTCAAGGGGGCCAACCTCTCGATGGAGCGCGTCGACGCGGCCGTGCACGACTGGCCGCTCGCGACCTGGGGCAGCAAGGCCGCGACCGACGCCAACTACCTGCGGCTGCTCGAGCGGGCGTTCGCGCCCGAGCGCACCGACGCCGTGCGCATCGGCGTCGCGGGGCACAACCTGTTCGACCTCGCGTTCGCGTGGCTGCTCGCCGAGCAGCGCGGCGTCAGCCGGCGTGTCGACGTCGAGATGCTGCTCGGGATGACGCCCGGCCAGGCGAGCGCGGTGCGGCAGACCGTGGGCGGCCTGCTCCTCTACACCCCGGTCGTGCATCCGGACGACTTCGAGGCCGCGATCAGCTACCTCGCTCGGCGGCTCGAGGAGAACGGCTCGAGCGAGAACTTCCTCTCCAGCGCGTTCGAGCTGGAGGACGACGCGGTCTTCGCCCGGGAGCGCGAGCGGTTCGAGGCCTCCCTCGCGCTGCTCGACGACGCGGTGCCCGCCCCCAACCGCATCCAGAACCGGCTGCACCCGCCGGTGCCGCGGGCTCCCGAGCCGTTCGAGAACACCGCCGACACCGACCCGTCGATCGCGGTCAACCGCGAGTGGGCGCGGGGGCTGCTGGATCGCGCCAAGAACTCCGCCATCGGCGAGGCGACGCTGCACGAGGCCCGGGTCGCCGACCCGGCGACGCTGCAGCAGCGGCTCGCCGCGGCATCCGCCGCGGGCGCCACGTGGGGGGCGCGGACGGGCGCCGAGCGCGGGGAGCTGCTCGACCGCATCGGCGAGGTGCTCGCCGCCCTGCGCGGGCGGCTCATCGAGGTCATGGTCGCCGAGACCGGCAAGACGCTCGCCGAGGCGGATGTCGAGGTCAGCGAGGCGGTCGACTTCGCCCACTACTACGCGGGACTCGCCCGCGAGCTCGCCGGCATCGAGGGCGCCGCGTTCGCGCCCGTGCCGGTGGTGCTCGTCGCGCCGCCGTGGAACTTCCCGGTCTCGATCCCCGCGGGTGGAGTGCTGCAGGCGCTCGCCGCGGGCTCGGCCGTCATCCTCAAGCCGGCCCCGCAGGCGGGGCGCTGCGGCGCGATCCTCGCGGAGGCGTTCCGCGAGGCGGGGGCGCCGCGCGAGCTCGTGACGCTCGTCGACATCGACGAGGGCGAGCTCGGCCGGGCGCTCATCACGGCGCCGGAGGTCGGCCGCGTCGTGCTCACCGGCAGCACCGAGACGGCGGCCCTGTTCCGCGGCTGGAAGCCCGAGCTGCGGCTGCTCGCCGAGACCAGCGGCAAGAACTCGATCATCGTCACGCCGAGTGCCGACCTCGATCTCGCGGTCTCGGACATCGTGAAGAGCGCCTTCGGCAACGCCGGCCAGAAGTGCTCGGCCGCGTCGCTCGCGATCCTGGTCGGCTCGGTCGCGACCTCGGAGCGCTTCCGCCGTCAGCTCGCCGACGCCGTCACGAGCCTCGCGGTCGGGCAGCCGACCGATCCGGCCGTGCAGATGGGGCCGCTCGTCGAGCCCCCGGGCGACAAGCTCACCGCGGGCCTCACCCGGCTCGGCCCGGGCGAGAGCTGGCTCGTCGAGCCGCGCCGCCTCGACGACGACGGCCGGCTGTGGTCGCCCGGGGTGCGCGACGGCGTCGTCGCCGGCAGCGCGTTCCACCGCATCGAGTACTTCGGGCCGGTGCTGGGACTCATGTCGGCCGCGACGCTCGAGGAGGCCGTGGCGCTGCAGAACGCGGTCGAGTACGGGCTGACGGCCGGCATCCACTCGCTCGACGCCGGTGAGGTCGCGCAGTGGCTCGACACCGTGCAGGCCGGCAACCTCTACGTGAACCGGCCGATCACCGGCGCCATCGTGCGGCGGCAGCCGTTCGGCGGCTGGAAGGCGTCGTCGGTCGGACCCGGATACAAGGCCGGCGGGCCGAACGCGCTGCTCGCGCACGGCAGCTGGCGGCCGGTGCCCGCGGCGGCATCCGGTGACCTGCGACTGGACGGGCTCGAGGCCCGCGTCGCGAGCGTGATCGAGGCCAGCCAGCCCGCGCTCGGCTACGAGGAGTTCGACCTCGTGCGCCGCGGGGCGCTGAGCGACGCGGCCGCGTGGGCCGCCGAGTTCGCGACCGCGCGCGACGTGTCGGGGCTCGAGGTGGAGCGCAACGTCTTCCGGTACCGCCCCGCCGACGTGGTCGTGCGCCTCGCGGAGGGCGCGTCGATGGCCGAGCTCGTGCGCGTCGTCGCGGCCGGCGTGCTCGCCCGGGCGAGCATCCGGATCAGCTCGTCGGTCCCGCTTCCCGCGGGCCTCCTGCCGCTCGTGCAGGCCACCGACCTCGGCGGCGCGCCGCTGCTGTCGATCACCGGCATCGACGTCGAGCCGGATGCCGCGTTCGCATCGCGCGTGGTCGCCAACCATCCGGACCGCATCCGGCTCGTGAGCGCCGACCCGGAGGCCGGTGACGCACTCGCGCGGGCGACCGGCGGCTCGCCGGACGTCGCGATCTGGGCCGACCCGGTGACCGCGGCCGGGCGCATCGAGCTACTGCCGTTCCTGCTCGAGCAGGCCGTGTCGATCACCGCGCACCGCTTCGGCGCGATCGACCCCCCGCTCGCGACGCTCGAGCTCTGAACAGCGCGGGCCGGCGCACGGGCGCGCACCCCGCTCCAACCGATCGCGGTTCCGCCATCCGATCGCGCCCGCGCGCCGCGCATCGGATGGCACAGTGTCGATCGGATGTCCGGGCGGCGCGCGCGTAGAGTCGGGCGCATGGCCCGGCGCGCACCGAAGAGCGACATCGACGAGTCGGAACTCGCGGTCCGCGCCCCGAAGAAGCGGGCCGTCGGGGTGCCCGCGATCGTGCACGCGCTGCAGATCGCGCAGGAGCAGATGGGCGTCGTGCGCAGCGCCGAGACGCTGCTGCGGATGAACCAGAAGCAGGGCTTCGACTGCCCCGGATGCGCGTGGCCCGAGACCGACAAGCGCCACATCGCCGAGTTCTGCGAGAACGGCGCGAAGGCCGTCGCGGAGGAGGCGACGATCCGCCGGATCGGGCCGGAGTTCTTCGCCGAGCATTCCGTCGCCGACCTCCAGCGCCACGACGACTGGTGGCTCGGGCAGCAGGGCCGGTTGACGCATCCGATGATCAAGGAGGCCGGCGCCACCCACTACACGCCGATCTCGTGGGATGACGCCCTCGACGCCGTCGCGACCGCCCTGCGCGGGCTCGACGACCCGAACGAGGCCGTGTTCTACACGTCGGGGCGGGCGTCGAACGAGTCGGCGTTCCTCTACCAGCTGCTCGTGCGCGGGCTCGGCACCAACAACCTCCCCGACTGCTCGAACATGTGCCACGAGTCGTCGGGCTCGGCGCTCGGCGAGACCCTCGGCGTCGGCAAGGGCACGGTCTCCATCGAGGACGTGCACGACGCCGACCTGCTCATCGTCGCCGGGCAGAACCCCGGCACCAACCATCCCCGGATGCTGTCGGCGCTCGAGAAGGCCAAGCAGCGCGGCGCGCGCATCGTCGCGGTCAACCCGCTGCCCGAGGCCGGCCTGCAGCGGTTCGAGAACCCGCAGACCGTCAAGGGCCTCATCGGCGGCGGCACGGCGATGGCCGACCGCTTCCTGCAGATCCGGCTCGGCGGCGACCAGGCGCTGTTCCAGGCGCTCGCCAAGCACCTGCTCGAGGCGGAGGACCGCACGGGCGGGGTGCTCGATCACGACTTCATCGCCGAGCACACCAGCGGCGTCGACGAGTTCACCGCCGGCGTGCGCGCCCTCAGCTGGGCCGAGATCGAGACCGCGACCGGCCTCGCCGAGGACGACATCCGGGCCGTCGGCGACGAGCTGCTCGCCTCGAAATCCACGATCGTGTGCTGGGCGATGGGCCTGACCCAGCATCCGCACGCGGTCGCCACGCTGCGGGATGTCGTCAACCTGCTGCTCCTGCAGGGCAACGTCGGGCGCCCCGGCGCGGGCGTGTGCCCGGTGCGCGGCCACTCCAACGTGCAGGGCGACCGCACGATGGGCATCTGGGAGAAGCCGCCGGCCGCGTTCCTCGACGCGCTCGACGCCGAGTTCGGTTTCTCCGCGCCGCGCGAGCCGGGGCACGACGTGGTCGACGCCATCCGCGCCATGCGCGACGGCCGCACCAAGGTCTTCATGGCGCTCGGCGGCAACTTCGTGAGCGCGACGCCCGACACCGAGGTCGTCGAGGCCGGCATCCGGAGCACCGAGCTCACGGTGCAGGTGTCGACCAAGCTCAACCGCTCGCACGTCGTCACCGGGCGGCGGGCGATCATCCTGCCCGTGCTCGGCCGCACCGACCGCGACCGCCGCGGCGGACGCGAGCAGCGCGTGACCGTCGAGGACTCGATGAGCGCCGTGCACGCGTCGCGCGGCCGGCTCGCGCCGCCCTCGGACGACCTGCTGAGCGAGGTCGCCATCCTGGCCCGGATCGCGCAGCGCACCTTCCGCGACCGCCCGGGGTCGCCGCGCGCCGACTGGGCGGGCCTCGAGGAGGACTACGCGCGGATCCGTGGCCACATCGAGCGCGTCGTGCCCGGCTTCGACGACTTCGAGGAACGCATCGCGGGCGGCCGCACGTTCGTGCTGCCGAACGGGCCGCGCGACGCCCGAAGCTTCGCGACGTCGACGGGCAGGGCGCGGTTCACCGCGAACCCGGTCGAGTACCCGCGCATCCCCGAGGGCCGGCTGCTGCTGCAGACCCTGCGCAGCCACGACCAGTACAACACCACGATCTACGGCAAGGACGACCGGTACCGCGGCATCCACGGCGGGCGCCGCGTGGTGCTGGTGAACCCCGACGACGTGATCGCGCTCGGGTTCGCCGAGGGCGACATCGTCGACCTGGTGTCGGAGTGGACGGGTCCGGATGGCGTGCTGCAGCTGCGCCGCGCGCCCGAGTTCCGGGTCGTCGGCTACTCGACCCCGCGCGGCAACGCGGCCGCCTACTACCCGGAGACGAACGTGCTCGTGCCGCTCGACTCGGTCGCCGCCGTGAGCAACACCCCGACGTCGAAGTCGGTGATCGTGCGGCTCGAGCGCCGCTGAGCCGGGTCGCCCGCGCGGCTCAGGATTGCGGGGTCGGCCAGGCGGCGGCCGCCCGCGTGACGGCCGCGATCGCCTCGCGCACCGCGGCCTCCCCGCCACCGGCACGCCCCGCGGCGAGGCCCGCCATGAAGGCGCTCAGCGGCGCCGCCGGTCGCGCGACCGCGTTCGACACGTCGCGCGCGAGGTCGAGGATCGCCGGGATCGGCGACTCGGCCGCGTCGATGCCGAGCTCGGCGCGCAGGGCGTCGGCCCAGTCGTCGAGCGCCTCGGGGGGCAGGTGCTGGGGCATGGTGTCCTCCGTCCGTCGGGCCCGACCGGGTGCGCCGCCGTGGGCGCGCAGGTCGTCCCAGGTGTCGATGTCGGCCGCGGCATCCGCCGCATCCGGCACCTCCTCGATCATCGACCCGGCCAGCAGGGCGCGCAACGAGGCGTCGCGGCCGCCGTCCGGGAGCGGCGTCGCGCGCAGCACCGTCGTGCGGTACCAGCCGACGAGCCACTGACGGCGGCCGTCCGCGTCGACGAGGCAGCGGCCGTCGACGTCGGGCGCCAGCGGGCCGGGCGCGAGCAGGGTCCGGATGGCACCCCCGGCATCCGCGAGATCGCCCGCCAGCAGCAGCACGGTCTCCGCATCGCCGACCCGACGGAGCGCCGCGAGCGTCGCTGCCGCGGGGCCGCCGAACGGCGGGTCCTCGCGCACCCACGTCACGTCGAGCGCCGGATCGAGCTCGGGCCCCGCGACGAGGACCGGGTCCGCTCCGGCCGCGCGGGCCGCGGCGACGGTGCGCGCCAGGAGGCTGGCACCGCCGATCTCGAACAGCGGCTTCGCCGCGCCGCCGACGCGGGCGGCCCGACCGCCGGCGAGCACGATCGCGGCCGGCGTCGCGGTCACGGAGGCGGCATCCGGCGTCGTCATCCGAGCAGCACCACCTCGACGGCGTCGCCCGGCTCGATCGCTCCCTCGCCCGCCGGGATCACCGCGAGCCCGTCGGCGGAGCCCAGCCCGGTCACCGAGTGCGGGCCCGAGCGGGAGACGGCGCTCGCGGTGTCGCGGGCGATCCACGCCGCCGGGTCGTCGCGATCGATCGCGACCGGACGGTAGCCCGTGCGTCCCGGGCGGCGCCGGTACCGGGCGTCGACGGGCATCCGGAGTCGAGGGCGGTGCAGCGCCGCGCGCCCCTGCAGCGCCAGCAGCGCGGGCCGGACGACGAGCTCGAACACGACCGCAGCCGCGGTCGGCGTGCCCGGAAGCGAGACGACCAGCGGGCCGCCCGGCAGCCGCCCGGAGGCCTGCGGGCGCCCGGGCTGCATCGCCACCTCGACGAATTCGAGCTCGGCGGCGAGGGCGTCGCGCACCACCTCGTAGGCGCCCGCGCTCACGCCCCCGGTCGTCACGACGAGGTCGGCACCGGCCGCTCGGGCGTCGGCGAGGGTCCGCTGCAGCCCCTCGACCCGGTCGGCGACCGTCGCCACGAGAACGGGGTGCGCCCCCGCCTCGCGCACCAGACCGGCGATCAGCAGCGAGTTGGACTCCGGGACGCGCCCGCGGCCGAGCGCGGCGCCAGGCGCGGCGAGCTCGCTGCCCGTCGAGATGACGGCGACCCGCGGCGCCGGGCGCACGTCGACCTCGGCGATGCCCGCCGCGGCGGCCGTCGACAGCCGACGCGCGCCGAGCTCGACGCCGGCCGGCAGCACCGAATCGCCCGGCCGCACGTCCTCGCCGCGGTGGCGGACGTGCGCGCCCGCCGTCGCCGCGAGCACCGTGACCGATGCGGGCAGCGACCCGCGCCCCGCCGCGCGTCCGCCCTCGGTCTGCTCGAACGGCACGACGGTGTCGGCCCCGCCCGGCACGGCCGCGCCGGTCATGATGCGGACGGCGCACCGCGGCGGCAGCTCGGGGTCGAGCGCCGAGCCGGCCGGGATGTCGGCCACGACGCGCAGGGTGACCGGCGTAATGCTCACGTCGGCGGCGCGGACCGCATACCCGTCCATCGCCGCGCTGTCGAAGAGCGGAAGGTCGACGGCCGCCACCGCCGGTGCCGCGAGGGTGCGGCCCGCGGCCTCGGCGAGCGGCATCCGGACGATCGGCAGCGGGGTCGCCAGCCCGAGCACGCGCGCGATCTGGTCGTCGAGCGGGCGCAGGGGCGCGCTGTCCTGCGGCATGCCCCCACGCTAACGACCGCGCCCGGCGAGCGCGGAGGACGCGGGGCTAGGCTCGGAAAATGGGCCGGATCACCGCGCGACGCTCCGTCGTGCGCCTCACGGTCGCCGCGGACGAGGGCACGGACGAGGGCGATCGCGAGCAGCGACGCGCCGACACGCTCGCGGTCGAGGAGCCCCTCGAGATCCGGATCGCGGGCGAACCGCTCGCGGTGACCATGCGCACGCCGGGCAACGACGTCGAGCTGGCCGCCGGGTTCCTCGTGTCGGAGGGCGTCATCCACCACGGCGCGCAGTTCCGCTCGGCGATCCACTGCGGCGGGCCGGGGATGGGCGGATCGGGCACCGGCGGGCCGCTCGCCGGCGCCACGGAGAACACCTACAACGTGCTCGACGTCGCGCTCGCACCCGGCGTCGCCGGCCCCGAACCCGACCGGTCGCGCAACTTCTACACGACGAGCTCGTGCGGCATCTGCGGCACCGCGTCGATCGACGCGGTCGAGACGGTGTCGGCCTACGACGTCGCCGCCGACCCCATGACGGTCGACGCCGCCGCGATCCTCCGGCTGCCGGAGCGTCTGCGCGAGCACCAGGCCGTGTTCGAGAAGACCGGCGGCCTGCACGCCGCCGCCCTGTTCGATGCCGCGACGGGCGAGCTGCTCGTCGTGCGCGAGGACGTCGGCCGGCACAACGCCGTCGACAAGGTCGTCGGCTGGGCCGTGCTGAACGACCGGCTGCCGCTGCGCGGAACCGTGCTGCAGGTGTCGGGCCGGGCGAGCTTCGAGCTCGTGCAGAAGGCGGTCATGGCGGGCATCCCGATGCTCAGCGCCGTCTCGGCGCCGTCGTCGCTCGCCGTCGAGCTGGCCGCCCGCTCCGGGCTGACGCTCGTCGGGTTCGTGCGGGGCACGAGCATGAACGTGTACACGCGCGACGACCGGATCCGCCGCGCCGCCGCACCGATCGAGCGGGCCGGGATGCGGCATCCCGAGCCGGTGGGGTCGGCATGACGATCGCGCTCGGCATCCCCGCGGTGCGCCGGACCGCACCGGACGTCAGCGGTCGGCCGGACACGTCGGAGCTCGTCGACCGGTTCGGCCGCATCGCCCGCGATCTGCGCATCTCGCTCACCACCGCGTGCTCGCTGCGCTGCGTCTACTGCATGCCGGCGGAGGGCCTGCCGGTCGTGCCCCGCAACGAGCTGCTGAGCCCCGTGGAGATCGCCCGGCTCGTCGGCATCGCCGTGCACCGCCTCGGCGTGCACGAGGTGCGCTTCACCGGCGGCGAGCCCCTCACGCGCCCCGACCTGGTCGAGATCGTGCGCCGATCGTCCGAGGTCGCGCCCGGCATCCCGCTCGCCATGACGACCAACGGCATCGGACTCGACCGGCACGCCGTCGCGCTGCGGGATGCCGGCCTCACCCGCGTCAACGTCTCGCTCGACACGGTCGACCGGCACCGGTTCGCCGAGCTGACCCGGCGCGACCGGCTGCCCGCGGTGCTGCGCGGCGTCGACGCGGCCGTCGCGGCCGGCCTCGCCCCGCTCAAGGTCAACGCCGTGCTCATGCGCGCCACTCTCGACGACGCGCCCGACCTGCTGGCGTGGGCGGTCGACCGGGGTGCCCGGCTGCGGTTCATCGAGGAGATGCCGCTGGATGCCGACGCCGCCTGGGCCCGCGACGCCATGGTGTCGGCGTCGGAGCTTCTCGGCGTGCTGAGCACCCGCTTCCGGCTGGAGCCGATCGGCCGCGACGACCCCGCCGCGCCGGCGGAGGAGTGGCTCGTCGACGGCGGTCCCGCGACGGTGGGCATCATCGCCTCCGTCACGCGCACCTTCTGCGGCGCCTGCGATCGCACCCGGCTCACCGCCGAGGGTCGCGTGCGCTCGTGCCTGTTCGGCGACGACGAGACCGACCTGCGCGCGCTGCTGCGCGGCGGCGCCGACGACGAGCAGATCGCCGACCTCTGGCGCGGCGCGATGTGGATGAAGAAGGCCGGGCACGGGATCGACGATCCCGGATTCCTGCGGCCGGTGCGCTCGATGGGCGGCATCGGTGGCTGAGGTGCTCGTGCGGTACTTCGCCGCCGCCGAGGACGCCGCCGGCCGGGCGGAGGAGATCCTCGACGCGGCGACCGCCGGAGAACTCCGGACCCTGCTCGCCGACCGCTACGGCGGCGCGATGGAGCGCGTGCTGGCATCCGGATCGTTCCTGGTCGACGGGGTCGTCACCCGCGACCCGGAGCGCGCGCTCGGCGCTCGGGTCGACGTGCTGCCCCCCTTCAGCGGCGGGTAGGCGACGCCTGTCCGCATAATGGCGGACATTTTTTTTGAGAACCGCGTCATAACCGGCCCGCGTTCCCCATGTCATCCAGTGGGTTCGCAATGTCGGCGTCCCCCCGGTCGCCGGCATGGTGTCGTTCGGCCGCGCCTCAGCACTCAGGAAGCTCACCCATGACACTCCCCCTCTCGGGCGCTCGACGCGTCCGTTCCCGCTCCGTGCGCCTCGCCGCCGCCCTTCTCGCGGCCGCCGTCGCCGTGCTCGCCGGCCTGGTGCTCCCGACCTCCGCGGCGCACGCCGCAGAGGTCCCGTCCGCGATCACCGGCGTCACGCTCGACAAGACCTCGTACGGCTACAACGAGCGGCAGAAGCTCGCCTTCACCTGGTCGGTGCCGGACTCCGCCTCCGTCGGCGACACCTTCACCCTCGCGCTCCCGCCGGAGCTCACCGTGGTCAGTCAGGCGCCGTTCGTGCTGCGGGATGCCGCGGGCGCCGCGGTCGCGGACGCGGTCTGGCAGAAGCAGGCCGACGGCAGCTACGACATCGTCTTCACGCTCACCGGCTACGCCGACACCCACGACCACGTGGGCGGCACCGGCTTCGTCTCGACGCAGTGGAATCACAGCGTCGTCACGACCACCGGTGGCCCGGTGAACCTCGACTTCGACGGGATCGCCGTGCCGGTGACGATCGACCCGAAGCCCGCCCCGACCCCGCCGTGCACCGAGAACTGCCCCCCGCCCCCGCCCGTGGCGACCTCCCGCTCGCTCGGCAAGAGCGGCGGCTGGGCCGACGGTTCGTTCGAGGGCACCCGTGACGCGAACGACAACATCAACTGGTCCGTCGCGCTCCCGGGGAACACCACCGGGTACGCGGGACCCATCGACGTCGCCGACGCCCCCGCCGCCGGCAGCACCATCGATTGCGGCACCGTCAAGATCACCACTCAGGACGGCCTCGCCTCCGGCGCGATCAAGAGCGCCCTCGACCCGAGCCGCTACACGCTCGACTGCGACGCCGCGGGCTTCGACCTGACCCTCGACCGGATCGCCGCCGACGAGTTCGTCACCGTCACGTACAAGGGCACCATCACCGATCAGGATGCCGGCCGATTCGGCAACCACGTCGCGTTCACCGCCGCCGGCGTCACCAGCACGAAGGACACGACCATGGTCCGCACGTCCCAGGGCGGTGACGGCGCGGGCATGCAGAGCGTGTCCGTCGGCGACTACGTGTGGCTCGACACCGATCACGACGGCGTCCAGGACGGCGCCGAGCGCGGCATCCGGGGCGTCACGCTGGTTCTGACCGGCCCCGACGGTGCACCCGTCACCTCCGTCTCCGGCGCTGTGGTCGGCCCCACCACGACCGACGCGAGCGGCCACTACTCGTTCGCGGGCCTGCCGGTGCTCGCCGCGGGGCAGCACTACACGGTCACGATCGATGCGTCCGCCTCGGCCCAGGCTCTCGCCGGCCTGACCCCGACCGTCGCCGCAGCGGGCGCCGATCGCGGCAGGGACTCCTCGACCGGATCGGCGACGTCGATCGACCTCACCACCAACGGCGCCAGCGACCCCACCCTCGACTTCGGCTTCGTGGGCAAGGTGTCGGTCGGGGATTACGTATGGTTCGACGCTGACAAGGACGGCGTGCAGGGCACGGACGAGCGCGGGATCGCGGGCGTCACCCTCGACCTCACCGGTCCCGACGGCGAGCCGGTCGCCACGGTCGGCGGCACCCCCGTCGCTCCCGCCGTCACCGATGCGCAGGGTCACTACCTCTTCGAGGACCTTCCCACCCTGCCCGCCGGTCAGCACTACACCGTGACGATCGACGGGGCGGCGTCCGCCGCCGCGCTCGCCGGCATGGTCACCTCTCCCGAGCATGCCGGCGCCGACACGGCGGCGGACTCCTCCACCGCATCGGCCGAGTCCGGTGACCTGCCGGGCAATGGTGACGAAAACCTGACGCTCGACTTCGGGTTCTACCTGCCCGACCTTCCGACGGACGCTCTCCCGGTGTCGTCGGAGCCCGCTCAGCTCGCCCACACCGGTGTCGACGGGGTGGCCCCCGCGGCGGCGCTGGCCGGCGGGCTGATCGTCCTCGGCATGGCTGGGTTCGCGCTCAGCCGCCGCCGCACCGCCCCCGAGCGACGGCACTGAGGACATCCGGCGCCTTCTGACTGAGCAGGAGGCCGAGGGGCCGCCCGCCCCCTGACGGGCGGCCCCTCATCCACGAACTTCGCGATGTGGCGTCATCACCGGCGCACCCGGGGTGTGTAATCAATGCGGCGACAGCGACCGCACCCGCCGACCGGGGGACGAATGAGCGACGAGGAGCTCGCCGAGCGCGCACGCGCCGGCGACACGGGAGCGTTCGCCGAGCTCTGGACCCGGCACGCGAAGGCCGGGCTGGCCGCGGCGCGGCAGTTCCGGTCCATCGCCGACCCCGACGACATCGTGTCGGAGGCGTACCTGCAGATCCTCCGCGCGGTGCAGCGCGGCGGGGGTCCCCGGGAGGCGTTCCGCCCGTACCTCTACCGCACCATCCGCAACGTCGCCCTCGGCTGGGTGCCGAAGAGCCAGACCGTCGACATCGACGACGTCGCCGAGCGCATTCCCAGCGACCTGCCCGACATCGAGACCGCGACCCTCGAGAACACGATCACCGTGCGTGCCTTCCGCACCCTGCCGGAGCGCTGGCAGACCATCCTCTGGTACACGGAGGTGGAGGGGATGGAGCCCGCCGAGGCGGCCCCCTACCTCGGCCTCACCGCCAACGGCGCGGCCGCCCTCGCGTACCGCGCGCGCGACGGACTCAAGAAGGCGTGGCTGCAGGCCCACGTGAGCGACGTGCGCGTGCCCCCCGAGTGCCGATGGACCACCGAGCGGATGGCCGACTACAACCGCGGCGCACTGACGCCTCGCGCTCGCGCGCGCTTCGACCAGCACCTCGACACCTGTACCCGCTGCTCGATCCTCCTCGAGGAGATCGACGACGTCTCCGGCCGGCTCGCCGCGATCCTGCTCCCCGTGACACTCGGTGCCGGCGGGGCCGCCCTGCTCGCGGAGAAGCTGGCCGCCGGCTCCGGATCGAACCCGCCGGGCGGCGCGCATCCGACGGCCTCCTCACCCTCCGGGGTCGTCGTGCCGATGATGCTGCGAGCCCCGACGCGCCTGGTCGCGACGATCGCCGCCGCCGCCGTGGTCATCGTCGCGGGCGCGATCACCGCCGTCGCCGCGGCGGGCGGTGTGGGAGGGGGCGCCCCGGTCGCGGCGCCATCCGGCGCGACCGCGACGCGGCATCCGGCTCCCGCGACCCGTGCGCCCCGGCCGGACCAGACGTCCGTCCCCCTCGCGAGTCCGGCTCCGGCCGTGCCGCGCGTCGCCGCGCCGCCCGCCCGCCCGGCGGCGCCTCGCGCGGTTCCCCCCACCGGCTCCGTCGCGTCCCCGCCGCCGAACCCTCCCGATGTCGTGGCGCCCCTCGCCCCGGTGCTCTCCGTGCCGGCGGAGGCCGCGCTGCTGAACACCGCCCGGCCCCCCTTGGCGGGCAGCGGTGAGCCGGGAGCGACCGTTGAGGTCGAGCGGCTCAGTCCGGATGGCGTGAACGATCTCGGGCCGCTCGGCACCGCGGTGGTCGGCCCCGCCGGCTCCTGGACGATGACACCGGACGTCGTGGTACCGGACGGCACGTGGCGCCTGCGGATCCTGCAGCTCGACCGGGCCGGCAATGCCTCCCCACCCACGACCCGCACGCTGACGGTCGACACGGTGGCGCTGCCCCCCGTCCTCGACGCGCTCCCCGCGAGCCCGCTGGAATACCTGCCGCTCGTGCAGGGCAGCGCCGAACCGGCGGCCACGGTCACGCTGCGTGACGACACCGGCGCGACCATCGGCACGGCGACGGGCGACAACGCCGGGCGCTGGAGCATCCCGCTGCCGGACCTCGGCCGTGACGGCGCGACGCTCACCGCCGTGCAGCGCGACCCGGCGGGCAACGTGTCGGCACCCTCCGACGCCACCGCGCCGCTGTCGTTCCAGCGGCCGACGATCGACGCGCCGGCGGATGGCGCGGCCGTGCCCTCCGCGGGCGCCGAGACGGTCGTCACGCTGCAGGTCTCCGGCACCCCGGGTGAGCGGATCCAGATCCTCATCGACGGCGTATGGACGGGCAACGTCCACACCCTCGGTACCTCGCCCATCCAGCGCGTCACACCGGGGCTGCCGGACGGGCCGCACACGATCGGCGTGCGCTACTTCGATCCCGCCACCGGGCGCCTGGGGTCGGTGCGCACCGTGGCGTTCACGATCGGCTGAGATCGCGTCCGCGGCGTCGGTTCCGGTCGGAACGGATGAGGGCTAGGTTTCGGCCATGGATACGGATCCGAATCCCGTTCCCGCGGACGACATCGGGGCGGGGGGCTCGACGAAGAGTTTCCGCGAAGAACTGGACGCCCGGCGATACACGGTCGTCGACGAGGACTGGGCCGGCGGCGTGCCCGCGCAGTACGGCGTCGCCCCGCGCGTGCGCATCGGGCAGGGCAAGTGGTTCAACCTGCTGTGGCTGCTCCCGATCGGCTTCGCGCTGGCGCTCATCGCGATCGCGGTCGCGAAGGGGCTGCGCGACCTGCCGGCGGTCGAGTCGTTCATCCGCACCTACCCCGGGATGTCGGAGCTGCCCGCCGGCGCGCCGGTCGGCTTCCCGGCCTGGCTGGCCTGGCAGCACGTGCTCAACGCCTTCCTCATGATCTTCCTCATCCGGGCCGGGGTGACGATCCTCGCCGACCATCCGCGGCTGTACTGGACCCGCCACTCGACGCCCGGTAGGGACTGGTTCCGCATTCAGAAGCCGGTGCCCACCGACCCGCTGTACACGGCGAAGCAGGACTCGATCACCCTCCCCGACGGCGTCGGCCTGCCGGGTCGCCGGCACTCGATCGGCCTCGCCCGCTGGTGGCACCTGGGGGTCGACACCCTGTGGCTCGTCAACGGGATCGTCTTCTACGTGCTGATCTTCTCGACGGGGCAGTGGATGCGGCTGGTCCCGATCCACTGGGACGTCATCCCGAACGCGATCTCGGTCGCGATCCAGTACGCGTCGCTCGACTGGCCGGCGGAGAGCGGCTGGACGAACTACAACAGCCTGCAGCTGATCGCGTACTTCATCACGGTGTTCATCGCCGCCCCGCTCGCGCTCATCACGGGGCTCGGCATGTCGCCCGCGCTCTCGACCCGGTTCCGGCGGATCAGCTCGATCTTCAGCATCCAGGTCGCCCGGTCGCTGCACTTCCTCGTGCTGTGCTGGTTCGTGGCGTTCATCGTCGTGCACGTGGCGCTCGTGGTCACCACCGGCGCGCTGCGCAACCTGAACCACATGTACGCCGCGCGCGACGACGAGTCGTGGGTCGGGTTCGGATTCTTCGCGATCTCGCTCGTGGTGATGATCGTCGGCTGGGTGGCGGCGACGCCGTTCACGTACCGGCATCCCCGCATCGTGCAGCGGGTCGGCTTCGCGCTGATCGGCCCGGCCCAGCGCCTGTTCGAGCACATCGACTCGAAGCCGGGGCAGTACACCGACAAGGACATCTCGCCGTACTTCTGGCACAACGGCAACTACCCCGACACGGAGGAGTTCCAGAGGCTGCAGGCCGATGACTTCGCCGCCTATCGGCTGACGATCGGCGGGCTGGTCGAGAATCCGGTCACCCTGAGCCTGGCCGAGGTGCGCGCGCTGCCGTATCACGAGCAGATCACCCAGCACTTCTGCATCCAGGGCTGGTCGGGCGTGGCCAAGTGGGGCGGGGTCTCGATGCGGACGATCCTCGACCTCGTGCAGCCCAAGCCCGAGGCGAAGTGGGTGGTCTTCTACTCCTACGCGGTCGGTCCGGAGGGCGGGCTCTACTACGACGCCCAGGCGATCGAGCAGATGAGCTACAAGCTGACGATGCTCGCCTACGACATGAACGGCGAGCCGGTCTCGTTCGGGCACGGGGCGCCGCTGCGGCTGCGCAACGAGACCCAGCTCGGTTTCAAGATGGTCAAGTGGATCAAGGGCATCGAGTTCGTCGAGCAGTTCGCCGACGTCGGCGGCGGTCTCGGTGGCTACAACAACGACCACGAGTTCTTCGGCTACCGGCAGTCCATCTGAGCCACGCCGTTCGCGCGTTACGCCTCGGGTGAGCCCGGCGGTGACGCCTGCGCAACGACGGTCGTCAGCAGGATGACCGAGTCCTCGGTCGCGTCGACGGTGTGCAGACCCGGAGGGACGGTCAGCAGATCACCCGGCGAACCGTTCCAGCTGGTGGTCCCGGATCGCAGGAGCACCCGGCCGGACAGCACCTGCACGGTCGCCTCGCCCGGGTTCTCGTGCTCGGACAGCGACTGGCCTGCCCGCAGGGCGATGAGGGTCTGGCGCAGGCGATGCTCGTGGCCGCCGAAGATCGTCTCTGCGCTGCGTCCGCTCGAGGCGCGCTGCGCATGCTCCAGGTGATGTCGGCCCGAGGCGATCAACGACACCTTCTGCATCTGGCCACCGTAGACCCCCGGATCGGCGGCGCGGCAGGGGTTCAGGCGGCGGCGAGGCGTCGGGCGTCCGCGAGGCGGGTGCTCGAGGAGAGCGTCGACGAATGCGCCGCGATCGGTAGTTCGTTCCGGTCGGCGGCGCCAGCTACCGATCGCGGCGAATTCCTCAACGCCCGCCGACCGCTCGACTCCCGCGACGCCCACCTCGGCGTCGACGCGCTGCCACCATTCGGCCGGATGGGCCCCGTGGTCCTCCGCGTCAGGCGGCGGCGAGGCGCATGATGCGCTCGTGCTCGCGGTGCGCGTGCGCGGGCGCGATCCGCGCGATCGCGCGCGCGAGATCCGGGGATCCGACCTTGCGCCGCGCGCGGTCGTCGGCCGCCAGCTCGACGAGTCGCGCCACCTGGTCGCTCGCGATGCGCGCGACCGGGAAGCCGGGGAGCGCCGCGCGCCAGGCCTCGAAGGCGAGCAGCAGCACGTCGTGCCGCTGCCGGGCGTGGGCTCGCTCGTGTGCGACGACGGCCGCGACCTCGCGTTCGTCGAGCCGTTCGAGCAGACCGGTGGAGATCACGATGACGGCGCCGCGGGGGCGGGGCACGCAGTAGGCGAGCGGCTCGTCCTGCTCGATGAGGCGGGCCTCGAGCGGCGCCGGCGCGGGTGTGCTCAGCAGGTCGAGCAGCGCGAGGTGCCGTCGCCGGCGTGCCTCGCGCCGCACGATCGTGCGGAGCAGGTGGATGCCCAGGTAGGCGGCGACCGCGACCGCGACCGGGATGCCGACGAGCAGCCCGACGCGACCGATCGCCTCGCCGAGCAGCAGCGGCACGCTCACGGTGGCGAGACCGCCGACGACGGCGATCAGCTGCCAGACCACGAGAGAGAGCACCGGGTGGCGCAGCGGCCAGCCCGCGCGCGAGAAGAGCAGCGGCGCCGGCACCGCCAGCACGACCGCGACCGCGGCCAGGACGATCGCGGCGATGAGGCTCATCGCGCCGCGCCGCCCTGGAGGATCCGGCGGAGCATCGCCGCGTCGTCGGCGCTGACGCTGCCGACGAAGCGCTCGAGCACGGCCTGCCGGTCGTCGGCCTCGCCGAGCGCGTCGTGCATGAGCTCCGCGACGTGCGCCGAGCGCTCCGCCGCCGCGGTGTAGCGGTGCGGCCGGGCGCTGCGGTCCGCGATCGCGAAGCCCTTCTTCTCGAGCCGGCTGAGCACGGTGAGGAGGGTCGTGGCGGCGAGCTGCCGGCCGCCCGCCGCGAGCTCGTCCTGCAGCTCGTACGCGGTCGCGCCGGCGCGCGAGCGCCACAGCAGGTCCATCACCCCGCGTTCGAGATCGCCCAGCGCCATGCCGTCATTCTACAGCGCGTCGAAATACTTCTACCTGTTGTCGAAATCAGTTCTACGATGTGTAGAAGACAGATCGGAAGGATCCCGATGGACGCGCTCGACATCGCCCGCTGGCAGTTCGGCATCACGACCGTGTACCACTTCCTGCTCGTGCCGCTCACCCTCGGGCTCGGTCCTGCCGTCGCCGTGTTCCACGGCCTCTGGGTGCGCACGGGCGACGAGCGGTGGCTTCGCATGACGAAGTTCTGGGGCAAGCTCTACCTCGTCAACTTCATCCTCGGTGTCGCGACCGGGCTCGTGCAGGAGTTCCAGTTCGGGATGGCGTGGAGCGAGTACTCGCGCTTCGTCGGCGACGTCTTCGGCGCCCCGCTCGCACTCGAGGGACTGCTCGCCTTCTTCGTCGAGTCGACGTTCCTCGGTCTCTGGATCTTCGGCTGGGGCCGCCTGCCCCAGCGCGTGCACCTCGTGACGCTGTGGCTGGCGATCCTCGGATCGTGGCTGTCAGCGTTCTTCATCATCGCTGCGAACTCGTGGATGCAGCATCCGGTCGGCATCACGCTCGTCGACGGGCGCCCGCGGCTGAACGACCTCGGCGCCGTGCTCACCAACAACACGGCCGTGGCCGCGTACATCCACACGCTGTTCGGTGCGATCTCGGTCGGCGGCGCCTTCCTGCTCGGCATCGCGTGGTACCACCTGTGGCGCCGGCGGCACGACGGGATCGACACAGTGGATGCGCGGGGCCGCGTCGTCGTGGGCGACGCCCCCGAGATCCCGGGTCGCGACCGCGCCGACCACGGCGTCTGGCTGCGCTCGCTGCGGATCGGCGCCCTCGTGGCGATCGTCGGCTTCGCCGGCGTCGCGATCAGCGGCGACCAGCAGGCGAAGCTCATGTTCCAGCAGCAGCCCATGAAGATGGCCTCGGCCGAGGCCGCGTGTCAGACCGGCTCGAGCTTCTCGGTGCTCTCGATCGGCGATCCCGGCGCGAAGGACTGCTCGAGCGTCGTCGGCCTGGTCGAGATCCCGGGGGTGCTGGGCTTCCTCGCCAACGGCGACGTCAACACGACCGTGAAGGGCGTCGACGACCTCATTCCGGAGTACCAGGCGAAGTACGGCGCGACGATCCCCGACAAGGCCGGGTACGGCGCGGCGGCGGGCACGACGATCCAGTACGCGCCGCTCATGGTGGTCACCTACTGGGGATTCCGGCTCATGATCCTGTTCGGGGCGCTCGCCGCCTTCGCCGCGGCCGTCGCGCTGTGGCTCACCCGCAAGGGCACGGTGCCGCGCTCGACCTGGCTGGCCCGGCTCGCGGTGCTCGGCATCCTTTCTCCTTTCGCCGCCAGCACCGCGGGCTGGGTCTTCACCGAGATGGGCCGCCAGCCCTTCGTGGTCGCGCCCAATCCGACGCCGGGCGGTGTCGACGGGGTCTGGATGTTCACGGCCGCCGCGGTGTCGCCGGGCGTCACCGCGGGCGAGCTGCTGTTCTCGCTCATCGCGCTCGGCAGCGTCTACGCCGTGCTGCTGGTCGTCGAGGTCGTGCTGCTGTTCCGCTACGTGCGGGGCGGGGTGGTCGCCGCGATGCCGGAGCTCGCGCACGGCCCGGACGACGAGGCCGGGTCCGGCGAGAACGGACCCGGCGACGGGGCCCGCGACGACGTGCTCGCGTTCGCGTACTGATCGGAATCGGAGAAGCCCATGGACGTCCTGCCCACCGTCTGGTTCGTCGCCATCGCGATCCTGTGGATCGGCTACCTGCTGCTGGAGGGATTCGACCTCGGCGTCGGGATGCATCTGCTGGTGCGCTCGCGGAGCGAGAACGACCGCCGCGTGATGCTCAACACGATCGGCCCGATCTGGGACGGCAACGAGGTCTGGCTCATCGTCGCCGGCGCCGCGACCTTCGCCGCGTTCCCGCTCTGGTACGCGGCCCTGTTCTCCACCCTCTACGTGCCGCTCGTGTTCCTGCTGCTGGGCCTGATCTTCCGGGCCGTCGCGATCGAGTACCGCGGCAAGATGCACAGCGCCCGGGCCACCCGCGCGTGGGACTGGGCGATCGGCCTCGGGTCGTTCGTCGCGGCCTTCGGCGTGGGCGCCGCCCTCGCGCTCACCACCACCGGCCTCCCGATCGACGCGAACGGCGACCGGGTCGGCGGGCCGCTGGCGTGGTTCAGCCCCGCGGCGGTGCTGGGCGGGCTCGCGGTCGTGGGATTCTGCCTCGTCCATGCCGCGAACTTCCTCGCGCTGAAGACCGACGGGCCGGTGCGCGAGCGGGCGGGGCGAGACGCCGCGCGGATGGCGCCGGTCGCGCTGCTGCCCCTGATCGGCTGGGTGCTGCTCGTGCAGGTGCAGCACGGCGGCCCCGCCTCCTGGACGCTCGTGGGCGTCGCGGTCCTCGCGGTCGTGCTCGGCTGGCTCGCCGCGCGGGCCCGGCGGGAGGGGTGGGCGTTCATCGGTCTCGCGATCTTCCTCGCCGCGGGGGCGGCATCCATCTTCACCGCCGTGTACCCGGTGGTGCTGCCCTCGACGATCGACCCCGCCTTCGATCTCACGATCTCCAACGCCGCGAGCGGCGACTACACGCTCGGGGTGATGAGCGTCATCACGGCGTGCGCGCTGCCGTTCGTGATCGCGTACCAGGCGTGGAGCGTGTGGGTGTTCCGGCGGCGGGTGCGGCCGGAGCACATCCCGGCGGCGCATCCGGTCGTGGCCGCGGTGCGGCGATGACAGGGGCGCGGGTGGGGCGCACGCGCATCACCGCCGACATCGGACCCGGCGCCCGCGCGGGCATCGCCGCGCTGACGGCGCTCGCCGGCCTGCGCGCGGTGGCGCTCGTGCTCATCGCGGGGTCGATCGCGGCCGCTGTGACGGGTATCGCCGCCGGCCACGCGCCGACGATCGCCGAGGTGCTGCCGGGCGTCGCCGGGGTGCTGCTGCGCGCCGTCGCGTCCTGGGCATCCGGGGCGCTCGCCGGCCGGATCGCCGCCGCGACCAAGCGCCGCTGGCGCGAGCGGCTCGTGCGGCACGTGGCCGCGGAGGGCGGGCGCGGTGCGGAGGAGGCGCTGCTCGCCGGGCACGGGCTCGACGACCTCGACGCCTACCTCGGAACGGTGCTGCCGGCCGCGGTGTCGGCGCTCGTGATCCCCGCGGCGCTCGGGCTGCGCATCCTGATCTCCGACCCGCTCAGCGCCCTCATCGTCGCCGTGACGCTGCCGCTCGTGCCGGTGTTCATGGTGCTCATCGGTCTGCACAGCCGCGAGCGGGCCGACGCGGCGGCCTCGGCCCTGACCCGGCTCGCCGAGCATCTGGTCGAGCTCGCGGAGGGGCTTCCGGTGCTGGTCGGGCTCGGCCGCGCCGCCGAGCAGACCGGGGCGCTCGCCGCGGTGCAGGACGGCTACCGCCGCCGGCTGCAGCGCACCCTGCGCAGCGCGCTGCTGTCGGCGCTCGCGCTCGAACTGGTCGGGATGCTGTCGGTCGCGGTCGTCGCGGTCACCCTGGGGCTTCGGCTGCTCTCCGGTTCGGTGGGGCTCGACGCGGCGCTCCTGGTGCTGCTGCTCGCCCCGGACTGCTTCTCGGCGCTGCGCGAGGTCGGCGCGGCGTACCACCAGGCGCAGGACGGCCTCGCGGCGCTGCGCCGGGTGCGGGCCGTGCTCGATCGGACGCGCGCCGTGGCCGAGCGCCGCCTCGGCCGGCCGGGACTCGTCGGGCTCACGGTGCGGCATCCGGGGCGCGCGACGGTCGGACCGGTGAACGCGCGACTGCCGCGCCGGGGCGTCGTCGCGGTGACCGGGCCGAGCGGCGCGGGCAAGTCGACGCTGCTCGACGCGATCGCGGGGATCGCCGGAGCGGGCGCCGAGGTCGACGGCGCCGTCGTCGGCATCCCGCGCGACGGGATCGCCATGGTGCGGCAGACGCCGCGGTTCGCGGCCGCGACCCCGCTCGCCGAACTCGCGCTCGTGGGCCCGGGGCACGGGCAGGTGCTCGCCGAGCTCGATCTCGCGGGGCTCGGCGACGCGCCCATCGGGCGGCTGAGCCCCGGCGAGCAGCGGCGGCTCGCCGTCGCGCGGGCGCTCGCCCGGGCCGACGCCGGCGCGCGCGTTCTGGTGCTGGACGAGCCGACGGCGCACCTCGACGCCGTCAACGCGGAGCGGGTGCTCGCGGCGGTCCGGCGGCGGGCGGCGCCGCTGCTCGTGCTGGTCTCCAGCCACGATCCCCGGATGCGCGCCGATGCGGGGCTCGTCATCGACCTCGGCGGTGCGGCGACGGCGGGCGAGGCCGCGTGGATGCCGCCCGCGATCAGCGCGGAGCCCGCGGGTGGCACCGTGGCGGCTCCGGCCGTCGCCCCGGTTGAGCCCTCGCCCGCCGCGCCTGCCGCGACCCGAACGCCTCGCGCGCCCCACGCGGTCGCGCGCTGGCTGCTCGCGATCCTCCTCGGAGCGATCGCAAGCGGAATGTCTCTCGCCCTCACGGCCGTTTCGGGATGGCTCATCGTGCGCGCGGCCGCCGAGCCCGCGATCATGTACCTCCTCGTCGCGATCGTCGGCGTGCGGTTCTTCGGACTCGGTCGCGCCGTCGCCCGGTACGCCGAGCGGCTCGTCGGTCACGCCGCCGCGCTCGCGCTCGTCGACCGGCTGCGGCTGCGGCTCTGGACCGGTCTCGCCGAGCGCGGCGCGGCCGCCCGGGGCGCGCGCGACGCGGGCCGCGCGCTCGACCTGCTCGTGAACCTGCCGGCGCAGCTTCGCGACCTGCTGCCGCGGGTGCTGACCCCGCTCGCGGGGGGCGTGCTCGTGACGCTCGCGTCCGCGGCGGTCGTCACCGCGGTCGCGCCCACCGCCTGGCCGGTGGCCGTCGCGCTCGCGGTCACCGGCGTCGTCGCGCCGCTGCTGGCCTGGCTCGCCGGCCGCCGTGACCAGCGCGCGCTCGTCGCGGGCGCGACCGCGCTGACCACTCGCGTCGCCGCGCTCGCCGACGCGGCCGACGACCTGCGCGCCGTCGGAGCCGACGCCGCCGCGGTCGACGTCGTGGACCGCCTGGGCCGGATGCAGGAGCGCCGCGAACGCCGGCAGGCGTCGGTCGCCGCCGCGGCATCCCTCGTCGCCGGGATCGGCACCGGGACCGCCGCCGTGCTCGCCCCACTCCTCGCGCCGACCGCCGAGGCGGCCGCGGTCGCCGCGCTCCTCGTGCTCGCCTGCCTCGAGCCGGTCGCGTCCGCCGCGGTGGCGGCGCAGCGGATCCCGGCGCTGCGGGCGGTGCTGTCGCGGCTCGCCGCGGGAGGGGCATCCGGAACCGCCGGGGCTGCCGTCGCGGCAGCCGGTGCCGACCTGCCACCGGTGGTGCGCCGACTCGCCTTGCGCGACCTCGCCCTCGCCTGGGACGACGGTCGACCCGTCGTCACCGGTCTCGACGCCGAGGTCGTGGCCCCGGGCTGGCTCGTGGTGGACGGCGCGTCCGGCGCGGGCAAGACCACGCTCGTCACCGCGCTGCTGGGCGACCTCCGGCCCGCGCACGGCGCCGTGCTGGCCGGCGGCAGCGACCTGCGCGACGTCGACCGTGACGCCTGGCGCGCCCGGGTCGCGTGGTGCCCGCAGGAGGCGCACGTCTTCGACTCGACCGTGCGCGCCAACCTGCTCGTCGCGCGCCCGCGCACCGACCCAGTGACGGAGGACGAGATGCACGCGGTGCTCGCCTCGGTCGGCCTCGACCGTGTGGTCGCCGACGCCGCCGAGGGCCTGGACCTCCGCGTCGGCCGGCACGGATCGGCGCTCTCGGGCGGTGAACGCCAGCGTCTCGCGGTCGCCCGCGCGATCCTGCGCCGCTGCGACGTGCTCGTGCTCGACGAGCCGACCGCGCACCTCGACGACGCCACCGCGGATGCCGTCATGCGCGACGTGCGGCGCGCCGCCGGCGACCGCATCGTGGTGCTCGTCTCGCACCGCGCGGCAGACCGGCTGCCCGAGGATCGGGTGCTGACGCTGGGGCGCTCCCGCCTGCCGGTGGCCGAGTAGTCGGCGCCTACAGGCCGACCCACTCCGTCTCGCCGTCGGCGAGTTGCTGCTTCTTCCAGATCGGCACGCCGGCCTTGATCTCGTCGACGAGTCGGGAGCACGCGGCGAACGCTTCCGCGCGATGCGGCGCGGCGACGACCGCGACGAGGGCGACGTCGCCGATCGTGAGCCGCCCGATGCGGTGCGCCGCCGCGATGCGCAGACCGGTCGACTCCGCGACCTCGGTGCAGATCCGCTCGAGGAAGGCGGCGGCATCGGGATGCGCGCGGTAGTCGAGCGCCGACACCGCGTCGCCGTGGTCGTGATTCCGGATGACGCCCTCGAACGCGACCACCGCCCCGTCGCGATCGGTGCGGGCGAACGTCTCGAGCTCGGCGCGGTCGATCGGGCCGTCGACGATCCGGCTGAGCACGTCAGGCATGGTCGCCTCCGGCCAGCTGGTCGCGCAGGTGCGGCAGCAGCGCGTCGAGCACGCCGAGGCCGTCGCGCACGCCGCCCGTCGACCCGGGCAGGTTGACGACGATCGTGCCGCCCGCCAGTCCCGCCACGCCGCGGGACAGCGCGGCGGTCGGCACCTTCGCGAGGCCGGCCGCACGGATCGCCTCGGCGACCCCCGGCAGCTCGCGCTCGATCACGGCGAGGGTGGCCTCCGGCGTGCGATCGCTCGGGGACGCCCCGGTGCCGCCGGTCGTCACGACGAGGGCCGGACGTTCGGACACCGCCGCGCGCAGCGCCGACGCGATCTCCTTGTCGGCGACGACGCGCACCTCGGGAGCGAGTCCCTGGGCCGACGCCCATTCCGCGATCGCCGGGCCGGTCGCGTCCTCCCGCTCGCCCGCCGCGGCGCGCGTCGACGACACCAGCACGATCGCCGCGTCGCTCACATTCGCGACCCCGATGTCCGATTTGCCGCCCGTCTTCGAAACGAGCCGGATGTCGCCGAGCACGCACCCGGGATCGACCGCTTTGACCATGTCGTGCAGCGTGAGTCCCGCGACCGCGACCGCGGTCAGCGCCTCCATCTCGACCCCGGTGCGGCCGGTGACGACCGCGGTGGCCGAGATCGCCATCCACGTGTCGTGCAGCTCGACCTCGACCTCGACCGTGTCGAGCGGCAGCGGATGGGCGAGCGGGATCAGCTCGCTCGTGCGCTTGGCGCCCTGGATGCCGGCGAGCCGCGCCGTCGCGAGCACGTCGCGCTTGGGCATCCGCTCGTCGCGCACGAGGCCGATCACCTCCGCGGTCGTGTCGAGCCGGCCGCTCGCGACCGCGGTGCGCCGGGTCACCGGCTTGCCGCCGACATCGACCATGCGCGCCCGCCCCTCGTCGTCGACGTGACTCAATCCGCTCACAGCGCCCGCACCTCCACCATGTCGCCCGCCGCGAGGGCGGTCACTTCCTCGGGCACGACCAGCAGCAGCTCGGCGGCGGCGAGGCCCGCCACGAGATGCGAGCCCGGGCCCGACACCGTCTCGACCGCGCCGTCGTCTCGACGCCGCCCGCGCAGGTACTGCCGCTTGCCGGGCGGCGATGTGAGCGCCGCCGCCAGCGGCGCGTGTGAGGCCGCGGCCGCGGGCAGCCCCGCGACCTCGCGCAGCATCGGCGCCACGAACAGCTCGAAACTCACCTGGCTTGAGACCGGGTTGCCCGGGAAGCACACGACCGGCACGCCCCGCCAGGATGCCGTCGCCTGCGGACCACCCGGCTGCATCGCGAGCACGTCGACGTGCGCGCCGAGCGGCTCGAGCAGGTCGCGCACGACCTCGTGCGCCCCCATCGAGACGCCGCCGCTCGTCAGCACGAGTTCCGCGCCCGCGGCGAGGGCGGCGTCGAGCTCTGCCGCGAGCCGATCGGGGGCGTCGGCGACGCGACCGCGGTGCACGACCGTGGCCCCGGAGGCGCGGGACGCGGCGTCGAGCGCGACGCCGTTGGCATCCGGGATCTGCCCGAACGCGAGCGGCGCGCCCGGCTCGGCCAGCTCGCTGCCCGTGCTGATGATCGCGATGCGCGGCTGGGTCGTGACGTCAACGTCGGTCAGGCCGGCGGCGGCGAGCGCCGCGAGGTGCCGCGACGCGAGCCGAATGCCGCCCGGCACGACGACGTCGCCCGCGGCCAGGTCCGACCCGGCCTCGCGCACGTACGCGCCGGCCGCCGTCGCGGGAAGGCGCACCGCATCGCCCACCATCGCGGCGGCCTCGACCGGAACGATCGCATCCGCGCCCACCGGCACCGGGGCGCCGGTCATGATCCGCACGGTCGATCCGGGCGCGAGGGCGGCGGGCTCGCCCGGGGATGCCGCGACCTCCCCGCGGATCGGCAGCGTCGCCGGCAGGTCCGCGGCCCGCACGGCGAACCCGTCCATCTGCGAATTGCGGAACGGAGGCAGCGCGATCGGCGAGCGCGCCGCCTCGGCGAGCACCCGCCCCAGCGCATCGGGCAGCCCGACCGTCTCGGTGCCGCGCTCCCGCAACGGCGCGAGCAGCTCCCGCACGCGCGCGGCGTGGGTCTCGACGGGGGTGCGCGCCATGTCCGTGCCGCGCCCTCAGTACCGTGCGAGGGCGGGGTCGACCTGCGCGGCGTACGCGTCGATGCCGCCGGCGAGATGCCGCGCGCGGCGGAACCCGGCCGCGGCGAGCACGTCGAGCGCGTGGGCGGAGCGTACGCCGAGGTGGCAGTAGACGACGGTGGCGGCATCCGGGTCGAGCTCGCCGACCCGGCGCTCGAGGTCGCCGAGCGGGATGTGCCGGGCGCCCGGCAGCGTCACGCGCGCGACCTCCTCGTCTTCGCGAACGTCGAGTAGCACCGGGGCGCCGGCGGGCGTGCCGAGCAGCGCGGCGAGCTCGGCGGGGCTGACCGTCTCGTGCGGGACGGGCGCCGCCGGCATCCGGCGCACCGGCTCGCCCTCGCGACGGTAGGCGATCTCGCGCAGGTCGCCGCGGCGCGCGTCGTACACGATCGCGCGGCCGAGGAGCGGATCGCCGGAGCCGCTGAGCAGCTTGAGCGCCTCCGACGCCATGAGGCCCCCGATGACCGTGCACACCGACGGCAGCACGCCGACCGTCGAGCAGGTGTCGCCGGCGAGGTCGTCGGCGGGCTCCGGGTAGAGGTCGCGGTAGCCGACGCCGTACCGTTCCCAGGCGACCCCGACCTGGCCGGCCCAGCCGAGCGCCGACCCCCACACGAGCGGGATGTCGCGCTCGGCCGCCGCGTCGTCCGCGAGGTAGCGGGTGGCGAGGGCATCGCTCCCGTCGACGACGAGGTCGACGTCGTCGAGGAGCGAGGCCGTGTCGGGCGTGAACCGCACGGCGAGCGGAGTGATCTCGGCATCCGGGGCCATCCGGGCGAGAGCAACTGCCGCCGCCTCGGCCTTGCCGCGCCCCACGTCGGCCGCGGTGTACAGGGTCTGCCGGTGCAGGTTCGCGAGGTCGACGGTGTCGTCGTCGACGATGGCGATCGCGCCGACGCCGGCGCCCGCGAGCACCGGGAGCACGGCGCTGCCGAGTCCCCCGGCGCCGATCACCGCGATCCGGGCGGCGGCGAGGCGCTCCTGCGCCGGGCGGCCGAACCCGAGGAGGGCGCGCTGGCGCAGGAACCGGTCACCGCCCGCGTCCACCGCCATCCCCCGATTCTCGCAACTTCGGCCGGACACCGCTGACGCCCCCGTGCGCCGGATGCCGAGCGCCGGGTGCCAGATGCCGAGCGCCCATGTCTGCATCACCTGGGCACGGGTGTGCTGGCCAAAATGGTGCAAACGTGGGCGCTCCGCTGGCGCGGCTCCCGGGGTGCCGAGGCCGCTCGAGCGTCCTCCCGCAGGTGCGGCTAACGTGGGGTCATACACCCGCGGATGCGGAGGGACCATGACGCGATTCCGGATCGCCGAGGCAGCCGCGCTGCTCGGCGTCAGCGACGACACGGTGCGGCGCTGGGGCGAGTCGGGCCGGCTGCCGATCCGGCACGACGGCACACGGCAGACCGTCGAGGGCTCCGACCTCGTGCCGCTGCTCACCGAGCATCCCGCCCGCGCGGCGATGGCCGAGGCGTTCCCGGTCGCGGCGACATCGGCCCGCAACCGGTTCGTCGGCCTCGTGACGCACGTCGTCAAGGACGGCGTCATGGCGCAGGTCGACCTGCAGGCGGGCCCCTTCCGCGTGGTGTCGCTCATGACCCGGGAGGCGGCCGACGAGCTCGGCCTCGAGCCCGGGATGCTCGCCTCGGCGAGCGTGAAGGCCACCAACGTCGTCGTCGAGCTGCTCCCGGAGGGCTGAGTGCGCCATCCGCTCGCCGTCGCCGCGACCGCGACCGCGCTCGCCGTCGCCCTCGCCGGGTGCACCGGCGGCGCCTCGTCGAGCCCGGCGCCCCATCCCCCGACGCACACGCTCGCCGGCGGCGTCACGGTGCTCGCCGCGGCATCGCTCACCGAGTCGTTCGACGCGCTCGCGGCAGGCTTCGAGAAGCGGCACCCCGGTGTCACCGTGCAGACCGCCTACGGCGGCAGTGGCGCCCTCGCCCAGCAGATCGTGCAGGGGGCACCGGCCGACGTGTTCGCCTCGGCCGCGGACGAGCCCATGACGACGGTGACACGGGCCGGTCTCGCCAGCCACCCCACCGAGTTCGCGACGAACGTGCTCGAGCTGATCGTGCCGAAGGGCAACCCGGCGCACATCACGTCGCTCGCCGACCTCGCGAAGCCCGGGGTGACGACCATCCTGTGCGACGTCACCGTGCCGTGCGGCGCGGCCGCGAAGGCCCTGCTGCAGAAGACCGGCGTGCACGTCACACCGGTGAGCCTCGAGCAGGACGTCAAGCAGGTGCTCACCAAGGTCGAGCTCGATGAGGCCGATGCCGGGCTCGTCTACGTCACCGACGCCAAGGCGGCCGCGGGCGACGTGCAGACGGTCGCCGTGCCCGAGGCGGCGACGGTGATCAACCGCTACCCGATCGTCGTGCTGAGTCACGCACCGCATCCGGCGGCGGCGGCCGCGTTCGTGCGCTACGTGCTCGGCCCCGAGGGCAGGAAGGTGCTGCGGGATGCCGGCTTCGGTCCGCCGTCCGCGTAGGGACACGCCCCGCGCGGCGCGGCGGCGCGGACCCTCGGTCGTCGTCTGGATCGTGGCGGCGCTCGGTCTCGCGCTGCTCGTGCTGCCGCTCGTGGCCGTGCTCATCCGGACGCCCTGGGCCGCGCTCGGCGGTCTCGTCGCCCGCGGCGACGTGCTGCAGGCGCTCGGCCTGTCGCTGCTCACCGCCGCGATCTCGACGGCGCTGTGCCTCGTGCTCGGGGTGCCGCTGGCGATCGTGCTCGCGCGCGCCGAGTCGTGGCCGGCGGTGCCGCGGCGACTGCTGCGCGCGGCGGTGACGATCCCGATGGTGCTGCCGCCGGTCGTCGGCGGCATCGCCCTCCTCATGCTTCTGGGCCGCAGCGGCGTGCTCGGCGGCGCTCTCGCGGCTGTCGGCGTCACGATCCCGTTCACGACCGGCGCCGTCGTCATCGCGCAGACCTTCGTCGCGATGCCGTTCCTGGTCTTCGCGGTCGAGGGGGCGCTGCGCGCGAGCGACCGGCGCGCGGAGGCCGCGGCCGCCACCCTCGGTGCCCGACCGTTGCAGGTCTTCCGCTTCGTCACGGTGCCGTCGGTCGCCCCCGGCATCGCGGCGGGTGCGGTGCTGTGCTTCGCCCGGGCACTCGGCGAGTTCGGCGCGACGATCACGTTCGCCGGCAGCTTCCCCGGCACGACACGCACCCTGCCGATCGCGAGCTACCTCGCGCTGGAGTCCGACCCCGACGAGGCCATCGCGATCGCGCTCGTGCTCATCGCGGTGTCGGTGGCGGTGCTGCTGACCCTGCGCGACCGCTGGCTGCCCGGGGTGCGCGGATGAGCGGGGGCGTGGGCGGCGCGCTCACAGCGGACCTCGTGGTGCACCGCGGTGACACCGTCATCCGCGCGGCCTTCGAGGCGGAGGCGGGCCGGCCGCTCGCGCTGGTGGGGCCGAACGGCGCGGGCAAGTCCAGCATCCTGAGCGCGATCGCGGGACTGCTGCCGGCGCACGGGACGATCGAGGTCGGGGGGCACGACCTCGTACCGCTGCCGCCGGAGCGCCGGGGGGTCGGGCTGCTGTTCCAGGACCTCGTGCTGTTCCGCCACCTGACCGTGCGCGACAACGTCGCCTTCGCGAGACGGCTCGAGCTCGGACGGCGCCGGGGCCGCGCGGCCGCCGAGGCCTGGCTCGACCGCTACGACCTCGCCGGCCTCGCCGACCGCTACCCGCGCGAGCTCTCGGGCGGTCAGGCGCAGCGCGTCGCGCTCGCCCGCGCGCTCGCCGCCGAACCGGCGGTCCTGCTGCTCGACGAGCCGATGGCCGCCCTCGACGTGGAGTTGCGGGCCGGGTTGCGCGCCGAGCTGGCCGGGCGGCTGCGGGGGCTCGGCATCCCGGTCGTCGTCGTCACGCACAGCGTCGCCGACGTGGCGGCGCTCGCCGACGACGTCGTCGTGCTGGAGCGCGGCGCCGTCACCCAGCGCGGCGCGCTCGCCGAGCTGCGCGCCGCCCCCGCGACCCCGTACGTCGAGCGCCTCGTCGCCGAAGGCGGTCAGCGGCGATGAACGCATCCGATCGATGGTTCGCCATCCGATGCAGCCCGCGCGCACCCGGACGGATGGCGAAGTGCCGATCGGATCCGGAGGGAGGGGCGCGCCGGCGCCGGCGAGCGATCAGTCGTAGTGGCGGTGGATGAGGTGGGACAGCACGATCGCGCTGCGCGTGTGGTCGACGCTGGGCGCGATCCGCACCCGTTCGAGCGCGTCCTCCAGGCTCGGGATGTCGCGCGAGCGGATGTGCACGACCGCGTCGGCCGAACCGGTCACCGTGTACGCGTCGACGACCTCCGGCACGCCGGTCAGGATCCGCTTCAGCTCGTCGGGCGCGACGGTGCCGCGGCAGAACAGCTCGACATACGCCTCGGTGGTGTTGCCGTCGACGGCGGGGTCGACCTGCACCGTGAACGAGCGGATGACTCCCTCCGCCACGAGCCGGTCCACCCGGCGTTTGACGGCGGACGCCGACAGCCCCACGCGATCGCCGATGTCGGCGTATCCGGCGCGGGAGTTCTGCCGAAGGAGGTCGATGATCCCGTAGTCGAGGCTGTCCACGACGTCGAGCGTACGCGGGTTCCTTGCGTCTGACCCCGGAACCACGCGCGAGCATTGCGCCGTCTGCCGGGAATCGCCGGATGGGTGCGTGCGAGCATCGAACCATGACGATGACGTCCCCGGCCTCCACGCGCCACGAGCGCATCGCGACCCGGCGCACCGTGCTCATGTGCCGCCCCGAGTTCTACACGGTGAGCTACCGGATCAACCCGTGGATGCATCCCGAGGACCCGACCGACACGAGCCTCGCGCTCACCCAGTGGCAGACGCTCCACGACCTGTACGCGTCGCTCGGCTACCGGATCGAGCTCATCGATCCGCTGCCCGGCCTGCCCGACATGGTCTACGCGGCCAACGGCGGCTTCACGCTCGACGGCATGGCCTACGGCGCCCGGTTCCAGTACCCGGAGCGCGGGCCGGAGGGGCCGGCGTACATGGACTGGTTCCGCGAGCACGGCTTCGAGGTCGCGGAGCCCGTGTCGGTCAACGAGGGGGAGGGCGACTTCCTGCTCGTCGGCGACGCGATCCTGGCGGGCACCGGCTTCCGCTCCGACGCCGGCAGCCACGACGAGCTGCGGCGCATCTTCGGCCGCGAGGTCGTGACGTTGAGGCTCGTGAACCCGTCGTTCTACCACCTCGACACCGCGCTCTCGGTGCTGGACCCCGACCCCGAGCACCCCGGCATCGCCTATCTGCCGTCCGCGTTCGATCGCGCATCGCTCGAGATCCTCGAGGAGCGCTACCCCGACTCGGTGCTGGTCGGCGACGACGATGCCGCGGTGCTCGGACTCAACTCGTTCAGCGACGGCCGCAACGTCGTCATCGCGTCCCGGGCGGCGGGGTTCGAGGCGTCGCTGCGCGAGCGCGGTTACGTGCCGCACGGCATCGACCTCAGCGAGCTGCTGCTCGGCGGCGGCGGGGTGAAGTGCTGCACGCTCGAGTTGCGCTGGTGAGGGTGCGCTGGTGAGGCGGCGCGGCTGACGCCGTGCTGGTGGGCCGCACCCGGCGCCCGCTAGCGTCGATCGCGTGAGCGCCGGCCTCCCCTGGGACTTCGAGCCCCTCCGCACGGACCGCCTGCGACTGCGCACCATGACGCCGGCCGACCTGGATGACGTGCTCGACTACCAGGGCAGGGACGACGTGAGTGAGTTCCTGCTGCACCCCGCGCGCACCCGCGAGCAGGTCGCCGAGGCGATCACGCTGTGCACGGCGCATACCCGGCTCGAGCAGGACGGCGACTGGATCGAGCCGGCGGTCGAGCTCGACGGTCGCGTCGTGGGGCACATGTACCTGCACCTGCACAGTGTCGAGAACCTCGGCGCGGAGATCGGATGGACGCTGCATCCGGATGCGCAGGGGCGCGGCTACGCACGGGAGGCGGCGACGGCCCTGCTCGATCTCGCCTTCGGCCGGCTCGGGATGCACCGCGTGCGCGCCGAGCTCGATCCCCGCAACGACGCGTCCATCGCGCTCTGCCGACGTCTCGGCATGCGCGAGGAGGCGCGCTTCGTGCGCGACCTGCGCGAGCCGCGCGCACCCGGAGGCTGGGCCGACACGGGCGTGTGGGCGATCCTCGACGACGAGTGGGCAGCGCGTCGGGCCGACGAGAAGGGGCTCGGGAGCGCCCGTAGGCTGCCGGCATGACCGCCCCCGCCATCCCCGCCGCATCGTCGGCCCGGGCTCCGTTCGGGATCCTGTCGATCGTGCTCGCCGGCATCGTGCTGCTCGCTGGCCGGCCGGATCGTCGCCGTCGCGCTGCCGACCCTGGCGCAGACGGCGCACCTGTCACCCGCCTCGATCGCGGGCGCGCTCAACGCGATGGACGTCGTCGGACTCGTGCTGGCCCTCGCCGCGGCCGCGATCGGCATCATCGGGGTCACGCGGCCGGGATCGCCGCACGGCCTCGCCGCGGCCGGCATGGCGGTCGGCATCACCTCGGCCGCGACCACCGTGCTCGTCTTCGCGCTCGATTCGAGCGTCGCGAATGCGCTGGTGCCGCGATGAGCGAGGTGGCCGCGCTGGCGGCACCGCGACCGGCATCCAACACCCTGGGCGTCGTGGCGCTCGTCCTGGCGATCGTGGCCGCGGTCGCCGGCGTGGCCGCCGCTCCGATCCAGCTCCTGATGCAGGTGCGGGGCGGCACGCCGTTCGCCGCCGTCGTCATCGGGGTGGCCGTGCCCATCGGGCTGCTGTCGATCGCGGCGCTCGTCATCGGCGTCGTCGCCGCGCTGCGCCCGGGCGTCTCGAAGGCGTCGCCGGGCGCGGCGATCGGGATCGCCGTGTTCCTGCTCGCCGGCCAGCTGACCGGTCTGATCGCGACGATCGTGGCCGTGGCGCTCTGAGCTCTAGGCTCACCGCATGATCCGGCGCGGGCCCGTGCACATCCGGATGCGGGCGCGCGACACGACCGAGGCGTTCCGGGCATCCAGCCCCCTCGAGGCCCTCTACGACCTCGTCTTCGTCGTCGCGGTCGGCTCGCTCGTCGCCGTGCTCGCTCCGTCGATCGAGCACGGCACGGTGGCGCCGCGGATCATCCCGTTCCTGCTCGTGTTCTTCGCGATCTGGTGGGCCTGGATCAATTTCACCTGGTTCGCCTCGGCGTACGACACCGACGACGTCGTGTACCGCCTGCTCGCGGTGCTGCAGATGGCCGGCGTGCTCGTGCTCGCGGCCGGCGTGCCGAACGCGTTCGCGCACGACGACTTCGCGGTCGTCACACTCGGCTACGTCATCATGCGCCTGGGTCAGATCGCGCTCTGGGTGCGGGCGGCGATCGAGCATCCCGAGGGGCGGCCGGTCGCCCTCCGCTACGGCGGCGGCGTTCTCGTGGTGCAGATCCTGTGGTGCGCTCGGCTGCTGCTGCCGGACGTCGGGTGGCTGTTCCTGCCGACGTTCCTCGTGCTCGTCGTGCTCGAGTTCGCGACGCCGCTGTGGGCGGAGCGGGGGCGCGGGCTGGCGTGGCATCCGCACCACATCGCCGAGCGGTACGCACTGTTCGTGCTGATCCTGCTCGGCGAGACCGTGCTCGCCGCGGTCAACGGATTGCATGCGGCGCTCGCCGCCCACGGCGTCACCGCGCCGCTCGTCACGATCGCGATCGCCGGATTCGTGCTGCTCGTCGCGCTCTGGTGGGCCTACTTCCTGCAGCCCGCCGGGGAGGGGCTCGCGCGTCGGCGGCAGCGTTCGTTCGTCTGGGGCTACGGCCACTACCTGCTGTTCGCCGCGCTCGCGGCGGTGGGTGCGGCGCTCGATGCCGCCGTGCAGGTGGGGGCGCGGCCCGCCCCGGGCGAGCAGCTCGTGGTCGGCCTGTCGCTCGCCGTGCCGGCGGGAGCCGCCCTCCTGCTGATCTGGGCGCTGCACGCGCCGCTGCTGGATCGCCCGGGGTTCCCGGCGGCGGTCGCGATCCCGGCCGCCGTGCTCGTGCTCGGGGGCGGCGCGCTGGCCCCCGTGCTCGGGATCGCCGGCTCGGTCGTCGCGATCGCCCTGGTGGCCGCCGCGTCGGTCGCCACCGCGATCGCGGCCGGAACCCGCGCGGCACCGGCGCCCGTTGACTAGCCTGGGCGCGTGGCGACCCAGGAATCCCGCGCGCTGACCCCGGAGCTGCTCGACGGCATCCGGTCGCGCGCCGCCGGCTACGACCGCGACAACGCGTTCTTCACCGAGGATCTCGATGCGCTCCGGGAGGCCGGCTATCTCGCGCCGCGCCCGCTGCTGGAGACCGCGCGCGACCAGCGGCTGCTCGCCGCGTACGCTCCGGCGACCGCGCTCGGCATCAACATGCACCTGGTCTGGACCGGGGTCGCGCGGGTGCTGCACGAGCGCGGCGACGGCTCCCTGGACTGGGTGCTGCGGGATGCCGAGGCCGGCGAGCTGTTCGCGTTCGGCAACAGCGAGCCGGGCAACGACCTCGTGCTGTGGGACTCGCGCACCCGCGTCGACGCGGTCGAGGGCGGCTTCGCGTTCACGGGCACCAAGATCTTCACCTCGCTCGCCCCGGCGTGGACCCGCCTCGGCGTGTTCGGGCGGCAGGAGGACGGCCCGGACGGGCCGCGGCTCGTGCACGGGTTCCTGACCCGCGACGCGGCGGGGTCCGACGCCCCCGGCGTCACGACGCTCGACGACTGGGACACCCTCGGCATGCGCGCGACGCAGTCGAACACGACGCGGCTCGAGGGGGCGTTCGTCCCCGACGAGCGGATCTCGCGGTTCCTGCCGATCGGACCGAACGCCGACCCGTTCGTGTTCGCGATCTTCGCGAACTTCCTCCTGCTGATCGGATCGGTCTACGCCGGGATCGCCGACCGGGCGCTCGTGCTCGGCGTCGAGGCGACGAGGCGGCGCACCTCGATGCGCACCGGGCTCTCCTACGCGCAGGACCCCGACCTGCGCTGGCGGGTCGCGGATGCCGCGCTCGCCCTCGACGCGCTCGCCCCCGACCTCGAGACCCTCGCCGCCGACGTCGACGGCCTCGTGAACCACGGCGGGGACTGGTTCCGCAAGCTCACCGGCGCCAAGCACCGCGCGACCGAGACGGCGCGCTACGTCGTCGACCAGGCGATGCGGCTCGCGGGCGGCGGCGGGTACGGCGCCGGCAGCGAGCTCGCCCGCCTGCAGCGCGACGTGCTCGCGGGCATCTACCACCCCTCCGACACGGAGTCGGTGCACTCCACCGTCGCGACGAACCTCCTCGGCGCGCTGGAGCTATGAGCGGAGGCCATTTCTGGCCTCCGCCGCGACGCCAGCGCCGACGGCCGTCTCGGCCGTCGGTCGATCAGATCTAGCGCGGCGTCAGGTGGAAGATCGGGAACGCCCGGTCGGTCTTCTCCTCGTACGACGCGAACCCGGGTGACGCGGCCAGGAACCGCTTCCACAGCTCGGAGCGCTCGGGCTCCGCCACCTCGGTCGCATGCACGGCGTGCTTCTCGATCCCGGCGTCGGGCAGGGCGACCTCGACGTCGATATCCGGGTGCGCCCGCAGGTTGTGCGCCCAGGCCGGATCCACCGGCTGGCCCGCGAAGGTGGCGGCCACGATCCAGCCGTCGCCCTCCGGCAGCCCCATCACCGGGTTCTCCCGCGGCGCGCCCGACCTCGCCCCGATCGTGTGCAGTACGACGAGCCGGCGGCCGAACCGCTCGACGAACCCGCCGTTGTCGTGGAACTGCTGCAGCACGGTGTCGTTCCAGTTGCTCATGTGACCCATCCTCCGCGCTCGAGCCAGTCGGCGCAGAGCCGCGGCCACGCGTTCGCTCCGGGCACATCCGCGCCGAACCCGATGCCGTGCACCCCGTCGGGGAACACGTGCAGTTCATGCGGCACCCCGGCCGCCGCGAGGGCCGAGCCGAGCAGGTACGAATGCTCGACCGGCACCGCCCGATCGGCGACGGTGTGCCACACGAAGAACGGCGGCGCCTGCGGCGTGACGAGCCGGTCGAGCGAGGTCGCGGCGCGCTCGGAGTCCGTCGGGGCGTCCCCCAGCAGGTTCTGGCGCGACCCCGCGTGGGTGGCCAGCTGCATCGACACGACCGGGTAGCACAGGATCGCGGCGTCGACGCGCTCGTCGGGCGCCGCCGTGGGGGCGAGGGCCGCCATCCCGGCCGCATGTCCGCCCGCCGAGAACCCGAGCAGCGCCACTCGCGTCGCGCCGGCTGCTCGTGCCCGGCGCACCTCGGCGCGCACCGCGTTCAGCGGACCCGGGTGCCGGGTCGCGACCGGGTAGCGGAACACGCTCGCCGCGACGCCCAGGCCCTCCAACCACTCGGCGACCGGCTCGGCCTCGTGCGGCGCGTGCGTGCCGTAGCCCCCGCCCGGCAGCACGATGACGAGGTCGCCGGCGCTCATCCGGCGGCCTGCGTCGCCTCGACGAGCAGCTCGAGCTGCTCGAGATCGGTGGGGTCGAGCAGCTGCAGGTAGACGCGTCCGGCGCCGAGCCCGGCCAGGTCGGCGATACGGTCGGCGACCTGCGCGGGCGTGCCGTGCAGGCCGTGCGTGCGCTGCCGGGCCGGGTCGAGCCCGATCGCGCGGGCCCGCGCATCCGCGTCGGCGGGGGTCGCGCCGATCGTGGCCGTGAGGGCGACCGACAGGCCGAGCGTCTCCGGGTCGCGGTCGGCCGCCTCGCACGCGGCGACGACGCGGGCGAAGCGCTCGGCGATCACGGCATCCGGCTCCCATCCGGTGTTGTACTCGGTCGCGAACCGGGCGGTCAGCGCCGGGGTGCGGGTGGCGCCGCCCCCGCCGATGATGAGCGGGATCGCGTCCTGCACGGGGCGCTGCACCCCGAGGGCGCGGTCGAGGCGGAGGTGCTCGCCCTCGAACGAGAACGTCTCGCCGGGCGCGGTCGCCCACAGCCCGGTCATGACCTCGAGCGCCTCCGTGAGCAGGCCGAAGCGCTTGCCGGGGAACGGGATGCCGTAGGCCGCGTGCTCCGGAGCGTTCCAGCCCGCGCCGAACCCGAGCTCCACGCGCCCGCCCGACATGGCATCCACGTTCGCCACCTGCACCGCGAGCGCGCCCGGATGCCGGAAGGTCACCGGCGTCACGAGCGTGCCGAGCCGCACGCGCTCCGTCGCGACCGCGAGGCCGGCCAGCGTCGTCCAGGCGTCGGAGATCGCGGGGGCGCCGCGCAGCGCGCGATCGGGGGCGATGTAGTGGTCGGAGCGGAAGAAGCCGTCGAAACCGAGGCGCTCCGTCTCCCGCGCGATCGTGGCGAGCTGCTCCCAGGTCAGCCCCTCCTGCGGCTCGACGAAGATGCAGAATTCCACGGGTCCATCCTCGCCTGCCCCGCGACCTAGGCTGACCACATGGCGCGGCCCCTGGTGTTCATCGGCGACAGCATCACCGACGCGGGGCGCCGCGAGGATCCCGAGGGTCTCGGCCACGGCTGGGTGCGGATGGTCGCGACCGAGCTCGCCCAGCGCGGCGACGAGCGGCCGATCGTCAACACCGGGATCGGCGGCAACCGGGTGCGCGACCTGCGGGCGCGCTGGAAGGCGGACGCGCTCGACCACGATCCCGAGATCCTGACCGTGTACGTCGGCATCAACGACACCTGGCGCCGCTACGACAGCGGCGACCCCACGACGGCCGAGGCGTTCGAGGACGACTACCGCACCATCCTGAAGCGCGCGCACGAGACGATCGCGCCGCGGGTCATCCTGGTCGAGCCGTTCGTCGCGCCGGTCACGTCGGCCCAGAAGCACTGGGCCGAGGAGGACCTGGATGCCAAGCGCGCCGTGGTCCGCCGGCTGGCCGACGAGTTCGGCGCCGGCTTCGTGCCGCTCGCCCAGGTGATGGCGGATGCCGCCCGGCAGTACGGCGAGGAGGCGCTCGCCGCCGACGGCGTGCACCCCACCGAGCTCGGCGCGACGCTCATCGCGGGCGCGTGGCTCGGGGCGGAGTCGCAGGCGTCGTCCTAGCGCGGGATGGCGACGCGTGCCGGTGTGCGACCGGGCGGCGGCGACCACCACAGCGCCGCCGCCCGGAGGTCGGGGTGCAGCGGTCAGGGCGCGGCGACCGGCACCAGGCGCTGCAGCTGGGTCACCATCGCGGGCGTCAGCTCGTCGAGCGAGGCGGCGCCCAGCAGCTTCATCGTGCGTCGCAGCTGGTCGGCGAGGATCGCGATCGTGCGGTCGACGCCGGCGCGGCCGCCGGCCATGAGGCCGTAGAGGTAGGCGCGGCCGATCATCGTGAAGTCGGCGCCGAGCGCGATCGCCGCGACGATGTCGGCGCCCGACATGATGCCGGTGTCGACGCCGATCTCGACGTCGTCGCCGACCTCGCGCACGACGTGCGGCAGCAGCCGGAACGGGATCGGCGCCCGGTCGAGCTGGCGGCCGCCGTGGTTCGACAGGATGATCGCGTCGACCCCGAGGTCGGCGAGCTTCTTCGCGTCCTCGAGCGACTGCACGCCCTTGATCGCGATCTTGCCCGACCACATGCCCCGGATGACGTCGAGGTCGGCGAACGAGATCGACGGGTCCATGGCGGCGTCGAGCAGCTCGCCCACCGTGCCGCCGGTGGAGGAGAGCGACGCGAACTCGAGCTTGGGGGTCGTCAGGAAGTCGACCCACCACCATGGGCGCGGGATCGCGTTGACGATCGTGCCGAGCGTGAGCTGAGGCGGGATCGAGAACCCGTTGCGCTTGTCGCGCAGCCGCGCGCCGGCGACCGGGGTGTCGACGGTGAACTGCAGGGTGTCGAAGCCGGCCTTCGCCGCGCGCTCGACGAGGCCGTACGAGATCTCGCGCTGGCGCATGACGTAGAGCTGGAACCAGTTGCGGCCGCCGGGGTTGGCGGCCTTGACGTTCTCGATCGACGTCGTGCCGAGCGTCGACAGCGTGAACGGGATGCCGGCCGCCCCCGCCGCTGCGGCCCCCGCGGTCTCTCCCTCGGTCTGCATGAGGCGCGTGAAGCCGGTCGGCGCGATCGCGAACGGGAGAGCGGAGGGGCCCCCGAGGATCGTGCGGGTCGTGTCGACGTCGTCCGACATCCCGCGCAGGATGCCGGGCGTGAACTCGATGTCCTGGAAGGCCTGGCGCGCACGGGTGAGCGAGATCTCGTCGTCGGCGGAGCCGTCGGTGTAGTCGAACGCGGCCCTCGGTGTGCGCCGCTTCGCGATCAGGCGGAGGTCGTCGATCGTGAGCGCGGCGCTGAGCCGGCGCTCCTTCGCGCTCCAGACCGGCTTCTTGAACTTCATGAGCTCGAAGACCTGGGCGGGCTTCGGGAACTGGCGCTGGACCATGGATCAGTCCTCCGGTCGGTGGGTGGTGTCGAAGTGGGCGAGGAGCGCGTCCCGGGCGCTCATCACGTGCTCGCGGGCGAGGCGTTCCGCGCGTTCGCCGTCGCCGGCGATGACCGCGGCGAGCACGTACTCGTGCTGCTCGGCGATCGTCATCGCCGACATCAGGCCGTGCGCCTGCACCTGCCCGATGCCGAGCTCGATCTCGCCCATGAGCTGGTCGTGCACGCGGGCGAGCCGCGGGGAACGCTGGCCGGCGACCAGCGCGCGGTGGAAGGCGATGTCCTGGGCCGCGAACGCGCCGCCGTCCTTCGCGGCCGCCCGGATGCCGCGGTGCGCCGCGAGGGCGTCCGCCGGAACGGCGCCCTGCTCGGCCAGCCAGCGCATGGCGGCGCCCTCCACGACCGCGCGCGTCGCGTACAGGTCGACGATGTCGTCGCGTGAGAGCTCGGGCACCCGCGCGGCGTGATGCACCTCGCGGCGCAGCATCCCCTCGGCCACGAGCTTCTCGATCGCGATCCTCGCGGTCGAGCGGGCGACGCCGAATCGCAGCGCGACGGCCGCCTCGGTCACGGTCTCGCCGGGGGCGAGGCGCGTCTCGACGACGTCGGCGCGCAGGGCGTCGGCGATCGTGCCGGGCAGCACGCTGGCGGGAGCGGACATTGCTCGACAAGGTAGCAGATTGTCGAACAATGTCGCGCGGCGCCGAGGCCTCGATACGCGCCGACGGCGCTACCCGACCGGCGGGTGGGGCACGGTGAGTTCCTCCAGCGCGGCGAGTGTCATCGCGAAGCTCGGATCGGCGGGGTCGATGACGACGTCGTGGTCGCCCGCGACGGCGTCGAGCCGCGCGTCCTGACCGGCCGCGGTCGCCTCGGCGACGTACGCGTGCGCCTGCGAAATCGGCACCACGTCGTCGGTGTCGCCGTGCACGATCCGCACCCGGGCGTCCGGCACGATGCGCGCGGCCGGGTCCGCCGCGGCGTAGCGCTCCGGATGCTCGGCCGATGTGCCGCCGAGGAACCCCACGACCGCCCCGGTGCCGATGCCCTCGCGCTCGCCGAGCGCCAGGTCGAGCACCCCCGCGAGACTGATCGCGGCGCGCACCGGTACGCGCGGCTCGTCGCGGGTGGTCGCCCAGACGGCGAGATGGCCCCCCGCGCTGTGGCCGACCGTGACGGGTGCGTCGGCGGCGATGCCGTGCGACGCGTGCAGCTCGGCGAGGTGGTCGATCGCGGCCGCCACGTCGTCGAGGGTGGCGGGCCAGCCGCCGCCGGCGCCGAGGGCGCGGTACTCGGGCTCCCAGACATCCCAGCCGCGCTCGGCGAACGCCGCGCCGAGCGGCACGGGGCCGTCCATGTATTCGGGCCGGAACCGCCAGAATCCGCCGTGGATCAGCACCACGGTGCCCCGGGAGGGGCCGGTCGCGCGATGGAGGAGCCCGTAGTTCAGCTCGAGGGGTCCGTAGGCGATGCGCTCTGGGTCGGTCACGCTCGCCAGGCTAGTGAGACGACCGCGGGCGATAGGTCGTCACGGGGAAGGCGCGCACGACGAGCGCGCGCAGCGCCTCCAGATCACCGGACGCGAAGCCGAGCGCGCGCGCCTGCACGAGCACGTTGCCGATCGCCGTCGCCTCGACCGGTCCCGCGAGCACCGGGAGCCCGGTCGCGTCGGCGGTGAGCTGGCAGAGCAGTGCGTTCTGCGATCCGCCGCCGACGATGTGCACGACGCCCACGTCACGGCCGCTCAGCCGGGCGGCGCTGCGCACCGCGCCGGCGTAGGCGTTCGCGAGGCTCTGCAGGATCGAGCGCACGAGCTCGGCGCGGGATGCCGGCACCGGCCGGTCGTGCGCCGTGAGCCACGCGGCGATCCGGGCCGGCATGTCTCCCGGCGCGAGGAAGGCCTCGTCGTCGGCGTCGAAGACCGGCACGTCCGCGGTCACCGCGCCGGCCTGCTCGAGCAGGGCCGCGAGCGAGACCGTCTCCCCCGACCGCTCCCAGTCGCGGATGCACTCGGTCAGCAGCCACAGGCCCATGACGTTGTGCAGGTAGCGCACTCGCCCGTCGACGCCGCCCTCGTTGGTGAAGCCGGCCTCCCGCGACGCGTCGCTCAGCACCGGGCGCTCCAGCTCGACGCCGACGAGCGACCAGGTGCCGCTCGAGATGTAGGCGAAGTCGGGTCCGGTCGCCGGGATCGCGACCACGGCCGAGGCGGTGTCGTGCGATCCGACGGCGCTCACCCGCGCACGCGTCGCGCCCACCCCGCGCACCGCGGTCGGCGCGAGCCCGCCGAGGTCGGTCCCCGCGTCGACGAGCGGGCGGAAGATCTCCGGTCGCAGCGCCAGCCGCTCGATGAGGTCGGCGTCCCACGCGCCGCTCTCGACGCCGACGAGCCCGGTCGTCGAGGCGTTGGTGCGCTCGGCGACGCTGCTCCCGGTGAGCCAGTAGCCGAGCAGGTCGGGCAGCAGCAGGAACGCGTCGGCGAGGTCGAGCACGCCGGCGGTCCGGTCGGCGGTGAGCTGGAAGAGCGAGTTGAAGGGCAGGTGCTGCAGGCCGTTGCGCCGATAGAGCTCGTCGGCGCCGATCGTCCCGTGCACGATGTCGACGGCGGCGGCGTTGCGCTCGTCGCGGTAGGCGTAGGGATCGCCGAGCAGCCGCCCTCCGCGCAGCAGGCCGTAGTCGACGGCCCAGGAGTCGATGCCGATGCTCGCGAGCTGCGGCTCCTGGCGCGTGGCCGCCGCGAGCCCCTCGACGACGTCGCGGTAGAGCTCGAGCACGCTCCAGTGCAGGCCGTCGAGCGTGCGCACGGGCTGGTTCGCGAACCGGGCGACGTCGGTCAGCCGCAGCTCCCCGCCGCCGACGTGGCCGAGCACCACCCGGCCGCTCGTCGCGCCGAGGTCGACCGCGGCGACGCTGCCGGAGAGGCGGGCGGGGGTCATCGAGCACCGCTTCTCGGCTCGTAGCGGCGCAGCGACGTGGACCGCGCGACCGTCGCGCGCAGCGTGTCGAGACCGCCGGTGACGAGTCCCGCCGTGCGGGCCTGCGACATGACGTTGCCGAGCGCGGTCGCCTCGACGGGTCCCGCGACGACGGGGAGTCCGCTGCGGTCGGCCGTCAACCGGCAGAGCAGGGCGTTCTGCGAGCCGCCACCGACCACGTGGATCACCTTCACATCCTTGCCCGACAGGTCGGCCGCCGTGCGCACCGCCACCGCGAACGCCTCGGCGAGGCTCTGGTTGATCGCCCGCACGAACTCCGCGGGGTTCTGCGGCACCGGTTGCCCGGCCTCGCGGCAGCACTGCGCGATCCGGGCGGGCATGTCGCCCGGCGGAAGCAAGCGCGGGTCGTTCGCATCGAACAGCGATCCCGTGCCGAGCGCCTCGGCGGCCTCGAGGAGCGCGGTCAGGTCGATGTCGCGGCCGTCGCGCTCCCAGGTGCGGATGCTCTCGGACTGCAGCCAGAGGCCGGTGATGTTCTGCAGGAACCGGATGCGGCCGTCGAGGCCCGCCTCGTTCGTGAAGTTGGCGACACGAGCCGCGTCGTCGAGCACCGGGCCGTCGAGCTCGACCCCCACGAGGGCCCACGTGCCGCACGAGATGTAGGCGTAGTCGTCGTCGAGGGCGGGAACGCCGACGACCGCGGAGGCCGTGTCGTGCGAGCCCACCGTGACGACGGGCACCGAGGCCCCGACCTCGACCTCGACGGGCCGGAGCAGGGTCCCGACCTCCGTGCCAGGGTCGACGATCGGAGGCAGCAGGCCGGCGGAGAGCCCGAGGCGGTCGGCCAGGCTCGCCGACCAGGTGCGCGCGCGCACGTCGAGCAGCCCGGTGGTCGATGCGTTGGTCCGCTCGGCGATCACCTCGCCGGTGAGCCAGTACCCGATCAGATCGGGGATGAGGAGGGCCGTGTCACCGGGCTGGAGGCGACCGGCGAGACGGTCGGCGGTGAACTGGTAGATCGAGTTGATCGGCATGAACTGGAGCCCGCTGATCGCGTACAGCTCCTCGGGCGCGATCAGCTCGTGCGTCGCCCGCACGCCGCCGGCGGTGCGCTCGTCGCGGTAGGAGTACGGGTTGCCGAGCAGGGCCCCGTCGCGCAGGATGCCGTAGTCGAGCCCCCACGAATCGATGCCGATGCTGCGCAGCCCGGGCTCGGCGGCGACCGCCCGGCGAAGCCCCTGCAGGATCGGCCGGTACAGCTCGAGCAGGTTCCAGTGCAGTCCGGAGCCCGAGCCCTCCCACACGCGCACCGGCGTGTTCGCGAAGCGCTCCAGGATGTCCAGCCGCACGATGCCGTCGTCGATCCGCCCCAGCACCACGCGCCCGCTGCTCGCGCCGAGGTCGATGGCGGCGACGGCCCCTCCGGTCACGGGGCGCTCAGCGAAGGAAGGCGGCGGCGACGCCGGAGTCGACCGGGATGTGCAGCCCGGTGGTGCGGCTCAGCTCGGGACCGGTCAGCACGTACACGGCGTCGGCCACGTTCTCCGGCACGACCTCGCGCTTGAGGATGGTGCGGTTGGCGTAGAACTGCCCCAGGTCCTCCTCCTTGACCCCGTAGGTCTTCGCGCGGTTGGCTCCCCAGCCGGACGCGAAGATCCCCGAGCCGCGCACGACGCCGTCGGGGTTGATCCCGTTGACCCGGATGCCGTGGCCGCCGAGCTCCGCGGCCAGCAGGCGCACCTGGTGCGACTGGTCGGCCTTGGTCGCCGAGTACGCCAGGTTGTCGGGTCCGGCGAAGACGGAGTTCTTCGACGAGATGTAGACGATGTCGCCGCCCATCCCCTGCTCGATGAGCGGGGTCGCCGCGGCCTGCGACACCAGGAACGATCCCTTCGACATGACGTCGTGGAGCAGGTCCCACTCCGCCTCGCTCGTCTGCAGGAGGGAGCGGGCGATGGACAGCCCCGCGTTGTTCACGACCAGGTCCAGCCCCCCGAAGGCCAGCAGCGCCGCGTCGACGGCCGCCTTCACGGCCGCCGCGTCCGAGACGTCGACGGCGACACCGACGGCCACGTCGGTCGAGCCGAGCTCCGCGGCGGCGGCGCTCGCCTTCGCGGCGTCGAGGTCCGCCACGACGACGCACGCGCCCTCCGCGGCGAGGCGGGTGGCGATGGCCTTGCCGATGCCGGATGCGGCGCCGGTGACCAGCGCGATCCTGCCCTGATGCGAGCGCGGCTTCGGCATCCGCTGCAGCTTCGCCTCCTCGAGCGCCCAGTACTCGATCCGGAACTTCTCCTCATCCGAGATCGGCGTGTAGGTCGAGAGCGCCTCGGCGCCGCGCATCACGTTGATCGCGTTGAGGTAGAACTCGCCGGCCACCCGAGCGGTCTGCTTGGTGGCGCCGTAGCTGAACATCCCGACGCCGGGCACGAGCACGATCGCCGGGTCGGCGCCGCGCATCGCGGGGCTGTCGGGTGCGGCGTACGCCTCGTAGTAGGAGGTGTAGTCGGCCCGGTACGCGTCGTGCAGCTCCGTGAGCCGCGCGATCGACTGGTCGACGGGGGCACCGGCCGGGAGGTCGAGCAGCATCGGCTTGATCTTGGTGCGGAGGAAGTGGTCGGGGCAGCTGGTGCCCGCCTCGGCCAGCTGCGCCGCCTTGGCGCCGGCGAGGAACTCGAGGACGCGCGGGTCGTCGGTGAAGTGACCGACCATCGGCCGGTCCTGGGATGCGATGCCGCGGATCGTGGCGGCGAGGGCGGCGGCCTTGGCGCGGCGCTCCGGCTCCGGCAGCGGGGCGTTGTCGGGGACGGCGTCGCCGAAGGGGTTCGCCGAGCCGTGCGCGTCGATGTACGCCTGCGCGGTGTCGATGATCCAGCGGCTGTTCGCCTCGCACTGCTCGGAGCTGTCGCCCCACGCGGTGATGCCGTGGCCGCCGAGGATGCAGCCCACGGCATCCGGGTTCTGCTCCTTGATGGCGGCGATGTCGAGCCCGAGCTGGAAGCCGGGGCGGCGCCAGGGCACCCAGACGACCCGGCCGCCGTAGATCGTCGCCGTGAGCTCCTCGCCGTCGGCGGAGGTCGCGATCGCGATGCCGGCGTCCGGATGCAGATGGTCGACGTGCGCGGCGTCGACGAGGGCGTGCATCGCGGTGTCGATCGAGGGCGTGGCGCCGCCCTTGCCGTGGAGGCAGTAGTCGAAGGCGGCCACCATCTCGTCCTCGCGGTCGACGCCCGGGTAGACGTCGCGCAGTCCGCGGAAGCGGTCCAGGCGCAGCACCGACAGCCCGGCGGGGGTCAGCGTGCCGAGGTCGCCGCCGGACCCCTTGACCCACAGCAGCTCGACGGGCTCGCCCGTGACGGGGTCGATCTCGGTCCCCTTGGCCGACGTGTTGCCGCCCGCGTAGTTGGTGATCCGGGGGTCGCTGCCGAGCCGGTTGCTGCGTGCGACCAGCTCGGCCGCCGTGGGGTTGGTCATGGTGCTGGTGCTCCTGCATCCGTGGAGGGTCTGACCGCGATGATAGGGCGGAATGTGCGCAGGTGTGAAATGTAACAAGACTTCACACGAAAAGTCACACGGCGCCCGGCCCGGGTCAGCGCAGCTCGACCAGGTCGCGGAACTCCTCGAGCCGCTGGTCGTCCGGGGCGAGCTCGGTGATGAGCACGGCCACCTTGGAGAGCTCGAGACCGGCGGCGATGGACTCCTGGCGCAGCTTCGAGGAGTCCATGCAGAGCACGACCTCCTTCGAGACCTGCGCGAACGCCTGCTTCATCTGCGCCTCGGCGAGCGAGACCTCGGTGGTGCCGAACGAGGCGTCGACGGCGCTCGCCGAGGCGAAGAACCGCACGTAGCGCAGCGACTGCGCCGCCTGCACCGCGAGCGGGCCGACGAAGGTGTCGGTCGCCTCCTCGGTCTCGCCGCCGACGAGGATCGGTGTCACTCCCACGGTGCCCTTGAGCATCGCGTAGGTCGGATGCGAGTTCGTGGTGACCATGAGCCCCGACCGCGGTCCCAGCCTGCTCGCCATCGTGCCGACGGTGGTGGAGGCGTCGAGGGCGATCGAGCCGAATCGCGGCACGAGCCCCATCGCCTTCTCGGCGATGACCTCCTTCGCGCGGGACCGGACGGCCCGTCGCTCCTCGAACGGCCGCGGGCCGATGACGGAGATCGCGCCGCCGCGCACCCGCCTCAGGAGGCCCTCGCTCTCGAGGTCGTCGAGGTCGCGGCGGATGGTCATCGCCGAGACGCCGAGCGTGTCGGCGGCCTCGGTCAGCCGGATGACGTTCTCGCGTTCCAGCGAGGCGAGCAGCAGCTTGCGGCGGGCCTCCGACTCCGTGCTGCCGGTGGTGGCCATGGTTGCCCCTTCGCGTGTGAGTCTGATGTTAACTTCACCTCCAATTGTAACAGGAGAGGGCCCCGATGCCTGATTCTGGCGGGGAACGAACGTGTGTCGATCCGGAATATTGACGCAGCCGGGACGCGGTGTTACTGTCCCCGGACGTGGTTCATTGAACCCAATCGATCGGCAGCGTCGCCACGACGGCGACGCCTGAACCAGGAAGAGCGTCATCGATGAGCTCAGAGGCCTACGACAACGTCGTGACATCCGCCAGTGCCTACGACCGCGCACTGGAGGCCGGCGACGGCATCGTCCGTCTCGCTCCGGCCTGGGTGCCGCGCGCGTTCTGCACGCCGGGCAAGCGCATCCGCCTGCACCCCGACGACTACTTCCCGCTGGGTCAGGGGCGCGGCGGCATCGACGAGCGCTGGCTCGCCTCCGCGATCCGCGCCGACAACGGACCGCTGACCGGTGCTCATGAGGGGCTCAGCCTCGTCGTCGACCCCGACGGCGGCCTGCTCCCGTTCGACGAGTTCGTCGCGCACCACCGCGCCGACGTGATCGGCTCCCGGCTCTGGGACGCCTTCGGCGCCTGGACGATGTACTCGAAGTTCTTCGACAACCTGATGCCGCTGCCGCTGCACGTGCACCACACGGACGAGATGGCGGCGCAGCTCGGCAAGGTCGGCAAGCCCGAGGCGTATTACTACTCGCCGCATATGAACGACAACCTCGGCACTCAGCCGATCTCGTTCCTCGGCCTGCAGCCGGGCGTCACGCGCGAGCAGTTCATCGAGCGCCTGCGCCGCTTCGCCGACGGCGGCGACAACCGGATCACCGACCTCTCGCTCGGATACCGCACGCAACTTGGCACGGGGTGGGACATCCCGGCCGGCGTGCTGCACGCGCCCGCGAGCATCTGCACCTACGAGCCGCAGGCCGCGAACGACCTGTTCGCGATGTGCGAATCGTGGAGCAACAACCAGGAGGTGCCGGAGGCACTGCTCTGGAAGGACGTTCCCGAGGATCACCACGGCGACTACGAGTTCGTGACCGACCTGCTCGACTGGGACAAGAACGTCGACGTGGATTTCGTGCCCAACCGCTTCATGCGGCCGTACGCCACCGCGACCTCGGAGGCCGACGGCGGCAGCGCGTACGTGGAGAACTGGATCGTCTTCCGCTCGAACTCGTTCAGCGCGAAGGAGCTCACGGTGCGCCCCGGCCAGACCGTGACCGTCACCGACCAGGACGCGTACGGCGCCCTCCTCGTGCAGGGCTCCGGCACCTTCGGCGTGCACGACGCGCAGGCCGCCACCCTGATCCGCTACGGCCAGCTCAGCCAGGACGAGTTCTTCGTCTCGGAGGCGGCAGCGCGCGCCGGCGTGACGATCAGCAATCGCAGCGCGACCGACGACATCGTCATCCTCAAGCACTTCGGTCCCGGCAACCGGGAGCTTGGTCCCGTTGGCTGACATCTTCGGTGCCCCGGTCGAGTCGGCCCTCCTCCGGGTCGGTTCGCTCGATCAGGTCGCCCGCGTCGATCGATTCGTGGAGGATGACGGTCCGGCGCGCGGCGCCCGCCGCCTCCGGGTCGTCAACGGCGGCGGCCTCGAGTTCGACGTGCACCCGGACCGGGCGCTCGACATCGGGGCGGCCACGATCAACGGCCTGCCGCTCGCATGGCTCTCCGCGTCGGGCATCACCCGCCCCGACGCCTACGAGCCGGAGGGCCGCGGCTGGTTGCGCACCTTCGGCGGCGGACTCGTCACGACCTGCGGGCTGGACAGCTTCGGCCCGCCCGCCGACGACGAGGACGGCGTCGCCGGGATGCACGGCCGCATCGGCCACGTGCCCGCCCGCGTCACGGAGGTCGTCGCCACCCGCGAGCTGATCACGGTCGCCGGCGAGGTGCGCCAGACCGGCGTCTTCCAGGAGAACCTGCTGCTGCGACGCCGGATCACCTCCCGCGTGGGCTCCACCTCGTTCCGGATCGACGACACCGTGACCAATGAGGGCGAGCGCTCCCATCCGCACATGGTCCTGTACCACGTGAACCTCGGGTGGCCGCTGCTCGACGCCGGGACCGTCGTCGACATCCCCGCCCGATCGGTCGCCCCGCGCGACCCCGACGCCGCCGCGGGGTTCGATCGCCGGGCCGAGATCGGCGAGCCGGTGGTCGGCACCCGCGAGCAGGTGTACGTCCACGTCGCCGGCGACGACCGCGTCGCCCGCGTGACGAACGAGGCCCGCGGGCTGACGTTGACGCTGCGGTATTCGGAGGCCCTCCCGGCGATCTTCCAGTGGAAGCTCACCGCGACCAAGCACTACGTGCTCGGCCTGGAGCCCGCCAACACCGCGCAGATCCAGGGCCGGGCGGCCGCTCGGGCCGCCGGCGAGCTGCCGCGGCTCGAGCCCGGCGAGAGCAGGTCGTACGCGATCGAGATCGAGGTGGAAGCCGCATGACCGACACACCGCTGCTTCAACTGCACGGCGTCACCAAGTCGTTCGGCGCGGTGGCCGCGCTGGCCGGCGCGGACCTGACGCTGCGGGCGGGCTCCATCCACGCCCTCATCGGCGAGAACGGCGCCGGCAAGTCGACGCTGGTCAAGATCATCGGCGGCCTGTACCGCCGCGACGCCGGCGAGTTCCTGCTCGACGGCGAGAGCGTCGACTTCCACAACACCCGCGAGGCGAAGGATGCCGGCATCGCGGTCATCTATCAGGAGCCGACGCTCTTCCCCGACCTGACGGTCGCCGAGAACCTGTTCGTCGGGCGCCAGCCGTACACGCGCTTCGGCACCCTCGACCGGGCCCGGATGCGGCGCGAGACCCGCGAGCTGACCCAGCGACTCGGCGTGCCGATCGACCCGGACCGCGACGCGCGCGGACTCTCGATCGCCGACCAGCAGGTCGTCGAGATCGCCAAGTCGATCTCGGTCGGCGCGAGGGTCATCATCATGGACGAGCCGACCGCCGCGTTGTCCGGCGTCGAGGTCGAGCGCCTGATGGGCATCGCCCGTCAGCTGCGCGACGAGGGCCGCGGCATCATCTTCATCTCGCACCGCTTCGACGAGGTGTTCGCCCTGTGCGACGTCGTGACGGTCATGCGCGATGGCAGCTACGTGGCGACCAACGAGACGTCGACCACCACGGAGGACGAGATCATCCGGCAGATGGTCGGCCGCAGCGTCGACAACCTCTTCCCGAAGCAGGAGGCGCAGATCGGCGACCCGGTGCTCGAGGTGGAGCACCTCACGAGCGCCGGCGTGTTCGACGACGTCAGCTTCACGGTGCGCTCCGGCGAGATCGTGTGCCTGGCGGGGCTCGTCGGCGCCGGCCGCAGCGAGATCGCCCGCGCCGTCTTCGGCGTCGACCCGTACGACTCCGGATCGGTGCGGATCGCCGGCAGGGCGGTGCCGGGCAGGAACCCGGCGGTCGCGATGCGGCTGGGCATCGGCTTCGTGCCCGAGGACCGGCGCAAGCAGGGCCTGGCCATGACCGCCGGCGTGCAGAGCAACATCACGCTCGCCATCCGCGACAAGCTCGCGCGGCTCGGCTTCATCACCTCCGCGCGCGAGGAGCCGAGCGCCCGAACCTGGGCCGCACGCCTGCAGGTGAAGACCTTCGCACTCGACGCCGAGGCGCAGATGCTCTCCGGCGGCAATCAGCAGAAGGTCGTGCTCGGCAAATGGCTGGCCACCCAGCCGAAGCTGCTGATCGTCGACGAGCCGACGCGCGGCATCGACGTGGGCACCAAGGCGGAGGTGCACCGCCTCCTCTCGGAGCTGGCGGGCACCGGCGTCGCGGTGCTGATGATCTCGTCCGAGCTGCCGGAGGTGCTGGGCATGGCGGATCGCGTGCTCGTCGTGCGCGAGGGCCGGATCACCGCGGAGCTGACCCGGGAGGCGGCGACGCCGGAGAAGGTCATGTTCGCCGCCACGCACGCAGCGGAGGCCGCAGCATGAGCGTCGCGCACACCCTCCCGCCGGTCGGCGGCCAGCGGTCGTTCCTCGGCAAGCTGGTCCGTGCCCGCGAGCTCGGCCTGGTCGTCCTCATCGTCGCGCTCGTGGCGCTGACCAGCATCTCGCAGCCGGGCTTCCTCTTCAGCGACGGCGGCTGGCGCGAGCTCCTGCGCCAGCCGACCATCCTGATCCTCATCAGCCTGGGTGAGGCGATCGTCATCATCACCCGGAACATCGACCTGTCGGTCGGGTCGGTGCTGTGCCTGTCGACCTACACGGCGGGCACCCTCTTCGCCAACGTGCCCGGCATCCCGATCGTGCTGGTGATCCTCATCGGGATCGCGCTCGGGGCGGTGCTCGGACTCGTCAACGGCCTGCTGGTCGCCTTCCTGCGGGTGCCGTCCCTGGTGATCACGCTGGGCACGCTGTACGCCTACCGCGGCATCGCGATCCTGTGGATCGGGCCGCACTTCATCCGCTCCAGCTGGCTTCCCGCGCAGTACCGCTCGTTCGGCACGCTGCAGTTCTTCGGCATCCCGGTGCTGCTGCTCGTCGTGCTCGTGGTCGTGCTGCTGATCGGATGGTTCATGACCAGCCGGCGGTCGGGGCGCGACCTGTACGCGCTCGGCTCCAACCCGGAGGCCGCCACCCTGTTCGGTCTCGGGGAGCGCCGGCTGACCCTGGCGGCGTTCGTCACGAGCGGCGCCCTGGCCGGCCTCGGCGGGCTCGTCTATCTCGCGATCTTCGCCACCGGCGACGCGCAGGTGGGCACCGGGTATGAGCTGCAGGCCGTCGCCGCCGCCGTCGTGGGCGGCGTCGCGATCGTCGGCGGCTCGGGCACCATCTGGGGCGTCGCGCTGGGCGGCTTCTTCCTCGCGACCATCAGCAACGCGCTCCCCGTGCTCGGTGTGCCGAGCCTCTGGCAGCAGGCCATCGTCGGCATCCTCATCGTCGGCGCGATCCTGCTCGACCGCATCCTGTTCATCACCCGAACCCGCCGGGCCAAGAGAAGGGGGAGTGCGGCATGAGCGACACCACCGCCGCCACCGCGACGGCCGCCGTGGACTCGGCCGCCGTCGAGAAGGCCGCCGCCTCGTACCGGACGCACGGCCGGCCGCTCTGGCGCCGCCTCCTGCTGCGCACCGAGGCGGCCATCATCGCCGCCATCGTGCTGCTGCTGATCGTCGCGACCACGACCGTGCCGTACTTCGCGCAGCCGTACACGTACCTGACGATGATCCTGAACTCGGCGCCGATCCTGCTCATGCTCCTGCCGGTGACGCTGATCATCATCACCGGCGACATCGACCTGTCGGTGGGCAGCATCCTCGGGTTCTCGAGCGCGATCTTCGGCCTGATGTTCCAGGCGGGCGTGCCCCTGCCCCTCGCCGGCATCGTCTCCGTCGTCGCCGGGGGACTCGTCGGGGCGCTGAACGGCGTCCTCGTCACCTTCGTCGGGCTGCCGAGCCTCGCCGTCACGATCGGCACGCTGGCGCTGTTCCGCGGCATCGCCGTCGGCCTGCTGGGCACCACGGCGATCACGAAGTTCCCGATCGACGTCACCTCGTTCGTCGGCTCGCCGCTGTTCACCGGGGCGCCGATCCCGATCATCACCGTCGCGGTCGTGGTGCTCGCCATCGCCTTCGCGGTGCTCCTGCACTTCACTCCGTTCGGGCGCGGCGTCTTCGCGATCGGGCTGAGCCCCGAGACCGCCGCCTTCTCGGGCGTGCGGGTCAACCGCACCCGACTGACCCTGTTCATCCTGAGCGGGCTCGTCGCGTCGGCGACGGGCGTGTACTACACGCTGCAGTACAGCAACGCGATCGGCACCAACGGTCTCGGCCTCGAGCTGCAGGTGGTCACGGCCATCGTGCTCGGCGGCGTCTCGATCTGGGGCGGCCGCGGCACCCTGCTCGGAGCGATCGCCGGCGGCGTGCTCATCGCGGCGCTGAACAAAACGCTGCAGCTCGCCGGCGTCGGCTCCGACACCATCAGCGTCGTCACCGGCGCCGCCCTCATCTTCTCCGTCGTCGTCGCCAGTGTCGCGGGGTTCATCTCGCGACGGCGCCGGGCGAAGGCCTCCGTCATCACGGCAGGCGCATGACCGCACCATCTCGACCCCGACTGCACCAAGTGACCTATAGGAAGGCAGGACAATGAGGTTCACGTTCAGAACGACCTCGACCCGGCGCATCGCGCTGGGAGCGGTCGCCATCGCTGCCGCGGCGGCGCTCCTCTCCGGATGCGCGGCGGCCACCGGCGGCTCCGGCGGCGGCGGAGGCGACTCCTCCGGCGGCAGCATCACCGTCATCCCGAAGAGCCTCGGCAACAAGTACTTCGAGGCGTCGGACAAGGGCGCCAAGACGGCGGCCGACGCCCTCGGCCTGAAGTTCAAGGAGGTCGGACCGACCGCCACCGGGTCGGCCGACCAGGTGCCGTTCATCCAGACCGCGATCCAGACCGGGCAGAAGGCGATCGCCATCGCGGCGAACGACCCGAGCGCGGTCTGCAACGACCTGAAGGCCGCCCAGAAGGCCGGCGTGAAGGTCGTCGCCTTCGACACCGACACCGACTGCCGCGACGTCTTCATCAACCAGGCGACCGTCGACGGCATCGCCAAGGGTCTCGTCGACCTCATGGCGAAGCACCTCGGCCCGGCCGGCGGCACGATCGCGATCGAGTCCGGCGGCGCCAACGCCGCGAACCTGAACGCGTGGGTGGACGCCATGACGGCCCTCATCAAGAAGGACCACCCGGAGATCAAGATCGCCAAGGTCGCGTATGGCGAGGACGACGACCAGAAGTCGTACCAGGCGGCGCAGGGCCTCATGCAGAGCATCCCCGACCTCAAGGGCATCATCGCGCCCGACACGGTCGCGGTGAAGGAGGCCGCGCACTACCTCTCCGACACCCCGCAGTTCCAGGGCAAGGTGTGGGTCACGGGCCTCGGGCTGCCGAGCGAGATGGCGACCTACGTGAACAGCGGCGTCGTCGAGCAGTTCGGCCTCTGGAACCCCGAGGACCTCGGATACCTCGCCTCGTACGCGGCGGACGCCCTGATCAAGGGCACCATCACGGGCAAGGAGGGCGACACCTTCAAGGCGGGCAAGCTCGGCAAGTTCACGGTCGGCAAGGGCGGTGAGGTCGTTCTCGGACCCATGTTCGTGTTCGACAAGTCGAACGTCGGCAAGTTCTCCTTCTAGCAGGACACCATGCCGGGGCCTGCGGCGTTCTGCGTCGCGGGCCCCGGCCATCCGGGCTGAGCGAAGGACGGACATGGCCACGATCCACGATGTCGCCCGCCACGCGGGCGTCTCGGCCGGCACCGTCAGCAACGTGCTGAACCGCCCCGGATACGTCTCCGCTCCCACGCGGGAGCGGGTGCTCGCGGCGATCGCCGAGCTCGGCTTCACGCCCATCCAGCACGCCCGCAAGTTCCCCGCCGGCCGCCAGCGCACCCTCGGGCTCGCCCTGGCGGATCTGGCCAACCCGTTCTTCGTCGACGTCGCACTGGGCGCCGAGGCCGAGGCCAAGGAGCTCGGCGTCGGCGTCGTCATGATCCACAACGGCGACGACGCGGAGCGTGAGCAGGACAACCTCGAGGTGCTCGTGCGCCAGCGGGTGCACGGCATCATGATCGCCCCGGTGCGCGCGTCGGCGGAGGACCTGGAGCGCCTCGACTCGCGCGGCATCCCGCTCGTCTACGTCGACCGCGTCGACGACAGCTCCACCCGCTGCTGGGTCAAGACCGACGACGTCGCCGGCGGGCGGCTCGCCGGCGAGCACCTCATCGCGCTCGGCCATCGCCGGATCGCGTTCGTCGGCAACCTCGGCAGCAGCCTGCAGGTCGATCGGCGGTTCGCGGGATTCGCGGGGGCGCTGGCCGAGGCGGGCATCGTCGCGGAGCGGATCGTCACCGACTCGTGGCGGATCACCGACGGCCGGGCGGCGGGCGCGCAGCTCGCGGCGCGGGCATCCGGCGACCTGCCCACCGCGATCATGTGCGGCAACGACCTCATCGCGCTCGGCCTGCTGCTCGAGTTCGCGGGTGCCGGCATCCGGGTGCCCGACGACGTCTCGATCGTCGGCTTCGACGACCTCTCGTGGTCGGAGGCCGCGACCGTGCCGCTGACCACCGTGCGGCAGCCCCGCGAGCGGCTCGGCCGCCGAGCCGTGCGTCTGCTCCTCGATGAGATCGATCGCGGTGCCGTGCACGTGCACCGCCACGAGCTGCTCATCCCCGAGCTGGTGGTCCGCGCGTCGAGCGGCCGCCCCGATCCCGCGCGCGCGCTCGCCCGAGCGCACGACGCCCGACCCTGAAGGAAGAACCATGGCCACCGCCTGGCAGCCCGGCCTCGTGCCCGACGAGCTCCTCGCCCTCACGCACCGCCTCGGCGATCCCGCCAAGGACTTCGTGGTCCTCGCGGAGGGCAACACCTCGATGCGCCTGGACGACGGCCGCATGCTCGTGAAGGCCTCCGGATCGTTCATGGCGGGAGCCGCCCGCGAGGACTTCGTCGTCACCGAGGTGCCGCCGCTGGTCGATCTCATGGAGGACGCGTCCGCCACGCAGGAGGACCTCACCGCGATGCTCGACGCCGGCGAGCACGACGGCATCCGGCGCCGCGGCTCGATCGAGACGCTCGTGCACGCCGCTGTGCAGTCGGTGCGGCCGACCGCGTATGTGGCGCACACCCATCCGACGGCGGTGCTCGGGCTCCTGGCGAGCGTGCACGCGGAGACGGCCTTCGCCCAATGGGTGTACTCGGATGAGGCCGTGGTCATCGGCGTGCCGCTCTTCGTGCCGTACGCGGCACCCGGCATCGCCCTCGGCCGTCTGTTCCTCGATCGCCTGCGCGGCTACGCGGCGGAGCACGGCGAGCTGCCGTCGGTCGTGCTGCTGGGCAATCACGGGATCGTCGCGATCGGCGGGAGCGCGGATGCCATCGAGGCGATCACGCTCATGACCGTCAAGGGGGCCAGGGCCCGGGTGCAGGCGCTGTCGATCGGCGGGATCAGCGGCCTGGGCGAGGACGCCGTGTCGCACTACTTCGAGCGCACCGACATGGCCGAGCGGCGCAAGAACCTCGCGGGCACGGCCTGATGGCGGGGCTCGCCGCCGTCTTCTGCGATGTCGGGGGGCCGATCTACGACGACGAGAACTTCGTGGTCGCGGTTCTCACGGCCCTCGACGAGCTCCGCGCCGCCGACGGCGTCGCGCCGGCCGATCGCGACCGCTTCCGCGAGCTGTACGACGCGCAGCGCGCGGCGCAGGCCGGGTCGTTGCGCGCGACGCTCGCGGAGGAGTTCCTCGGCGGCCGGGAGCGCCGCGCGGAGCTGCACGAGCGCACCCGGGCGCACTGGGTGCATCCGGCGGGCACCATGTACGACGACGTGCTGCCGTTCCTGCGCGCCCTCGATCGCCGCGTGCGGTTCGGCGTCCTCGCCAACCAGGAGGAGGACGTCGTCCGGGCGCTCGAGCGCGACGGCGTCGCGCCGTTCGTCGATGTCTGGGGCGTCTCGGCGATCGTCGGGTTCGAGAAGCCGTCGCCCGAGCTGTTCGCGTGGTGTCTCGACCAGGCCGGGGTGCGGCCGGAGCAGGCCGTCCACATCGGCAACCGGCTCGACACCGACGTGCGCCCGGCCCGCGCGCTCGGCCTGCGCACCGTGTGGCTGCTGCGGGGCGAGGCGCCCGACCACCCCACCGCCGAGCAGCTCGCCGAGCCCGACATCGTGGTGCGCAGCCTCGAGGGCCTCGCCACCCGGCTTCTCGACCGGATCGGGTCGCCCGGGTGAGCATCGTCCTCGGGATCGACCTCGCGACCGCCGGTGCCCGCGTCCGCGCGGTGGATGCCGCATCCGGCCACACCCTCGGCGAACGTCGCGCCCCGATGGCGGTCACGGGTGCGCACGGGGAGCGCACCCAGCCCGCCGTCTACGCGGGCGTCGTGCGCGACCTGGTCCGCGGCGTGGCGGCGGACCTCGGCGGGCGGGCGGGCGAGGTGCGCGCGCTCAGCATCACGGGCACCTCGGGCACGGTGGTGCCGGTCGACGCCCACGGGGTGCCGGTCGGCGACGCCGTGCTGTACGACGACCCGCGCGGTGCCGGGCACCTGCGCGCCCTCGCCGAGGCGGGTCTCGGTGCGAGGCCGTCCGCCGCCCTGGCCCGAGCCGCGTGGATGCACGGCGCGGCAGCCGGTGGGGTGGCGCGCTACGTGTTCTCTCCCGACGTCGTGATCGCGGCACTGGCCGGGCGGCTGCTGCCCTCCGACACCTCGCACGCGCTGAAGAGCGGGATCGATCCGGTCACCGCCGCCTGGGACGCCGCGGCGCTCGCCGTCGTGGGGATGCCCCGCGACCACCTGCCCGACCTGGTCGGACCGGGACGCGTGATCGGGGAGGTGTCGCGCCCCGCTGACTGGGGCCTGCCCACCGGCGTCGTGATCGTGTCCGGGATGACCGACGGGGCGACCGGGCAGATCGCGACCGGCGCCGTCCGCGAGGGCGACACGGTCGGCGTGCTCGGAACCACGCTCGTGATCAAGGCGGTGGCGCCCCGCGACGTCGTCGACGCGGCGACGGGCGTGTACTCGCACGTCGCCCCCGATGGCCTGTTCTGGCCGGGAGGCGCCTCCAACAGCGGCGCCGGCGTCCTGGCGAGCGGCATCACCGCCGGCCTCGATCCGGCGGGTCACGCCGAACGGATCGCCGCGGTCGGGCCGTCGGCCGTCGTCGCGTATCCGCTCGCGCGGATCGGCGAGCGCTTCCCGATCGCCGATCCGCGATTCGCCGGGTTCTCGGTGAGCGTGCCGGGCGCGGCCGCTCCCGCCGACGACCCCGCGGCTCGGTTCCGCACGGTCTACGAGGGCGTCGCCTTCGTCGAGCGGTTCGGCCTGGAACGCCTGGCCGGGCTCGGCGTCGAGCGGCGACGCCACCATCTCGCCGGCGGGGCGGCGGCGAGCGGGGTGTGGAACCGCATCCGGGCGACGGTGCTCGCGCGCACGGTGATCGTCTCGGAGGGGGCGGGCAGCGCCGCGGGCGCGGCGGTGCTGGCGGCGGCGGCCCTGGGCGGGGAGACGATCGGCGTCGTCGCCGAGCGTTTCGCGGGGCGTCGATCGACCGTCGACCCCGACGAGGCCCTGCGCGATCCCCTCGAGGAGCGCTACCACCTCTTCTGCGCGGCCCTCGGTCGCGACGGAGGCGAGAACCCGGTCTGAGCGCCGCTCAGGCGCCCCAGCCGGCCTGGTTGCCGCCGACCCGGTCGGCGACGATGCTCGCGCCGTACCCGGATGCCGCATAGGCCGCCATCGGATCCTCCGGCAGCCCGCGCGCGGCGCGCCACTCGGCGAGCGCCGGCCGCACGTCGGTGTAGAAGGCGTCCATCAGGATGCCGTTGGCGCTCAGCACGTCGCCCGCCGCCTGCGCGGTCGCGAGCGCCGCGGTGTCGACGAGCAGCGCCCGCGCCGTCATCTCCTGCACGTTGAGCACGCTGCGGATCTGGCCGGGGATCTTGTCCTCGATGTTGTGGCACTGGTCGAGCATGAAGGCCGTGTCGCCGTCGTCGCCGTAGCCGCCGCCGCGCACGACCTCGACGAGGATCCGGAACAGCTGGAACGGGTCGGCCGCCCCGACGATCAGGTCGTCGTCGGCGTAGAAGCGCGAGTTGAAGTCGAACGAGCCGAGCTTGCCGAGGCGCAGCAGCTGCATGACGATGAACTCGATGTTGGTGCCTGGCGCGTGGTGGCCGGTGTCGAGGCACACCACGGCGCGCTCGCCGAGGGCGCTGACCTGGGCGTAGCTGGTGCCCCAGTCCGGCACGTCGGTGTGGTAGAACGCCGGCTCGAAGAACTTGTACTCGAGCACGAGGCGCTGGTTCTCGCCGATCCGCTCGTAGATCTTCGACAGCGAGTCGTGCAGCCGGTCCTGGCGGCCGCGCATGTCGTCCTGTCCCGGATAGTTGGTGCCGTCGGCGAGCCAGATCTTGAGGTCGCGCGACCCGGTCTGGTTCATGACGTCGATGCACGCGAAGTGGTGGTCGATCGCCTTCTGGCGGATGCGGTCGTCGCGGTGCGTGACGGAGCCGAGCTTGTAGTCGTCGTCCTGGAACGTGTTCGAGTTGACGGTGCCGAGTGCGACACCGTTGTCCTCGGCGTGCTTCGCGAGGTCGTCGTAGCTGTCGACCTTGTCCCACGGGATGTGCAGGGCGACGGTCGGCGCGAGGCCGGTGTGCTTGTGCACCTGGGCGGCGTCGGAGATCTTCTCGAACGGATCGCGCGGCACACCGGGCTGGGCGAACACCTTGAAGCGCGTGCCCGAGTTGCCGAACGCCCACGAGGGCAGTTCGATCCGCTGCTCGGCGAGACGGGACGAGATGGGCGCGAGATCGACCATGGGCGGCTCTTTCATCCGGGCGGCGACGGCCGCGATTGAATCGTTTTAACGATACGGCATCCCGACCTGTCGCGAAACGGTCAGCCCGTCGACGGCGGTGAGGTTCACCACGCGGGGTCGGGATCGAGGAGCGCGCGGCTGAGAGAGCCGGCAGGGTCGAGCGCGGCGATGAGCTGCTCGACCGCCGGGTCGAATGCCGCATCCCGCGTACTCGAGAGGACGCGTGCGAGGCGCTCGGGCGTGCGGCTCGCGACGATCGGCACGATGCTGCGGGTGCGCGTCGCCGTCCACCGGGCGAGCAGGTCGTCCGAACGCACACCCGCGGCCGCGGCCACTCGGTCGAGCACCCCCCGGCGGCGCACGTTCTCGCGACCGTCGAAGAGCGATCTCTCGCGGCCGACGAAATAGCCGCCCGACTGCGACGACCAGGCGAGGTTCGGGATGCGGTGCGCCTGCGCCCACGCGAGCGTCGCCGCGTCGAGGCTGCGCACGCCCGCGAGCTCCGGCGTGCCGCTGGCAGCCGCGAGTCCCGCGTAGTTGCTGAGGGCCGCCAACCGGAGTCCGCGCTCGCGCAGGGCATCATCGAGTGCGCGGGTCCGATCGAGCGCCCAGTTCGAGACCCCGACCTCCGAGGCCAGACCCTCGTCGACCACGACCCGCAGTGTGTCGGCCAGGTCCTCGACGGGAGCCGCCGGGTCGTCGCGGTGCAACAGGTAGAGATCGACAGGCCTCCCCAGCTTGTCCGCGCTCGTGCGCGCGTCGGCGAGCACCGCGTGGCGCGACAGGCGCGGAAGCCAGTCGGTGAGATCCGGGTGGCCCCCCTTCGTGACGAGTCGCACCCCCGGCACGTCGCCGTGCGCGCGGAACCAGTCGCCGATCGCGTCCTCGCTGCGACCGTAGACGCGTCCGGTGTCGAGCACCCGTCCACCGGCGTCCAGGTAGGTCGCGATGGAGGCGTCCACGGCACCGGCGACGTCGGGGTCGAACCAGCCCGTCCCGAGGACCACCGGAAGGGAGAGGTCGAGCGCGCTCACCCTCAGATTGTGCCGGGTGCGTCGTGAATGGATTCATTCCGGGCGCGCGCTGGCAGGATCGGGCCATGGCGTCGATCGGCATCCGCGGCGTCGCCGAGCGGGCGGGGGTCTCGGTCGGCACGGTGTCGAACGCCCTCAACCATCCGGAGAAGGTGTCGGCGGCGTCGCTCGGTCGCATCCGGGAGGCCATCGCCGAGCTCGGCTACGTGCGCAACGACGCCGCACGGATGCTGAGGGCCGGCCAGAGTCAGACCATCGGCCTCGTCGTGCTCGATGTGCGCAACCCGTTCTTCACCGATCTCGCCCGCGGGGCCGAGGACGAGGCGGTGCGGCACGGGATGTCGGTGATCCTCGGCAACAGCGCCGAGGACTCCGCGCGCGAGGCCGGCTACCTCGACCTGTTCGAGGAGCAGCGGGTGCGCGGCGTGCTGATCTCGCCGTACGGCCGCATCGACGAGCGGCTGCGACTTCTGCGCGAGCGCGGGATTCCGGCCGTGCTGGTCGACCGGGCGAGCAGCGACCGGCGCGTCAGCTCGGTGTCGGTCGACGACGTCGCAGGCGGCCGGATGGCGGCGGCGCACCTGCTGCAGATCGGCCGGCGTCGGATCGCGTTCGTCGGCGGCCCGGTCGGCATCCGGCAGGTCGCGGATCGGCTCACCGGCGCGCGGGAGGCGGTCGCCTCGATCGACGGCGCGACGCTCGAGGTCGTGCCGACGGCGGCGCTCACGGTGACCGAGGGCCGGCGCGCCGGACGCGCTCTCCTCGCATCGGCGCGAATGCCGGATGCCGTGCTCGCCGCGAACGACCTGGTCGCCCTCGGCGTGCTCGAGACGCTCGTGGTCGAGGGATCGGTCCGTGTGCCGGGCGACGTCGCGCTGATCGGCTACGACGACATCGACGTCGCGAGCGCGGCGATGGTGCCGCTCAGCTCGGTGCGGCAGCCGACCGAGCTCATCGGGCGCACGGCGGTCGGCATCCTGCTCGAGGAGGCCGCCGCCGCGCAGCCGCGGCCGCGGCAGGTCGTCTTCCAGCCCGAGCTCGTCGTGCGGGCGTCGTCCGGAGGGTGATCGAGCGCGAGAGCGAGAGCGAGAAAGCGCTTTCTTGCTAAGGTGGCCGGGTGTCCGCCGTCGACTGTGCACCGCCCCGGCGACGCTGGTTCCTCGATGTGGCGCCCCTTCGCGAGAGCCCCGCGTACCGCCGGTTCTGGATGAGCGGGGTGGCCGGGGGCATCGGGACTCAGTTGACCGCGGTCGCCATCGGCATCCAGGTGTACGACCTGAGCGGAACGACCGCCGCCGTGGCTCTCGTGGGTGGATTCGCGCTCGCGCCCATGATCGTCATGGGGATCTTCGGCGGCGCCATCGTCGACGCGTTCGACCGGCGCAAGGTGCTCATCGTCGCCTCGTCGATCTCGTTCGTGGCCCCTCTCGGGATCGCCGGCCTCTCCTGGCTGTCGGTGACCGAGCTCTGGCCCTACTACGTCTTCACGACGCTGTCGTCGACCGTCGGCGCCCTCGTCGGCGCCGCCCGCTTCGCCATCCATCCGCGCCTCGTCGAGCGCCGGCTGCTGCCGGCGGTCGCGGCCCTGAGCGGGATCAGCGCCGGCCTCCAGTCGGCGGTCGGCCCCGCCCTCGGCGGACTGCTGGTCGCCGCCGTCGGATTCGCCTGGACCTACACGATCGACCTCGGGCTGTTCCTCGTCGGGTTCTGGGGCATCGCGTCGCTGCCGGCCATCGTGCCGGCCGTGCGCGCGCGTGTCGGCCCGGCGGCGATCGCCGAGGGACTGCGCTTCCTGCGGTCGGCCCGCAACCTGCGGACGGCGATCGGCATCCAGATCGCCACCTTCGCGTTCGGTCGGGCGTACGCGTTGCTGCCCGCCGTCGGCGCGGTCCTGCTCGGGGGCGGCGCGACCACCGTCGGCATCCTCGTCGCCGCGAGCGCGGTCGGCGTGATCGTGAGCGGCGTGCTCTCCGGACCCCTCGGACGGGTGCGGCGGCAGGGGCGCGCGATGCTCATCGCGGCCGGCTGCATGGCGAGCGGCGTCGCGGTCTTCGGTGCACTCGTGCTCACCCTGTCGCTCCTGCCGCATGACGCGGACGCGCACCACGTCGACCTGCCCTGGCTGATCGGGCTGGCCACGGCCCTGGTGCTGGTCGGGGCCGCGGACAACATCGCGGGCATCTTCCGCACGACGATGATGCAGTCCGCCGCGCCGGACGAGATGCGCGGCCGACTGCAGGGCTTGTACACGCTCGTGCTGACCGCGGGGCCGCGGGTGGGCGACGTCTTCGCGGGCTTCGTGGCCGCGGCGGGCGCGCTGTGGTGGCCTCCGCTGCTGGGTGCCGTGGTCATCGGGATCGTCCTCGTCGCGATCGCGCGGCTGCGGCCCGCCTTCCGGCAGTACGACGCGCGGGAGCCGGTGCCGTGAACCGGCCGACCGATCGGGTCCGGAAGCTCGCGCGACTGCGCGCGATCATCGACGCGCGCGGAGCCGAGGGCCTGCTGCTCACGAGTGCGGAGTCCCTCGCCTGGCTCTTCGACGGAGCCCGCGTCTCGGTCCCGCTCGGCGGACCGGCGGTGCTCACCGCGGCCGTCGACGCGGACGGATCGATCTTCGTGCACGCGCCGGCCAACGAGGTCGATCGCCTGCGCGAGGAGGAGTTGGGAGGCGGGGTCCGGATCCAGGAGTTGCCGTGGTTCGAACCGCTCCCCGTCGCCGCGGACGGGTGGCTCACGGAGGGCGACGTCGTGCCGGAGCTCCGGGCGGCGCGGGCTTCCCTCCTGCCCGCCGAGCTCGAGCGCTATCGCGCGCTCGGCACCGAGGTGGCCGCGCTGACGACCGACGTGCTCGCCGCGACCCGCCCCGACCGCACGGAGCGAGCGGTGGCCGCAGATCTCGCGGCCCGCCTCGTCGCCGCGGGCGCCGAGCCCGTCGTGCTGCTCGTCGCAGGCGAGGCGCGCACCGGCGTGCCGCATCCGCTCCCGACCGCGGCGCGGCTCGGGGCGCGGGCGATGGCCGTCGTCGGCGCCCGGCGCGACGGTCTTATCGTCAACCTCACCCGGTGGGTCGGGGCGGATCCGGGCGACGGGACGCGGGAAGCGGCGCTGCGCGAGGTGGAGGCGGATGCCCTCGCCGCCACCGAGCCCGGGCGCGTGCTCTCGGACGTGCTCGGCGACATCGCCCGGTCGTACGAGCGGCACGGCTTCGGCGCCGACGCCTGGCTGCGTCATCATCAGGGCGGCCCGACCGGATATCTGGGGCGCGACCCGAAGGCGACCCCGGCGGCCGCGGACCGGATCGTCGCCGGACAGGCGTTCGCCTGGAACCCCTGGGCGCCCGGTCTCAAGCTCGAGGACACCGTGGTCGTGCACGCCGACGGGATCGAGGAACTGACCACCGACCCCCGCTGGCCGGTCGTGGACGCACGGGGGCGGCAGCGGCCGCGCACCCTCGGCTACGGAGAGGAACTGCCATGACACGACTCGACTGGCTGGCGGTGCGGGGGGCCGATCTCGTCGACGAGGGCGAGCGGCCCGTGCACCTGCACGGGGTGAGCCTCGGCGGGTGGATGAACATGGAGAACTTCATCTCCGGCTACCCCGGCAACGAGGAGGGCATCCGCCGCATCCTGCTCGACCGCATGGGACGCGAGGCCTACGACGCGTTCTTCGACGCCTACCTCGGCGACTTCATCCAGGATGAGGATGCGGCCTATCTCGCCGCCATCGGCATCGACTCGATGCGCATCGCCGTGAACTACCGGCATTTCGAGGACGACGCGCGGCCGTTCGAGCTCAAGGAGTCGGGCTTCGCGCAGCTCGATCGCGCGGTCACCGTGCTCGCCCGGCACGGCATCCGGTCGATCATCGACCTGCACGCCCTGCCCGGGCGGCAGAACCAGCACTGGCACAGCGACAACCCGACCCACATCGCCGAGTTCTGGCAGCACCGGCACTTCCAGGACCGCGTCGTGCATCTGTGGGAGGCGCTCGCCGACCGCTTCAAGGACCGGCCGGAGGTCGCCGGTTACAACCCGATCAACGAACCGTCGGACGCGAGCGGCGAGGTGCTGCCGGCGTTCTACGAGCGGCTGGAGCGGGCGATCCGGGCGATCGATCGGCGCCACGTGCTCTTCCTCGACGGCAACAAGTACTCCACCGACTTCTCGTTCCTCGACGGCCGCGCGGAGCCGATGGAGAACACGGTCTACACGGCGCATGACTACGCGCTGCCCGGCATCACGAGCGCCACCGAGTACCCCGGTACCACTCGCGGCGAATTCTTCGACCGGACGGTGGTCGAGCAGACATTCCTCCGCCGCACCGAGTACATGCGCCGCACCGGCACGCCGATCTGGATCGGCGAGTTCGGCCCGATGTACCCGCCGGGGCGCGGCGTCGAGGAGTGGCGCTACCGGCTGCTGCGCGATCAGCTCGAGATCTACCGGGAGCACGGCGCGAGCTGGGCGCTCTGGACGTACAAGGACATCAGGCTGCAGGGGCTGCGCACGGTCGCGCCCGACAGCGAGTACCTGCAGCTCATCGGCGCGCTCGTCGAGAAGAAGCGCCGGCTCGGCATCGACTCGTGGGGCGGGTCGGATGCCGGAGTGCGCGACATCCTCGATCCCCTCGATGCGCTGTTCGACCGGGAGTTCCCGGGCTACGCGCCGTGGCCGTGGGGACGGCAGCCGCATATCGCCGTGCTCGTGCGGCACATCCTGCTCGCCGAGCCCCTCGCCGAGCAGTTCGGCGACCTCTTCCGCGGCGTGACGCCCGACCAGGCGCGCGAGCTCGCGTCGGGGTTCCGCTTCGACCGCACCCGGGAGCGGTCGCCCCTCGTCGAACTCCTCCGGGAGCACCTCGCGCGCGACTGACCAAAATCGACCAGTACGTCGCTCCCGCACTGGGATTAATCGGTCATTCGCGAGTTACGAGTGCGGCGGGATGAAGCCGATCGAGGTGCGGGCGCCGTCGGCCAGGGCGAGGCGCTCGTTCGGGGCGAGTGCCAGGTCGAGCGCGCCGCCCGGCCACGTGAACGTGCCCGCGACGGGGCCGCCCGCGACGCCGACGACCGCGACGGGCGCGCCCGCGGCATCCGCCTCGACGTGCCAGCCCCGCGCGAACTCGAGGTGCGGGGAGCCGTCGCGCCGAACGACGACCCGTTCGTCGTCGCCCGCGAGCTCGTATCGGATCCCGCCGATCGTGCGCGCGTAGGCGGTGGCCGTCGCGGCGGCGCCGTGCTCGAGCCGGGTCGGCACGAGACCGCCGAAGTCGATGCCGCCGTCGTGCCGGGTCCGGATGCCCGCGGCGCGCTCCACGGCATCCAGGAACCACAGGATCGCCGGGGAGTACACCGACGTGAATCCCGGGGTGCCGCTCCACGGATCGAGGCACTGCGGAAACCGGTCGGCGATCGTCAGGGCCGCGAGCACCGGCTGCTCGATCACCGCGAGCTCGGCGAGCCGGCCGTGCGGCTCGAACGCGTCGGGGGCGCGGATCATGCTCAGGAAGTTGCTCGGGCCGCCCCAGGAGTTGCGGCTCGCGTCGTGATCGAAGCGCGGATCGTCGAGCGCGAGCGACGTCAGCCCGTAGTGGCCGAGGAAGCGGCGGGTGCTCAGGAGGTGGCGCTCGAGCGCCACGGCGGCGAACGCGTCGTCGCCGACGCCGCACGCGAGCACCCGAAGCAGCACGTCGGAGTCGACGCGCACGAACCCGCCGGAGGCGTCCCGGTCGTAGAACATGCCCGCGTTCTCGTCGAAGCACTGCTCCCACAGGGCTGCGAGCGACACGGCCGCCCGTTCGCGCCAGGGGTCCGCGTCGTCGCCGAGCTCGGCCGCGATGTCGGCGAGTGCGAGCCGTTGTGCGACGACGTTGGCCGTGAGGTCGGGGGCGATGAACGGGAGCCCCGGCGAGGCCGGATCGAAGCGCGCCGCGTCGCCGTGGAAGCAGCGGTCGGGCACGTGCCAGAAGCGGGGCGAGAGGTCGTGGCCGGTGTCGAAGGTGCAGAACGCCTCGACCGCGCCCGTCCGACGGGTGTCGCGGTGCGCGGCGAGCCAGGCGTCGTTCGCGGTGAGCACGCCGAGCATCCGGCGAAGGTGCGCGAGGTCGCGGCGGCCGGTGGCAAGGTGGTGCCGCCACACCGACCGGGCGAACGGCGTGACGATCTGGATCTGCGAGAAGGCCGGACCGTCTGCGGTCACCTTGTAGGGGATCAGCCCGTCGGCTCGGGCATGGTCGGCGAAGAGGAGATGGGTCGACCGCGTGACCGCGGGCGCGAAGCGGTCGAGCACCTCGGCGTTGATCGTGCCCGTGCTCTCGATCCACGCGCCGTGGTAGACCCCGCCCTCGCTGAGCACGGGGTCCTCGCCCGGGGCGAGCGGCCCGACGCAGGCGTCGAGCTCGCGCAGCGCCTGGATCCACCGGTCGCCGAGCGGGCCGCCGATCGAGGCGAACCGGATGCCGGCCTCGGCGATCCCCTCCGCGAGGGCCCCCGAGAGCCCGGCCTCGCGCACGGGGTCGGACCTGCGCAGCCGCGCGAGCGCGTCGTCGATCCCCGTCATGCCGACATCCTTCCCCGAGACGACGGTGGGCGGTCCCCGATCGGAGACCGCCCACCGAAGGTGATGCGACTACTGGGCCGTGGCCAGCGCCGCCGTCAACTGCTGGACGAACGACGTGCCGCCGTCGGCCGCCGAGGTCTTGCCGAACAGCACGTCGGACTCGATGCGCTGCGACAGGTCGTTCATGACGGAGCCGCCGTTGGGCTGCGGCGGCGCCTCGACGCCGACCTTGAGCACCTTCTGCAGGTATCCCGCGGCCTCCGCGTCCGCCGGGGCGAGAAGCGGCTGCACGACCTTGAGCGTGTTCGGGTTGAAGGGCAGACCGCGGTCGGCCAGGATCACCTTCGCCGCCTGGGGCTGGTTGAGCAGCCAGTCGACGAGCAGCGCCGACGCCGCCGGCTGGGCGGTGTGCGCGTTGATCGCCCAGAACTGCGAGGGCAGCACCGAGAGGCCGGAGAGCTTCGTCGAGGTGGGCGGGGTGACGATCTCGACCTTCGCGCCTCCCGTGCCCGCCGAGTACGCGGCGATCTGGTTGCTGTAGGAGAACGCCATGGCCGCCTTGCCGGTGCCGAACAGGGTCTGGTCGGGGGTCAGGTTGTGGTTCTCGACGACGACCGACGGGTCGGGCATGCCGCCCCCCTTGACGAGCTTCTGCTCGATCTCGAGCCAGCTCTGGATCTGCTTCGGGGTCGCGGCGACCTTGCCCTTGAAGTCGTAGACGCCGGTCTTGTTCAGCTGCGCGATGTAGGTGCCCAGGATGTCCTGGATCCGCAGGTCGACACCGGCGACCCCGGTGTGGCTCTTGCCGATCTCGTCCGCCGCCTTGATGAAGTCGTCCCAGGTCCAGTTCGCCTTGGGCAGGTCGACGCCGGCCTTCTTGAACAGGTCCTCGTTGACCAGCACGCCGATCGCGTTGCCGCCGGTCGGCAGCCCGTAGAGCTTGCCCTTGACCGTCGCGCTGACCGTGGCGGTCGCCGCGTAGTCCTGGATGTCGACGTACTTGCTCACCGTGCCGAGGTCGAGCAGCTGCCCGGAGCCGCCGTACTGCTGCGGCAGCGCGCCGCCGAGAGCGAAGACGTCGGGCGCGGTGGTGCCGCCCGCGGCGAAGTCGGTGGTCAGGCGGTTGAACAGGTCGTTCGGAGCCCCGACGCTCTCGGCCTTCACCGTGATGTTCGGGTACTTCTTCTCGAACAGGTCGATCGCCTTGGACATGAGCGCTGCGCGCCCGTCGTTGCCCCACCACGAGATGTGGAGGGTGATCTTCTGCTTCGGGTTGAAGGTCGGCCCGGCGTCGCTCGGCGCGGCGGCCGGCGAGCCGGCGCAGCCCGCGAGGATGAGTGCTGCCGCGACGGTCGCGCCGAGAGCGGCTACGCGGGCAAGGGGGCGTGCTGTACGCGTCATTGCGCCTCTTTCGTTGTTCTCAGTTCGACGGCCCGCCGTGTCGGCGGAACCGGGCGGTTTCGGGATCGCAAAGCTGAGAAACCGCTTTCACGGGGAAGCTAGCACCGCGGCCGAACGGTGTCAACGAGCGCCGGCGGGCCCGGCCCGGCTCAGGCCCGCGGCGCCGCGGTCGACTTGCGCAGCTCGAGACGGGGCTGGAACAGAACGTTGTGCTCGGGCGTCTCGTGGCGCACGAGGGAACGCATCCGGCTCCATGCCTGGACACCGAGCTCCTCGTGCGGCACCGACGCGGTGGTCAGCGGCGGGGAGATATACCGCGCGAACGGGATGTCGTCGAACCCCGTCACGGAGAGATCCTCGGGCACCCGGACGCCGCGTTCCACGAGCCCGCCGATCAGCCCGACGGCCACGAGGTCGTTGAAGGCGAGCGCGGCGGTCGCGCCGGTGGCGATGACGTCGCCCGCCGCGAGCAGGCCGTCCTCCGATCCGGCTCCCACGGGCAACCGGTCCAGGCGAACATCCGGCGTCGAGCGCTCGAAGTCCTCGAGGCCGAGCAGTCGCGCCCGGTTCGAGACACTGCCCTCCGGCCCCTCGAGGAAGACGAGGTGGCGGTGACCGAGGTCGTAGAGGTGGCGGGCGAGGCTCTCGACCCCCGACCGGTAGTCGATCGACAGCGTCGGGGCGCTCACGCGCGACGTCTGACGGTTGATGACGACGACCGGACGCAGCGCATCCGCCGCGACGACGAGATCGTCCTCGGACATGCGCGGCGCGCACAGCACGATCGCATCGCACCGCCGGCGGGCCTCGGCGGCCAGGAGCGGCTCCTCCGTCGGCGACTCGCCGGAGTCGACGACGAGCACCCGGTAGCCGTCTTTCGCCGCCGTCTTGCTGAGGCTCGAGAGCACGGCCTGGAACGCGGGGTTCGACAGGTCGGGCACGAGGAAGGCGATCGCCTTGGTCTCGCCGAGGGCGAGGCTGCGCGCGAGATGGTTCGGGGAGTAATCCAGCTCGGCCGCCGCCTGCCGAACCCGCTCGGCGACCTGCGGCTCTCCGACGAAGCGCCCGTTCATCACGCGCGAGACCGTGGCGGGCGACACCCCGGCGCGCTGCGCCACCTCGGCGATGGTCGCTGCGCCCGATCGGCTCGCCACGGTGGTCCGCCCTTCCCGCACGGCCACTGGCGACCGCCCCGCGATAGGTGTCACCATAACGAATCGCCGGGGCCGAGCCGTTTGACCTCGCGGGCATCCCGCCGCATAATCGAGAAACCGCTTTCACGGGCCCCGGCGCGACCGCCGGGCGGACGACGGACGAGGAGGTCATCGTGAGCAGTCTCGGAGAGCTGCGCTCGCTCACCGTGTCACGCCGGCGCAGCGGGGCCCGGAGCCCGAAGCCACGAGCCCGCGACAACATCACCGGCTACCTGTTCCTGGCGCCGTGGCTCATCGGCCTGGTGGTGTTCACGATCGGCCCGATGGTGGCGTCGCTCGTCCTCTCGTTCACCCACTACGACCTGCTCACCCCGCCGCGCTGGGCCGGATTCGGCAACATCGTGCGGATGGCGCAGGACGAGCGCCTGTGGCACTCCTTCGGGATCACGGTGCTCTACGTCGTCGTGTCCGTCCCGCTGCAGCTGATCCTCGCTCTCGCTCTCGCCCTGGTGCTCGATCGGGGGATGCGCGGCCTGTCGTTCTACCGATCGGTCTTCTACCTGCCGAGCCTCATGGGCGGCTCGGTCGCGATCGCGATCCTCTGGCGGCAGGTGTTCGGCAAGGACGGGCTCGTCAACGGCTTCCTGGCCGTGTTCGGGATCGACGGCCCCGGGTGGATCTCGCACCCCGACTTCGCCCTGTGGACCCTCGTGCTCCTGCACGTCTGGACCTTCGGCTCGCCCATGGTGATCTTCCTGGCCGGCCTTCGCCAGATCCCGGAGATGTACCACGAGGCCGCCGCCGTCGACGGAGCGGGCAAGGTGCGGCGCTTCTTCTCGATCACCTTCCCGCTGCTGACGCCGATCATCTTCTTCAACCTCGTGCTGCAGATGATCTTCGCGTTCCAGTCGTTCACCCAGGCCTACATCGTGTCGGGGGGCACGGGCGGACCGAGCGACTCGACGCTCTTCTACACGCTGTACCTGTACCAGAACGCCTTCACGGCGCCCATCGACATGGGCTACGCGTCGACGATGGCCTGGTTCCTGCTCCTCGTGATCGCCGGATTCACCGGCATCAACTTCTGGCTGTCGCGGTACTGGGTCTTCTATGACGACTGACCGACCCCGACCGAGCACGCTTCGAAAGGCCCGACCATGACCGCTCTCGACGCCGAGACGCCGATCGTCCTCGCGCCGCGACGACGACGACGTCGCGGTCGGCGGCCGATCTGGCAGTCGATCCTCCGGCACGCCGCCCTGCTCGCGCTCTGCGTGATCATGCTCTACCCGCTCATCTGGCTCGTCGTGTCGTCGCTCAAGCCGAACGCGGACATCTTCCGCGACCTGAGCATCTTCCCGAGCCACCTGACGCTCGAGAACTACATGAAGGGGTGGACGGCCCAGGAGTTCCCGTTCGGGCAGTTCCTGCTCAACTCGGCCGTCGTCGCGGTGGGCGCCATCATCGGCAACCTGGTCTCGTGCTCGCTGGCCGCCTACGCGTTCGCCCGCCTGCGCTTCCGTGGCCGGTCGCTGTTCTTCGCCATCATGCTCGGCACGATCATGCTGCCGTTCCAAGTGGTGCTCGTGCCCCAGTTCGTGATCTTCAAGGACCTCGGCTGGCTCAACACCTTCCTGCCCCTCATCGTGCCCAAGTTCCTGGCGACCGACGCGTTCTTCGTCTTCCTCATGGTGCAGTTCATCCGCGCCCTGCCCGACGAGATCTTCGAGGCGGCCCGCATCGACGGTGCCGGCCACCTGCGCATCTACGCCGGGATCACCCTCCCGCTCATGACGCCGGCTCTTGCCACCACCGCGATCTTCACCTTCATCTGGACCTGGGCGGACTTCTTCGGGCCCCTCATCTACCTGCGCTCGCCGAACGAGTTCACCGCGTCGATCGCGCTCAAGGGGTTCGTCGATGCGCAGTCCAGCTCGGACTACGGGTCGATGTTCGCGATGTCGGTGGTCTCTCTCGTGCCCCTGTTCATCGCGTTCCTGATCGGACAGCGCTACCTGGTGCGCGGGATCGCCACCACCGGAATCAAGTGAGGAAAGTCGTGACACGCCGCCGATACGCACTCGTCGGCTCGGGCTCGCGTTCGCAGATGTATCTCGACGCGATCGCGGGCGACCATGCCGACGTCGCCGAGCTCGTGGCCTGGGCGGACCGCAATCCGGGCCGCCTCGACTACAGCGCCTCCCTGCCCGGCCGGGAGACGCTCGGGCGCCCGGCGCGATTCGACCCGGCGGATCTGGGGGCCGCCATCCGGGAGCACCGGGTGGATCGCGTCATCGTGACGACGCCGGACCTCACCCACGCCGACTACGTCGTCGCGGCCCTCGACGCGGGCGCGGACGTGGTCGTCGAGAAGCCGCTCACGACGACCGAAGAGGGGGTGCGCCGGATCGCCGAGGCCGCCGATCGTTCGGGGCGCGATGTCACGATCACCTTCAACTACCGCTACGCCCCGCGCAACACGGCGCTGCGCGAGGTGGTCGCCTCCGGGCGCATCGGCGAGGTCACGTCGGTGCACTTCGAATGGGTGCTCGACACCGCGCACGGCGCGGACTACTTCCGGCGCTGGCACCGCGACAAGCGCAACTCCGGCGGCCTGCTCATCCACAAGGCGTCCCACCACTTCGATCTCGTGAACTGGTGGATCGCGGACGTCCCGTCCCGGGTGTTCGCCAGTGGCGGCCTGCGCTTCTACGGAGCCGACAACGCGGCAAGGCGGGGCCTGGGACCGCGTGCCGAGCGCGGGTCGATCGACTCGCCGCTGCGCGACGCGTTCAGCCTCGACCTGCGCGCCGACCCCGAGCTGCGCGGTCTCTACTACGACCAGGAGCGCTACGACGGCTACCTGCGCGACCGCGACGTGTTCGACCCGGGCATCACCATCGAAGACAACCTGTCGCTCGTCGTGGACTACGCCGGCGGGCCGAGCATGTCGTACTCGCTCAACGCCCACTCGCCGTGGGAGGGCTACTCGATCGCCATCAACGGCACCGCGGGTCGTGCCGAGCTCGCGGTCGTCGAGCGCGGGGCGGTGCTGATCGGCGAGGACGGGCGGGTCACGGTCGACCCGAGCGCGCATCCTGAGGGCGTGCGGGCCGACCGTACCCGCGGTGTCAGCGAGCGTCTCGTGGTGCAGGAGCACTTCGCGCCGGCCGAGGAGGTGCCGATCCCGATGGGCGCCGGAGGTCACGGAGGCGGCGACCGGATCCTGCTCCGCGACGTCTTCCGCGGTCCGGACGAGGATGCCCTCGGCCGGGTCGCCGGCTGGCCGGACGGGGTGCGCGCGGTCGCCGTCGGACTGGCGGGCAACAGGTCGCTCGAGACGGGTCAGGCGGTGCGCGTGTCGGAGATCGAACTCGGGGCCGGCGCCCGCGCGCTCGGAATGGCGATCGCGTGAGCCGGTACCTCGTGACCGGTGGCTCCGGCCGGCTCGGTCGCAGCGTCGTGGACGTGCTCGCCGAGGCGGGGCACGATGTGGTCTCGGTCGACCGGTCCCCGGTGGCCGGGCTGCGCGCGGAGCAGCGGCAGGTCGACCTGCTCGTCCCCGGCGCCGCGCTCGACGCGGTCGCCGACATCCGTCCCGACGGGATCGTCCACCTGGCCGCGATCGCGGTGCCGTTCAGCCTGCCCGACCCGCAGATCTTCGCCGTCAACACGACCCTCGCCTGGGTCATGCGCGAGGCGGCGCTCGAGATCGGCGTGCCGTCCCTGCTGCTCGCGAGCAGCCCGACCGTGATCGGGTACGGAAGCCCGACGGGATGGGTGCCGAGCGTGCTGCCGATCGATGAACGGCATCCGGTCGCGCCCTGGAACGGCTACGCGCTGTCGAAGGCCGCCATCGAGTCGCTGGTCGCGATGACGGTGCGCCAGCACGGCGACCGGCTGCGGATCGCCGCATTCCGCCCGTGCTACGTGATCGCGCCGGAGGAGTGGGCGGGGACGCCCACCCAGCAGGGGCACACGATCGCCGAGCGGCTCGCCGATCCGGAGCTGGCGGCGGTGTCGCTGTTCAACTATCTCGACGCGCGCGACGGCGGGGACTTCGTGCTGTCCTGGCTGCGCCAGGCGGCGTCGGTGCCGAACGGCGGCGTGTTCTTCGTCGGCGCTCCGGATTCGCTCGTCCGTGAGCCCGTCGGGCAGGCGCTGGCGCGCCTGGTGCCGGAGGTCGCCGATCAGGCACGCCACCTCGGAGACGCCGATGCGGTGTTCAGCAGCCGGCTGGCCGAAGAGGTGCTCGGCTGGCGTGCGACGCGCCTCTGGCGGGACCAGCTCGCCGAGCGGGAGACGGAGGCCGGCGTTGCGTGAGCTGAGTTTCGGTGAAGGGGTGCTGTTCTTCCCCGTCACCCCCTTCGACGAGGCGGACCGGGTCGTGCCCTCGCTCGCCGAGGACCTGGTGCGGGAGGGGGTGGACCACGGCGCCGCCGGCGTGTTCGCCGGATGCGGCACCGGCGAGTTCCATGCCCTCGGACTCACGGAGTACGCGGCCGTCGTCCGGGCGGCGCGCGCGGGGATCGCCGGCCGGGCACCTCTCATCGCGGGGGTCGGCGGCCCCCTCGGTCACGCGCTCGACGTCGCACGCACGGCCGAGGAGCTCGGAGCCGACGGTCTTCTCGTCATGCCCCCGTATCTCGTGCAGGGGCCGCAGGCCGGCCTCATCGCCTATGTGGCCGCGATCGCGCGCGCGACGGCGTTGCCCCTCATCGTCTATCACCGCGGCGCCGCGCAGTTCACGCCGGTCTCGCTGCGCGCCCTGCTCGAGCTGCCGACCGTGGTCGGTCTCAAGGACGGCGTCGGCGACGTCGCGCTCATGCAGCGGATGGTGCTCGAGGCGCGTGCCGCGGGTCGGGAGCTGCTGTTCTTCAACGGCCTCCTGACGGCCGAGATGAGCCAGTCCGCATACGCGGCGATCGGCGTTCCCCGTTACTCCTCGGCGGTGTTCGCGATGGCGCCCGACATCGCGACGGCCTACTTCCGGGCGGATCGCGCGGGCGACACCGCCGCGCGCGACCGGCTGCTCGACGGCTTCTACTCGCCCCTGGTCGCGCTGCGCGACGAGACGCCGGGCTTCGCCGTCTCGCTCATCAAGGCGGGGCTTCGCCTGCAGGGCCGACCGGTGGGATCCGTGCGGCCCCCCCTCGTCGATCCGGCACCGCCGCAGCTCGATCGGCTCGGCGCGCTCCTGCGTCGGGGGCGGGAGCTCGCGGCGTGATCCGGAGTCCCGCGGATCCGCTCGCGGGGGGCGAGCCCGGCCCCCTCCTGCGGGAGGTGCGCACCCGCGTGGTCCGCATCCCGCTGACCCGTCCGTGGGGCGACGACGTGCGCGAGGTCGGTGTCGTCGTGGTCGACGTGCGGGACGAGCACGGCGCGGTCGGTCACGGCTTCTCGTGGACGCCCACGATCGGGCTGCGCGCCGTGCAGGCGCTGCTGGAGGACGACGTCGCGCCCTTCGCCGTCGGCCGGCCGATCGATGCGGCGCTCTGGCGCTCGTGCTGGGAGCGCGTGCACGAGGCGGGCGGCGCAGGAGTCACCACGATCGCCCTCGCAGGACTCGATCTCGCCGTCTGGGATCTGCGCGCGCGACGGGCGGGCGTCGGGCTTCCCGAGCTGCTCGGCCGCCGGCACGACAGGCTGCCCGCCTACGGGAGCGGGGTGAATCTGCACTACCCGCTCGAGGACCTCGTCGCGCAGGCGCGGCGCTGGGTCGGCCAGGGGTTCCGGGCGGTGAAGATCAAGATCGGCAAGCCGGACCTCGCGGAGGACGTGGACCGCATCGCCGCCGTGCGCGAGGTGCTGGGACCGGATCGCGCCCTCATGGTGGACGCGAATCAGCGATGGGATCTCGCCCGGGCGACCGACGCGGCCGCGGCGATCGAGCGCTTCGGCATCCGGTGGCTCGAGGAGCCCCTGCGAGCCGACGACACGAGCGGCTACGCGGAGCTCGCGCGGCGCACCTCGATCCCGATCGCCCAGGGCGAGAACCTGCACACGCTGTACCGGTTCCGCGACGTGCTCGACGCCGGCGCCGCCGCGATCGTGCAGCCGAACGTCGTGCGCGTGGGCGGCATCACGCCGTTCCTCGAGATCGCCGAGCTCGCCCGGGAGCGCGGGGTCGAGCTCGCGCCGCACCTGCTGCCGGAGCTCTCGGCGCAGCTCGCGTTCGCCCTGCCAGGCACGGCGTGGGTCGAGGACGTCGAGGAGGCGCGATTCGCCGACCTGGGAGCCCTCACCGCGCCGACGGGCGTCCTTGTCGAGGACGGCTGGGTCTCGGGCGGTCCGTCGCTCGGCCTCGGCCTCCGCTTCGCCTGACTCAGCGCAGCCCGAGCCGCCGCAGCGCGGGGCCGGCGAACACGCCGTCGGGATCCAGGCGCTCGAACACCCGCCGGGCGTCCGCTGCGCGCGGCACCACGCGTGCGATCGCGGCGGCGTCGAAGTGGTGCACCTTGCCCCAGTGCGGGCGGGCGCCGAACGGCGCGATGGCCTCCTCGACCACGTCGACCGCGCGCGCGACGCCCTCCGCGTCGTCGGCCCAGGTGAAGTGCAGGGCGACGCTGTCGCGCTGGTACGCCTCGCTCAGCCAGAGCTCGTCGGCGGCGATGGTGCGGATCTCGCTCACCTGCAGCACCGGTGCGATGCGGCCCGCGACCGCCTGCACCGCCTCGATCGCCGCCGGGGCGTCGCCGCGGCCGACGAACCATTCGCTCTGGATCTCGGCGCCCGCGCTCGGTGTCGAATCGACGCGGAAATGCGGCAGGCCCTCATACCAGGGTCCGAGCCGGCCCTGCAGCGTGACGTTGGGGTCCGGGAGGTCGAAGATCGGAACCTGCTCGGCGCGGCGATGGGCGCCGAGCCAGGCGTCGGGCACGCCATCCACATCGAGGCGGCGCTTGACCCACGCCATCGGCACGGTCTCGCCGGCCCAGTCGCGGGTGAACAGGCTCACGCTGTAGCCGGCCCCGGTCACGGAATCGAGGTCGGACAGGACGGTGCTCCACGGCAGGCCCGCGTACACGTCCTGCCGCACGAGGTAGCCGGGCTGGAGGTCGAGGGTGAGCCGCACGACGATGCCGTAGGCGCCCAGGCCCACCGGCAGGGCCTCGAAGTCCGGATCGCCGCGGCGGGCCGTGACGAGCTCGCCGCGGTGATCGACGTACTCGATCGCGCGGATGGCGGTCGACAGGTTGCCGTTGCGGTCGCCGGAGCCGTGGGTGCCGGTCGCGGTCGCGCCGCCGATCGAGATGTGCGGCAGCGATCCCAGGTTGTGCAGCGCCCAGCCGGCCTCGCCCACCGCGGCCGCGACCTCGGCGTACCGGATGCCGGCGCCGGCCGTGACGGTGCCCGCGTCGGCGTCGATCCGGATGTCGGGGTCGATCCCCGTGACCGTGACGAGGGTGCCCTCCGTGTCGGCGAGATCGTTGAACGAGTGCCGGGTGCCGAGCGCGCGCATCGGCCCGCCGGCGGCGACGACCCGCTGCACCTCCTCGATCGATCGGGCCTCGACGAGGCGCGGCGCGGCGAAACGATGGGTGCCCGACCAGGTCGAGCCGGCGATGGAGCTCACGAGTCCACGCTAGGGGTTCCTCCAACGGGGCGACGACGCACAGCGGGTCGGCGACGAGCGCGCAAAGGCGCGGGGTGCTCAGCCCTTCTGGGCCTCGGCCTCCTCGATCGCGATCGACTCGGTCGCGACCTCCACGTCGATGCCGCGCCGCAGCACGAGCGGCCAGCGACGGCCGGCATCCCACCCGAGCCGCACGTTGCGCCGCCGGATCCACCACGCGGCGGCGATCGCGGCGGGGATGAGCCCGCCGAACGCGCCGGCGACGAGGCTCCAGCGCGGGCCGAACGCGTTCGCGATGGCGCCGATGAGCGGCGCGCCGATCGGCGTGCCGCCCATGACGATCGCCATGTAGAGCGACATGACGCGACCGCGCAGCGCCGGGTCCGTCGTCGTCTGCACATAGGCGTTCGCGTTGTTCATCATGGTGATCGCGGAGACCCCCACGAGCGGCAGGACGAGGGCGAACGACCAGTACGTGGGCATGCACGCGGCGGCGATGAGGGCGAAGCCGAAGCCGGCGCCCCCGAGGGTGATCGAGCGCAGCCGCGGGCGTTCGCGCCGGGCTGCGAAGAGCGACCCGATCACCGACCCGACGGCGAAGGCCGAGGAGAGCAGGCCGAACGTCTCGGCCCCCTGGTGGAACGCGACGCTCGCCATCGTCGACGAGTAGATCGCGAAATTCATGCCGATCGTGCCCATCAGGAACACCATCGTGAACACCAGCAGCAGGTCGCTTCGCCGTCGCACGTAGCCCAGCCCCTCGCGGACCTGGCCTCGGGCGCGCGCGACGCGTCGATGCGGGAGCAGCTCGCTGCGACGGAACAGGAAGAGCGCGCCGACCGTCGCCGCGAACGTGATCGCGTTGATCAGGAACACCCAGCCGGCGCCCACCGCCGCGGTGAGCAGGCCCGCCGCCGCGGGGCCGATGAGCCGCGCGCTGTTGAACGACATCGAGTTGAGGCCGACCGCGTTGGAGAGCAGCCTCGGCGGCACGAGACTCGAGACGAAGGTCTGCCGCACCGGTGCGTCGAACGCGGATGCGCATCCCAGTAGGAGGGCGAAGGCGTAGACCATCCACAGCTGCACCGTGCCGGTGACGGTGAGGATGCCGAGCGCGAGCCCCAGCGCCCCCATCGTCCCCTGCGTGGCCATCATCAGCCTCCGCCGGTCGAGGCGGTCGGCCGCGAGGCCGGTGATGGGGGTCAGCAGCAGCTGCGGGGCGAACTGCAGGGCCATCGTGAAGCCCACGGCCGTCGCGTCGTTCTTGGTCAGCATCGTCAGGACGATCCAGTCCTGGGCCGTGCGCTGCATCCAGGTGCCGATGTTGGAGACGGTCGCGCCGGCGAACCAGACGCGGTAGTTGAAGACGCCCAGGGAGCGGAATGCCGAACTCATCGCCGTACCGTCGCGATCCGGGCGCTCATGCGTCCGCGATCCTGCGCAGGATCGGGACCACCGCCTCCAGCGCCGCCCGCTCCTCACGGCTCAGCGCGGAGACCTGCCGGCTGAACCACGCGGTGCGCAGCCGACGCGTCTCACGGATGAGCTCGCGGCCCGCGTCGGTGATCGACACGACGACCTTGCGCGCGTCGTCGGCGGACGGCTCGCGTCGCACCAGCCCGCGGCCCTCAAGCCCGTTGAGGGTGCGGTTCATCGAGGGCGGTGAGACCCGCTCGTGGTCGGCGAGGGCGCTCGGCGACGCGTCGCCGCCCCTCTCGAGCCGGAACAGCACGCCGAGCTGCGAGTCGCTCATGCCCTCGTCCTGGCGGTTGTTGCGGATGCGCCGGGCCACCCGCTGCACGACGAGGCGCAGCTCGTCGTCATCCAGTCGCGCAGCCACAACCGTTAGCCTAGCTCATTAGCGACGCTAACGCTCGGTCGTGGAGGCCCGCGCGCTCCTAGGATTCGGGCATGTCCCAGAGCGGGAAAGCACAGACGACCGCGGTCGAGGCGACGTTCACCGACGCCGAGGGCGTGCAGATCCACACCTGGCGCTGGGATGCGGCGCAGCCGCGCGGGATCGTCGAGCTGCTGCACGGCCTCGGCGAGTACGCGACGCGGTACGAACCGCTCGCGCGCGACCTGGTCGCGGCCGGCTACACCGTGCGCGCACTCGACTACCGCGGGCACGGGGCGACGGGGCTGGGGCAGTGGGGCGGCGACGTCTCGAAGCTCGGCCGGCTCGGACCGGGCGGCGTGCGCGCGACGATCGCGGGCATCCGGAGCTTCACGGCCGACGTGCGGGCGGAGCACGGGGCGCTGCCACTCGTGCTGCTCGGGCACAGCATGGGGTCGCTGTTCGCGCAGATGCTGCTGAACGACGACGCGACCCCGTGGGACGGCGCGGTGCTGAGCGGCACCGCGTACCGCACGTTCCGTCACATGAACTCGGGCGACCTGAACAAGCGGTTCCGGATGCCGGGCGGCACCGGCGCGGAATGGCTGAGCCGCGACCCCGCGGTCGCCACCCGGTTCCGCGACGACCCGCTCACGTTCGAGGCGCGCACCATTCAGCTCTACGGCCTGCTCGACGCGCTGCGGCTGCTCGGCACCCCGCGCAGGCTCGCCCGGGACCTGCCGCTGCTCATCCAGGTCGGCACCGACGACGCGCTCGGCGGCCCGCGCAGCGCGACCCTGCTCGCTCAGGCCTACCGCCGTCGCGGCGGTCTCACCGACGTCACCCTCGAGCTCTACGAGGGTGCCCGCCACGAGGTCTACAACGAGACGACCCGAGCCGAGGTCATCGCCGACCTCGTCGAGTGGCTCCGCTCCCGCTTGGCCAAAAACGCCCACTGAGTCGGCGAATCACTGGGCGTTTTTGGCCAGGCGCGGGCTCATAGGCTGAACGCATGCACGGTGAGTACAAGGTGCCCGGCGGCAAGCTCGTGGTGGTCGATCTCGATGTCGACGGGGGCGTGATCCGGAACTTCCGGCTCGCCGGCGACTTCTTCCTCGAGCCCGACGAGGCGCTCGCCGCGATCGACGGCGCGGTCAACGGGATGCCGGCCGAGACCGACGGACGCACTCTCGCCGCGACGATCCAGCGTGCGCTCCCGGAGGGCGCGGTGCTGCTCGGCTTCTCCCCCGACGCCGTCGCGACCGCGGTGCGCCGAGCCCTGCAGCGCGCCACGTCGTGGGAGGACTACGAATGGCAGCTGCTGCACCCGGGGCCGCTCAGCCCGATGATGCACCTCGCCCTCGACGAGGTGCTCACCGAGGAGGTCGGGGCCGGCACCCGCAAGCCGACGCTGCGGATCTGGGAGTGGGCGTCGCCCGCCGTCGTGATCGGCAGCTTCCAGTCGGTGCGAAACGAGGTCGATCAGGACAACGCCGACCGCTACGGGTTCGAGGTCGTCCGGCGGATCAGCGGCGGCGGCGCGATGTTCATCGAGCCGGGGTCGGCCGTCACCTATTCGCTCTACGCGCCCATCGAGCTCGTGCAGGGCATGACGTTCGCCGACAGCTATGCGTTCCTCGACGAGTGGACCATCGAAGCACTCAAGTCGCTCGGGATCGATGCGACGTACCAGCCGCTGAACGACATCGCGAGCCCCAGCGGCAAGATCGGCGGCGCCGCGCAGAAGCGGCTCGGCAACGGCGGCGTGCTGCACCACGTGACCATGAGCTACGACATGGACGGCGACAAGATGGTGCAGGTGCTGCGCATCGGCCGCGAGAAGATGAGCGACAAAGGCACCAAGTCGGCGAACAAGAGGGTCGACCCGCTGCGCAGTCAGACCGGCCTGCCGCGCGAGGCGGTCATCGAGCGGATGGTCGACACGTTCCGCGCCCTGCACGGGTTGCACGACGACGAGCTGCGCCCGGAGGAGCTCGCGGCGGCCGAGGAGCTCGTCCGCACGAAGTTCGCGACGCCGGGCTGGATCACCCGCGTGCCGTGAGCGGGTCGAGCAGCGGCGTAGGGAGGCCTCAGAGCTCGATCTTGACGTTGCCCTTGTACACGTCGCGGTCGCCGTCGCCCGCAACCGGAGCCGGCGCCGGCATCGAGGTCTGCCGGTCCTGATCGAGCCGGGCCTCGTACGCGGTCGGGTGGAAGACCTCGTCGACGGCCATCATGCCCGCGCCGCCCATCGCGCGGCCCTTGCCGGAGTTCTTGGCGGAGAGGTCGATCCAGCCCTTGTACTGCGCGAGCACGCCCAGCAGCACCAGAACGACGACGATGCCGCCGAAGATCAGCCAGTCCACGGCGACAGCATAGGTCGGCATCCTGCGCGCCGGGTCAGCGCGACATCAGGTCGCGGTACTCCGCGTGACGCGCGAGATAGCCGCGCACGAACGGGCACACCGGCACCAGCCGGCGGTCGCTGTGGCTCCGGATGTCGTCGAGCATCCCCTTGACGAGTGCCGAGCCGAGGCCGTGCTCCTGCAGGCTCTCGTCGACCTCGGTGTGCAGGACCCGGATCATGCCGTCGCCGAGTTCGTAGATCGATGTGCCGATCTCGGCGCCGTCGCGTTCGAGCACGTACCGGTCGTGGGCTTCGTCGTGGACGACGGTGTCTGTCATCGTTCCGACGCTACCCTGGGCGGGTGCCGGAGACCTCCCCGCCTCCCCGCGTCATGTCGCGCAAGGGATTCCTGTCCGCGATGATCGCCGCGGTCGTCGTGCTGCTCATCGTGGTCATCGGGCTCGTGACGCTGCTGCTGGTGCCGGCCACGGCGAAGCCGAAACCGACGCGCTCCGCGTCGCCGACCCGCTCGCCGTCCGCGACGCCCACGCCGACCCCGACCCCGACGTTCGACAAGAACCAGTTCTCGACCACCGATGCGACGAGCCTCTGGGTCATGGTCGACAAGCAGCACCCGCTGAACCCGCGCGACTACGCACCCGCGCTCGCCCCCCTCAACCTGCCGGGCTACAAGGGACTGATGCGCCCGGAGGCGGTGGCGGCCATGCAGAAGATGTTCGCCGACTACCACGCGCAGTCACCGACCGGCGACGGCCTGACGGTCGTGAGCCCGTACCGCAGCTACCCGGATCAGGTCTCCGTCTACAACGGCTGGGTGCGTCGGCTGGGGCAGGCGCAGGCCGACCGGCAGAGCGCGCGCCCCGGGTACAGCGAGCACCAGACCGGCCTCGCCGTCGACATCGACACCGCGACCAACCAGGGCTTCGGCACCACGGCGGCCGGCCAGTGGCTGGCGCAGAACTCGTGGCGGTACGGCTTCGTCGTGCGCTATCAGCAGGGGCAGGAGCCGATCACCGGGTACGAGTACGAGCCGTGGCATTTCCGCTACGTCGGCGTCGAGCTCGCCACCGAGCTGCAGAAGCAGGGCTTCCCGTCGCTCGAGACCTTCTTCGGGTACGCGCCGGCGCCGAGCTACTGAGGTCGAGCGCTCAGCCGGCGAGAGCACCGTCGACGATGCGCTTCGCCTCCGCCTGAACCTGCGCGAGGTGCTCCGGGCCGCGGAACGACTCCGCGTAGATCTTGTAGACGTCCTCGGTGCCGCTCGGCCGCGCCGCGAACCACGCGTTCTCGGTCACCACCTTGACGCCGCCGATCGCGGCCCCGTTGCCGGGTGCGGTGGTCAGCTTGGCCGTGATGGCATCCCCGGCGAGCTGGGCATCGTGGATGTCGGTGCCCGACAGCTTCGCCAGCCGCCCCTTCTGCGCCGTGTTCGCGGGCGCGTCGATGCGGGCGTACGCGGGCGCGCCGAACTCGGCCGTCAGCTCCGCGTAGAGCTGCGACGGCGTCCTGCCGGTCACGGCGAGGATCTCGCTCGCGAGCAGGGCGAGCACGATGCCGTCCTTGTCGGTCGTCCACGCCTGGCCGTCGAGCTGCAGGAACGACGCTCCCGCGCTCTCCTCGCCGCCGAAGCCGACCGACCCGTCGATGAGCCCCGGAACGAACCACTTGAACCCGACCGGCACCTCCCACAGCCGCCGCCCGAGCGACGCCGCGACCCGGTCGATCATGGAGCTCGAGACGAGCGTCTTGCCGATGGCGGCATCCGGTCGCCACCCGGGCCGGTTGGCGTAGAGGTACTGGATGCAGACGGCCAGGTAGTGGTTCGGGTTCAGGAGGCCGCCGTCCGGGGTCACGATCCCGTGCCGGTCGGCGTCGGCGTCGTTGCCGGTCAGCAGTTGGAAGTCGCCGAGCCGGGCGACGGTGCCGGCCATGACCGAGGGGCTCGAGGGATCCATCCGGATCCTGCCGTCCCAGTCGAGCGTCATGAAGCCCCACTGCGGGTCGACGACCGGGTTCACGACGGTGAGGTCGAGCCTGTACTTCTCGGCGATGAGCGCCCAGTAGTGCACGCTCGCGCCGCCGAGCGGGTCGGCTCCGACGTGCAGCCCCGCCTTCTGCAGCGCGGGGATGTCGATGGCCTCGGCCAGCTGGGTCACGTACGCGTCGCGGTAGTCGTACTGGTCGACAGCGCTCGGCTCGGAGCGCGTGACGTCGCGGAGGCCGCCTCGGATGAGGTCGTTCGCCCGCGCCGCGATCCAGCTCGTCGCCTCGGTGTCGGCCGGGCCGCCGTGCGGCGGGTTGTACTTGAAGCCGCCGTCGCGCGGCGGGTTGTGGCTCGGCGTGATGACGATGCCGTCGGCGTGCTCCGCTTCGCGCCCGGGTCGCAGCTGCCGGTTGTGGTGGATGATCGCCCGCGACAACGCCGGCGTCGGCACGTAGTCGTCGAACTCGTCCACGATCGCGTGCACCCCGTTGGCCTCGAGCACCTCGAGCGCGGTGGTCTGCGCCGGCCGGGACAGCGCGTGGGTGTCGGCGCCGATGAACAGCGGCCCCCCGATGCCCTGCTCGGCGCGGTACTCGACGATCGCCTGCGTGATCGCGGCGATGTGCGTCTCGTTGAACGCGCGATCGAAGCTCGACCCGCGGTGCCCGCTCGTGCCGAATACGACCCGCTGCGCCGGATCGTCGGCATCGGGCACGAGCGCGTAATACGACCCGACGAGCTCGTGGATGTCGGTCAGGTCGGAGGGCGAAGCGGGCTGCCCCGCGCGAGGATCCACCCGCCCAGTCTGCCGCGCTCAATAGACTCCTCACCATGCCGGAGCCGATCTACAGCTACCTCGGCCCGGCGGGCACGTTCACCTGGACGGCGCTGGATCAGGTGCCGGGAGCCGTCCCCAAGCGCCGCAGGGCCGTCACCAACGTGGGCGAGGCGCTCGACGATGTCGTGAGCGGACGCGCGACGGCCGCGATGATCGCGATCGAGAACAGCATCGAGGGCGGCGTGACGGCCGCGCAGGACGCGCTCGCCGGCATCCCGGGGCTGCGGATCGTGGGCGAGCACCTCGTGCCCGTGGACTTCGTGCTCGCGGTGCGCCCGGGGACGGCGCTGCACGACGTGCGGGTCATCGCGGCGCATCCGGTGGCGTACGCGCAATCGCATCGCCGCCTCGACCGCGAGCTGCCCGGCCACGAGCACCTCATCGCGACTTCGAACATCGCAGCCCCGCAGCTGCTCGTCGACGGCAAGGTCGATGCCGCGATCGCCCCGCCCGGCATCGAGACCCTGCTGCCGGTCGAGATCCTCGCGACGCAGCTCGCCGACAACCGCGACGCGGTCACCCGGTTCGTGCTCGTCTCGGCGTCGCGCGCGATCCCGGAGCGCACGGGCGCCGACAAGACGAGCGTCGTCGTCGAGCTGCCGCACGATCATCCGGGGGGCCTTGTCGAGATGCTCGAGCAGTTCGCGACCCGCGGTGTGAACCTGTCGCTGCTGACGTCGCGGCCGATCGGCGACGCCCTCGGCCGGTACCGGTTCGTCATCGACTTCGAGGGCCACATCCACGACGAGCGGGTCGCCGATGCCCTGCTCGGGCTCAAGCGGTTCAGTCCGAATGTCACCTTCCTGGGGAGTTACCCCGCCGCCGATCGCCGGCATATCGAGGCCGCGCCGCGTTACGACGATGCCGTGTTCATCGACGCGCGCGACTGGCTGCGCGGACTCCTCGCCGGGGAGCCGGAGGCCGGATCGCGATGACCGACCCGCGGTACGACCCCCGGTTCCAGCGCGGCTGGGACGGGGATCCCGCGGCACGGGTCGTCAACCCTCCCGACCCACCGGATCCCGCCCCCGCCAAGGCCTCTCCGGCGGTCGCGGAGTCCGTTCCCGCCGACTCCGTTCCCGCGGAGCCGGCGGCGCCCGATGACGACGCGTGGATCGAGCAGCCGCGGTACAACCCCTTCCGCATCGCACTCGCGGTGACCGGTGTCGCGCTGCTGGCGGTCGGCGGCTGGCTGACGTGGGTGATGGTGCAGGGTCAGCAGAACATGTCGACTCCGGATGGCGCCGTGTTCGGCCAGTTGCCGTACCTGCTGATGCCGCCCGTGGTGCTGGCGGGGCTCGTCGCCGTCATCGCCGCGATCGCCGTCGGGGGTCGCTCACGGTGAGGGGGCGGGCTGTCGGTCTCGCCGTGGTGGGCGTGCTGTGCGCCGCCGGCGCGATCGCTGCCGTATCGACCGCGGTGGCGGTGCTCGATTCGAGCGGCATGTTCTCGGCGGTGAATGGCCAGCCGAGCGAGATGGATCGCCGGTTCGCGGTCGCGCAGGCCGGCTACGCCATCCTGGCGCTCGCCCCGCCCCTGGCGGGCGGCTTCCTGGTCGCGGGGATCGCCATCCTCGCCCTGCTCGCCCGGCGGTGGCGGACCGAACATCCGGAACCGCTCACGCGGGCACGCGCACGATGAGCGACCCCGGATCGACCCGCAGGCGGAACCCGATGACCTCGCCGAACGGATCGCCGTCGAGCTCGAACTCCTCCGGCCGCTCCAGCCGCACGTCCAACTCCCGCGCGCGGTAGTAGCGCAGCGCCCGCACCTCCCGCGCCATGCCGGCGAGCTTGCGCCCGACCGAGCCGCCCCGGCGCAGGACGCCGTTCTCCCAGGTGATCTTGCCCCAGATCTGCACCCAGCCGAGCAGGCCCTCGGGTCGCAGGGTCACGACGTCGAACAGGCCGTCGTCGATCTCGGCGTCGGGCAGCAGCAGCACGTTGCCGGGCAGCGCTCCGCAGTTGCCGGCGATGAGGGTGTGCACGCTCGCGGTGCGCTCCTCGCCGCCGTCGACGCGCACCCGCATGCGCACCCGGTCGGTGTCGCGCAGCGCACGGGCGATCGCGTCGACGTAGGCGAGCCAGCCGACGCGCTTCTTCAGCTCCGGCCGTGCGTTGGCGATCATCTTCGCGTCGAGCCCGAAGCCGGCCATGACGAGGAACGCGTGCTCCTCGGCGGACCCGTCCGGGCGGTCGAGCTCGATCACGCCCATGTCGATCCGGCGGTCGGTGCCGCCGAAGGCGAGATCGACGGAGTCGGCCAGGTGGGTCAGGATCATGTCGAGGTTGCGCGCGAGCAGGTTGCCCGTGCCGGCCGGCAGCAGCGCGATGGCGACGTCGCTGCCCCGCAGCGCCTCGGCCACCGCGCGCACGGTGCCGTCGCCGCCGGCGGCGAGCACGACATCCACCCCGTCGGCGATCGCCCGGCGCGCCTGCTCGCCCCCCGGCTGCTCGGGCGTCGTCTCGAGCCAGCGGCTCTTGCGCCAGCCCTCGCGGCTCTCCGCGGCGGCCACGGCATCGCGCAGACGGTCGAGGTCGACCTTGATCGGGTTGTAGACGACGGCCGCCTGGCGGGTCCGAGACGGGGCGGGGGCGGCCATGCCGGTCAGGATATCCGCCGCCTCCTCGTCCGTAGGATGGGCAGGTGATCGACCCGCAGCTGATTCGCGAGTCGCCGGATGCCGTCAAGGCCTCGCAGCGGCTGCGCGGCGAGTCCGAGCGGCTGGTCGACGACGCCGTCGCCGCCGACGCCGAGCGGCGCGCCGCGATCGCCTCGTTCGAGGCGGACCGGGCCGAGCAGAACGCGTTCGGCAAGGTCGTGGCGAAGGCGCCGAAGGACGAGAAGGCCGCGCTGGTCGCGCAGGCGCAGGGTCTCGCCGCGCGCGTGAAGGCCGGCCAGCAGCGGGTGTCGGATGCCGAGGCCCAGTTCGCGCGGGTCGCCGGCGCGATCGGCAACATCGTGCTCGAGGGCGTGCCGGCCGGCGGCGAGGACGACTTCGTCACGCTCAAGACCGTCGGCGAGGTCCCGTCGTTCGAGTTCGAGCCCCGCGACCATCTCGCCCTCGGCGAGCTGCTCGACGCGATCGACATGGAACGCGGCGCGAAGGTCTCGGGCGCGCGGTTCTCGTTCCTCAAGGGCGTCGGCGCCCGGCTCGAGCTCGCGATCATGCAGCTCGGCCTGCAGCGCGCGCTCGACGCGGGCTTCACGCCGCTCATCACGCCGACCCTGGTGCGCCCCGAGATCATGGCGGGCACCGGCTTCCTCGGTGCGCATGCCGACGAGATCTACCGGCTGGAGGCCGATGACCTCTACCTGACGGGCACGAGCGAGGTCGCGCTCGCCGGCTACCACAAGGACGAGATCCTCGACCTGTCGAACGGTCCGCTGCGGTACGCCGGATGGTCGACCTGCTACCGGCGCGAGGCGGGCTCTGCCGGCAAGGACACCCGCGGCATCATCCGGGTGCACCAGTTCCAGAAGCTCGAGATGTTCACCTACATCGAGCCCGCGGGCGCCGAGGCCGAGCATGCTCGCCTGCTCGCGCTGCAGGAGGGCATGCTGCAGTCGCTCGGGCTGACCTACCGCGTCATCGACACCGCGGCGGGCGATCTCGGCTCGAGCGCCGCCCGCAAGTACGACGTCGAGGCGTGGGTCCCGACGCAGGGCACCTACCGCGAGCTCACCTCGACCTCGAACTGCACCACGTTCCAGGCGCGCCGGCTCGACATCCGGTATCGCACCGAGAGCGGCAGGACGGCGCCGGTCGCGACGCTCAACGGCACGCTCGCGACGACGCGCTGGATCGTCGCGATCCTCGAGACCCACCAGCGGGCCGACGGCTCGGTCGCCGTGCCCGAGGCCCTGCGCCCGTACCTCGGCGGCCTCGAGGTGCTGGAGCCCGTCGCGAAGTGACTCTGCCCAACAGCGCGCGCTGGATCGTCGCCCTCGACATCGACGGAACCGTGCTCCACGAGGACGGCACCCTCACGGACGCGACCGTCGAGGCCGTCCAGCGCGTGGCTGCGGCGGGGCACGAGGTGATGCTCGCAACCGGTCGCTCGGTGTCGATGACGCTGCCCGTGCTCGAACGGCTCGGCATCGTCTCGCAGTTCGTGGTGTGCGCGAACGGCGCGATCGTGCTCGGCCGGGATGCCGCGGCGCCGCTCGGCTATGCACGCGTGCACGTCGAGACGTTCGATCCCTCGGAGGTGCTCGGCACGATCCGGCACCACCTCGAGAGCGCGAGCTTCGCGGTCGAGGACGCCGACGGCCTGTTCCGCTACACCGGCCACTTCCCCGACGGCTCGCTCGCCGCGGCGAGCGAGCGGGTCGACTTCGACGAGCTCGCCCACGTCGCCGCGACCCGCCTCGTCGTCATCTCCCCCGACCATCAGATCGACGACTTCCTGGAGATCGTCGACCGGATGGGCCTGCACAAGGTCACCTACAACGTCGGCTGGACCGCGTGGCTCGACATCGCTCCCGAGGGCGTCAACAAGGCGACCGGCCTGGAGTTCGTGGCGGGCGAGCTCGGCATCCCCCGCTCCCGTGTGCTGGCGATCGGCGACGGACGCAACGACATCGACATGCTCGAGTGGGTCGGCATCGGTGTCGCGATGGGCCAGGCGCCGGACGAGGTGCTCGCGGTCGCGGACGAGACGACCGGCAGCGACCTCGAGGACGGCGTCGCCGCAGTGCTCGCGCGGCGGTTCCCCGCCTAGCCCGGGCCGGCTCCGTTATGCTCGGGCCGTTCCGGGAGGGCTGTCCGAGCGGCCGATGGAGCCAGTCTTGAAAACTGGTGATGCGCAAGCATTCGTGGGTTCGAATCCCACGCCCTCCGCCAGTCAGTCGCCGACGACGCGTCCCCCGAGGATTACGGTGCGGGGTCGGCTCTCGTCCCAGACGACGGAGAGGTCCTCCACCGGATTCCCGTCCCACACGACGAGGTCGGCCTCCGCTCCGACGGCGGTCGGCCCGCCCTCCGGCCAGGTGCCGAACAGCTCCGCGTTCGTGCGGATCATCGCGCGCAGCGTGCCGAGCGCCCCCATGACCTCGGCCTGCAGCCGCACGCCCACGAGCTGGTCGTCGGCGAGATCGCCCATGAGGTCGGAGCCCCAGCCGACGGCGACTCCGGCGTCGAGCGCGTGCCGGATGGCGTGCTTGCCCGCATCGAGCACCTCACGGTTCTTGGCCTGCGACACGGCGGCGAGCCCCATCGCGGCGCCGCGCCGATCCATCGCGTCGTAGGCCGCGAGGGTCGGAATGAGCACGGCGCCCGCGCCTGCCATCCGCCGCGCGGTGGCCGCGTCGAGCAGGTTGCCGTGCTCGATCGAGCGCACGCCGTTGTCGATCGAGTGCACGATCGCCTCGGGCGAGTAGGCGTGCGCGGCCACGTACCTGCCACGCCGGGCGGCCTCGTCGGTCACGGCCCGCACCTCCTCGGGCGAGTACTGCGGAACCCGGAGCGGATCGGTGTACGACACCACGCCGCCCGAGGTCATGATCTTGATCGCGTGGGCGCCCATCCGGAACCGCTCCCGGACCGCGCGGCGTAGCGCGTCGACCCCGTCGACGACCTCCTCGGTGTAGCCGCCGGGGCGCGGCGCCCAGGGCTCGGTGATCGTGCGCGGGTCGCCGTGACCGCCGGTCTGGCTGAGGGCCGGCCCGGTATAGAGGTAGCGCGGCGCGACGAGGTGGCCGCGCTCGAGCGCGAGCGCGAGCCCGGCGTCGCCGCCCGCGACGTCGCGCACGCGCGTGAAGCCGCGCGCGAGCGCCTGCCGCAGGCGGGTCGCACCGGCGAGCGCCACGTAGCTCAGGGGCATCGCCTCGATCTCGTCGCTGTGCAACCCGACCGCGTAGGCGTGGAAGTGCGCGTCGGTCAGGCCGGGGCCGACGACGCGGCCCGCAGCGGCGATCGTCGGCACATCGGCCCGGATGCCGCGACCCAGCTCCGCGATGCGGCCGTCGGCGATCCGGATGTCGGTCTCGACCAGCTCCGCCGACTCGCCGTCGAAGAGCAGGGCGTCGGTGATCAGCAGGCCGTTCGGCACGTGACACATTAGATACCACGGGAACGCCGGCCGCCTACGCTCGGTGGCATGCGCTTCGGGATCGTCATCCTGCCGCAGGCCCCGTGGCCGATCGCCCGGGAGCGCTGGCGCGCAGCCGAGGAGCTCGGCTTCGACAACGCCTGGATCTACGACCACCTCTCCTGGTTGAGCCTCGCCGATCAGCCCTGGGGCGCGACGATCCCGACGCTCACGGCGGCCGCGACCGTCACCGAGCGGATCCGCCTCGGCACCTTCGTCAGCGGACCCAACTTCCGGCATCCGGTGCCGTTCGCGAAGGAGCTCGCGACTCTCGACGACATCAGCGGCGGTCGCGTGCTGCTCGGCGTCGGCTCGGGCGCCGCGGTCGCGCACGACAACGAGGTGCTCGGCGAGCGGCCCTACACCGCCGGCGAGCGGCACGAGCGCTTCACCGAGTTCGTCGACCTGCTCGACGCGCTGCTGCGCTTCGAGACGCCGGGCAGCGGGGGCGTCGACGCCGACGGCACGTGGTACCGCGCCGTGGGTGCCCGCATGGTGGGCCGTCCGGTGCAGACTCCCCGTCTCCCGTTCGCGATCGCGGCCAACGGACCGCGCGCGCTCGACCTCGTCGCCCGGCTCGGCCAGGCCTGGATCACCAACGGACCGCGCGGAGTCGCCGACGACGCCTGGTGGGACGAGATCGCCGCGCTCGCCGGCCGCCTCGACGAGGCGATGGAGCGGCGCGGCCGCGACCCGCGTTCGCTCGAGCGGCACCTGTCGGTCGACGCGACGTCGGGCGACCGCTTCGCGTTGCGCTCGATCGACGAGTTCGAGGAGGCCGTCGGCCGCGCCGGCGCACTCGGCTTCACGCACCTGGTGGTCCACTGGCCGCGTGCCGAGGGCGTGTACGCCGGATCGGAGGCGGTGCTCGCCGAGGCCGCCTCCCGTTCGATCGCTACCGCTGAGGCCGCCGCTACCGTGGGACGCACCATGAGCACCGCGTCGGGCATCACGAGGATCGAGCAGGGCGCCAGTCTGCGCGACACGGTGGAGACGGCCGTCGCGAGCGCGATCATCTCGGGGCAGATGGAGGCCGGGCTGGTCGTCTCGGTGCCGGCGCTGGCCGCGCGCTTCGACGTGTCGGCGACGCCGGTGCGGGAGGCGATGCTGAACCTCGCCAAGCGCGGACTGGTCGTGCCGCTGCGCAACAAGGGGTTCCGGGTCACGGAGGTCGACGAGTCCCTCCTCGAGCAGCTCGCGCAGGTGCGGCACCTGCTCGAGCCGGAGGCCATGGCGGAGCTGGCGGCGGTCTTCACACCCGAGATGGAGAAGGCGGGACGCCGGCTGGCCGACGCGATCGTGAAGGGAGCGGCTCGCCGGGATCTCCCGGCGTACCTGCTCGCCGATCACGACTTCCACCTCGGCCTGCTCCGGCACCTCGGCAACCCCGTGCTCGAGTCGATCGTCTCGGATCTGCGGCAGCGCACCCGCCTCGGCGGCCTCACGCGGCTCCTGCAGAGCGACCTCCTCGCCGCGTCGGCCGCGGAGCATCACGAGCTGCTCGACCTGCTCGCGGCCCACGACGCCGCCGGCGCCCGCGCCCTCATGCACCGCCACATCGGTCACGTGGTGGGCTGGTGGGCCGGCAACGACGAGCGGCCGTCGCGGGCGACGGTCCACCCGAATAGCATGTGACATATTACTGGCGAGGGAGGGCCATGCGCGCGGACGTCGTCGTCGTCGGAGCCGGCATCGTCGGTGCGGCCTGCGCACGTGTGCTGGCCGGCGCGGGCCTCGCCGTGACCGTGATCGATCGATCGGGCGCCGCGAGCGGCACGAGCGCGCAGGGCGAGGGCAACATCCTGGTCTCCGACAAGGACGCCGGCCCGGAGCTCGCGCTCGTGCAGCGCTCGCTCCGGTTGTGGGACGAGCTGCAGGCCGAGCTCGCCGACGAGCTGACGGCCGCCGTTCCCGCGATCGAATACGAGCGCAAGGGTGGCCTCGTGGTCGCGACGACCGAGACCGGTGCGGCGCCGCTGCTCGCCTTCGCGGCGCGTCAGCGGGCGGCCGGAGTCGACGCGCGGGAGCTCGATGACGCGGTCGCCCACGTGCTGGAGCCCGACCTCGCCCCCGGCGTCCACGCCGCGGTGCACTACCCCGAGGACGCGCAGGTGCAGCCGGTGATCGCCGCCGAGGCCCTGCTCGCCTCGGCGCGTTCCCGCGGGGCCCGCACCGCGTACGGCGAGCGGGTCGTCGGCGCGCTGCGCGACGGCGATGGTCGCATCACCGGCGTGCGCACCGACCGGGGCGAGCATCCGGCGGGCGCCGTGGTGCTCGCCGCCGGACCCTGGTCGGGCGAGGTGGCCACCGTGCTCGGCGCCTCCCTCCCCGTGCGGCCGCGCCGCGGTGTCGTGCTCGTGACCACCCGGATGCCGCACCGCGTCTTCCACAAGGTCTACGACGCCGACTACGTGGGCGCGGTCGGCTCGGACGATGCGGCGTTGCAGACCTCGAGCGTCATCGAGTCGACCGCCGGCGGCACGGTGCTGGTCGGATCCTCGCGCCGCCAGGCCGGGTTCGACGCGGCGCTCGATCTGGATGCCGTGCGCGAGATCGCGCGCAAGGCCACCCGCGTGTTCCCCTTCCTCGCCGATGCCGCGGTCATGCGCGTGTACGGCGGCTTCCGGCCCTTCATGCCCGACCATCTCCCCGTGATCGGAGCGGACCCGCGGGTCGCCGGCCTGTGGCACGCGACGGGTCACGAGGGCGCCGGCGTCGGCCTGGCGCTCGGCACTGCCGAGCTGCTGCGCGACGTCATGACGGGGCGGCCCCCCGCACTCGACCCCGAGCCCTTCTCGCCCGCTCGCGCCTCGCTCGGCCTCGGAGCGGCGGCGTGACCGCGCGCGCGATGCCGCCGGGGGGCGACCCGGTGCGGCCGGGAGCGGCCGAGGCCGTGACGATCGTCGTCGACGGCGAGCCGGTCACCGGTGTCCGGGGCCAGTCGATCGCGGGGGTGCTGCTGGCCGCCGATCGCACCGCCTGGCGCACGACCGCAGCGGGTCGGCGGCCGCGTGGGATCTTCTGCGGGATCGGCGTCTGCTTCGACTGCCTCGTGGCGGTCGGCGGGGTGCGCGACATCCGGGCGTGTCAGCGTCCGGCGACCGACGGAGACCTCGTCACGACCCAGGACGAGACGCTGCCGGAGACGACGTCGTGAACGTCGTCGTGGTCGGCGCAGGGCCGGCCGGTCTGGCCGCGGCCGGGGCCGCTCTGGCGGCGGGCGCCGAGGTGACGCTGGTCGACGCCACGACCCAGCTCGGCGGGCAGTTCTGGCGGCACATGCCGGATGCCCGTCCGGCCGCCGCCGAGTCCGCGCTGCATCACCGCTGGTCGCGTTTCACGACGCTGCGCGACCGGCTCGAACGGCATCCCCGGTGCCGGATCCGCACCGGCGCGCAGGTGTGGGCGCTCGACCACGTCGACGGCCGTCCGCGGCTCCAGCTCGCGATCGGCGCCGTCGACGGACCCGACCGCACGATGGAGATCCTCGTGCCGGATGCGCTGGTGCTCGCCACCGGAGCGCACGACCTCACGCTGCCGTTCCCGGGCTGGGACCTGCCGGGCGTCGTCACCGGCGGCGCGGCGCAGGCGCTCGCCAAGGCCGAGCGGGTGGCGATCGGCCGCCGGGTCGTCGTCGCCGGCGCCGGGCCGTTCCTGCTGCCGGTCGCGGCGTCGCTCGCCGCCACGGGCGCGACCGTGCTGAGCGTGCACGAGGCCGCCGGCCGTCGACAGCTCGCCGCCGGCTGGGCGGGCGCTCTGCCCGTGCTCCCCGCGATGGCGGGCAAGCTCGGCGAGCTCGCCGGGTACGCGCGTGGGCAGCTGCGCGGCCGCATCCCGTACCGCGTGGGCAGCGGCGTCATCGCCGCGCACGGCGACGATCGGGTCGAGGCCGTGACGATCGCGCGGCTCGACGCGCAGTGGCGCCCCGTGCCGGGCACGCAGCGCACCGTCGAGGCCGACGCGCTCGCGGTGTCGCACGGCTTCACGCCGCGGCTCGAGCTCGCGCTCGCCGCCGGATGCCGCCTCGATGCCGGCCGTTTCGTCGCGGTCGACGCCGACCAGCGCACGAGCGCGCCGGGCGTGCTCGCCGCCGGCGAGGTGACCGGCATCGGCGGGGCGGACGCCGCCCTCGCCGAGGGCGCGGTTGCGGGGTGGATCGCGGCCGGCGGGGCCGCCCACGATCCCCGCGTCGCGCGTGCCCGGGCCGCGGTGCGCCGGTACCGCCGGTTCGCGCGGGCGCTCGCCGCCGCGCACGGCCCACGGCCCGGCTGGCGCGACGGGCTCACCGACGACACGATCGTCTGCCGCTGCGAGGAGGTGCCGTACGGCCGGCTGCGCGCGACCGCGACCGCGACGCGGACGCAGAGCCTGCGCTCGCTCCGCCTCACGACGCGCGCGGGGCTCGGACCCTGCCAGGCGCGCATCTGCGGTCGCGTGGTCGAGGAGCTGCTCGCGCGCTCCACCGGCGCGATCCTCGACGACGCGGTCTCCGACTGGCGCCCGATCGTCACCCCGCTGCGCTTCGGCGAGCTCGCACGGACTCCCGAGACCATCCCCACGAAAGGCGAGAGCACATGAGCACCCCCACCACCGACCTGGGCGGCGTCGTCGTCGCGACCGCGCTGCCGTACCGGCCCGACCCCGCCGCGCCCGGCGGTCTCGCCGTCGACCACGATGCCTACGCGGCGCACTGCGACTGGCTCATCGAGAACGGCTGCCGCGGCGTCGGTCCCAACGGATCGCTCGGCGAGTACTCGTCGCTCACCGACGACGAGCGCCGACGCGTCGTGCAGACCGCGGTCTCGGCGGTCGCCGGGCGCGGCATCGTCATCGCCGGAGTCCACGCCCCGGGCTCGCATCTCGCCAGGCGCTGGGCCGAGCTCGCGGCGGAGGACGGTGCCGACGCGGTGCTGTGCCTGCCGCCGACGATGTACCGGGCGTCACGGTCGCAGATCGTCGCCCACTACACCGAGGTGGCCTCGGTCGGCCTGCCCGTCATGCTCTACAACAACCCGATCGACACGAAGGTCGACCTGACGCCCGACGTCGTCGCCGAGCTGGCCGCCATCGACAACGTCGTGGCCGTCAAGGAGTTCTCCGGCGACGTGCGGCGCGCGTTCGAGATCGCGGAGCGCTGCGACATCGACGTGATCGCCGGTGCCGACGACCTGCTGTTCGAGCTCCTCGTCGACGGCGCGGTCGGGTGGTTCGCGGGATTCCCGAACGCGTTCCCCGCGGAGTCGGTCGAGATCTACGAGCTCGCCCGCTCCGGGCGCATCGACGAGGCGCGCGCGCTCTACCGGCACCTCGTGCCGGTCTTCCGCTGGGACTCCCGCACCGAGTTCGTGCAGGCGATCAAGCTGAGCATGGACATGGTCGGCCGATACGGCGGACCGTGCCGCCCGCCGCGCGGGCCGCTCACCGCCGAGCACGAGGCGCTCGTGCGTGCGCAGACCGAGCACGCGCTCGCCGCGCTTGCCGAGCACAAGAGCCGAACGGCGGCGTGATGCACAGCTCCCGCGTCATCTCGGCGATCGACACCCACACCGAGGGCATGCCGACGCGCGTCGTCACGGGCGGCGTCCCGGTCATCCCGGGCGCGACCGGCAACGAGCGCCGCCTGTACGCGATGGAGCACCTCGACGGCCTGCGGCGGTTCCTCATGACCGAGCCGCGCGGACACGCGGCGATGAGCGGCGCGATCCTGCAGCCCTCGACCCGCCCGGATGCCGACTGGGGCGTCGTCTTCATCGAGGTCTCCGGTTTCCTGCCGATGTGCGGGCACGGCACGATCGGCGTCGCGACCGCGCTCGTCGAGGCGGGCATGGTCGAGGTCGTCGAACCGGTCACGACGATCCGGCTCGACACCCCGGCCGGGCTGGTGGTCGCGCGGGTCGCCGTGTCGGGCGGACACGCCGACGCCGTGACGATCGAGAACGTGCCGTCGTACGTCGAGCGGCTCGACGCGCACGTCGAGGTGCCCGGCCTCGGGTCGGTGCCGTACTCGCTCGCGTTCGGCGGCAACTTCTATGCGATGGTCGACCTGGATGCCGTCGGCCTGCCCTTCGATCGCACGCGGCAGCGCGACATCTCGGATGCGGGACTCGCGATCATGCAGGCGATCAACGAGGCCGACCGGCCGCGGCATCCGGAGATCGACGGCGTCGACCACTGCCACCACGTCGAGTTCATCGCACCGGGGTCGACGGCGCGGTACTCCCGGCACGCGATGGCGATCCATCCGGGGTGGTTCGACCGATCGCCGTGCGGCACCGGCACGAGCGCCCGGATGGCCGAGCTGTGGGCGCGCGGCGAGCTGCCGCTCGACACCGACTTCGTCAACGAGTCGTTCATCGGCAGCCGGTTCGTCGGTCGCCTCATCTCGCAGACGACGGTCGGCGACCGGGCGGCCGTCATCCCGACGATCACGGGCCGGGCCTGGGTCACCGGGCTCGGGCAGTACCTGCTCGACCCCTCGGACCCGTACCCGGAGGGATTCGAGTTCTGACCGATTCGCCGCCAATGGTCAGGCGCGACAGGCGAGGATAGGGTCCTGTGTCGCGCGCCGCCCGTCGCGCGGCGCGTGTCCGTCCCGACTGCGACCGCCGAGAGAAGGTGCCGCCGTGAGCGAGTTCCGCGATCGATCCTCCCGTCAGCCCGCCGGCGCCACCGTCGCGCGGCACGGGCGACTGACCCGCTCCGCCGCGTGGAGGACCGTCCTCGCCGTGCTCGGCGGCGCGGTCGCGGTCGCGCTCGTCGCCGTCGGATCCGTCGCGGCGATCGCGGTGAACAACCTGCACGCGAACATCAAGACCGTCTCGATCGGCGCGGACAAGGCCGGGCCACCGCCCAGCATCGGGGCGATGAAGGGCGGGTTCAACATCCTGCTCGCCGGCTCCGACACCCGTGACGGCCAGGGGGGCATCGGTGATCCGAGGCACGACAGCGGGAGCGCCCTCAACGACGTCACGATGCTCATGCACGTCGCGCACGACCAGAAGAGCGCCACGGTCGTCAGCATCCCGCGTGACATGGTCGTGCCCATCCCGCGGTGCGACAAGGGCGGTCCGGCGACCGGTCTGCCGATCAACACGACGCTCTCCTACGGCGGCCTGCCGTGCACTGTCGCCACGGTCGAGAACCTGACCGGCCTCAAGATCCAGTTCGCCGGCCTCATCACCTTCCAGGGCGTCATCGCGATGTCGGACGCGGTCGGCGGCGTCGACGTCTGCGTCAACGCGCCCATCCACGATCCGTACACGGGGCTGAACCTGCCCAAGGCGGGCACGTACACGCTCCAGGGGGCCGACGCGCTCGCGTTCCTGCGCTCGCGGCACGGCGTCGGCGACGGCAGCGACCTCGGCCGCATCACCTCGCAGCAGGTGTACCTCTCGTCGCTGGTGCGCACGATCAAGAGCAGCGGCACGCTCACCGACTTCGGCAAGCTGTACGGGATCGCCGAGGCCGCCACGAAGAACATCACGCTCAGCGAGAACTTCACCCGCCTCGACACCCTCGTGTCGGTCGCCCTCGTGCTCAAGAACATCCCGCTGCAGAACATCGTCTTCGTGCAGTACCCCGGCACGACCGGTGGCACCGGCATCTTCTCCGGCAAGGTGCAGCCCACCAGGTACATCGCCGATCAGCTGTTCGCAGCACTCAAGGCCGACAAGCCGATCGGGCTCGACGACCGCTCGGTGGGCGGCGATCACTCCGGCTCGACCCTCGACCCGAACGCGCCCCAGCCCACCGGCACGAGCACGCCCAGCCCGTCCGGCACCCCCTCGGACGCCCAGGTGATCTCGGGTCTGCAGGGCCAGACGGCCGAGCAGCGCACCTGCTCCGTCGCCTACCACTTCTGAGTCGGGGCGGGCGTTGACGCTCGTCAGGGCCAGGTGGTAGCTTCCGAGAAAGCGGTTTCACAGAGCCGCTGATCCGCCGCCCCATGCACTCGACGGGAACGGCATCGGGCGGATGTCGCACCTCACGAAGCGGTGGGCGGCGACGAACGGAGGGGCGGTTCCCGTAGTCGAGTGCGCTCACGCGCGCCCGGCGTCGATGGTGACGAACAACGGAGATCTCAGTGAGAAGACTGACCAGGTCCCTGGCGGTGCTCGTGCCCGCGGCCCTGCTCATCGGCGCGGTGGCGCCGGCGGCGGCAGCGGCGGCGAGCCCGGGGGACGCCTACCCCTACACCCAGCCCGGCGACAAGAAGTACGTGACGAACACCGACGTTCTCGAGCGCTTCTCGCCCGACGGCGGCGACAACCAGAGCTACAAGGTCACGGCCGACCGCGCGCAGGCCGACGCGTCGTTCACGACGCAGGCCCCCGCCGTCGACGGCGTCAAGGACGCCGCATGGAATGGCGCGAAGAGCTATCCGATCGGCCACACGTTCGACGCCGGCATGACCGGCGACGACCCGGATGCCACGACCGACGGCACCCTGCGCCTCCTGTGGGACGGCCCCGTGCTCTACGGCCTCGTGCAGGTGAGCGGCGACAGCACGGAGTCCGACACCGCGACCCCGAACTGGAACACCCCGAGCTACGCCGCGAACACCGACGGCATCTACGTGTCGATGGACGTGTACAACGACCAGTGGGGTTTCGAGACCGACACGCAGGGCACCTTCTTCCTGAGCGCCAACCCGAACCTCACGTCGGTGACGTCGTACAACAACGCCGGCATCCCGTCGCTCGGGTCGTTCTTCAACCCCGCCAATCAGGACTACTCGACGCGGCTGGCGGCGTTCAAGTCGTCGGGGTACACGCCTGGCTCGGGGGTGAACTACACGTACGAGTTCGCGCTGCAGCTGGAGGGCTGGGGCGACCAGCCGGATCGGCAGCTGAGGAACGGCACGAAGGTCGGCCTCGAGGTGGGCGCCTATGATCAGGGTCACTCCTTCACCTACTGGAGCAAGAGCCAGTACTTCACGGGGTTGGAGGACGGCTCGAACCTGCCCGACTCGCAGCGCATCCCGAACCGCGACTGGGGGGTCGTGACCCTCGCAGGCTGGAACGGGAAGACCCCGTTCGCGTACAGCGGCTGGAGCGCCGACGAGGACATCCGGTTCTGGGACTCGAAGTCCAACCCGGGCGGTTCCGGCAACGGGACGGCGCCGACCGACGACGGCGACGACAGCGCGGTGTGGACCCCGGCATCCCGCGACCGGATGATCGCCGCGAAGTCCGCCTATCTGGCGGTGAAGGACAGCCCGACGGCCACGCGTGCCCAGAAGGAGGCCGCCGTCACGAGGGTGACGACCGCGTTCGCGGGACTGCGCTGGGGCGACACCACCTATCCCGACCCGCACGACCTGCCCGCGACGCAGATCGTGCCGAGCCCCTTCACCTTCTTCGACCCGAGCAAGGGCACGAACGGCCAGGTGACGACGTCGGCGCAGTGGCAGCAGCGCAAGCAGGAGCTGCTCTCGCTCGCGCAGTTCTACGAGTACGGGTACAAGCCGCAGCTCGGCGTCGATTACACCGTGAAGGTCACCGGCAACGCGTACGCGGGCACCGGCAATCCGGTCGTCACGGCGCAGGTGATCCCGACCAACCGCAACTTCGACGGCGGCGTGCCGGTGAACATCTCGATCCCGATCACGCTGCCGACGTCGGTGCCCGGCGGCGGCAAGGCGGCGGTGGGGTTCAGCACGAACTTCACGGCCAACGGGATCGCGAACGTCACGTTCCCGTCCTGGGCCTTCGATGTGCGGACGGATGCCGGTGCGTGGGGCAACCCGAACCGGATCGGCACCTTCTACACGCTGTTCCCGTACCAGCGGAACAGCACGTCGGCCGACTCGAGCATCCTCATCGCGCACGCGACGGCGGTCTCCGTCTACCTCGACGCGCTGCAGGCCGCCGTGTCGCAGAACGCGGCGCTCGCCGCGAAGATCGACCCGGGTCGCGCCGTGACGAAGGGCTTCTCGATCAACGGCAAGGAGGCGTTCGTCGCCGCGCTCTTCGACGACCGCGTCAAGGCGGTCGTCGCGGGCGGCGCGGGGGCGACCGGCCCGGCGAACTGGCGTTACAACGCCCAGGGCCAGGAGTTCGACTTCGCCGGTACGGCGTACGACAACCCGGGCGCCGACACGGTCGTGTCGCACGGCACCGAGGGGCCCGGCAATTCGTACCGGCACAACCGGGTGCGCGAGACCGAGCTGTTCCGGCACTTCCTGCCGTACGGCCACGAGTACACGCACGAGGACGGCTCGTACGGCTACGGCGACTACATTCGGCTGCCGTTCGATCAGGCCGACCTGGTGGCGACGCTCGCGCCCGACCGCGCGATCATCATCGACACCAACCTGAACGACTACAACGACGGCGCGGACACCGACAACATGAGCCTCGAGATCGCCAAGAGCGTCTACGACAACCTCGGGGTGAACGGGTCGGACTACGTCAAGTTCAACATCGGCAAGTACGTGTCGGCGGGCGACCCCCACGGTGCGGCTCCGGCCGCGCCCGAGGGTCGCTACCTGAGTGACTTCCTCTACGGCACGTCGACGGTCACGGCCGCCGACGCGACGCAACTGAACACCGACCCGTACGCGCTCAAGGTCTCGAACGGTCAGACCGAGAGCCCGTACGACTATTACTGGGGCGGCTACAACGGGATCACGGGCGGCACCGACGGCATCGCCGGCGCGAGCGGCTGGTACTTCGCCGGCTTCGACTCGGAGCTCGCGGGCCTGAAGAGCGCGGTCGCGGGGGCGCACCTGAACGGCGGTCTCACGAACGCCCTGACGGTGAAGCTGGACCACGCCGCGAAGCAGCTCGACAAGGGCAAGAAGGCCCAGGCGGTCGACCAGCTCGAGGCCTTCGTGTCGCAGGTGCGCGACCTCGCAGCGGCCGGCAAGCTCGGTGCCGCGCCGTCGCGTGCCCTGGTCGCGGCCGCGGAGCAGCTGGTGCTGAACATCAACGCCGGCAGCTGAGATCCGGGTCCGGATGGCGCCCCCTCCCACGACGGGGCGCCATCCGGCAGCCGCTATAGTTGCTGACGCAACCGGGAGACGTCGCATAGTCCGGTCGAGTGCACCACCCTGCTAAGGTGGAGACCCCTCCTGGGGGTCCGAGGGTTCAAATCCCTCCGTCTCCGCAAGAAAATCCCCGGTCGGTGGGATGTGCGGGTCCGTGGCGTCGGTCTCGTCGGGCTACGATGCGCGGGCACTCAGCGCGCGAGCCAGCCGCCGTCGACGGGGATGATGACGCCCGAGACCTAGTCCGATGCCGCGGACGCGAGGAACGCCGTCACGCGGCGAGGTCATCCGGCCGGCCCCGGCGTCCGGCGGGGATCCGGCACGTTGATGCCGCCCTGGAATCTGAGCGTGCTCGTGCCGGCGTCGTTCTACTTCTTGAGGCTCGCCTCGAGCTTGGCCTGCAGCGTGGTCAGCGACTCCTTCGGGGTCTCCTTCAGCGACAGCAGCGACTGCGCCCAGTCCGTCATCGCGGGTGTGCTGTCGACGATCGTCACGTTCGCGAACAGGGCGTCGCCGCCGGGAGCGGCCCAGGTCTTGCAGATCGGCTGCCACACCGAGATGAGCTTGGCCGCGTTGGCGTCGGACGAGAACTCCGGCGTCTCGGCGATCGACTTCAGCACAGGCAGGCCGATGCCCGTGTGCTTGGTCCACAGCGGCGCCATGTTCTCGTAGTAGTAGGTCAGGAAGTCCTCGGAGTCCTTCTGACTCGGGGTGTGCTTGTACATCATGATGTTATTCGGGAAGTACAGCGCGCCCTTCTTGCCGGTCGCCCCCACCAGCGGGTCCCCGATCACGACGTCGCTGGCGAACCTGCCGCCCAGGTTGGATGCGAGGCCCGGCCCTCGTAGCCCATCGCGAAGCGGTCGGCCTTCCACTGCGCCTGCGCGTTGTCGGTCGAGTATCCCGCGCTGCCCGGGTCGACGTAGCCCTTCCGGATCATCTCGACGACGAACTCGAGGGCCTGGATGTTCTCCGGCGTCACGCAGCGCGGCTTCTGCTCCTCGTCGAAGAGCCCGCCCCCGTTGTTGATGAGCAGCCCCACGAGGATCTGGAAGCCGTTCCCGTTCTTGCCCGACGCGATCCCGAACCCGTATGCGCCGATCTTCTTGAGCGCCTCGCACGCGTCGAGGTAGGTCTGCCAGTCCTTGGGCGGCTCGACCCCGGCCTTCTCGAGCAGCGGCTTGCTGTACCAGAGGGCGCGCATGTCGAGGTTGTACGGGATCGCGACGTAGCCCTGCGACGTCTTCATGGTGCCGAGCAGACCCGGCAGGAAGTCGTCGTACAGTCCGTTCTTCTTCCACGAGTCGAGCAGGTCGTCGGCCGGGGCGATCTTGTCCTCGGTCGCGAACTGGAACGCCTGGGTGCCGCTGCCGCTGCTGACGGCCGGCCCCGTGTTGGCGGCGATCGCCGAGGCGAACGTGGTGACGAAGTCCGCCCACTGCACCGTCTGGTAGGTCACACGGGGCAGCCCCTTCTTCGGACTGAACGCCTCGGAGATCTTCTTGTCGAGCGGATTGAACGCCGTGCCGCCCCAGGGCATGTTCCAGAACTTGAGGGCCTGGCCTCCGCCCGATCCGGGAGCGCACGCGGCGAGTGCGGCCGTCAGGCCGACCGCGGCCGATCCGAGCAGCAGCGATCGGCGGGTCAGCCGGGGGGTGGTGGTCATGATGTCCCTTCGTCGTCGAAGGGGCCCGCATTGCGCAATCATCCGGCGCTCTCGGCGGGCCCTGTGCTCAGGATGCTGCCAGCAGAACCCGCCCGATCGACCGGGGCGGCCGACACTTTGCGCAAACTCGATAGCATCGCGCGATGGCCTCCACCGAACGCCGGGTGACCCTCGCCGACGTCGCGGCACTCGCATCGACGTCGGTGCCGACCGCGTCGAAGGTCATGCGCGGCCGCACCGACGTCTCGACCGCGATGCGCCGTCGCGTGCTGGACGCTGCGCACCAGCTGGGCTATGGCGGCGCCGACCAGCGCCCGGCCCGGCTGACCCCTCTGCCGCCGCTGGTCGACCTGGTGATCAGCGACGTCGAGGGCACCTGGGCCAACGGCGTGCTGACCGGTGTGGAGGATGCGGCGACGGCCGCGGGCACCGACGTGGTCATCACGATCGCCCGGTCGGGGAGGGATTGGGTGACCCGGCTGCTGCGCCGCCCGTCCGAGGGTGCCGTCATCATGCTCGTCGACCCCGCGCCCTCGGAGCTCGCCGCCCTGCGGCGGGCGCGCATCCCGATCGTGCTCATCGACCCGATGAGCCCCCCGCCGCGGGATGTGCCGACGGTCGGCGTCACGAACTGGGAGGGCGGGCGGTCCGCGGCCGAGCACCTCGCGGGGCTCGGCCATTCCGCCCTCGCCGTCATCGGCGGCCACCGCCACCATCGCTACAGCAAGGCACGGATCGACGGCTTCCGCTCCGTGGTCCCGGATGCCTCGATCCGCATCGGCTTCGCCGACTGGCGCCGCGCCGACGCGCACCGCCAGGCGCTCGGAATCCTGCGCGGTCCGGGCCGTCCGACCGCCGTCTTCGCGTGCTCGGACCTCATGGCGCTCGGCGTCTACGACGCGGCGAAGGATCTGGGGCTGCGGATCCCCGACGACCTCAGCGTGATCGGCTTCGACGACGTGCCCGAGGCCGGATGGGCGACACCGACCCTGACCACGGTGCGCCAGCCCCTCACGGAGATGGGCTCCGCGGCCATGCGGCTGCTTCTGGCCAATCGCGGCGGCCGCCCGCCGGTGGGGTCCGTCGTGCGGTTCGAGCTCGCGACGTCTCTGGTCGTGCGATCGTCAACCGCTGCTCGCGGATGAGGGCGGCGCCGTGTCGACGACGGAGCTGCGTTCGATCAGCGGCATCGGCACGAGGTACTCGCCCGGCTCCGGGGCGGCGGCGAGCAGGAGACGCACCGCCTCCCGCCCCATCTCCTCGTGCGGCAGCGACACGGTCGTGAGACCGGGTCGCAGGTAGGCCGCGAGCTCGTCGTTGTCGAAGGAGACGACCGACACGTCGGAGCCGGCCCGCAGGCCGTGCTCGCTCAGGGCCTGGTAGGCGCCGAAGGCCAACCGGTCGTTCATGCAGAGCAGGGCCCGCACGTCGTCGCGCCGCTCCAGCAGCCGCGAGGTCACGTCGTAGCCGTTGTCGGGCTCCCACTCCCAGCAGGACTCCTCCGCGACGAACGCGAGGCCCAGCTCGTCCATGCGGCCGCGGATGCCGCGAACCCGGCGCTCGACGGTCGCCGACCGGAAGAGGTCGCGCTCGACAACCTGGTTCTGCCCGATGAGGGCGATGCCCGTGCGGTGACCCGCTCCCGCGAGAGCGTCGACCGCGGCGCGCCCCCCGCGCTCCTCGTCGGGCAGCACCGCGATCGGATAGCGGTCGTTCGTCGCGTTCAGCATGACCACGGAGGTCGAGCGCGGCACCTCGGGCACGTAGAGCTCGCGCGCGCGCATCGTGGCGAAGATGACCCCGTCGACCTGCCGGTCGAGGACCGCCTCGATCGCCTCGGTCTCGCGGGCGGGCTCGCCCCCCGTCTCGAGCACGAGCACGACGTGGCCGGCGCTCTCCGCCTCCTCGAGCGCACCCTTGATGAGTCCGCTCGCGAATCGTGTTGTGGCGACGACGTCGGAGATGAAGCCGATCGTGTAGGTGCGGTCGGTGCGCAGGGCGCGCGCGCCGATGTTCGGCCGGTAGCCCAGGTCCCGCGCCGCGGCATTCACCCGCGCGTGCGCGTCGGCCGAGAGGCGGGTGTCCGGCTTGCCGTTGAGGATCATGGATGCGGCCGTGGGCGAGACTCCGGCTCGACGGGCGACATCCGCCAGAGTGACCCGCTTGACCGTCATCCCGAGTCCTCCGATTCGCAGCGTAGTTGGTGCGGGGCAGCCGCCGGCGCCGGCGACCCGCCTTGACATGGCCTCGTCCGCCCCGCACACTACCTAGTGCTAAAACCATTTAGCAGCATATCGGACAGGCGAAACCGGTCCGGGCCGAGAGTTGTTCCGACGATTCGACGAAGGAGTCCACCATGAGGCATTCCCCAGCGGCGACCCGCGCCACGACCATTGCGGTCGGCGCGGTCGTCGCGTTGTTGGCGCTCGCCGGCTGCGCCCCGGGCAGCAGCGGCGGCGGCGCCGCGCAGACCGGCAAGGTCAGCACGACGCTCACCACGAAGAAGGTGACGCTCAAGATCCAGGACGAGACCGGGTTCCCCGTCACCTCGAAGCTGGCCGCCGAGTTCACCAAGCAGCACCCCAACGTGAAGTTCAAGATCGTGCGCGACAGCTTCCAGAACCTGCTCGCCAACGCGCCGCGGCTCATGGCGAGCGCCGACGCTCCCGACCTCATCCGTCTGGCCACCCTCGGGTCCAACGTCAAGGACGGGCTGCTGACCAACCTGGATCCCTACTTCGACGCCTACGGCTGGAACAAGTTCTCCGCCGGGCAGCTCGCTCCCGCGCGGATGACCAAGGCCGGCGTGCGCGGTGAGGGCTCGCTCTGGCAGTTCGGCATCGGCTACAGCGTCACCGGCATCTACATGAACCAGAAGCTCGCCGACAAGGTCGGGATCACCGCGGTCCCGCAGACGCTCGACGAGCTCGAGGCCGACCTGCAGAAGGCCAAGGACGCCGGGGTGCTGCCGGTCCAGACGGGCATGCAGGACGGCGTCGGCACCTTCACGCTGCAGGCTCTCATCAACCAGTACGGCGACAAGCAGAAGCTCATCGACTGGATGTTCAACAAGCCGGGGGCCACCTTCGACACGCCGGCCGTGGTCAAGGGCGCGACGGTCTTCCAGGACTGGGCCAAGAAGGGCTACCTGCCGCCCGACGTGAACGCCATCAACTACACGACGATGGTCGCGAACTTCTCGGCGGGCCAGGGGCTGTTCATGTGGGACGGCAACTGGGACGCGGCGAACGTCCAGAAGGCCCTCGGCAAGGACGGCGCGCAGTTCTTCCTCGCGCCGCCGGTCAAGAAGGGCGACAAGTACGTCGCGATGGGAACCGGCAACACGTTCGCCGTCCCCGCGAAGTCCACGCACCACGACACGACGCTCTACTTCCTGAACTGGATCGCCACCAACGCGAAGGCGCGCCAGATCGTCGTCGACGTGACGGGCGCCTCGCCCGGGGGCGACCCCGCCCAGAAGCTCCCGAGCGTCGAGAAGGGGAGCCTGATCGAGAAGGCGCTGGAGCTGTCGGCGACCGTCGGCAAGGACGACGGATTCACCGACTTCATCGCCAACACCACGTCGGGCATCTACCAGGGCGCCTTGCAGCCGGATGAGCAGCTGCTGCTGACCGACAAGATGACGCCGGCCGATTTCGCCAAGGCGATCCAGGCCTTCTACCTGAAGGACCTCGCCGGCTCGTGAGCACCACCACCCAGCGCCGCGCTCCCCGGAGGACCTCCCGGGGAGCGCGGCGCGCGCTCGCGGTCGGCTGGCTGTTCCTGCTGCCGGCCGTGATCGCCTACCTGTTGTTCGTGCTGTACCCGCTCGTGACGGCGATCCAGTACTCCTTCTACAAGTGGAACGGCATCGGCGCCTCCACCTGGATCGGCTTCGGGAACTACGCCGAGATCTTCACGGAGCCGACGCTGCTCGCGCCGATCGTCAACGCGCTCGTGCTGATCGTCTTCTTCACGATCATCCCGATCATCAGCGGCCTGGTGCTGGCCACGCTGATCCGGGACATGAAGCAGGGCCCGTTCGCGGCGACGGCGCGCACCGTCCTCTTCCTCCCCCAGATCGTGCCGCTCGTCGCGGCGGGCATCGCCTGGTCGTGGATGTACGCGCAGACCGGCACGATCAATCAGATCCTCCACGCCGTCGGGCTGGGATTCCTCTCCCGCTCGTGGCTCGCCGACTTCGGCACCGCGCTGCCCGCCGTCGGCCTCATCGGATCGTGGGTCCTCACCGGGCTGTGCACCGTGCTCCTGCTCACCGGCATGGGCAAGATCGACCCGTCGCTGTACGAGGCGGCCCGCATCGACGGCGCCGGCTGGTTCCGGCTCTTCGGGTCGGTCACGTTGCCCGGCGTCCGCCAGGAGATCGTCGTGCTCGTCACGATCACGGTGATCTCGGCGCTCAGCAGCTTCGACATCATCTACACGACCACCAAGGGCGGCCCCGGCACCACGACCCTCGTCCCCGGCATCTCGATCTTCCGCCTCGCCTTCGTGCAGGGGCAGGTCGGGCTCGCGTCGGCACTCGGCGTCGTCCTGCTCATCCTCGTGCTCGCCGTCGTGCTGCCGGTGCAGCGATTCTCCCGGGAGGCCGACTGATGGTCATGACGCGAAGCGAGATCATCGTGGGGCGAATCGTCCTGGTCGTGATCCTCGTCCTGACGGTGCTGCCGCTGCTCAGCATGCTGTCGGCCGCGCTGCAGTCGCCGGACCGGATCCCGACCGGCCTGGCGTGGCCCACCCATCCGCACTGGGAGAACTTCGTCACGGCGTTCACGGTGGGGCACGTCTGGGTGCTGCTGGGGTCGAGCCTGCTGATCGTCGTCGTCGTGGTGCCCGTCAGCTTGCTGTTCGCGACCCTCGCGGGGTACGCGCTCGGCAATCTCCGGGTGCGGGGCGGCCGCATCGTGCTCGTCGCGATGGTGCTGGGCCTGACGATCCCGTTCGAGGCGATCGTGATCCCGCTCTACTACCAGATCACCTCGTACGGGCTGCTGAACACCCAATGGGCGATCATCCTGCCGCTGATCGGGCTCTACATGCCGTTCGGCGTGTTCTGGATGCGCGCCCACTTCCTCGGCGTGCCGCGGGAGCTCTCCGAGGCCGCCCGGGTCGACGGGGCCGGCGTGCTGCAGGAGTTCGCCCGCATCCAGATCCCGCTGGCGCGGCCGGCGCTCTCGGCGCTCGGCATCCTGATCTTCCTCTGGACCTGGAACCAGTTCCTGCTGCCGCTCGTGCTCGTCGACGACCCCGACAAGCGCACGATGGCGGGAGCCCTCGGAGCGTTCCAGGGGCAGTACATCGACGCGCTCCCGCTGCTGTTCGCCGCCGCGCTCATCGTCATGCTGCCCACGATCGTGATCTACATCGTCTTCCAGCGTCAGTTCATCCGGGCCCTGCTGCAGGGCGCGGTCAAGGGGTGACCGGATGACGTTCGCCCTCCCGGATCACTGGGTCTGGGACTTCTGGATCGCCGACGACGGAACGATCTTCCACCTCTATTACCTGCACGCGCCGCGATCGCTCGGCGACCCGCACCTGCGGCACCGCAACGCGGCGATCGGCCACGCGACGTCCGACGATCTCATCACCTGGACGGATCACGGACCGGTGATCGGGCCGGGCCGGGCGGGGGAGGCCGACGCGAGCGCCGCGTGGACCGGCAGCGTCATCCGGGACGACGCGGCGGGACTGTGGCGCATGTTCTACACCGGATCGCGCTTCCCGTCGCCGAGCGACGACGCCAACATCGAGTCGATCGTCGCCGCGAGCTCGCGCGACCTCCACGACTGGGACACGGCGTCCGGCGCCGCGCTCGAGGCGGACCCGCGCTGGTACGAGCTGCTGGGATCCGGCACCTGGCACGAGCAGGCCTGGCGCGATCCGTGGGTGGTCGCCGATCCGCGTGGCGGCTGGCACATGCTGCTGACGGCCCGCGCGGCGGAGGGCGCGGACGAACGGGATCGCGGAGTCATCGGCCATGCCGTCTCCGAGGATCTGCTCCGCTGGGAGGCGCGTCCGCCGCTCAGCCGGCCGGGCAGCGGGTTCGCCCACCTGGAGGTCGTCCAGTGGGTCCTCGTCGAGGGTCGTCCCGTCGTCGTCTTCTCGTGCGACGCCGAGCACCTGGCGGGCGAACGTGCGGCGGATGGCGCCCGCGGGGGCGTCTGGGCCGTGCCGGCCGGCGAGATCGGCACCGAGATCGGGGTCGAGTCGGCGACGCTGCTGACCGATGAGTCGATCTATGCCGGTCGCATCGCCCGGTCGCGCTCCGGGGAGTGGGTGCTGCTCGGGTTCGAGAACGTGGGTGAGCGGGGGGAGTTCGTCGGCCGGCTGTCCGATCCGCTCCCGTTGCGATGGACGACCCAGGGTCAGCTGGTGTGCCGAGTGGATGAGGTGGTGCGATGACACGACGCGAGGGGCACGTCGCCGAGGGCTTCGAGCCCGTGGCCCGGGCGTTCGAGGCATCGTTCGAGGGTCGCCCGGGGATGGGCGCGGCGCTCGCCGTGCTGCACCGCGGGGAGCTCGTCGTCGACCTGCACGGCGGTTCCGCCGACCGGCACGGTCGCACGCCGTGGACCGATCGCACCCTGAGCGTGATCTTCTCCTGCACCAAGGGCGTGCTGTCGATCCTCGTGGCGCGGCTGGTGCAGGAGGGCCGGCTCGACTACGACGCGCCGGCGATCCGGTACTGGCCGGAGTTCGGGGAGGCGGGCAAGTCCGACCTCACCGTCGGCGACCTTCTCGCCCACCGGGCCGGGCTCTCGGCGCCCCGTCAGGACCTGTCGGTCGACGACATCGTCGACTGGGATCGCATGGTCTCGATCCTCGCCCGGCAGGAGCCGCTCTGGGCCCCGGGCACGGGATGGGCCTATCACGCGATCACGCACGGGTGGCTCGGCGGCGAGCTCGTGCGGCGCGTGACCGGGCGCAGCGTCGGTGACCGGTTCCGCGAGGCGGTGGCCGAGCCGCTCGGCGTGGACATGTGGATCGGGCTGCCGGCCGACCGGCATGATCGGGTCGCGACCATGTGGTCCGGTCCCTCGCTCGACGAGCTCACCGCGACCCAGCAGCGCGAACGCGGATTCCCCGGACACGAGTGGCTTTGGCGGGCGATGACCCTCGGCGGTGCCCTGCCGCCCGAGCTGGTGGGTGACGGCGTCGGGTTCAACGACCCCCGGATCCACAGCGCGGAGATCCCCGGCGCGGGGGGGATCGCCGACGCGCGCGCCCTCGCCACGGTCTGGTCAGCCACCGTCACGCCGACCCACGGGGTGCGCCTGCTCGACGACGCGACCCTGGACATCGCGCTCGTCCCCCGCGCGACGGGAGCCCCGGTGTTCGATGCGGCGCCCCCGTGGCCGCGTTGGGGCGCAGGATTCCAGCTGGACTCCGAGGCGCGCCGGTATCTCTCCGACGCGAGCTTCGGCCATGACGGGGCCGGGGGTCAGGTGGCCTTCGCCGACCGCGAGCACGAGATCGGATTCGCGTTCCTCACGAATCAGATGGAGGCCGACGACGACCGCGGGACGCGCATCGTCGATGCCCTGCGGGAGTGCGTGACGCGCTAGCGGAGCCGGTCGTCGAGCACCGAGTCCCCGCGGGGATCAGGCATCTCCTCGACCACGTCCTCCGGGCGGGGCCCGAGCCGGCCGTCGTGCTGCGGTCGTACCACCTGACGCATCTCGTCCTCGCTCAGCGAGAAGTCGGCCAGACGCAGGTTCTGCGCGAGACGAACGTGGTTGGTCGACTTGGGGAAGACGACCCGCCCCGCCTGCAGATGCCACCGCAGCACGATCTGGGAGACCGTTCGCCCGCGTTCGCTCGCGAGATCCTCGAGCACCGGATCGTCGAAAACCCGGCCCTGGGCGAGGGGCGCCCAGGCCTCCGTCACGATTCCATGCCGCGCGTGATACTCGGTCAGCTCCGTCTGGACGAAGTACGGATGAAGCTCCACCTGGTTGACGGCCGGGGTCGGGAGGCCCGAAGCGGCGAGGACCTCGAGCTGGGGGATTCCGAAGTTCGAGACGCCCACGGCGCGCACACGACCATCGTCGCGCAACCGGCAGAGCGCTCTCCAGGTCTCGACGTAATCGGCGACGCCCGGCAACGGCCAGTGAATGAGGTACAGGTCGATGCGTCCGGCGCCGAGTCGGCTGTCGGAGACGTCGAACCCGCGCAGCACGTCGTCGTACCGGTGGCGGCCCGTGGTCACCTTGGACGTGATGAAGACCGACGAAGGATCGACCCCCGAGTCCTCGACGCCGCGCCGCACCTCTTCCTCGTTGCCGTACATCTGCGCGGTATCGACGTGCCGATAGCCCATGCTGACGGCCAGTGCCACCACAGCGCCGGTGCGCTCGGGTTCCAGTCCCCCGACACCGAGGCCCATCCGGGGAAGCCGGACGCCGAGGCCGAGGTCGACACCCTGATCCGGTTCGTTCATCCCGTCCGCCTCGCTCCGACCGACAGCGGCGCGACGGAGCCGCGTCGGATCGACGGCATCGCCACCAGGACCTCCTCGGCCGGAGAACCCCGGTACAGCCGTTCGACCGCCAGCCGGCCCATCGCCTCGTGCGGCAGTGCCACCGTCGTGAGCCCCGGGCGCAGGTAGCTCGAGATGTCGTCATCATCGAAGCTGACCACCGAGATGTCGTCGGGAATCGTCAGACCGGCCTCCGCGATCGCCTGATAGGCGCCGAACGCCAGTCGGTCGTTGAGGCAAAGGAATGCGCGGACCGGCCCTGCGCGCAGCTGCGCGCGGGCGATCCGGTAGCCCTCCTCGGGCTCCCACCGCCGGGAGCCGCCCTGCGCGATGAACCTCGCGCGGTCAGCCGCCATCTGCTCACGGATGCCGTGCATGCGCCGCTCCAGGGTCACCGACGGCGACGATCCACCGATTCCGCTCTCGAAGTCGTACCCCACCAGCCCGATGTCACGGTGCCCCGCCGCGGTCAGCTCGCGCACCGCGGTGCGGCCGCCCTGGAGCTCGTCCGGCAGGATCGCATGCGGATGCGCATCATTCATCGCGTTCAGCATGATCACGTTCACGGAGTCGGGAAAGTCGGGGATGTCGACAGCGCGAGCACGCTCTGCGGCCAGGATGATCCCGTCCACCTGGCGGTCGAGCACTGTATGCATCGCCCGGGCCTCCCGCTCGACGTCGCCCTCAGTCTCGACCACGATCAGCACCTGCCCGAGCTCGTCGGCGGCCTTCATGGCCCCGCGGATCATGCGTGCTGCAAAGCGTGTGGTGGAGACGAAGTCCGACACGAACGCGACCGTGTGGCTCTTGTCGGTGCGCAGGCTCTGTGCCGCGATGTTCGGCCGGTACCCCAGCTCGCGGGCTGCCGTCCGAACGCGTTCCTGCGTCTCCGAGGAGATCCTCGTCCCTGCTCGTCGGTTGAGGATCAGCGAAGCCGAGGCGGACGACACGCCCGCCATGCGCGCGACGTCGGCCAGGGTCACCCGCCTTCTCTCCGCACTCATCCCCACACGATGTCACAGGGTCAGCGCCCCGGTCCCCCCGTATTGTCGCGGCGAGCCTTGACAGATCCGCCTCGTGGTGTGATCGTACTGCTAAATCGATTATGCATCCCGCGATCGAACCGCACGAAGAAGGGATTCACCGTGGAATCACCTCCCGGAAGCTCGTTCGGCAATGCCGCAACGAGCGTCCTGTCTCACA
>NZ_BAAAQO010000002.1:290421-477277 GCF_039531715.1 Pseudolysinimonas kribbensis | reverse complement strand
CGCTCCGACCGCCGCAGCGGGCAAGAAGAAGCTCAGTTTCCTCTACTTCGGGAGCGCGAGCCTCAACAAGGCGGTCGAGGCCGAGTACGCCCCGTTCGTCAAGGCCAACAAGGACATCGACTTCGCCGCGCAAGGTGTCTCCGCCAACAACTGGGCTGATTTCGCCAACACCGTCTCGACGCGCATCGCCGGCGGGTCGTCTCCCGATGTGATCGACATCGCGACGGAAGGCGTCGGCATCTTCCGCTCGAAGAAGCTCGTCGTCGCGCTCGACGACTACATCGCCAAGGACAAGTCGTCCATCGACGCGTATTACTCCGACATGAACCCCGCGCTCAAGGCGATGAGCGACAAGTTCGGCAACCCGGACGGCAGGACGTACTACCTCCCGGGCGGCTTCAACACCAACCTCCTGTACTGCAACATCGAGGTCTTCCAGAAGGCCGGCGTCGACCTCCCCGGAGACGAGGACTGGACGTGGGAGGACTTCACCGACGCAGCCAAGAAGATCAAGGCGAAGACCGGCGCGTACATCGCGCCGTTCACCAACCAGCAGTTCCAGGAGATCCTGCCCTGGTTGCTGACGAATGGCGCGAGCACGCTCAACGCGGACTGGACGAAGCCGGCGATCAACACACCCGAGGGCGTGGAGGCGGCGGAGTACTGCAAGATGATGCACGACGCGGGGTTCGCGCCCGCGGCCGGGGGAACCTATGACCAGCCGACACTGCTCGCGCAGGGCAAGCTGGCGTGCCTGCCGGGAGGACGCTCGCCCACAGTCGACATGGTCCGGCTGGGCATCGTCGACAAGGTCCAGATCGTGAAGTGGCCCAAGAAGAAGCAGAACGGCTCACCGGTCGGCTGGGACAACTTCCCGATTCTCGCCTCGTCGCAGAACAAGGACGATGCGTGGAAGTTCGTCCACTACCTCTCGTCCAAGGAGGCGGCCCTGTCGCTTCTCAAGCTCGGCGGCACCAACGTGCCGGCGCGCCGGTCGATCGTCGAGAGCGACGCCTTCCTGCGCAACGCTCCGAAGGGCAGCGAACTGCTGTACTCGGCTCTGGACTACGCGACTCCGATCCCTGGCCCGGCTCGCGGGGCGGACGTTCAGAACGCGATCGAGCAGGCATGGCTGCAGATCCTTCAGGGCAACGTGACCGCGAGCGCCGGTCTGTCACAGCTGAGCGACAAGATCGAGTCGTTGCTTTGAGGAATCGGTGACCATCTCCTCCCTCGGCCCCTCGGCCGCCCGCGTGAGCGGGCGACCGAGGGGCTACCGCCAGCCCGCCTGGCTGGGGTACGCCTTCATCAGCCCGGCGATGCTGCTCTTCCTCGTCTTCATCGTCGCGCCGTTCGTCGCGGCCATCGCGCTCAGCTTCTTCAACTGGGACCTGCTGACTCCGGCACAGCCGGCGGGGCTCGCCAACTACGCGCAGCTGTTCGGCGATCGTCAACTGGTTCACGTGCTCGCCAACACCTTCGTCTTCGCGCTGGGGTCGGTTGTGACCCACGTGGCCGGCGGCCTGCTCCTGGCGCTCGCGCTCAACCACGTCATGAACCGGATCCTCGCCTCCGTCGTGAAGGCGACCCTCTTCTTCCCTCTGCTCATCTCCTGGGCGGCGGTGGCCCTGCTGTGGAAGTACGTGCTCGATCCGACGTTCGGGTACATCGGCTACTACCTCCGGCAGATCGGCATCCCGACACCGTCGTTCTTCGCCGACCCGCACTGGGCCCTCGCCGCCATCATCGGCGTCGACTTCTGGCACACCATCGGCTACACGCTGATCATCATGCTGGCAGGGCTGCAGACCGTACCCCGTGAGCTCGTCGAGGCGGCGCAGACCGACGGGGCGAGCAGTCGCCAGGTGTTCTTCAACGTGACTCTGCCGCTGATGTCCCCGACGATCTTCTTCGCCACCGTCATCACCTTCATCGGGGCGTTCCAGATCTTCGATCCGATGCAGATCATCACGCAGGGAGGGCCGAACGAGTCGACCATGTCGGTGGTGCAGTACCTCTACCTGACGGCGTTCCAGTCATTCAACGTCGGGTACGCGTCGACCATCGCACTCGTCGTCTTCGTGATCGTCATGGGCGTCACGGCCGTACAGTTCTGGGCTTCTCGCAGATGGGTGTATCAATCATGAGCGCGCGCCCCGCAACGCAGGCCCGCGACAGCACGGCGACCGTTCCCCGGACGCGGCGCCGTCGCAGATTCAGCACAGGGTCCCTCGTCATCGATCTGGTGCTCCTCGTGCTCGCGGTCATCATGGCGTCGCCCATCGTGTGGCTGATCTCCCAGAGCCTCACCGTGGAGCGCTTCGCCTTCCAGTTGCCGCCCGGATGGATACCGGTGCCGTTCACGCTCGACAACTTCGAGCAGATCTTCCCGCTCGTGCCGTTCGGGCAGATGGCGCTCAACAGCGTGATCGTGGCCACTCTGAGCACCGGCGGCGCCCTGCTCACCAGCGTCCTGGCCGCCTACGCCTTCTCGCGACTCGCGTTTCGCGGGCGCGAGTTCATCTTCATCACCATGCTGACCGCCCTGATGGTGCCGGTGCAGCTCACGGTCATCCCGGTGTTCATCATGATGCGCAACCTGCATCTCGTCGATACGTTGGCCGCACTGATCCTGCCGGCGCTCGTCAACGTCTTCGCGATCTTCTTCCTCCGCCAGTACTTCAACTCGATCCCGCGGGAGCTCGATGAAGCCGCGAGGATCGACGGCGCCGGGCATCTGTGGATCCTGTTCCGGATGCTCGTCCCGCTCTCGAGCCCCGCCATCTCGGCGGTCATCATCATCCTGTTCCAGCTGTCCTGGAACGACTACTTCGATCCCCTCATCTTCATCAACAGTCCGCAGAACATGACCCTCCCGATCGGATTGGTCTCGCTCCAAGGCGGCGCCGCGCCGGGCCCGGTCGTCGTCGTCTTCGCCGCCGTCACCCTGGTGGTCGTCCCTGTGCTGGTGCTCTTCCTGGTCTTCCAGCGTCAGTTCGTCGCGAGCGTCGCCGCGAGTGGGATCCGCGGATGAGTCACGCGCTCAAGGGACATTCCGAATCCGGCGCGCTCCCCGAGACGCTGCGGGTGATCTGGCGCGGGCTGCCGACCCTGCTGGTCGGAGGCATCGTGATCTCCGCCGCCTCCGTGGTGGCCGAGCTCCTCGCACCCGGGGTGACACCCGTCTCCGTGCTGGTGTGGTCGGTCGTGGTCGCGCCCTGCTTCGGGGCTCTCGTCGGGCAGGTGAACGACCTCGTCCACGGCGAGGAGGTGAGAGCCTGGTCCTTCGCGCGCTACCTCCGGATTCTCGGGCCGATGAGCCTCGCTGCGTGGATGGTGCCCGGCGCATCGGCGGCGATCGGCCTGCTCGCACTCCAGTGGTGGACGCTGTCGGCCAGCCCGTTCTCGCTCCTGCCCCTGGCCACCGCATCCGTCTGCACGGTGCTCGGGGTGCTGGGCGCGATCGTCTCGGTGCCGCTGGGCATCGCGGACCGTTCGCTCGGGTTCACGGCACGGCTGCTGCTGGGCCTGCACGTCGCGGCGCGGCGGCCGATCCCCATCGTCTCGGTCGTCGCCTTCGCGGCGCTCGGGGTCTGGGCCGCTACGACCTGGACGGCGTCGATCGCGCTGCTCGTCCCCGCGCCCCTCGCACTGCTCAGCTACGCCGCGGTGTGGACCTCTGCCGCCGGCATCGAGCGGCACGCCGGCCCATCCGAGGTCGCGGGGACCGGGAGCCCGACGGTGCGGCGAAACCGAACAGAAGGAGATCGTGCGTGGCGTTCGAATTGACCGGTCGATGGATCTGGGACTCGTGGTACATCGACGACGGCTCGAACTTCCACATGTTCTTTCTCAACGCCCCGCGCGACCCCGGCGACCCGGAGGCTCGGCACCGTCACGCTCGGATCGGCCATGCGGTCTCGCAGGACCTCGTCGACTGGACCGACCTCGGTCCGGCCATCGAGCCCGGAGACAGCGGCGCCTTCGATGAGACGGCGACGTGGACCGGCAGCGTTGTCGAGGACCCCGCCGGTGGCTGGGTGCTCTTCTACACCGGTGCCCGCTTGGCCGACCCTGGTTCGCGTGTCAGCGTCCAGTCCATCGGGACGGCTCGCTCGGACGACCTCGTGACCTGGACCAAGGCGGACGAGCCGCACGTGGAAGCCGACTCGAGATGGTACGAGACCGCCTCGACGTCGGCTGATGGCGGCGAGGCCTGGCGCGACCCGTGGGTCTTTCGGCGGGACGGCGCATGGCACATGCTCATCACCGCCACCGCGCGTGAGGGGGCGGACCCGCTGCAGCGCGGCGTGATCGGGCACGCGACCTCATCCGATCTGCACGCGTGGCAGGTGCAACCGCCGCTCACGAGGCCCGGAGGGTTCTCCCAGCTCGAGGTCGCCAACCTCGCGAGCCTCGACGACCGCATGGTGCTCCTCTTCTCGAGCTTCGCCACCGACCTCCATGGGGACCGCGCGGGAAGCGAGGGCGGCATCTGGGCCATCGATCTGGACCACGGTGTCGCCGACATCGACCTGACGGCGGCGTACCTCGTGCTCCCGGAGCGCTACTACTGCGGTCATCTCGTCCACGACCGCACGGGTCGGCCGGTCATGATGGCGTTCGAGGGGACGGGGGCCGATGGGCGGTTCCGGGGTCGCATCGCGGATCCGATACCCCTCCGGCGGGGCGGAAGCGGCCGGATCGAGGCGGTGGAGTCACCATGGCGATGAAGATCCTCGTGATCGGCGGGACCGGCATCATCGGCCGAGCCTGCGTCGAGCTCGCGGTCAGCAGAGGGCTCGAGGTCGACGTGCTCACCCGCGGTCGACGGCCGGTCCCCGATGGGGCTCGACCGCTCGGTCTCGATATCTCCGACGTGGACGCGGCCCGCCGGCAGCTCCGCGACCGCGAGTACGGCGCCGTGATCGACTGGCTGGCCTTCACCCCCGAGGACATCGCTCGCCACCTGGAGCTGCTGCGCGGGCGCATCGGACAATACGTCTTCATCAGCTCCGCGTCGGCCTATCAGACTCCGCCGCTCACGATCCCCGTGACCGAGAAGACCCCGCTGAGCAATCCCTATTGGCGGTACTCGCGCGACAAGATCGCCTGCGAGGAGATGCTGGCAGGCGAGCGATCCGTGCCGATCACCGTGGTACGCCCCTCTCACACCTATGACCGGACCATGGTGCCCTTCGACGGGGGGTGGACCGCTATCCAGCGCATGCGCGACCGGAAGCCGGTCATCGTGCCCGGTGATGGCACGTCGCTGTGGACGATGACGCACAGTGCCGACTTCGCGGTCGGAATCGTCGGCCTCCTCGGGCGCTCGGAGGCGCGGGGGGAGACCTTCCACATCACATCCGAGACGCCGATGACCTGGAACAGCATCTATCACGCGATGGCGGCGGCGGCCGGCGTCGAACCGGATCTCGTGCACGTCGCGTCTGACGCCATCGCCGCGGCGGAACCGGAGTGGGGTGCCGCTCTGCTCGGCGACAAATCCCATTCGATGCTGTTCGACAACTCCAAGATCCGCTCGGTCGTCCCCGAGTTCGCCCCGCGGATCTCGTTCGAGGAGCAGGGCGCACGCGAGATCGTCGATTGGCACGACGCGGATCCGGCGCGACGGACCATCGACCCCGTGATCGACGACGCGATGGACCGTCTCGCCGTCGCATACCGTCCTCGGGCCCTCTGACCTCTTCACGAAAGGCACCATGAAGTACCGCACTCTCGGCCGCAGCGGCGCCGTGGTCTCCACCTACAGCCTCGGCACCATGACCTTCGGCGCCGAGACGCCGGAGCCGGAGGCCGGGCGCCAGCTCGAGGCCTACGCCGAGTCGGGCGGGACCGTGATCGAGATGGCCGATGTCTATGCCGGGGGCGAGGCGGAACGCATCGTCGGTCGCTGGCTGAGCCGGCGCAGCGATCGGGACCGTTCGGACCTGTTCCTCGCGAGCAAGGGCCGTTTCCCGGTCGATGTGACGCCACGAGATGCCGGTCTCTCGCGCCGCCACCTCCGTCGCGCGCTCGAGGCATCCTTGAAGCGGCTCGGCGTCGAGCACATCGACCTCTACCAACTGCATGCCTGGGATCCGCTCACGCCGCTCGAGGAGAGTCTCGGGTTCCTCGACGATGCCGTGGCGCAGGGCAAGATCTCGTACGGGGGGCTCTCCAACTTCACGGGATGGCAGGTCGCCGAAGCCGCAGCGTGGGCGCGCGGCCGCTTCCCGCTCGTCTCGATGCAGCCCCAGTACAACCTCCTCGTCCGCGAGGTCGAGTGGGAGATCGTGCCCGCGTGCATCTCGGCCGGGCTCGGCATCCTGCCGTGGTCGCCGCTCGGCGGTGGTTGGCTCAGCGGCAAGTACCGCCGTGACGTCGCCCCGGTCGGCTCGACCAGATTGGGCGAGGACCCGCACCGGGGGGTGGAGGCCTACGCAGGGCGCAACGCCCGCGAGACGACCTGGCGAGTCCTCGATGCGGTCGAGACGATCGCCGACGCGCGTGGAGCGAGCATGTCGCAGGTCTCCCTGGCCTGGCTGGCCGCGCAGCCGGGAGTCGCGTCCGTGATCCTGGGGTCCCGGACCGCGGCTCAGTTGACCGAGAATCTGGGCGCCGTCGACCTGGAACTCACGCCGGCCGAGCTCGGGTCGCTCGACGACGCGAGTGCGCCGGTGACGGCGGACTATCCGTACGGCGCACCCGGAATCGACCAGCGTTCGCGGCCGATCATCGACTGAGGGCGTTCCGGCGGACGGCGCCGTTATGGGTACGGTCGCAGGTATCGAATCTCCACCCGCGTCCGCTCCGCTTGCGGTCATCACCTACAACCTGTGGCAGGGCCGCGCGCAGCACGAGCTGCCGTCACTCGTCCAGGCGCACGACCCCGATGTGCTCTGCGTGCAGGAGGCGCGTGCGTCGGCGCTGCCGCATCGGCTCGGCGGGATGCGGCTGGCCGTCGCGACCTCGCGGAACCGGCTGGGCGTGGCGCTCTACGTCCGCTCCGACCGCCTCGACATCGAGGAGTCGCGCACGGTGCAGCTGACCACGTCCCGGCACGATCGGCTGGTCGGCGGCACCGACCACCGGCTCGCGGCCACCCGGGTGCGGGATTCCGCGACGGGGCGCGGGCTCGTGCTCGGATCCTTCCACGCCACGCCGTTCACCGACTCGAACGCCGCCCGCCGCCGCCAGGTCGACGACGCGCACGCCGCGTTGAAGCAGCTGGGCTCGGGCGCGCCGTCGATCATGGCGGGCGATTACAACCACCCGATCCTGCTCTCGATGCTCCGCCATCACCTCGGGCGGCAGGGGTTCACGATGGCCCGCACCGCCGGGAGCACGTATCGCAAGGAGGGCAACATCATGCGGGGCAAGTTCGACGTCGCCTCGGTGCTGGGCTTCGAGGTGACGGAGGCGATGACCCTCCCGCAGGGCGGGTCGGATCACCTGCCGGTGCTGTTCCGGATGCGGTACGCGGGCTGATCGGGGCGCTGGACGTCCGCTGGCATCCGGGCTCGGGTCCGGCAGCCCGGCTCATACTGGTCGCGTGACACGCGCCCACAGCATCGGCGGCTCCGTCGTGAGCATGGTGCGGCTCGGCGTCGCGTTGCACGACCTCGCCGATCCTGCGGCCCGGGTCCGTCTTCGGTCCGCCGATGCGGGACCCTCCGCCGGCGGCATGCTCGCGCTGGCCCGGGAGATCGCCCAGGGGGCCGCGCTGCTCGGCGCGGGACGCACCGCCCACCGCGTCGGCGGTGCCGTCGATGCGGCGCACGCGCTCTCGATGGTGGGTTACGCGGCGATCCGGCCGGAGCGGGGCGGCCTGGCGGAGGCGGCTCGCGCGGCCGCATTCGCGGTCGCGGAGTGGGTGCTCGCCTGAGACCGGCTCGGCGGCTCAGAGATCGTCGAGGAAGCTGCCGCCGATCGGATCCGGCCGCCACGTGAGCTCGCCGATGCGCTGCTCGACATCGGCGATGAAGTCCTCGGCGGGGGGGAGGTCGAACTCGTCGTCGACCGGTTCGACGATCACCTGGCTGGCGGGGCCCACCAGGAGGACGAACTCCGCGACCTCGCCGCCTTCGCTGCGTCCGTTGACCGTCAGGGTCGCGGCCCTGTCGACGTTGGCCAGCGCCGCCGCGTACCGCATGACCGCGTCCGCCTCCGCGTCACCGGTCAGGAAGCTGCCCCCCGCGTACCTGATGCGCCTCATACCACCTCAGCATCCGGCAGAGGTCGCGCTTCGCCAACCGGTTTCCAGGCGGCGCCCAAGAACGGGGCGATCACGCCGGGTCGGCGGCCGACTCGCGCCGGTATCCCGGGCGCAGCCGCACCTCGCGGCTGTCGATGCGCAGCACGTCCGACCACGGCACGAGGAAGGAGCCGCGGTGCATCCAGCGCAGCAGCCCGGCCAGCAGCACGGGGCGGGTGAGGTCGCTGCGCTCGTATCCGAGGAACGACGCCGCGGATCGCGGGCTCACCACGAGACCGACGACGCGCGCCACCGAGGGGTCCTGCACGCCCTCGAGCCGCAGCCGGATATCGATGACCCGGCCGATCCGGTCGCCGGACGGGTCGAGCACGTCGTTGCGCATGAGGTCACTCAGGATCATGCCGGCCTCCCGGGATGACGCCGATGATGCGGTCGCGCACCCAGCGCTCCGTCCAGCTCACCTCGTACGAGTCGGCTGGTCGCGCGACCGCGATGGCCGTGCCGATCTCCCGGATGTCGCCCCACGCGATCCGGATCCATCGCGACGAGGGAAGCCGTCCTCCGAACACGCGCGTGCCGAGCACCGGTCCCGTGAGCAGCGCGGTCACGACCGGTGCCTCGGCGTCCGCGGGCAGGTCCTCGCCCCAGGGCACGTCGGAGAGCTCGAGGCCCGCGACCGCGGTGACCGGCATCCCATCCGGATCGAGCACCTGCCGGTCGAGGAGCTGGAGCCGGGCGTCGAACACGCGTCCCGCGCGCACGGAGGGCGACTTGCTCATTGCCCCGCCCCGCTGATGATCATGAGCGGGATCGCCGCGATCGACGCGACGAGGATCACGACGAGGAACACGATCCCGAGCGCGTTGCTCACGCGCCCGTTGACGAATCGGCCCATGTAGCCGCGGTCGTTGGACACGATCAGGATCGGGATGTAGGTCAGCGGCAGCGCGATCGCCGAGAACACGACGGAGAATTCGGTCACGGCAATCGGGTCGACCCCGGTCATCAGCACGATCACCGCGATGATGAGGCCCGCGAGCATGACGAGGTGGAAGCGCGCGGCCTTCGCGGGGCGCCGGAACTTGCCCCATGACCATCCGAAGTACTGGGCGATCGTGTAGCCGCTGGAGAGCGTCGTCTCGAGCGCCGCCCCGAACACGGCCGCCGCCATCCCGACCACGAGGAAGGCGAACGCGATCGTGCCGCCCGCCTGGATCACGGGCAGGGCGACCTGCGACAGGGAGGTGACGGCGATCGCCTGCGGCAACAGCACGATCGTCGCGCACACGGCGATCGAGATCGACAGGATGCCTCCGAGCGGGAAGCCGACGAAGACGTTGGCGCGCATCGTGCCGATGCTCTTCGCCGTCCACTTCTCCTCGATCCCGCCCGAGGAGAAGAAGAACACCTCGTACGGCGTCATCGCGGCGCCGAACAGCCCCACCGCGTAGTACCAGTAGGTCGACGGGTCCTCGGTCACCGGGATCCGCGGGATGAGCTGCTCGCCCAGCTGCCCCCAATTCGGATGCAGCAGGAAGATCGCGACCGAGAAGGCGATCAGGCCGAGCCCGAGCAGACCGGTCGCGTTCTCGAGTGCCGAGAACTTGGCACGCCACACCACGATCCACACCCCGAAGCCCGCGAGCGGGATCCACAGGAGCGGGCTGATGCCGGTGACGAGCTGGAAGACGAGGGCGACGCCGCCGATCTCGGCGCACATCGTCAAGAGGTTGATGAGGAACGACGCGACGAGATTCGCCATGCCCGCCCGGGCGCCGAGCCGTTCGCGGATGATCTCGAACGTCGCGCGCCCGCTGACCGCCGCCACCCGGCCCGCCATGTTGGCGTAGACGCAGATGCCGACGACGCCGAGGATCGTCACCCACACCAGGCCCAGGCCGAACCGCGATCCGACGACGGCATTGGTGACCAGGTCGCCGATGTCGACGAACCCGCCGATGGCCGTCAGAATGCCGAGCGCGAGGGCGAACAGCTTGCTCATCGGCGCTCCAGCTGCCGCAGCGCGGCCGCCGCGTCCCGAAGTCGCTCGACGGAGGCGGAGGACACCTCGCCCGCCTGCAGCTCCCGCTGCGCGGCCAGGAGCACGTCGATCGCCTTCCGCACCGCGGTGAGCCCGCGGTGCTGCAGGGTCGCGCCGCTCCCGGTGGCCTGCAGCTGCGCGAGCGACTGATCGGCGGAGGTCAGCTCCTTCATGGCGTCCTGGAACAGGGTCGAGGTCTCCGGTCCGAGCGCCTTGCCCTCGCGGTGCAGCCGCCCCCCGACGGCGGCGGACTGCTCGGCGGCCGAGGCCTGCTTCACGTACTGCGTCACCTCGTCCGGGGTCGAGGAGCACCCGGCCAGCGACGCGACGATGAGGACCGCCGTCGCCAACGCGATCCCGCCGAGCCGCTTCACGTGCCTATCGTTGCGTCGTGCAACGGCCACGCGGGGGAGTCTTTATGGTCACGTTCAGGTGCGCGGCCGGCTCACGATGAGCCGTGACGCCTCTCGCGCCTAGAAGTCGAGATCCTCGGGGTCGAACGGACCCGGGGACTGTGCCGCATCCTCATGCGGTTCGTCGGGGATCGGGTGCTCCTCAACGAGGAGCGCGAGGTGCGGCGTGACGAGGAGCGAGACCCGGATGCCGCCCGCGAGCATCAGGTCGACGAGGCGCCCCCCGGCCTGAGCGGCACGCTCGATGGCTTGCCGGAGGGCCGGGATGTCCTGGGTCTCGGCGAGCCGGAACGCCATCCCGTTGAGCGTGACCGTGGTCTGCTGCATGCGGCGCCTCCGACGGTCACCGTAGGCAGGTGCGGTCGATCGGCCTAGGGGGTTGCGCTTGCGCAGGTGCTTCATACCGCACGCGCTCGTCGCGCGCGACCCCGTTCCCTTCCGCGGTATCGGCGCGGAGACTGGAAGCCCAGCACTCGGAGGGCCGGAGCATCTCAGACGCACTCGACGCAGCCGCGGACCGTGCCGGCACCAGCCGGGCGGCGGTGGTCTACAACCCGCTCAAGGTCGACCTCGACGCGCTCCGCGCGGCCGTGGCGGCCGAGGTGCCGGGCGATTGGGCGAGCACCATGTGGTTCGGGACCACCGAGGACGATCCCGGACCCGGTCAGGTCAGGGAGGCGCTGAAAGGCGGCGCCACCGTGGTCATCGCGGCCGGCGGCGACGGCACGATCCGCGCCGCAGCGGAGACGATCGCCGGCAGCGGGGTGCCGCTCGCCCTCGTCGCCGCCGGCACCGGCAACCTGCTCGCGCGCAATCTCGACCTGCTCGCCGACGACATCCCGAACGCCATCCGCACCGCCGTCCGAGGGGTCGATGCCGGGATCGACCTCGCGCGGCTCGAGATCCACCGGCCCGGCGGCGTGCGCGAGAACGCCGCGTTCGTCGTCATGGCGGGGTTCGGTCTCGACGCCAAGATGCTCGCCAACACGGATGACGAGCTCAAGCGGCGGATCGGCTGGCTGGCATACGTCGACGCGATCCGCAAGGCGCTGCGCGACGAGAACCGACTGCGCATGGCCTACCGCACCGAGCGGGGCACGAGTCGCACGGTGTCGGCGCACACGCTGATCGTCGGCAACTGCGGTGCCCTGCCCGCGAACATCCTGCTGCTGCCCAACGCGGTCGTCGACGACGGTCGCTACGAAGCGGTGTTCCTGCGACCGGAGAGCGTGCGGGGCTGGCTGCAGATCGTGTTCAAGATCTTCTGGGAGAACGGCGTCGTGCGTCGCACCCCGCTCGGTCGCCGGCTGCTCACCCCGGATGTCGCGGCGCTGCGCTATGTCGTCGGCCGGGAACTGCAGGTGCGGCTCAGCCGCCCCGAGGAGCTCGAGCTCGACGGCGACAGCTTCGGGCTCGCGACCGGCTTCGACCTGCGGATCGACGCGGGCGGGCTCACGGTGCGTGTCCCCGAGGGCAGCCGCCCGCCCGCCGTCCGGGCAGGGGAGGAGTCTGATCCCCGCCCGACCGCCCTCCTCGCCGCGATCGCCATCCTTGCTCTCGCAGCGGGCGCCACCGTCGGCATCAACCGGATCCTCCGGCGGCGATCCCGCAGGCGCTGAAGCGGATGGATCTGCTCGCTCTCCGGGTCGTCGCCGCGATCGACGCGGCGAATGTCCTCACGCTGACCGCGATCTCTCCGCGGCACGCCCTGGCCGGAGCGGCGGGATTCGCGCCCGCTGCGGCCGGGGTCGCCCTGGTGCATCTGTTCCCGCGCCGTCGACGGCTGGCCCGGGCGCTCTGCGCGGCGGGCCTCATCCCGAACACGGCGCTCTCGCTGTCGGCCGCGGGAGGAACGCGGCGCTCCCGGTGCCTCGCGCTGTACGTCGGGGTCGGTGGGGCGCTGCTCGGTGCGGGATATCTCGCGGCGCTGCGGCGTCAGAGGGAGTAGTCCGTCAGCTCGTGACGTCGTCGCGACCGCCCGAGAGGTGCCGGCTGCTCTCCCAGCCCGCGCGATCGACGCGGCGGTGGAAGCTCATCCCCGCGATCCCGCCGAGGATCGCGCCGACCAGGGTCACGATCAGCAGGACGATCGCGCTCACGATGCCGACGACGGTCGCGTTCTGGCCGCTGAAGGGCAGCCGCGGGAAGCTCTGCAGATTGGCCAGGATGTCCCACTGGGTGCCGACGATCGCCGCGATCACGCCGACGACGATCGCGACGACGACCGCCCAGATCCAGACGGCCACGCCCTGCCGCGCGCCGCTGAACCGGGCCATCCGACCGGCGACGTAGCCGCCCGCGAGGTAGGCGATGAACAGCACGACGACCGCGAGGATCACGTCGACCCAGCTCGCGCTGGTCGCGGCGGCGCCCTCACGCCCGGTGATGCCGAAGCGGATCGCCGTGACGATGCCGCCGAGGATCGCGGCGGTGCCGGTCGCGGTCAGCCAGCCGAAGAACGCCGATCCGAACTTCATGCCCCCGTACCGGGCCTTCTCGCGGGCCACGACGTCCTCGCGGGTCGGGATCGGCTCGTCCACGACGGGTTCGTCCGCCGGGCGGACCTCGGTCACGGGGCGCTGGTCGGTCACGGGGCGCTGGTCGGTCACGGACCGCTCGTCGCTGACGCGTTCCCCGGTCACCGGACGCTCCTTGGCCACCGGACGCTCGAGGACAGCGTCCCGGTCGTCCTCGACGGCGGCACGGCTGCGTGCGCGGTCTGGTCCCTCGGTCGTGCTCATGCCCTCAGCGTGGATGCTCGCGGCCCTCGCACGCCGGGCCCCAAGGCGGCTCCCAGCATCGGCCGTGCTGGGCCGCCCGGCGATGCGCAGCGCCTGGGAGCCCGATCCTCGGCCTGCGCCTCTCGCCGTCGAGCGCGTAAGACCGAAGCATGACCGACTACACCGTCACCGCCACGCTCCACGTCGAGACCTCCGCCGACCACGCCCAGGTGCAGTCCCTGCTGGACCAGGGCCTGCGCGAGCTGTCGTCGATCGCCGGCCGCTACGGCGTCACGATCACCGACAGCTCGGCGACCGTCGAGGAGGGTTCGGCCGGGTAGCCGCGCTCAGGCGGGGTCCTCGGGCTCCGGATGCCGGTCCGCCAGGTCGAACCGGTCGCCCGCCGAGAGCACGGGCCATCGGCCGGGACGTCCGCGAACGCCCGCTGCTGATCGCACCTCTGGTCTCCCGCGAACCCGAGGAGTATCGCGCTAACTCGTTTGCGCCATGCGCGCAAGCCCTCTCGGGAATCGGAGCCCGCGGGTGAGAGTGACGGGATGAAGTTCCCCCGTGCCCGCGGCGACGCGTCCGGTGCGCTGCTCCGCGTCCTCCCCCGGCGACCCGACGACATCGAGGCGTCGGAGTTGTTCGACCTGCAACAGGCGATCGCGCGTGCCGTCGCCGGGAGCGACGACCTCCTCCACGACGACGACGTCCAGCTCGCCCTCGACATGCTCTACGAGCTCCACTACACAGGGTTCGACGAGGCCGACGACGGCTGGGAGTGGTCTCCGGCCCTCCTCGCCGGGCGGTCGCTCATCGAGGCGGCGTTCGAGCGCGCGCTCCGGGCGAGCGTGCCGATGCCGGAGCTTCCCGAACCGCGCGCCGATGCCGTGGCGGCCGCGCTGTTCGAGCTGACCGCACCCACGCCCGGTCCGGGTCTGGCACGGACGATCGAGCGGGAGGCGACCGACGAGCAGGCGCGTGAGTTCATCATCCAGCGCTCGATCTACACGCTCAAGGAGGCCGATCCGCACACCTGGGCGATCCCGCGGCTGCGCGGGCGGGCGAAGGCCGCACTCGTCGAGATCCAGTCCGACGAGTACGGCGGCGGTCGTGCGGAGCGCATCCACGCGGCGCTGTTCGCCGGCACCATGCGCGCGCTCGGCCTCGACGACACCTACGGCGCCTACATCGACGCGGTGCCGGCGATCACCCTCGCCTCGCTCAACATGTCGACCATGTTCGGGCTGCATCGCCGGCTGCGCGGATCCGCCGTGGGTCACCTCGCCGCGTTCGAGATGACGTCCTCGCTGCCCTGCCGGATGATCGGCGACGGCTTCCGGCGTTTGGGGTACGGCGTCGACGTGACCTTCTACTACGACGAGCACGTCGAGGCGGACTCGGTGCACGAGCAGATCGCGGGGCGCGACCTGGCCGGCGGGCTCGTCGACGCGCATCCGGAGCTGCTCGCCGACGTCATGTTCGGGGCGGCGGCGTGCCTCGTGGTCGATGGGATGGCGGCGGATGACGTCCGCTCGGCCTGGGAGGCCGGCGAGAGCTCGCTGCTGGGCAGCGCGGTGAGATCGTGACCGACGAGGACCGCCCCGCGGCGACCCCGGCGATCGTCGCGTGCCCGGATGGCCCGCTCCTCGTGCGCGGCGACGTCGACCTCGTCGACCCCCAGGGCCGGCCGCTGGAGCGCCATCGGCGCACCGTCGCCCTGTGCCGGTGCGGGTCATCGGCGATCAAGCCCTACTGCGACGGGACGCACAAGCTCAAGCACTTCACCACGGGCGGTGCGTGAGCCCGGATCGGAGACGCGCTCTCGTGCTATTTTCGAACATGTTCGGAAATAAGGAGAGAGGAATCGTGAACACGTCCTTGAGCTCACGGGCGCCGATGGTCACCATGACATCCGGCCTGGTGCTGACCGTCGTCGCCACCGTGGTCCCCTTCGTGGGTCGCCCTCCGGGGTCGCTGATCGCGGAGCACCTCCGCGCCGGCTACCCCGGCTACAGCGAATCGCAGATCGCGGCCGCCGTCGGGATCTACCTGATCGCGCTGACAGTGGTCGGCGCCCTGGGCGTCGTCACTTGGATCGTGTCGATGCTCGTCGCGCGCCGGTACGTGGGCGCCGCCCGCTGGGTCTGCGCGGCGGCATTCGTCGTCGGCACCGGCATCGCCCTGTTCGATGCGTCGATCCGCGACACGTCCGGTGACACAGGGCTCCCGCTGCCCGTCGGGGTACTGGGGTTGCTCCCGTCCATCGCGGGGGCCGTCGCCCTGGTGCTGGTCTGGCGCCGTGCGGGCAACCGCGCCCCCCGGACGCTCTAGCGCGCCGTCGCCGTCGCCTTCGCCGCGCCGATCGCCGCGTCGACGAGGGCGGCGACGGCTGTGCCGTAGGTGTCCTGCGCGGCGAGTTCCGGCCATCGCCCGCCCACCGCCGCGAGCGCGGGGAACGCCCTCGAGTCGATGTCGCCGAAGTACCGGCTGGGCGTACCGGGATCGGCGGGGGCCGTGGCGGGAGCGCGTCTGGGGCGCGCGCGCACCAGGATCTCGCCCACCGTCAGGTACCAGATGTCGCGGAAGAGGTGGACCGCCTCATCCGGCGCGCATCCCGCCTCGACGGCACCACCCACGATGGCCTCGACCAGGCCTCGCGCGGAGTCGCCGAGCTCTCCCAGGAATCCGTCCGAGGTCAGCACCTCGGCCGCCCACGGCCAGTCGGCCAGCGAGGAGCGCATGGTGGTCGCCGCGGCGATGATGCGCTCCCGCGGTGGACCGTCGAGGCTCACGGCGAGGGTCTCGTCGACGTGCTGGTTGATCAGCAGGATCAACAGCTCCTCGCGATCGCGCACGTGGTGGTAGAGGGTCGGCGCCCCGACCCCGAGCGCCTGCGCGAGCCGTCGCACGGTGAGCCGCTCCCACCCGTCGTCGTCGATGATGCGGCGTGCGGCGGCGAGGATCTGCGCGCGGGAGGTCACCGGCGGACGTCCGATGCGGCGCGGGGCGGGGGACGTGCTCACGACGCACATCCTATTTTCGGAACGCGTTCGCATCGCGTGTTTGACGTGACGCAACGGTCGCGCTATTTTCGAACATGTTCCATAACGCACCGGAGGAGACGGACCATGACGACCGTGCGCACCGCAGGGCCGACCCCGAGCGGCGGCCTTCAGGGCTTCGACGGGGAGGTGCTGGAGCCGGGCGATGCCTCATACGAGGCGGCGAGGTCCGCGACTCTGCGGCCGGATGATCCGCAGCTCATCCTCCGGCCGCGCCACGGACACGACGTCCAGCGTGCGGTCCGGTACGCCGCGGCGTCCGATGCCGAGCTCGCCGTGCGCGGGGGTGGACACAGCTTCGCCGGGCTGAGCAGCGGCCGCGGCATCGTCATCGACCTGGCGGAGCTCCGCGACGTCGAGATCCTCGACGAGTCCGGCGGCATCGTGCGGGTGGGCGGCGGGGCGACCTGGGGCGACGTCGTCGACGTGCTCCAGCCGCGCGGCCTGGCGATCTCCGCGGGCGACACCAAGAGCGTCGGTGTCGGCGGCCTCACGTTGAGCGGCGGCATCGGCTGGAAGGTGCGCCGCTACGGCCTGGCTCTGGACAGCCTGCTCGCCGTGGAGATCGTGACCGCCGACGGCCGGCTCGTGCGGGCCGATACCGCCGAGCTGCCCGACCTGTTCTGGGCCGTCCGCGGCGGCGGGGGCAACTTCGGCGTCGTCACGGCGTTCGAGTTCCGCGCGCATCGGACGACCCGCGTGCACTTCGGGCGCATCGCGTTCGCGCCGGCGGGGAGGCGCCAGGTCTTGCGCGGCTGGGCGGCGCACCTGCGCGACGCCCCGGATGCGCTGACCTCCATCGCCAACCTCGCCAACCCCGTGGCAGGCGGCCCGGACGCGCCGGTCGAGGTGTTCGTGGCCTTCGACGGCGACGATCCCGCCGAGGCCGGTCGCGCCATCGATCCGCTCCGCCGTCTCGGCACGGTGGTCGCCGACGAGGTCGCGATCATGCCGTACGACCAGATCCTCGAGCCCGGAGGCACCCCGCCTCCCGGGATCGCGTTCCTCACCCGATCCGGCTTCGTGGATGCCGCATCGACCGCGGCCATGCTCGACCTGCTGAGCGACACCAGCGGGTCTGCCGGGTCGCCGTTCATCTCCCTCCGCGCCCTCGGCGGAGCCGTCGCCCGCGTGCCCGGGACGGCCACGGCCTTCGCGCATCGTTCGGCCGACCTCCTGGTGACGACCATCAGCGCGGGGCCGGCCGCCGCCGTGGAGGCAGCCCGCCCGGCGATCGGCGCGTTGTGGGCGCGGCTGGCGCCGCATGTGACGGGCGCGTATGCGAACTTCCTCGACTCGGCGACGCCTCGCGACGTGGGCGCCATCTATCCGCGCGACACGTACGACCGACTGGCGGCTGTCAAGGAACGGGTCGACCCGCTGAACGTCTTCCGCCGCAACCACAACGTCCCGCCGGGCGCTTCGCGCTGAGAGGACCCGGGTCGAGCAGCCCCGGTCACGCTGCGCTCGCACCGAGGTGCGCCCGACGGCATTTCGGGGGCGTATCGAAAACCGCATACGGTCTCGCAACGCCCGACGGCGTTGGCTGGCATCCATGATGGTGCGCGCGTGATCCCGATGAGCCTCGCCGACGTGGCCCGGGTCGTCGGCGGCGTGGTGGAGGGCGATGCGACGACGGTCGTGACCGCCCCCGCCGTCCTGGACGGTCGACAGGCCGTGCCCGGGGGCCTCTTCGTCGCCTTCGCGGGGGAGCGCGCCGATGGGCACGACTTCGCGGCGCAGGCCTCCGGCTTCGGTGCTGTCGCCGTCATCGGCTCGCGCCCCACCGCTCTGCCGACGGTCGTGGTCGACGACGCCGCCACGGCGTTGCAGGCCCTGGCCGCGCACGTCGTGAGCGCGCTGCGCCACGACCTCACGGTCGTCGGCATCACCGGGTCGCAGGGCAAGACGAGCACCAAGGACCTGGTCACGGCGATGCTCGCGAGCGCGGGCCCGACCATCGGGACCCTCGGCAACCTCAACAACGCCCTGGGCGCGCCGGTGACGATGCTGCGCGCCGAGTCCGCGACGCGGTTCCTCGTGCTGGAGATGGGCGCCCGGAACGTCGGCGACATCGCCCGGCTCACGGCGCTCGCCGCTCCGGATGTGGCGATCGTGCTGAACGTCGGCAAGGCCCATCTCGGCGAGTTCGGATCGCGTAAGGCGATCGCGACCGGCAAGAGCGAGCTGGTGCGGGGGATGGCGGCCGGCGGGACGGCCGTGCTGAATGCGGACGATCCGCGGGTTGTCGCGATGGGCGCGCTCACCGACGGCCGGGTGCTGACGTTCGGGCGGGCCGCGGATGCCGACGTGCGGGTCGTCGACCTCGTCCTCGACCGGCTGGGCCGACCCTCCTTCGAGCTGCGCACCGCCGGCCGGCCGGTGCGGGTGACGCTGCCGCTCGTGGGCGCGCACCAGGCCCTCAACGCCGCGGCCGCGACAGCGGCCGGCTGGGCGCTCGGTGTCGAGCCGGAGACGGCTGCCGCGGCCTTCGCCGCCGCCTCGCTCTCGCCGTGGCGCATGGAGGTGCGCGAGCTCGCCGACGGTGCGCTGCTGCTCGACGACTCCTACAACTCCAGCCCCGGCTCGGCTCGCACGTCGCTCGACGCCCTCGCGACCGTCGAGGCGGCGCGGCGGATCGCGGTGCTCGGCCCGATCCTCGAGCTCGGCGATCAGAGTCCCCGGGAGCACCGGAAGGTGGGGCGGTACGCCGCATCGCGGGTGGATGCGGTTGTCGCGGTCGGCGAGATCGCGCGACCCATCGCCGAGGGTGCGGGAGCGAAGGGGGTCGCGGTCGCCGACAACGCCGCTGCCGTCGACTGGCTGCGCCAGCACCTCGGCGCCGGCGATGTGGTGCTGGTCAAGGCGTCTCGCGGCGCGCGCATCGACGAGGTGGCGGGAGCGCTGACCTAGTGGACGTCACGATCTTCGGCTGCGAGCAGGACGAGGCGGCGCTGTTCCGCGACCGTGCCCCGTTCTTCGGCATCACGCCGATCATCACGAGCGCTCCCGTGCCGGAGGATCCGCGAGCGCTCGCCGTCACGGGCCGCTGCATCAGCGTCGGCCACAAGAGCCCTCTGGGCCAGCCCCAGCTGACCGCGCTGAGGGCCGCGGGCGTCGAGTACATATCGACCCGCAGCGTCGGCATCGACCACATCGACATCGGCCAGGCGAACAGCCTGGGCATCACCGTCGAGAACGTCGTGTACTCGCCCGACAGCGTGGCCGACCACACGCTCACGCTCATGCTCATGGCGGTGCGCCAGGTGGTTCCGGTGCTCCGCCGCGTTGAAGCACAGGACTACCGTCTCGCCCCGGTCCGAGGACGCGAGCTGCGCGATCTCACGGTCGGCGTGGTGGGCACGGGACGCATCGGCGCCGCCGTCCTCCGGCGTCTGACGGGGTTCGGCTGCCGCGTCCTGGCCGCCGACAGCCGCCGCAGCACCTCGGCGGAATACGTGCCGCTCCCGGAGCTGCTGGAACGCAGCGACATCGTGACGCTGCACACACCGCTCGATGACGGCACCCGCCACCTCCTCGACCGCACCGCCTTCGAACGCATGAAGCACGGGGCCTACGTCGTCAACACCGGGCGGGGAGGCCTGCTCGACACGGCGGCGCTCGTCGACGCCCTCGAGAGCGGGCGGCTGTCCGGGGCGGCGCTCGACGTCGTCGAGGGGGAGGACGGCGTCTTCTACCTGGATCGCCGCCGGCGACCGGTCGACGACCCGGTGCTCGTGCGGCTGCTCCGGCGCTCGGACGTCGTGCTCACCCCGCACATCGGGTTCTACACCGACCACGCGCTGATCGACACCGTCGTCAACAGCCTCATCAACTGCCTCAGGTTCGAGAAGGGACTGCGCGAATGACCAAAACGCGGATCGGGATCCTCTACGGGGGCCGATCGGAGGAGCACGCCATCTCCGTGAAGTCGGCGCGCGAGGTCGCCGCGAGCCTCGATCCGGAGCGGTACGAGCCCTTCTGGATCGGCATCTCGACGCAGGGGACGTGGCGGCTCTGCGATGGCCCGGAGCAGGATCCGGACGAGGGCAACGGACGGCCCGTCGCGATCTCGCCCGACCCGGCGGTCGGCGGCGTGCTCCTCCTCGACGGCGACCGCGAGGTCGTCGGCCTCGACATCGTCTTCCCGGTGCTGCACGGGCGATGGGGGGAGGACGGCGCGGTGCAGGGTCTGCTGGAATTGTCCGGCGTGCCGTACATCGGATGCGACATCGCCGGCTCGGCGCTCGCGATGGACAAGGCGCTCGCCTACACCGTCGTGCGGGAGGCCGGAGTCGGCACGCCCCGGTTCCGGACGGTTGCGGCAGGCGAGGTCGTGGCGCCGGGAGAGCTCGACTATCCGGTCTTCGTGAAGCCGGCGAGATCGGGCTCGTCGTTCGGCGTCACGAAGGTGACCGAGCCGGACGGGCTGGCCGAGGCGCTCGCCACTGCTCGGGCGTTCGACAGCAAGGTGCTGATCGAGCAGGCCGTCGTCGCGCGTGAGGTCGGGTGCGCGATCCTCGGCAACGAGGGCGAGCTGGTGCTCGGCGAACTCGACCGCGTGGCGCTCTCGCACGGCTTCTTCCGGATCCACCAGGAGAGCGACCCGGAGGCCGGCTCGGAGAACGCCTCGTTCATCGTGCCCGCCGACATCCCGGCAGACGCGCGCGAGCGGGTGCGGGAGACCGCGCGGACCGTCTACCGCGCGCTGGGATGCCGCGGGCTCGCCCGCGTCGACCTCTTCCTGCGCGACGACGGCACCGTGCTCCTCAACGAGGTCAACACCCTGCCGGGTCTGACCTCGTACAGCCGCTACCCGCGCATGATGGCCGCCGCCGGCCTGTCGCTCGGCGACGTCGTCGACGCCCTGGTGAACCTGGCCCTGGAGGGCCCTGGCCGATGATCGACGACTTCGTCGTGATCGACGAGGTCGTGCCGGGGGTGCGGTGGGATGCCAAGTACGCGACCTGGGACAACTTCACCGGGCGGCCGGTCGACGGCTACGACGCGAACCGGGTCGTCGGCACGACGGCGCTCGGCCGTGCCCTGGCGCGCGCACAGGAGAGGGCCGGCTCGCTCGGCTACGGGCTGCTCCTCTGGGACGGCTACCGACCGCAGCGGGCGACGGAGCAGTTCCGGCGCTGGTCGGCGCAGCCGGAGGACCGCCTCACGAAGGCGCGGCACTACCCCCGCATCGACCGCGCCGAGATGTTCGAGCGCGGGTACATCCATGCGCGGTCCGGCCACAGCCGCGGCAGCGCGATCGACCTCACGCTCTTCGAGCTCGACGGCCGCGACCTCGTGCCGATGGGGGGCGGCCACGATCTGATGGATGCGCTCTCGCACCACGGATCGACCGGCGTCTCGCCCCTCGAGCGGGCGGGCCGCCGGAGCCTGCGCACGATCATGGAGCTCAGCGGCTTCCGCCCGTATGAGCGCGAGTGGTGGCACTACTCGCTGCTCGAGGAGCCCTACCCCGACACCTACTTCGACTTCACGGTGGCCGCCGTGGTCTCGGCCAGCACTCCGGTCATGTACGCGGCCTCGGTGTCGTAGACGTGCGCCGACTTGATGACGAATGTCAGGTCGCCGACCGGCAGGCCGAGCGCCGCGGCGACCGTCTCCTGCAGGAACGCGAGCTCGACGAGGTTGCCGTAGCCCTTCGCGCCGAAGTCGATCGAATGCGCGTAGACCACCTGGCAGAGCGCGCCGTCGCGGATCCAGAAGTCGAGCAGGCTCACGCAGGGGATATAGGAGTCGTCGAGCAGCGGCTCGAACGTCGTGATCGTGGCCGACCGGGATGCCGGATCGCGCCGCAGACGCTCGATCACCCAGCGCACCTGATCGCGGTCGGTCTCGCCGTACGCGTAGAGCCGGCTCGCGTAGCTGCGGGCGTCGCCGAGCGCGGGCACCCGCGCGAAGTCGGTGAAGTTCGCGTGCATCCAGGCGAGCCGCTCGGGGTCGCCGAGCTCGGCGACGATGGCGTCGTCGGCGCGCGGGGCCGCCACGCGGATCGTCACGTTCTCGAGCTCGACGATCGGGAGGCCGTCGTAAGCGTCCACCCCACCGTCGCGCAGGATCCGGTCGGCGATCCCGAGCCAGGCCTCGCCGATCGTGGCGGCATCCACATCGGGTGCGGTCATGTCCGGAAGCTAGCAGAGTGAGTCAGGCGGCGAGGGCGACGTCGATGAGCGTGACCGCGGCGGCGCGGGCGTGGCTCGCGGCATCCGGGCGACCGCTGATCGCGGCGGTGGTCTGCGCGCCCTCGGCCAGCAGCGCGAGCTGGTCGCCCAGCTGCTCGGGCGCGCCGAGCTCGCGCACCAGTCGGCCGACGTAACGCTGGAAGCGCTCCTTCTGCGCGCGCGCGATCTCGGCCACCGCGGGCGACCCGGCGCCCAGCTCGCCGAACGCGTTGATGAAGCCGCAGCCCCGGAAGTCGTCGGTGCGGAACCAGCCGTCGAGGAAGTCGTAGATCGCGAGCAGCCGCTCGCGCGGCGTGGCGGCGGAGGCAGCGGCGGCCGCGATGCCCGCGTCCCAGATCTCGGTGCGCCGCCGCAGCACCTCGGCGATGAGCTCGTCCTTCGACGCGAATTCGCCGTATAGGCGCTTGAGCGAGACGCCCGCCTCGGTGCGGATGGCGTCCATGCCCACCGCGTGGATGCCGCGCTCGTAGAAGAGCCGGGCCGCTGCATCCACGATGCGGTTGTGCTCGGTCGCGACCTCCGACATGCGCGGCACCTCCTGGACTTGCGCTGAGAACGATCGTTCTCTACAGTAGCTCACGACACCTGAGAACGCACGTTCTCCACCGCGATAGGAGCAGAAACCATGGGCTACATCACCGTCGGCCAAGAGAACTCGACGCCGATCGAGCTGTACTACGAGGACCACGGATCGGGTCAGCCGGTCGTGCTCATCCACGGTTACCCCCTCGACGGATCGTCATGGGAGCGCCAGTCCCGCGAGCTCCGTGCCGCCGGCCACCGGGTGATCACCTACGACCGCCGCGGGTTCGGTCGGTCCTCGAAGGTCGAGACCGGTTACGACTACGACACCTTCGCCGCCGACCTCGACGCGGTGCTGACGACGCTCGACCTGACCGACGTGACCCTCGTCGGCTTCTCGATGGGCACGGGCGAGCTCGGCCGCTACGCGAAGCTGTTCGGCACCGAGCGGGTCGCCAAGTTCGCGTTCCTCGCCTCGGTCGAGCCCGGCATGCTCGGACAGGGCGTGCCGCGCGAGACGTTCGACGGCATCGCCGCGACCGCGAAGGCCGATCGGTTCGCGTGGTTCACCGCCTTCTACGACAACTTCTACAACCTCGACGAGAACCTCGGTTCGCGCATCTCCCAGGAGGCCGTGACGGCGAGCTGGAACGTCGCCGTCGGCAGCGCCCCGGTCGCCGCCTACGCGGTCGTGCCGAGCTGGATCGAGGACTTCACGGCCGACGTCGCGGCGGTCCGCTCGAGCGGCAAGCCCGCGCTCATCGGGCACGGCACCGCCGACCGCATCCTGCCGATCGACCCCACGGGCCGCGCCTTCCACGCCGCCTTCCCCGAGGCCGAGTACCACGAGATCGAGGGCGCCCCGCACGGGATGCTGTGGACGCACGCCGACGAGGTCAACGCCGTGCTGCTCCCCTTCATCGCGAGGTAGTCGTCCGGATATCGTGCTCCCGTGCCCCTGACCCGTGCCCAGCTCGACGCGGTCCGGGGCACGGGGCTCGCCGAGACCGTGGCGCCCGGCACCCGACTGCTCTTCGTCGGCGTCAACCCCGGGCTCCGGTCGGCGGCCGTACAGGCGCCGTTCGCGCTGCGCAGCAACCGCTTCTGGCCGGCGCTCTTCCGCTCGGGCATCCTCGACCGCGACATCGTGACGACGAACGGCTGGCGCTCGGAGGACCGCGCCCACGTGCTCGCCCGCGGGATCGGCATCACGAGTCTCGTGGCCGGCGCGACGGCGCGGGCGGCGGAGCTGACCGCGGCCGAGCTGATCGCCGGCGCCGAGGCGTTCACGGCCCGGATGGCGCGACAGCCGCCGCGGAAGATCGCAATGCTCGGCGTCACCGCCTACCGGATCGCCTTCCGACGCCCCCGCGCCGTGCTCGGCGAGCAGCCCGACCGGATCGCCGACGTCCCCGTGTGGATCGTTCCGAATCCGAGCGGGCTCAACGCGCACGCGACGCTCGCCTCGATCACCGCGGCGTACCGCGAGGTCGCGATCGCAGCGGGCATCGATGTGCTCGAGCCGCAGGTCGGCGGAGTGAACCTGGACGCTGCCGGTGAGAACGCTGGCGCGGCAGGAGGATGATCGAGATGGGCGCCCCTCGTGCGGCCCCGCCTCATCCCCATCGCGAAAGGCATCACCATGCACTACCGCCACCTCGGCGCGTCCGGCGTAAAGGTCTCGGAGATCATCTACGGCAACTGGCTGACCCACGGCTCGCAGATCGAGAACGAGACAGCGACGGCCTGCGTGCATGCGGCGCTCGACGCCGGCATCAGCAGCTTCGACACGGCCGACGTCTACGCCAACACGGCTGCCGAGACGGTGCTGGGCGAGGCCCTCAAGGGCCAGCGACGGGAGTCGCTGGAGATCCTCACCAAGGTGTTCGGGCCGATCGGGCCCAAAGGCCACAACGACACGGGCCTCTCGCGCAAGCACATCCGCGAGGGCATCGACGGGTCGCTGCGCCGCCTGCAGACCGACTACGTCGACCTCTATCAGGCCCACCGCTACGACTACGCGACTCCGCTCGAGGAGACGATGCTCGCGTTCGCCGACGTCGTGCGCGCCGGCAAGGTGCTCTACGTCGGCGTGAGCGAGTGGACCGCGGCGCAGATCGCCGACGCGGCGAGGCTTGCGAAGGAGCTGCACGTGCCGCTGGTCTCGAACCAGCCGCAGTACTCGGCGCTGTGGCGGGTCATCGAGGCGGAGGTCGTGCCGGCGTCGAAGGAGGCCGGGATCTCGCAGATCGTCTGGTCGCCCATCGCGCAGGGCGTGCTCACCGGCAAGTACAAGCCGGGCGCCGGTGTGCCCGAGGGCAGCCGTGCCGCCGACGACAAGGGCGGCGCCAACATGATCAAGCGCTGGATGCGCGACGACGTGCTCGAGCGCGTGCAGCAGTTGCTGCCGATCGCCGCGGATGCCGGGCTCACGCCGGCGCAGCTCGCCGTCGCGTGGGTGCTGCAGAACGACAACGTGGCCGGCGCGATCATCGGCGCCTCGCGTCCGGAGCAGGTCACCGAGGCCGCCGCGGCGGCAGGAGTCACGCTCGAGCCCTCCGTGCTGGCGCAGATCGACGAGGTGCTGGGCGACGTGGTCGAGCGTGACCCCGCTCGCACGCACGAGTCGTCGCCGAAGCAGCGCGAGGCCTAGCCGGGATCGCGCGCAGCGGTCGTCTCACCGGCCGTGCGCCCAGAGGGCGCCGGCCTCCCGCTGCGCGCGATCGATCCCCTCCTGCAGGTCGACGCTCACCACCAGCGTCTCGGGCGCCGGGGGCCGCGCGTCGTCGCCGAGCCGCGGCAGTTCCGCGAGGATCGACCCGTCCGGCGCGATCACCCGGCTCGCGCCGAGCAGGTCGCCGCCGCGCTGGTTCGCCATGATCCACCACTGCCCGTTGGCGAGGGCGTTGGCCGGGTACAGCAGGTCCCACCACGACTCGGCGCCGACCTCGTACGCGCAGGGCGAGACGACGATCCGCGCGCCGCGGTCGTGCAGCGTGCGGGCGAAATCCGGATGGTCGCCGTCGAAGCAGGTGCTGAGGCCCACCGTGCCGAGGCCGTCGATCTCGAGCACCGTGGGGCCGTCACCGGCGGCGAACACCGTGTCCTCGCCGAGCGGGAAGTAGAGGTGCGTCTTGCGGTGCGTCGCCCGGAGGGCGCCGTCGGGGCCGTAGACGAGGGCGGTGTTGTAAAGACGGTTGCCGTCGAGCTCGGGCACGGTGCCCGCGAACAGCCAGACCTCGTGCGCGAGCGCGGCCGCCGCGAGCGCCCGGCCGCGCGGCCCATCGAGCGGCTCGGCGGCATCCCGGGCATCGCGCGCCAGGGTCGCCGGGTCGTAGCCGCACGGCCACAGCTCGGGCAGGACGATGAGGTCGCACCCACGCCGGGCGAGCTCGTCGACGAGCGTCAGGGCGTCGCGCAGGTTGCGGTCCGGTTCGCCGACCGCGGCGAGCCACTGCGCGATGCCGATCGTCGTCATTCGGCGCGGTTCTGCGCTGTCTGTGCGTGCGGAGTCGTCTCCGCCGCGGCGACCCGCCGCCGCACGCCGCCGGCCGCCGCGTAGCCGATGAGCCCGATGATCACGACGACCGCGATGGTGCCGACCGTGAAGAGCTCGTAGTTCAGCTGGGAGACGCCCCACTCGTCCTCGAACGAGTAGGTGAACCCGAGCAGGTGCTCGATCACGCCCGGGAAGACGGCGCCGATGCTGCCCACGAGCACGAAGAACAGCTGGATGCTGGCGAGCACGATGAACCCTGCCGTACCGCCCGGCACGCGATACGGCCGCGGCACGTCGGGCCGGGTCACCTTCAGCCGGATCAGCGCCGGCACGATGATGAGGTAGCTCAGCAGCAGCGTCGACACGGCGCAGGTCAGCACGACCTGGAAGATGTTGCCGGCCGTGCCCTTCACGAGCGTCATCGCGGCGACGAAGAAGATCGTCGAGATCACGCCGGAGAGGATGTTCATGCGCACCGGGGTGCCGAGGCGCTCGCTGAACTTGCCGAAGAATCCGTTGAAGAAGGTGCCGTCGGCCGAGGCGACCGCCTGGATGCGGTCGGTCGCGACCATCCATCCGGCGCCCTGCGCGAGCAGGCCGATCGTGAAGAAGATCGCGAGGATCGCCACCAGCGGCCCCGCCGCCGGCCCGAAGATGTCGAACGCCGACTTGATCGTCGGCAGCACGCCCGCGTTCTCGAGCTGCTTCGTCGGCGTCATGAGCACGATCGCGAGGATCGGCAGCACGTAGGCGAGCCCCGTGATGACGCCACCGCGCGCGATCGCGATCGGGGTGTCGCGCTGCGCGTCGAGCATCTCGCCGGATGCCGCGCTCGGCGCCTCGAAACCGGTGACCGCGAACAGGGCGATCGGCACGATCGCGAGGAACCCGGCGGCCGTCGGCATGAAGTCTCCGGCGTCGATGCGGGCGACGCCGTGCGAGATGACGTAGATGACCGCCGTCACGACGAGCACCAGGAGCACGATGAGCTTGAGCGCCGCACCGATGTTGAGCAGCACCTTGCCGCGGCGCAGGCTGACGACCGCGACGAAGATCGCGACCCAGATGAACAGGAACTTGAAGAGGTAGTCGCCCCAGCTGCCGTCCGCGATCGGGAAGACGAAGCCCGACCACGCCTCCTCGGTGATGAAGGCGAGCGAGCCGCCCAGCCAGATCGGGTTGGTGACCCAGTACAGGATGCTCGAGATGCCGGCCCAGCGTCCGCCGAACGCGCGCTTGACCCAGGTGTACGGCCCGCCCTCCTGCGGGAACGCCGCGGCCGACTCGGCGAAGATCATCGCGTTCGGGATCATGAAGACGACCGCGAGGATCGTCGTCCAGATCAGCCCCTGCGGGCCGCCCTGACCGAGCGCGGTGATCGCGTCGACGCTGATGACGACGGCGACGATGAAGAAGACGATGTCGGCCCGTCGCAGCGACTTGAAGAGCCGGATCGCGCTCACGGCGGGGACGGCCTCATCGGCCGTCGCGGTGTCCTGGGGAATCATCGTCGATCTCCTCGCTCGGGTGTCCGTTGCGAGCATCCTGGCGTGCGAGCACCCCATCTGGCCAGCAGGCAGAGCAGAAGCGCTGCATCGGCGCAACTGATGCGCTACCCCGTGGACGCATCCGCATACAGCTCGCCCGGCCCCAGGATGCCGTCGGGCCTGATGGCTCCGACCCGGGACGGGACGAACAGATCTTCGCTGAGGGACTCGACGCACATGCGCAGGCAACCGGTCAGCACGCTGCGCTCACCGAACTGCGACCCCCGCAGCTTCGACCAGATCGGGCGGTCGTTGCCCTCGAGGGCCGTCTCCAATGCAGGAAGCAGCAGATCCTGGATCGTGCCGAGGGTGCCCCCCAGGATGATCTCCTCCGGCGCGATCAGCCACGCGATCGCCGTGATCGCGGGCACCAGAGCTTCGGCGACCTTCCGGATCTCCGCGAGCGCTTCGGTCTCGCCCGCGCGGGCCGCGTCGACGATCGCCTGGGCGGTCGCGTGGGCGGGGGCGTCCTCATCGTCGAGGCCGTCCAGCGCCGGGCTCGACAGGGCGTGCAGCCCCAGCTGGGGGGCCCAGGTGATCTCGCCCGCGCCGCCGTCGCGGCCCCGGTAGAGCTCGTTCTGCACGACGAGCCCGATGCCGATGCGCGCCTCGTCGGCGAAGACATAGACGAAATCCCGCACTTCGCCGTCGCGCGACCACTTCTCACCGAGCGCGGCCAACTTGGCGTCGTTCTCGACGCGGACGGGGCAGTCGAAGAGCTGGCCGACGGCGTCGGAGAGTGAGAAGCCGGTCCAGTCAGGCATGGTCATGGGCAGATCGATGGTGCCGTCGTCTTGCACGATGCCGGGTGTCGAGACGGTGACCGCGACGACGCTCGAGCGCTCAACGCCCGCCGCGCCCAGGAGGCCGGCGACGCACCGGTCGAGCAACGCGAGGCGCTCATGCCGCGAGGTGGCGATGGGCAGGGTCATTCGGCGCTCGCCCAGCACCTCGGCGGCGAGATCGGCGACCGTCGCCTGGATCTGTCCCGCCTCGAGCTGCAGTGCGACGAGGTGGGCGGCGCCGTAGCGGAAGCCGAAGCTGCGGGCCGGCCGGCCGACCGTGCGCACCGGCGTCGAGTTGATCTCGGTCACCCAGCCGCTGGCGATGAGGTCATCCAGGATGAGCTCGAGCGTGCGGCGGGAGAGCCCCGATTCGCGCTGGAGGGCCGCCATCTTCATCGGGCCTGTCCGGAACAAGATCGCCAGCGTCTGCGCGGCGTTCTGCTGTCGCATCGCGACGTGATCCATCGTCATCCTCCAGACCCGATCATCGTAGGCGACCCGATAACGATTCTGCTATCGCCGCGCAAAATGTTTTGCTATCACCGCGCATAATTGCTAGCGTTCCCGATCAACGCCCGGAGCTGCTTCGCTCACGGGTCGAGACGGCTTCGAAGGAGAAGAGGGAACGTGGCATCGGGCAGCGGTTCGGTCGGCGTGGGAATCGTCGGCTGCGGGAACATCTCCGGCGCGTACTTCCGGGGACTCGACCGCTTCGACGGCCTACACATCGTGGGTTGTACCGATCTGGATCGTGGGCTCGCGACCGCCGCCGGCAAGCGCTACAGCGTGCCCGTCTTCGATTCGTCCGAGGCGCTCGCCGCGGACCCCGACGTGCAGATCCTCATCAACCTCACGCCGCCCCTCGCTCACGAGACGGTGACAAGGGCGCTCATCGCCTCGGACAAGAGCGTCTTCACCGAGAAGCCGCTGACCGCGTCGTTCGCGAGCGCCGCGACGCTCGTCGATGAGGCGCGCGAGCGGGGCGTGCTCTTCGGCTCCGCGCCCGATACGTTCCTCGGGGCAGCGGGCCAGACGGCGCGCGCCGCCGTGGACGACGGTCTCATCGGCGACGTGATCGGCGCCACGGCGTTCGTGACCCACAGCCGGGCCGAGCTCTGGCATCCGGACCCGACGTTCCTCTTCATCCGCGGCGGCGGCCCCGCGCTCGACATGGGCCCGTACTACGTGTCGGCTCTCGTGAACCTGCTCGGCCCGGTCGCCTCCCTCTACGCCGCGGTGCGGATCGGCAGCACGGTGCGGCCGGTCAGCACACCGGGCCGCCGGATCGAGTCGGTCGACGTCGCCATCCCGACCCATAGCGGCGCCGTGCTGACCTTCGCCTCCGGTGCGATCGCGACCGTGCAGATGAGCTTCGACGTGTGGGAGCACCGACTGCCCTTCATCGAGCTGTACGGATCGAAGGGCACCCTGAGCGTGCCGGACCCGAACGATTACGACGGGGCGGTGAGCGTCCGCCTGAACGGCGAGAGCGAGTGGCGCGAACTGCCGCCCGTCATCCGGGGATTCACTGCGAGCGTCGACACCGACCAGCTCCCGCTGCGCGGGCCGGGCGTCGCCGACCTCGCTCACGCCCTCGCGGGCGAGCCGCTGCGCGTCGGCGCCGACTTCGCGCTGCATGTGATCGAGGTGCTCGACCACATCGCGAACGGGACGCGCGACGGGGCCGTCGCCCTGACCACGACCACCGATCGCCCCGCGCCGGCGAAGGAGACCTGGACTGCATGACCGTGACCGACACCGCCACCACGACCCGCGCCTTCGGCGTCGACCTCATCACGTTCTTCGACCCCGGCTTCTGGGGCCTCGGCGAGCGCGGCGACCTGCAGGAATTCGCGCGCCGCGAGCCGCGGCGCGTGTGGGACACGATGCTCGGCGCCCTGCTGGAGGCGGGGGTCTCGGAGCTCGAGATGACGTTCCCGCCCGCGGACCGACTGACGGCGCTCGCCGCCTATGGCTCGGCCGAGGCCTTCGTCGCCGAACTGCAGCGTCGCGAGCTGCACGTGGTCAGCGGCTATTTCGGCGACATCGAGCACGCCGCCGATGTGACCGATCCGGCCACGCGTGCCGCGATCCTCGAGGCCGCGGAGGCCGAGTCGGCGTTCCTCGCGTCGATCGGGGCGTCGTTCCTCGTCGCAGGACTGCCGATGCGACGCAACAACGAGCGCGGCGACGGGCTCGCCCCCGTCGACCTGGCGACAGCGGCGCCCATCGCCGACATCGCGAACGAGGTCGGCGCGGTCGCGCAGCGGCACGGCATCACCCTCGCCCTGCACCCGGAGAGCCACTCGGTGTTCTGGACCCCTCGCGACGTTGACCTGTTCCTGCTGCTGACCGACCCGTTCCTCGTCGCGTTCTGCCCCGACACCGGCCACATCGTGCTCGGCGGCGGCGACCCGGTGCAGCTCGTCTCGCGGCATCGCGAGCGTGTGGTCATGGCGCACTGGAAGGACGCGACCGGACCCTTCCGTGAGCACGTGCTCGTCGACGACCAGGTCTTCGGGCGGCACAAGCCGTACTTCCGGCCGGCAGGGGAGGGCGTGGTCGACTGGCGCGCCTTCGCCGCGACGCTCGCCGGCATCGGGTACGAGGGCGGCATCCTCCTCGAGCTCGACACCGCCTCCGACCCCGTCGCGCAGCTCGTCGCCGCGCGCGAGTATCTCGAGCACGCCACGCAGGGCCTGCTCTGACAGACCACCCACCAGGAGTGGATCCCACCCCACATCGCACCACGTACGGACAAAGGAGAACCGAAGTGACATTCTCGCGGAGCTTCACCGGGCAACGACGCCGTTCCCTCGCACGTCGCCTCGCGGTGGCGACCGCGACGGTCGCCACCGCCGCGCTCGCACTCACCGGCTGCTCGCTCTCGCCCAGCGGCGGCGGCAGCGACGACAGCAAGACCCTCACGGTCGCCATCTGGAAGGGCTACGGAGCAGACCTGCCGTTCGTCGCCAAGGACTTCAAGAAGGAGACCGGTGCCACCCTCAAGTTCCAGTACATCGACTCCGAGGCGAACCAGCTCCAACTGGTGAAGAAGGCGAACGGCGGCATCGACGTCGCGCTGCCGAACATCCAGTACATCGGGCCCGGGATCGCCGAGGGCGACTTCCACGCGCTCGACACGTCGAAGCTGACCAACTACAAGGACATCTTCCCGGCATTCTCCGGTCGCAAGGAGATCCGGCAGGGTGGCAAGCTCTACGGCATCCCGTGGACCTACGGCAGCACCGGCTTGTTCTACGACAAGACGAAGGTGACCTCCGGCCAGGACTCGCTCGACGTCTTGTGGGACCCCGAGTACAAGGGGGAGATCGCGCTGATCGACGACCCGACCGTTCTGATCCCGATCACGGCGATGTACCTCGGTGAGGACCCGCAGAAGCCCGACATGACCAAGGTCGCGCCGGCCCTGCAGGCCCTGAAGGACAACTCGAAGGTGCTGTACTCCAGCACCGACGATCTCGCCAAGGCCATCTCGTCCGGCTCCGTCGTCGCGGGCGTCGGCAACTCGGATGCCATCGGCGGGCTCATCACCGGCGGCGTGACGGGTGCGCAGAACTTCACGTACGTGATCGCCAAGCAGGGCGCCGTGGGCTGGATCGACAACTGGGCCATCGCGGCCAAGACGAAGAAGCTCGACTTGGCATACAAGTGGCTCAACTACATGACCAGCAGCGCCTTCCTGAAGACGTGGGCCGAGAACCCGGCAGACGCCTCGCCTGCGCCCGCCAACAAGGCCGTCGTCGATTCGCTCAATCCGGAGACCGTCGAACGGCTGCAGGCCAACCCCGACAAGGTCAGCAGCTACTCCTTGCAACTTCCCGAGCCGGCCGACGTGCTGCAGTCGTGGATCGACGCCTGGACGAAGGTCAAGGCCGGCTCCTGATGTCCGACACCATCGCCCTCCAGACCCGTCGCCCTTCGGCGCGGCGGGTCCGGGGGGCTCTGGGCACCGGAGCGCTGCTCACCCCGGGCGGGATCCTGCTGATCCTGTTCGCCGTGCTCCCGCTCGGGGCGCTGCTCGTCGTCGGCTTCACGACCGATGCCGGTGCCTTCACGCTCGACAACTTCGCAGAGATGCTCGGCACGCCGACCTATCTGATGCTGCTCGGCCGCACCCTGCTCATCGCGTTCGCCGTGACGGTGATCGCGATCGCACTCGGCTGGCCGGCCGCCTGGGCCCTCGCCCGGTACACGCGCCCCACGACGAAGCCGCTCATCCTCGGGTTCGTCATCATCCCCTACATCACGTCGCAGCTGCTGCTGATCTACGGCTTCGTCACCCTCATCCAGGCCGGCGGACCGATCATGTCGCTGCTGTCGGCGATCGGCTTGACCAGCCCGCAGAGCTCGATCATGTACACCCCGCTCGCGGCGATCCTCGTGATGGTGCAGGAGAGCCTGCCGACCGCGATCCTCGTCATGTACTCGGCGTCCGAGCAGATCGATCGCTCGGTGCTCGAGGCCTCGCGCACCCTCGGGGCCGGGAAGGGCTTCGTCTTCACCCGAGTCATCTGGCCGTTGTCGTCGGCGATGATCGGCGTCAACTTCGCGATCACCTTCGTGCAGACCGTCGGTGCGTTCGCCGAACCCGCGATCCTCGGCGGCCCGAGCGGTCAGATGCTCGGCAACGTCATCTCCTCCCAGCTCTCGACCGGCGTGCACCAGCAGTTCTCCGTCGCGATCTCGCTGGTGCTGCTGGTCGCAAGCCTCGCCATCGTCGGCATCGTGACGGGACTGCTCGGCTGGTCGCGTCGCGCGATCTCGGGGGTGGCCAGGTGAAGCCCGTGCTGCCCCGGCTGCTGAAGGTCTGGCTCGTGATCATGCTCGTCGTGCTGGCGCTGCCGCTGCTCAGCATGATCGCGCTCGGCCTCAACCACTCGCGTTACGGCACGTTCCCGTTCCAGTTCTCGCTCGAGTGGTACGCGGCGCTCGGCAACGACCAGGCGCTCGTCGATGCGCTCGCCACGAGCCTCAACCTCGCGACCCAGGCGACGATCTTCGCGGTCATCGTCGGCACGCTCCTCTCGATCGGGATGGTGCGATCCGGTCGGTTCGTGAACCTGCCGGTCAACGGTCTGCTGCTCTCTCTCCTCACGGTGCCCGCGCTGATCCTGGCCGCCGGGTTCGTGATCGTCTTCGGCTGGTTCGGCCTCGGCTCCGGATCCGTCGGGCTCATCGTCGCGTCGGTCGTGACCTCGATGCCGTTCGTCGTGCTCATCGTGAGCGGCCGGCTGCGCGAGCTGCAGGGGTCCTATGCCGAGGCGGCGCGATCGCTCGGCGCGGGGCCGCTGCGGGTGTTCTTCACGATCACCGTGCCGCTCATCGCGCCGTCGATCGTGGCGGGGGCGATGCTCGCGTTCGTCATCACCTTCAACAACTTCGCGATCCAGCTCTTCCTCGCGCCGATCGGCATCTCGACCCTGCCCGTGCAGATCTACTCGATGGTGCGGCTCGGCGTCACGCCCGACGTCGACGCGCTCGCGACGATCATCATCCTCGCGACGATCGTGCTGGTCGTCGTCATCAACTGGATCACCGGCAACGCCGCCAAGATCTTCACCGCCACGAACAGGGGTCGCTGATGTCCGAACTCACCGTCACCCAGGTCGCGAAGACCTTCAACGGAGCGGCCGCCCTGCTGCCGCTCGACCTGAGCGTCGCCGACGGCACGTTCTGCATCATGCTGGGGTCGTCGGGGTCCGGGAAGTCGACGCTGCTGCGCATCATCGCCGGGCTCGAGGAGCCCGACACGGGCAGCATCCGGATCGGCGCCCGCGACGTCTCGAAGCTGCCGGTCGAGAAGCGCAACATCGGGTTCGTCTTTCAGAACTACGCCCTGTTCCCGCACCTCAGCGTGCTGTCGAACGTCATGTACGGGCTGCGCGCCCGGCGCGCGCCGCGCGCCGGCGCGAAACGCAAGGCCGAGGAGATGCTGGGCCTCGTCGGTCTGGCCGGCTTCGAGACCCGATCGCCCGCGCAACTCTCCGGCGGCCAGCAGCAGCGCGTCGCGCTCGCCCGCGCGCTCGTCACAAGCCCCGAGCTGCTGCTGCTCGACGAGCCGCTGAGCGCCCTGGACCGCAAGATCCGGGGCGAGATGCAGCGCGAACTCAAGCGGATCCACCGCGAGACGGGCCTCACGACGGTCATGGTCACCCATGACCAGGAGGAGGCCATGGACCTCGGCGATCAGGTCATGATGCTCGACCGCGGCGCCGTGCAGCAGGACGACAGCCCCGAGGCCATGTACCGGGAGCCGGGCAACCGGTTCGTCGCGCAGTTCCTCGGCGGGCAGCTGCTCGGCAGGGGCGTCGTCCGCGCATCCGGCGGTGCCCCGCGCGTCGAGGTCGGATCGCTCTCGGTGCGCGCGGCGCAGGACGACCTCGCCGACGGCGCGGCTGTCGACGTGCTCGTCATGGCCGAGAGCGTGCGGATCGTGGGCGATGGGTCGGCCGACGCCTTCCCCGGTACGCTCGCGTCGCTGAGCTTCTTCGGCCCGTTCGCCCGCGCCGAGATCACGGCGGGCGAGCTCACCGTGCCGGTGACGATGCTCTCGCAGGAGGCCGAGGCCCTGCGGGTCGGCGACGGCGTGCGCTTCACGATCGCGCCCGAGGGACTGCACGCCTTCGCGTCTGACCTCGAGCGGATCGAGTAGCGGCTACTCGGCCCGCCCGGCGGCGTCGGCGCGGATGAGGTCGGCGGCGCGCTCGCCGACCATGAGCACCGTGATGACCGGGTTCACCGAGGGCACGGTCGGGAAGACGGAGGCGTCGGCGATCCGCAGACCTTCGACGCCGCGCACCCGGAGCCGGCGATCGACGACGGCGAGCTCGTCGTCGTCCGCGCCGATCCGGCAGGTGCCGCTCACGTGGTACACGGTCTGGTGGATCGCGCGCTCGACCGCGCTCAGCTCCTCATCGGACTGCACGTCGGCGCCGGGGAACACCTCGCGCACGATGCGGCTGCGGAACGGCTCGGCCTCGCCGATCGCCCGCGCGGCGCGCACGCCGGCGAGCAGCATCCGCTCGTCGTGGCCCTCCGGGTCGGTGAAATAGCGGTAGTCGATGAGGGGGGCGGCATCCGGATCGGGGGAGGCGATCCAGACCCGGCCGCGGCTCGACGGCTTCGCGACGTTCGGGGCGATCGCGACGATGTGCTCCGGGAAGACGATGCCGTGGTTCTTCGGGTGCTCCACCCACGCCTCGACGGGGAAGTGCATCATGACGTCGGGTCGCTCGGGGCGGCCGGCATCGACCTGCAGCATGGCGCCCGCGTCCCAGCCGCTCGCGCTGATGTCCGGCGGATCCTCGACGGTCTCCCACACGACCAGGCCCTCGGCGTGGTCCTGCAGGTTCTCGCCGACGCCGGGAAGCTCGACCGCGACCGGCACCCCCGCCGCCTCGAGTACGGCGCGCGGCCCGATCCCCGACAGCAGCAGCAGCCGGGGCGTGTCGATCGCCCCCGCGGCCACGACGATCTCCCGCCGGGCGCGCGCCACATGCACGACGCCCTCGGCATCCCGGTACTCGGCACCGATCGCGCGGCCGCCCTCCAGCAGCAACCGGGTCACCCGGGCGCCGGTCACGAGCGTCAGGTTCTCCCGCGCATCGAGGATCGGATGCAGGTACCAGATCGACGTCGAGCCGCGCACGTTGGTCGCGGGGTCGTAGCCGAGCTCGAAGAATCCGGTGCCGTGCGCGTCGACGTCGGTGCGCCCGTCGTTCCAGCGCTCCTGCACCGGCAGCCCGAGCGCCGTCGACGCGGCCTGCACGATGTCGGCGAGCACCGGGTTGCGGTCGGCCGTGGCCACCGGATGGATCGGGATGGCGAGCCGGTCGAAGTACGGCTGGAACGTGTCGGCGTCCCACCCCGCGGCACCGAGCTCCGCCCACTCGTCGAGGTCGGCGCGCAGCGGGCGCCAGGAGATCATCGTGTTGGTGGTCGAGCAGCCGCCGAGCAGCCGGGCGCGGGTCTGCCGGATGCCGGAGTTGCCTCGCGTCTGCGGCACGCTGCGGTAGTCGAGGTCGTACTCGCTCTCGACCATCTCGGCCCAGCGCCGCAGGTACCGCGCGCGGTCCTCGCCGCGGTCGTCCGGACCCCACTCGAGGACCCCGACGCTCACGCCGGGATCCTCGGTGAGGCGGGCGGCCACCACTCCGCCCGCGGTGCCGCCCCCGATCACGAGGTAGTCGACCTCGAGGTCGACCCGCTCCGGGTCGGAGGCGCCGGTGGTCATCGGTAATCGATCCACGTGGTCTTCAGGCCGGTGTACTGGTCGAGCGCGTGCGCCGACAGGTCGCGCCCGAAGCCCGACTGCCCGAACCCGCCGAACGGCACGGCGACGTCGATCGCGTCGACCCGGTTGACCGAGACCGTGCCGGCGCGCAGACGCGGCGCCACCCGGTGCACGCGCGCGAGGCTGTCCGACCAGAGCGAGGCGGCGAGACCGTAGCGGGAGCCGTTGGCGATCCGGATCGCCTCCTCCTCGGTGTCGAAGGGCGTGACGGCGAGCACCGGGCCGAAGATCTCCTCCTGGGCGATCACGGCATCCGGGGCCACGTCGCCGAACACGGTCGGCGGCACGTAGGCCGCCGTGGGCGAGCCGGCCACCTCGGAGCCGCCGGCGAGCAGCGTGCCCTCGCCGCGTCCGGTCTCGATGAAGCCGCGCACCCGCTCGGCCTGCTTCACGCTGACGAGCGGGCCCATCGCGGTCGCCGGGTCGAGCGGATCACCCGGCCGAATGCCGCGGACGCGGTCGAGCACCCGCTCGAGCAGCGCGTCCTGGACGGCGCGCTGCACCAGCAGGCGCGAGTTCGCGGAGCACACCTGCCCCTGGTTGGTGAAGATGCCGGCGATGACGCCGTCGGCGACGCGGTCGAGGTCGGCGGCGTCGGCGAACACGACGTTCGCGCTCTTGCCGCCGCACTCCAGCCACACCGGCTTGAGCGTCGACTCGCCCGCGTAGGTCATGAACAGCCGGCCGACCGCGGTCGAGCCCGTGAAGGTGATCGCATCGACGTCGGGATGCCGGCCCAGCGCCCGGCCGACCACCGGCCCGGGGCCCGGCACGACGTTGAGCACGCCGTCGGGCAGGCCGGCCTGAATCGCGAGCTCGGCGAGGCGGAGCGCGGTGAGCGGTGAGTCCTCGGCCGGCTTGAGCACGACCGAGTTGCCGGTCACGAGGGCCGGCGCGAGCTTCCAGATCGCCGTCTCGAGCGGGTAGTTCCACGGCACGATCGCGCCGACGACGCCGAGCGGCTCGCGGGTCACCAGGGCGAGGTCGCCCTCGCCGGTCGGCGGGATCTCGCCGGGGATCTTGTCGATGATCTCCGCGTACCACTTCAGGATCGCCGCGGAGCCCGGGATGTCGAAGGCCGACGTGTCGGCGATGAGCTTGCCGGCGTCCAGGGTCTCGAGCACGGCGAGCTCGGCGGCGTTGTCGAGGATCAGCTGCGCCAGCCGCAGCAGCACCTCCTGCCGCTCGCGGGCGGAGCGCCGCGACCACCGGCCGTCGTCGAACGCCCGGCGGGCCGCCGCGACGGCGAGGTCGGCATCCGCCTCGCCGCCGTCGGCGACCATGGCGAGCGTCGCGCCCGTCGCGGGATCGAGGTCGGCCCGTCGCGCCCCATCGACGGCCGGGGTGAACCGGCCGTCGATGAAGGCGTCGGCCCGAGGGGTGAGGCCCTCGGCGATCGCCGCCCAGTGGCCGCGGTCGAGGGCGGGGGAGGGAGCCGTCGTCACTCGGCTCCCACGGAGGTGATGTCGCCGGCCGCCATCTCGTGCGTCGGCACGAGCTGCCGGCGCGAGGTCCGCATGAGCACGTAGTACAGCGGGCAGACGATGACGAGGCCGACGATCCACGAGATGTCGACGCCGCCGAGCGCCTTCGCCACCGGCCCCTCGAAGAAGGGCGTGTTGACGAACGGCAGCTGGACGACGATGCCGACGAAGTAGCAGATCACCGCGTTGCGGTTGATGCGCCCGTAGATGCCGCCGTCCGGCCGGAACAGCGACGTGATGTCGTAGTTGCCGTGCCGCACGACGTAGTAGTCGACGAGGTTCACGGCGGTCCACGGGATCAGGACGATGAGCAGCAGCAGCAGCAGCGAGGTCAGGTTCGTCAGGAAGTCGGCCGAGGCGGCGAACCCGATCAACAGCGCGATGACGAACAGGATCACGGCGATGATGCTGCGCGTCCACGCTCGGGGGATCCACTTGGGCACGAGCGTCTGGCCGATGGTGATGATGGCGAGGCTGCCGCAGTACAGGTTCATCGCGTTGGTGATCGCGATGCCGACCCCGAACGCGAGGAGGGCGAGCCAGCTGATCCCCGGCACCAGATGCTGCAGCGCCGTCGACGTGTTCTCGATCTTCGGGAACGCGGCGCCCAGCAGCGCACCGAACGCCATGGTGATGAGCGAGCCGAGCACGCATCCGGCGAAGGTCGCCCAGAAGGCCGGGCGCACGCCGGTGTCCTTCGGCATGTAGCGCGTGTAGTCCGACACGTACGGCGCGTACGCGATCTGCCACAGCGCGGCGAGCGAGACCGTGCCCATGAATCCGGCCGCCGTGAGCGTACCGCTCGAGAAGGCGGCGGCGGGGACCGTGTGCGCGACGATGACGTAGACGAAGCACGCGACGAGTACGAGGCCGGCGACGATGCTCATGCCGGTGCCGAACGCGTGGATGAGGCGGTAGCCGAACACGACGCCGACGACGCTGATGAGGCCGATGATGACGGTCGACCAGAAGGTGCCGAGGTGCAGGAGGCCGTCGAGGGCCTGCCCGCCGAGCACCGCGTTCGAGGCGAAGAACGCGACGTACATGACCACGACGATCACGACGACCAGCAGGCTTCCCCACACGCCGAACTGCGCCCGGGTCTGCAGCATCTGCGGGATGCCCATCTGCGGACCCTGCGCGGCATGCAGCGCCATGACGATGCCGCCGAGGACGTTGCCGATCGCCATGGCGAGGATCGCCGCCCAGATCGGCAGTCCGTACACGACGGTGGAGAGAACGCCCGTCGCGATCGTCAGCATCATGATGTTGCTGCCGAACCAGATCGTGAACAGGTTGCGCGACTTGCCGTGGCGCTCGTTCTCGGGGATGTAATCGATGGTGCGGACTTCGGCGACGGGCGCCGCCGTTCGGGTCTCGGTGCTCATGTGCGCTCCTCAACGCGGGAGACGGCGCCGGTGCCGTCCGGATGCCCTATAGCGTCGTCCTGTCAGCGGCATCAGACAAATAAGGTTGGGCGAATCACTGCATCACTTGGGATGATGCCGAAACACACCGGCGGATGGAGGAGTCATGGCGCGTAAGCCGGACGTCACGCTCGCCCAGCTGCGTTACTTCATCGAGGCGGCCAACACGCTCTCGATGACGGCCGCGGCGGAGCAGCTGTTCGTCGCGCAGTCGGCGGTGTCGTCGGCGATCTCGCAGCTCGAGAAGCAGATGGGCGCCCAGCTGTTCGTGCGGCAGCGCTCGAAGGGTCTCGCGCTCACCGCCGCCGGCCAGCAGTTCCTCGGCGACGCCCGGGCGCTCCTTCTCAACCTCGATGAGGCGCTCGACACGGCGCGCGGCATCGACAACCAGGTGCGCGGCACGATCCGGATCGGCTGCTTCGTGACGCTCGCGCCGTTCGTGCTGCCGGCGATCGTCGCGCGGGTGCGGGCCGCGCACCCCTACCTCGACATCGAGGTCGACGAGGTGGATGCCGACGAGGCCCGCGAGGCGCTGCGCAGCGGCCGGGTGGAGCTGCTGATCGGCTACGACTTCGCGCTCGGCAACGACATCCGGCGCACCGTGCTCGCCGAGGCGCCGCCGCACGTGCTCATCGCGGCCGAGCATCCCCTCAGCGCGAAGAAGCGCGTGCACCTGCGGGAGCTCTCGCGCGAACCGATGATCCTGCTCGACCTGCCGCACAGCCGCGACTACTTCCTCGGCATCCTGGCGTCGGTCGGGCTGCAGCCCGAGATCCGGCACCGGACCATGAACTACGAGACCGTGCGGGCGTTCGTCGCGCACGGGCACGGATTCTCGATCCTCAACCAGCGCCCGCGGCACGACCTCAGCTACGACGGGGAGCGCGTCGTCGCGCTGCGGATCGCCGACGACGTTCCGGCGCTGCCGATCGTGCTCGCCTCGATGCGCTCGATCCGCACGACCGCGCGGGCGCGCGCCGTCGCCGAGGTCGCGAGTGAGGTGGTTGCGGAGGCGCTGCCGGCCTGAGCCCTCTCGGCGAGCGCGCGGGTCATCGCCCGTGCAGTGCCGGCTCCCGGTCGGGATTCCTCGTGCCGGATGCGGCGGCACGGTTCGATTTCGGTACAGAGTTTCGGCACGGCGCGCTCGGCGTGTCCCGGTAGTCGACGCAAGCGTCGGCACTCGTGCCGAAAACGATCGTTTTCGGCACAAGGGGAATCTCCCGATCGGCAGTCGGGGGCGACCCGTTCAGGGTGGGCGTGCTCGGCGAGTCCGAACTCGTTGGCTCCGTGGGCTGACTTACCGGAGTCCGCGGGCCTCTGAAATGAGGTCCGCGTAATAGTCCAACCCGCGCTTGCGGAGTTCCTGCACGTAGATGGGCCACGGCGGGACGTTGCTCATGTAGGGCTCGTCGTCCGGACCGTTCCAAAGGCCGCCGGCGCGCAGCGTTGACAGCCCGCCACCCCGCAAGGTGGACAGCCCGCCACCCCGCAGGGTGGATAGGCCTCCTCCTCGAAGCGTCGACAAGCCGCCCTCTCGAAGCGTGGAGAGGCCACCGTCTCGCAAGGTGGACAGGCCGCCGCCCCGGAGGGTCGACAGGCCCCCGTCGCGGAGTGTGGAGGCTCCGCCGCCTCGCGACGTAGACATGCCGCCGCCGGCACCCGTGTAGAGCCCGCCACCCGGGCCGGTGTAGAGGTTCCGAGGCCAACTCATGAGCCGAGCATAGAGATGGCGGCCGAAGCTGGGCACGGAAACGATGCTAGAGAGCGTTACTCAGTTATGCTCCGTTGATGCCACCCGGCTTCGCAAGGGTGCGGAGCCAGTGCCGGTGCGCCCAGTAGGTTGCGGCGCGGAGCGTGCGGAAGTAGCCGATCAGCTCGCGGTCCTCGCTGCGCTCGGCGTATGTGACGGTGCGGTAGCCCAGCTCCCCGCCGACGCGCAGGAGCCGCACGATCGCGTAGGGGCGCTCGTACTGCGCGGTCATCCCCCATTCGCCGGGTCCCTGCTCGACCGCGGCGAGGATCGGATGCCACGCCCCGGCATAGCCGGAGCGCGCTCGGGTGGCCGCGTCGAGCCCGTCTTGCGGGTCTGCGTTCACCGCCACGCCGTCGACTCCTAGCGAGGCCCCGGGGGCTGCGGGTCGGCGTCGCTCGCCCGGTGGCCGTACCAGGGCGCCAGGTCGCGATCGCGAGCCTCCCGCGGCACCGGGCCGAGCCGACGGACGGCGCTCGCGCACACCAGGGCCTCGCGGCCGCTGCCGTCCGGGGCGCGCCAGCGCAGCTCCACGCTGCGGTCGTTCCAGCCGGACGCGTCAGCGAGGACGTAGACCACCAGCTCGGGGTACCGCACCCACGCCCGGACCCGGATCGGCTCAGCCGGCCGGAACAGCAGATGCTCGGCCAAGCCGGCCTCCTCGGGCGTGAGGCTGAGCGGCTGCGGCCGCAGCGCCATCTCCTCGATCTGCCGCCGGCCGATCTCGTCGTAGATCGCCTCGTAGCGGCGATTGTGGGTCACGTCAGGCGTAGAGCCCGACGACGGCCCACGAGCCGTCCGACAGCGGCCGCACGTCGATCACGTACTGCTCGCCGTCGACGTCGCGTCCCTGGAGCCGCCACCCGGTCCACGAGCCCGGGAGTGGGTGCGTGATCGCGTCCGGGATCAGGACGTCGGCCGCGGTGATCCGCGACGGGGTACCTCCTGGATCACCCTCAGTCGCCGCGCTCGGCCGTCGTTGCGGCGCTCAGCATCAGTCCCGGCGCCGCGCGCGCCGCGCTCGATGAGCTGGAAGAACTCGGTTACGTCACCGCCGACGTCGACGCCGCCCACCGCAAGGGTCGCAGCGTCCGTTACTGCGTCGACCGCGCTCGCCTGACGGACGACCTGACGGCGTTCGTGAGCTGGATACTCCGCTGACCTAGAGGCGTTGACACGTACGTGTCAACGAGGGGTCCTTGACCTTTCCCGCTGCGCGATCGTAGTTCGCTCCGCGCCTTCGTTCCGGGCTTCCGCGGCATGTCCTCGCTCGCTGCGCTCCCTCCGGTATTCCACGGTCCCGGCACTCCATCGCTCCCGCTCTCAATCGATCCCCATGCCGGAAGGCCAAGGAAAACGGTTGGTGCGACGAATGGAGCAGATGATGAATCCCGGGGACGTTTTCGAGCATGTAGGCGGCTATGACGTGCGGGTCGACCCGATGGACGACCTCCAGTGCGAGAGCTGCCAGTGATGGGCGAGGTCGAAGCGATCACGATGACGGTTCCCACGACGTCGGCCGCCGACGCGACGCGCAAGATCACGGCGCGGCTCGAAGCGATCGCGCGCTACATCACCCAGGGGCGGACGCTCGCCAGCACCCAAGCCGTGCCCGTTCCCGACGACGACGTGGTGCTGTGTCGTGGACACCCTCACCCGCGGGGCGACGCGATGAGCGGCGCCGCGAGGGGCCGCACGGCCCCGATCGGTCTAAGGTCGACCGGGGAGGGACGATGCGAGGGCTGTTGGTTGGGGGATTCGCTCTCGGGATCCTGCTGCTCGTCTGCGGGCTGGTCTGGGGCCTCACCGTCGACGGCATCGGATCGCCGATGAGTCAGTGCGTCCACGCTTTGCAGAATCCGACATCGGGGATCGCGATTCCAGACGGCAGCACAGTGTCCGGCGGATACTCGCTGACCCCCCTCGGCGTTGAATGCAGCTGGTCGACACCGGGCACCGACCAGTCGGGAGAGCACCTTTTCACTCATGGTGCCCTCCCGACCGTGATATCTATCGCCGGCGCCCTACTCGTGCTCGCCGCCTTGCTCTTGACGGCCCTCAGACGGGCGCGGCGCCGCTAGCACTCTTCGAGCTGTGGCGCCGTGGTGCCGGTGTCGGCGCTGTACCAGCACGTATTCGGCCCGTTCCAACCGTGCGACGTGTTGAGAGTCAGACGGTTGCCGTTGCCGCTGGGGTACGACTCCTGATCCACTCCCATGCAGTCAGTGAGAGCCAGGCTCGGATTCCCGATGCAGAAGCGGTTGTCCACCGCCTGCACGCTCCCGCCCATCAGGCCAGACGAGTCGACTCCGCGCGGTGCGAGCACATCCACGATGAGTGCAGACCAGCCGTAGTCCGCGATCGGAATCTGCTGCGGATACTCCAGCCCGATCGCGATCGAGTTCCGGTTGCAAGAGTCGCCCAGGTCGTTGTAGTCGGCATACGGCTTCACACCGGCCGGCGCCGACTCCACGTCCTCTCCCCCAGGTACCACCGTCTGAACGGTGTACGACCAGCCGTAGTCCTTGGCGAAGGGCTGATCCTTAAAGCCCGAGTTGCAGAAGTCGCGGGTGCCGCCCTGGTAGTTGACGTTGTTCGTGTAGGCGTCGAGTCCGAACTCCAGGCCGAAGTCGGAGTACGTGTACCGCGGATCGTTCCCGTTGTTGACCGCGCCGTACCACTGATAGGTCTCGTTGAAGTCGATCAGCGAGCCATCCTGGGTGACGTTGATGAAGGCATCCTCGGGAGCCCAGTTGAGAGCGCTCGGGTTGTTGATATTGGGCGAAGCGAGGCTGCTCTTGCTCTTGCTCTTGCTCTTGATGGAGGTCTCGTTCGACTGGAGCTCGGCCACAGAATGGGCGGGCACCTTGGTGGCGTCCTGACCCACGAAGGCCGGCTTGCCCGTGGCGATGGGTGCCTGCGCGTTCTCGTCCTTGGCCAAGTTCTCCGCGGTGTCTGTCACGACGATGCTCGTGGCTCGAGGCACCGCCCCGTAGACGCTCGCCTCGCGAGCCAGGAAGTCCTTGACGCTGATGGAGCCGGTTGTCGCCCACTGCCCCTGAATGCCGCCCGCCTCAAACGTGACAGCGATTGCATTCCGCATGCTGCTCGCGATCTTCGCGGCACTGCCGAGCGAAGTCGGATGGTCGAACGGAATCGCTCGCTGCACCACGTCGGTTCCAGTCGGACCGACGTCGACCTTGGCTTGACGCGGCGCCGCCGCCGCTGTGGACCCTCCAACGATCGTGCCCGTTGCGATGAGCGCGGAGGTCGTGATCAGCGCGACCATTGCCCGCGTTTTCCCCTGCATGTTCGATCCCCTTAGTTTCAACGTTGAACCATGTGGGCTCTGTTTACTCCGCGCCGACAGAACACGACAAGTCCTCTCATTAGCGGACACCATTAATACTTGCAAGCATGAATGCTTGCTTGCTCCCAGCTGCAGGTGATCGACGCGTTTGGGAACCCCTGTGGCGTGAGCGTGAGGGCGGCAATGCCGAGGACCGCAACGACGAGGAGCCAGGCAGTGAGCCGGCCTCCTCGGGCGTGAGACTCGCCGGCTGCGCCCGCAGCGCTCCACCTCGATCTGCTGGCGGCTGATCTCGTCGCAGATACGTCGGCATCACCCGAATAGATGCAGATGGTCACACCGCACTATTTGCTCGATCCCGGGGGCCGTCCGAGACTTGCCGGGACAGGGGAAAGGACGCGCTCATGGCCGAGAACGTCGAGGTGCTGGTCGTCGGAGCCGGGCAGGCCGGCATCGCGATGAGCGAGCACCTCACCGCCCGCGGCATCGACCACGTCGTGCTGGAGCGGCACCGCATCGCCGAGCGCTGGCGCACCGAACGGTGGGACTCCCTCGTCGCCAACGGGCCGGCCTGGCACGACCGCTTCCCGGGGCGGGCCTTCGACCTCGACGACGACGCGTTCCCGGGCAAGGACCAGGTCGCCGACTACTTCGCCGCCTACGCCGAGCAGATCGGGGCGCCGGTGCGCACGGGGGTCGAGGTGCTGTCGGTGCGCCGTCACGACGGGCGTCCCGGATTCCGGGTACGGACGAGCGGTGGCGAGTACGACGCGCGCTACGTCGTCGCCGCGACGGGGGCGTTCCAGAAGCCCGTCATCCCGCCTCTCGTCCCGGCCGACGCCGGACTCGTGCAGCTGCACTCGAGCGCCTATCACAACCCCGCCCAGCTGCCGCCGGGGGCCGTGCTCGTGGTCGGTGCCGGGTCGTCGGGCGTGCAGATCGCGGCCGAGATCCAGCGCTCCGGTCGCCAGGTCTACCTCTCGGTCGGCCCGCACGACCGGCCGCCTCGGCGCTACCGCGGTCGCGACTTCGTCTGGTGGCTCGGGGTGCTCGGGCTCTGGGAGCGATCCACGCCCCCGCAGGGCGCCGAGCACGTCACGATCGCGGTGAGCGGCGCCGACGGCGGGCGCACCGTCGACTTCCGTGACCTCGCCGACGAGGGCATCACCCTCGTCGGGCGCACGCAGGCCTACCACGACGGGGTCGTGACCTTCGCGCCCGACCTGGCCGACAACATCCACCGCGGCGACGCCAACCACCTCGGCCTGCTCGAGGAGGCCGACGCGTGGGTGCAGCGCAACGGCGCCGACCTGCCGGAGGAGCCGGAGGCGAAGCTGCTCGGACCCGACCCCGAGTCGGTCGTGCATCCGCTCGCCGAGCTCGACCTGGCCGCCGCGGGCGTCGCGTCGATCGTCTGGGCCACGGGCTACACCGGCGACTACGGGTGGCTGCAGGTCGACGCCTTCGACGAGCGCGGGCGGCCGCAGCACCAGCGCGGTGTCTCGTCCGAGCCGGGTGTCTACTTCCTCGGCCTTCCCTGGCAGTCGCGCCGCGGGTCGAGCTTCATCTGGGGCGTCTGGCACGATGCGCAGTACCTGGCCGACGCCATCCAGATCCAGCGCGGCTATGCCGCGTACGACGGTCACGCCGCGGTCGCGGCAGGAGGAGCATCCCGATGATCCACACCCGGATCCGCCCGTTCAACACCAGGGACACCTACCCCGAGCAGAACCTCGACAACGACCTCTGCCAGGCGGTCGTCGCGAACGGGGTCGTCTACATCCGCGGCCAGATCGGCCAGGACCTCGACACGCGCGAGTCGATCGGCATCGGCGACGTCGAGGCGCAGGCCGAGAAGGCGATGGCGAACATCAAGATGCTCGTCGAGGAGGCCGGCGGCACCCTCGAGCACATCGTCAAGGTCACCGTCTACCTCGTCGACATCCGCTACCGCGAGGTCGTGTACCGGACGATGGGACGCTGGCTGAAGGGCGTCTACCCGGTCTCGACAGGCATCGTCGTGTCGGCGCTGGCTCGCCCGGAGTGGCTGGTCGAGATCGACGCCACCGCGGTGCTGTCGTGACGTTCTCCCTCGCGGTGCGCGACGGCGGCGCGTTCGGGTCGCTCATCTGCTCGTCGTCGCCCGCGGTGGGGGCCCGCTGCGTGCACCTGCGCGACGGCGCCGGCGCGGTGCACTCGCAGAACATCACCGACCCGCGGCTCGGCGCGCGGCTGCTCGACCTGCTCGAAGGCGGCACCCCCGCGCCCGAGGCGATGGATCGCGTGGTCGCGACCGATGCGACCGCGCCGTTCCGGCAGCTGGTCGCCGTCGACGCCGAGGGGCACACGGCCATCCACTCCGGACCGAACGCGCTCGGCACCGTCGGCGAGCACGAGGCGCCGGGCGCCGCGGCGGCGGGCAACCTGCTCGCGAGCGCCGAGGTGCCCCGCGTGCTGGTGCAGGCATGGAACGACGCGACCGGCCCCGTCGAGGCGCGGCTGCTCGCGGCGTTCGAGGCCGCCATGGCGGCAGGCGGCGAGGCCGGGCCCGTGCACAGCGCCGCGATCACCGTCGTGAGCGGGCACGGCTGGCGCACCACCGACCTGCGGGTGGACTGGAGCGACGACCCGCTCGCCGCGATGCGCGAGCTCGTCGAGCAGTGGCTGCCGCAGCGCGACGACTACATCCTGCGGGCCGAGGACCCGGCCCGGTCGCCGGGGTACGGGGTGCCGGGTGACGACCGCTGAGGTCGCCGCGCTGAAGGCGGCGGTTCAGGATGCCGTGGCGCGCGATCGCGACCGGCTCGTCGCGCTCGCCGACCGCATCCACGCGAACCCCGAGCTCGGCTGGAACGAGCACAGCGCGGCGGGCTGGGTCGCCGAGGAGCTGACCGCCGCCGGCTTCGACGTCGAGACCGGCGCCTACGGGCTGCCCACCGCGGTGCATGCCGTGCGCGGCATGGGATCGCGCCGGGTCGGCCTCGTCGCCGAGTACGACGCCCTGCCCGGCCTCGGCCACGCTTGCGGGCACAACCTCATCGCGGCGATCGGCGTCGGCGCCGCACTCGCGCTCGCAGAGGTCGCCGACGAGCTCGACCTCACCGTCGAGGTGTACGGCACGCCGGCCGAGGAGGGCGGCGGGGGCAAGATCGAGATGCTCGAGCGCGGCGCGTTCGCCGGCCTCGATCTCGCGATGATGGCGCATCCCGCGCCGCGCGATGTCGCCGAAGCCGAGCCGTTCGCCGTCTCGCACTCGCACATCGCCTACGACGGCGTCGCCGCCCACGCGGGCGCCTACCCCGATCGCGGCGTCAACGCGAACGACGCGTTCGTCATCGCGCAGGTGGCGATCGGGCTGCTGCGGCAGCAGCTGCCGAGCGGAACGCGGGTGCACGGGATCCAGACGGTCGGCGGGCAGGCGCCCAACGCCATCCCGGACCGCACGGAGGGCCGCTGGTACGTGCGGGCGACCACGCTCGCCGAGCTGGAGGTGCTCGACGAGCGGGTGCGGAGGTGCTTCGAGGCGGGCGCATTGGCGACCGGCACCACGTTGTCGATCACGCCGGAGAGCAGGCCGTACTCGGAGTTCCGCACCGACGCCGCGGCGCTCGCCGCGTACGTCGCGAACGCGACCGCGCTCGGCCGCGAGTTCGCCGGGCCCGACGACGACGTGCCGATGCGCCGTGCGTCCACCGACATGGGCAACGTGTCGCAATTGGTCCCGGCGATCCATCCCTACGTCGGGGTGGGGCCGACGACCGCCTCCAACCACCAGCCCGAGTTCGCCGCGGCGTGCGTCGGCCCGGTCGCCGAGCAGGCGCTGACCGACGCGGCGACCGCGCTCACCTGGACCGCGATCGACGTGTTCGCCGCGCGATGACCGGCACCTGCATCCGCAACGCCCGCCTCTACCTCGGCGCCGGGCGCTGGGAGAGCGGGAGCCTGTTCGTGCGCGACGGCCGGATCGCGGCGCGCGGGGTCGACGGCGCGATCGCGCAGCTGTGCGACGACGCGACAGAGATCGTGGATGCCCGGGGAGCCTCGGTGCTGCCCGGCTTCCACGACACCCACACCCACCCTGTGCTCGGAGGGATCGCGCTGCTCGGGATCGACCTGACCCCCGTGCACGACGCGGACGCGTACCACCGGCTGATCCGCGCATACGCGGCCGCGCATCCCGAGCTCGAGGTGATCGAGGGGTCGGGCTGGTACGGCGACGTCTACCCCGGCGGCACGCCGACACGGTGGATGCTCGACGAGCTCGTGCCCGACCGTCCGGCGATCCTGACGAGCCACGACGCGCACGGGGTGTGGGTCAACTCCGCGGCGCTCGCCGCGGCGGGCGTGGCCGACGACGTCCCGGACCCGGCGGGCGGGCGCTTCGTGCGCGACGAGCGCGGGAGGCTGACCGGACTGCTGCTCGACGCGGCGCAGGCGGCGATCGCGGGCATCCGGCCGACGGCGCGGGCGGGACTGGTGGAGGACGGCATCCGGGCGGCGCAGGAGCGCCTGCACGCCGTGGGCATCACGAGCTGGCACGACGCGGCGGTCGGGCCGAGCGAGCTCGGGCCCGACTCGTTCGACGCCTACCTGGCGCTCGACGCGAGCGGCGAGCTGCGCACGCGGGTGGCGCTGTGCCAGTGGTGGGACCGCGAACGGGGCCTCGAGCAGATCGCCGGGTTCGAGGAGCGCCGCGAGCGGGTGCGCGGCACGCGGCGCCTCCGCGCACGCATCGTCAAGGTCATGCAGGACGGCGTGATCGAGAACCGCACCGCGGCGATGCTCGAGCCGTACCGCGACGACCCCGGCAACCGCGGCGAATCGTTCATCGAGCCCGCGCGGCTGAACGAGCTCGTGGCGGCCCTCGACGCGCGCGGGTTCGACGTGCACCTGCACGCCGTGGGCGACCGGGCGGTGCGCGAGTGCCTCGACGCCGTGCAGCACGCGCGCGAGGTCAACGGCCCGACCGGCGGACGGCACCAGATCGCGCACGTCGACATCGTCGCCCCCGGCGACCTGCCGCGCTTCGCCGCGCTCGACGTGACGGCCAACGTGCAGATGCTGTGGGCGCGCCTGGATGCCGAGGTCGTCGAGCGCAAGCTGCCGGGGATCCGTGCCGGTGCGGCCCGCTCGCACTTCCCGTTCGGGTCGCTCCTGGCTCACGGGGCGCGGCTGGCCGGCGGGAGCGACTGGCCGGTCTCCGACCCGAACCCGCTGTGGGCGATCCACACCGGCGCGACCCGGCTCGCCCCCTCGACCGATCCGCACGCCACGCCCACCTCGCTCACCGAGCCGATGCTGCCGGGGGAGGCCATCGCGGTCGGCGCCGGCCTCGACGCCTACACCGGCGCCGCGGCTTGGGTCGGCCGGCTCGAGAACGAGACCGGCACACTGGCGCCCGGCTTCGCGGCCGATGTCGTGATCCTCGACCGCGACATCTCGAGCGGCGAGGGTCTCGACCTCGCCAACGTCGTCGCGACGTACCTCGACGGCGAGCGGCTCTGACCCCGGTGCCCATTTCGACCCGAAATGCAGGAGTGGTGGGCGGTGCATCGCCGCGGACACGGCATCCGTCCGGCGTGGTGACGTCTCATCTCCTGCATTTCGGAAGGCGCCACCCGCGCTCGGCCGACGCCGGCACGCGAGAATGACGGTGTGCCGAAGATCGTCGACCACGAGGCGCGCCGGCGCGAGATCGTCGACGCCTACCTCGCGGTGCTCGGCCGCGCGGGTGCGACCGGCACGACCGGGCGCACGGTGGCGGCGGAGCTCGGCCTCACCCCCGGCACGCTCTGGCACTACTTCGCCAGCGTCGAGCAGATCGCCGAGGCGGCCGCCCGCCGCGGCGTACTGCGCACGATCGAGCGGATCGCCGGGCGCACCGCCGGCCAGCGCGGGCTCGAGGCGCTGCTCGGCATCGCCGAGGAGGTGCTGCCGCTGGATGCCACGACGCGCGCCGAGGCGCAGGTCGTCGTCGCGTTCTGGGGCACGGCCGAGCCGCTCGCGAGTCCGGGGCTCCGGCTGGGACGCGTGCCGGAGTTCGAGGCGCTGACGACGACGGCGCTGCGGGAGGCGGTCGACGACGGCGAGCTCGCGGCGGCCACGCCGATCCGGAGCCTGGTGCGCCTGCTCGACTCGGTCTACGCGGGCGAGCAGGTCATCGCGGTCGCCGACGCGGGCGATCGCGAGAGCGAGGACCACCGTGCCGCCGTGGAGCTGTGCCTGCGGCCGTGGGCCGCCACCGAGCAGGCGCGCCGCCGCCTGCGCGCCTGGGCCGGCGGCCGCTGACGGCTCAGCAGTGGCAGGCGCCGCCCTCGCACGCGCACGCGTGGCCGCCGCGGCCGAGCGCCGGCACGTCGAGCGTCGGGTTGCGGTCGAAGAACCCCTCGGGCTTCATCACGAACCCGGTGTAGTCCACCGGCATGATCGGCCAGTCCTCGGTGCGCGGGAAGTGCGTGAGCCCGAACGTGTGCCAGAGCACGACGTCCTGCCCGTCGATGTCGCGGTCCCCGGCGATGTACGCGGGCAGGCCCGCGCCGCCCGGGTGCATGTTGACGGCGTAGCCCGCGGCCCACAGCTCGTCGCGCTCGTAGCGGGTGACCCAGAGGTGGTGGCCCGCGAAGCCGGCGCGCTTGCGCGAGAACGACTCGGCGTGGTTCGCGAGCGGCGCCTTGCCCTCCGGGTACAGCACGTACGAGGTGGGATGCCCGAGACGATTGGTGCGCTCGGCGCTGCTGACGCGCCACACCCGGCCCACGGTGCCGTCGGCATCCCGCACCCCCTCGGTCTCGGTGCGCAGGCGGGTGGCCGTGCGAGCGATGGCCGCGCCCCACGGGTTGTCGTCGCCGAGCTCGACGCGCGTGATGTCGACCTCGTCGACCGCGTTCCGGATGCCGTCCACCGTCATGTCCAACCGCGCGCAGAACAGGTGCTGGTGCACGGGTGCGCCGAGCCCGGGCGCGAGCTCCGTCGCGTACGGGTAGTCGCCGCCGTCGTGCGCCCCGACGAAGACGATGCCGGTGGCCTTGGCCTCCACCTCGAACGTGCCGTCGAGGTAGAAATAGAAGTAGAAGCCGTAGTCGTAGTTGCCGACCGTGGTGAAGAACGAGACGACGAGCCGGCGCTGCCGCCGGGTGGCCGAGGTGAGGGTGAACTCGTCGGTGTGCTTCCAGAGGATGCCGTAGTCCTCCTCGTGGATGCAGATCGCGTTGCGGATGGTCTGCGGCGTGCCGAAGTCGTCGGCGATCACGGCGTCGAGATAGGTGATCTCGCCGAGGCAGTCGCAGCCGAGCTCGAGCGAGTTGGCGAGGCGGCCGAACTGGTACTCGCCCGCGTCGAAGTAGTTGTTCCAGCCGTGGGTGGGGCTCGGGTCGGCGTAGTTGACGACCATCTCCGAGATGGAGGCGCGGTACAGCACCGACCGCTCATCGCCGCGGTCGGTGAAGCTCACCTGGTGCAGCGTCAGGCCCTCGCGCCCGTTGAACCCGACGCGCACGCGCCAGTTCTGCCAGCTGAGCACGTCGTCCTCGAGGGTGAAGCTCACGCCCTCGGGCTGGGTGATCGAGATGGGCTTGAGGTCGGTGCGCATCGGTCCGGTGAGCGCCGGATCGAGGTAGTCGCCCGACTCCTGCGGGATGTGCTCGAACGCCGTCTCGATGACCCGCAGGCAGCGCTTCGAGATGACGTCGACGTGCGCCACGACGCCGTCGATCGGGTGCGCCCACGGGATGTCGCGCTCGTCCTCCATGTACAGCGCGAGCACGCGGAACATCCGCTTGCCCACCTCGTCGTCGTACCCGAAGACGCCCGCGGTCAGCGGCAGCGTGCGCACCTTGCTCAGGTCGGTCACGCCGCGCCTGGCCAGCGCCGCGACGAAGTCGGCGTCGGCCTTGACGATCTCATCGAGCAGCTCGATCTCCTCGTCGAGCACGGGCGCCGTGCCCTCGTGCGTCCCGAGCGGACGCGCCCGCACGACGGTGCCGCTCGTCACGTCGGTGATCGTCTCGACGACGGCGCCGGTCTCGACGTCGAGCAGCAGCGCGCCGACCTCGCGCGGCAGCTCCGCGGTGCCGGCGAGCACGTCGGCCTTGTCGGGCTCGCGCAGCATGACGTACCCGAACCGCGTCGCGTCGGAGACGTAGCCGGCGGCGGCGAGCACCTCCCGCGCGCGGTCGATCTCGGCGGCCGAGAGCGGGGAGAGCGGGTGGGTCGGGGTCATCGTCGGCTCCTTCGCGGGCTTTTGATTGACTCTAGCGTCAATAAAAGCCGACGAGGCAGACCGGACTCGCGATCGTCGTCCGGTCCGCCGGTACCGGCATCCCGTCGGGGTCGAGGTCGAAGACGACCACGGCGTCGTCGTCCTGGTGCGCCACGATCAGCCGGCCGTCCGGCGTCAGGGTCGCGCCGCGCGGCGTGCGCCCGCCGCTCGGGATGACGGCCACCCGCGCCAGCTCGGGCCCGCTCGTGTCGATGATCGTCACGGTGTCGCGGCCGCGGGTCGTCGCGTACAGCCGCGAGTGGGCGGCGGAGTACAGCAGCGCGGCCCCCGAGTCGCCGTCGCCCGCCTCGCCGGGCGGGAGGGTGCCGATCCCGCCGTGCACCTGGAAGCCGCCCGCCGTGCGGCGCAGCTCGTGCACGGTGTTGCCGAGCTCGCCGATCACGAACAGGCGCGACTGCGTCTCGTCGAAGGCGAGCTGCCTCGGTCCGGTGCCGGGCGGCAGCACGACATCGCGCTCCGGGCGCGGCTCGAGCACCCCGTCGCCGGTCACGTCGAACACGCAGACCCTGTCGAGGCCGAGGTCGGCGACGAGCAGCTGCCCCGTGACGGGGTCGAACTCCACGTGGTGCGGGTGGGCCGACTCCTGCTCGGCGCGCCCGGTCGGCACGACGGGGGCGGGTTGGGTGTGCACGCTCGTCGCGGCGCCGGGCCGGCCGTCGGCATCCAGCGGCAGGATCGCGATCGTGCCGCCGGAGTAGTTCGCGACCGCGAGCAGCCGCTCGTCGGCGTCGAGGCCGAGGTGCGCGGGATCGGCGCCGTGGCTGTCCTGCTCGCCGAGCGCCGTGAGCGTGCCCGCGTCGCCGCGCGCGAAGCCGACGACCCGGCCGTTCTCGAGCTCCGCGGTGCAGTAGACGCGAGCACCGTCGCGGGTGCGCGCGACCCAGGACGGGTTCACGGACTTCGCGGCGAGCCGTGCCTCGCCGATCCGTCGTTCACCGGATGCCGGGGCCTCCCACGTCGCCGCGAGCAGGCCCGGCGCGTGCCCGTCGACGAACGCCTTCCGCTCGGTGTAGGTGCCGATCAGCAGCTCCATGACGCTCCCTTCCGCGCCCATGTTCCTACATTGGGCTCATGAGCCCGTTCCCCTCCGCCCTCCCCGACCCCCGGGTCACGCCGCTGCGCGGCGGCCCCGTCGTACGCTGGGGCGTCCTCGGCCCCGGCAGGATCGCGGCCGACTTCACCGACGCCGTCCATGCCTACACCGACCAGCGGGTCGTCGCGGTCGGCTCCCGCTCCGCCGAACGGGCGCGGGCGTTCGCCGAGCCTCGCGGCATCATCCGCGTGCACGGCGACTACGAGCAGCTCGTCTCCGACCCCGAGGTCGACGTCGTCTACATCGCCACGCCGCACAGCGAGCACCGGGAGAACGCCCTGCTCGCGATCGCCGCGGGCAAGCACGTGCTCATCGAGAAGCCGATCGCGGTCACGGCGGCCGAGGCGCGCGACATCCGCGATGCGGCCGCCGCCGCGGGCGTGTTCGCGGGGGAGGCCATGTGGTCGCGCTACCAGCCGCAGACCGACGTGCTCGTGCGCCTCGTCGCGGACGGCGGGCTCGGCGAGCTCCGCCTCGTGACCGCCGACTTCTCGGGGCGTTCCCGCTTCGACCCGTCCGGCCGTGCCTGGGATCCGGCGCTCGGCGGCGGGGCTCTCCTCGACCTCGGCGTGTACGTGCTGTGGTTCGCGCACCTCCTCCTCGGCGCGCCCGAGCGCATGACGGTCGCCGGCTCGCTGGCCCCGACCGGGGTGGACGACCAGGCGTCCCTGCTGCTGGAGTACGCGAACGGCGCGCAGGCGATGCTCGGCACCTCGCTGCTGTTCGCCTCGCCGAGCGGGGCCCTGGTCTGCGGTACCGACGCGCGGATCGAGGTCGATCCGATGTTCCTCGCGCCGGGCGGGCTCACGGTCGTCGGCCCCGAGGGGCGGCGCCTGCGCTACGCGGACGACTCGGGATTCGTCTTCCGAGACGGGCTCGCCTGGCAGGCGTCGGCGGTCGCCGAGTACATCGCCGGGGGCCGGGTCGATTCGCCGCTGCACCCGCTGTCGACCGCGATCGACGTGCTCGATTCGATCGACGAGGCCCGCCGCACACTCGGGGCGCTCTAGGACCTGCTGCCCGCGCTCGCGGATCAGTGCGGGTCGATCGGCTGCGCCGGCACGTTCCAGCCGTCGAGCACGAGTGCGCGCCCGGCCGGGTCGTCGTCGCGCCACCTGACATGCAGCTCGCGCGTCTCGCCGGGCAGCAGGGGCCGCGGGTCGCCGTCGGCGACCGGCCAGCCGGGCGCCTCGATCGGGCGCGCGTCATGGAGTGCGAGCGCGATCGCCGCGGGGCCGCCGACGTGCCGGATGCCGACCGTCCAGACGTCGCCGTCGATCTCCGCGTGCACCTCCACCTCGGCATCGGGCAGGTCGAGCAGGGGCGTCAGGTCGGCGCCGGTCGAGACGATCGTGCGCTCGATGTCGAGCACGCGGCCCTCGCGGCTGCGCCACTCGGCCTCCCAGATCACGACGGCGTCCCCGGGGAGGGCGTCGGCGGTCAGCGCGGTGACCCGCCGCGGCGCAGTGACCGGACCCTCCGTCGCGGCCGAGGTCTCCGCGAGGAGGGCGCCCGCCGCATCCCGCAGCCGCAGCGCGAGCGTCGAACCCGCGTCGAGACCGGCCTCGCTGCCGACCCACGCCTCGGCGCGGAGCGGTTCGCCCGCGGCGGCCGCGCGCTCGATCCGCAGCGTCACCCGGTCCGCCGCGAACGCCCGCGCCACGGCGTGATACGCAGGCTTCGGCTCGCCGTGGTAGTCGACGCTCGAGGTGCACCACGCGTTGGGGAAGCTCTCGTGCAGCTGCCACGGCAGCACCATGCTGCAGCGCGGAGCACGGCGCCGGTCGGCCTCCACCGCGTACTGCAGCCCGGCCGCCTGCAGCAGCTGGCTCGCCCGCAGCAGGCGGTCGACGTCGGTGAGCCGCTGGCCGAAGACCTCCTGCACGAGGGTCTCGTTGTCCCACCACTCGCCGAGGTGCCGGTAGACCGGGTTGTCGCGGCCCGCGGGCCACTGCTGCTCCGCGGGGATGAGCGCGTCGAGCGCCCGCCGGTTCGTCATGCCCTCGACGCCGAACTCGGTGTGGGCGAGCGAGGTGCCCGCGTTGTACAGCGTGTAGTGCGCGACGAGCCCCTGGTGCTCCCACGGGCCGTGCACGTCGTGCTGGTCGAGCGGCGCCTCCCGGATGCGATCCATCCGGTTGTGGAAGACGGGCCCGGTCGGCGACGTCGGCAGCCAGCCGCGGCGGGGTGCGAGCCGCTCGACCGCGTCGTGCATCGCGGCGAGCACGGGGGAGCGATCGTCCTCGAGCGGCCCGCGCTCGTCCTCGAGCTCGTTGCCGCCGCCGAACAGCACGAGGCTCGGGTGGTGGGTCAGCCCGGGCACCACCTCCTGGGCGACCGCGACGGCACCGGCGACGAACACCGGATCGCGCGACGGTGCGCTCTGCATGCCGGAGCTCGACTGCGGGAACTCCTGCCAGACCAGCAGCCCGGCCTCGTCGCACGCGCGATAGAATTCCTCCGACTCGAGCAGCCCGCCGCCCCAGACCCGCAGCAGCCGCGCGCCGGAGCCCGCCGCAAGGCCGACCAGGTGCCGGATGCGCGCCCCGTCGATCGTGCCGTAGCGCGCGTCGACGGGCACCCAGTTCCATCCCACGAGCGGCACCTCGGTGCCGTTGACCGCGAGCGCGTAGTCGTGGGCGCCCTCCGGCGCCCCGGGGTTCGGGTGCCACTCGATCGTGCGGAACCCGATCGGCAGGACGCGCGTCTCGTCCCCGGCGCTGACCCGCAGCTCGTACAGCGTCGGCGCGCCGAGTCGGGCGGGCCACCAGAGCTCCGGATCGTCGACAGCCAGCTCGAGGCGGTTGTGGCCCGGCGCGGCGGTCGCCTCGACCCGCGCACGCACCGTGCCGCCGGCCGTCAACTCCGCGACGACGGCGGTCCGCCCGGCCGCATCGAGCACGATGCCCACCTCGACGGTGCCGCGCCCGTCGGCGACCCGCGCGTCGGCGCTCACGCGGGCGAGCTGCGCCCGACCGATCCGCAGCCGCACGGGGCGCCACAGGCCCTGGTGCGGCATCCGGGGGCAGAAGTCCCAGCCCGCCGTCATCCGCGGGGCGAGCCGGGTCACGCGCTCGGTTCTACCGACCTGCGGCTCGGCGTCGGGAGCGGGCGCGACCACGATGGCCAGCTGGTGCCGTCCGGGCTCGGCGGGCAGCGCGATCCGGGATGCCGTGAACATGCCGTCGACCGACCCGACGTCCTCCCCGTCCCAGTAGACCGTGCCGCCGGGGTCGAGGCCGTCCAGCTCCAGCACGACACGGTCGTCCGGCTCGAGTCGGGGCACGTCGACGACCCGCCGGTAGACCCACGAGCGGGTCGCGGCCCACTCGCCCGCGCGGCTGTCCCGCCCGTGCCGCGGGTCGGGCGCCTGCCCGTCGCCGACGAGGTCGTCGAGCACGGACCCCGGCACGCGCGCGGGGAACCACCCGCCGCGGCCGGCGGCCGACGCGCTCACGCTGTTCAGGCCCGCCGCCGGGATGCCGACGCGCCACCGCCACGTCTCGCCGAGCGCCTCGTGCAGCTCCCACCCGTCGTCGAGGAGCAGCACGGTCGTCACCGGCAACATGGTGCCAGACGCTCCCTGCCCCATCCGCCCTCCTACGCTGAAGACATGCGCACCCGCACCGCCTCGAACGACACGTCCGGCTCCGCCGTCGGCGACGGGCACAGCTGATGGACTTCGCACCGCTGCGCGCCGCTGCCGAGGCGACCCTGCCCGCCGACGCCTGGTCGTTCTACCAGGGCACGGCCGACGGCCGGTTCGATGCCGAGCGGGACGCCCGCGCCTGGGACCGCTGGGATCTCGTGCCCCGCGTCATGACCGGGCTCACCGCGATCGACACCACGGTCGAGCTCGGCGGCCACCGGTTCGCCTCGCCGATCATGCTCGCCGCGAGCGCGTCGCAGGGCGGCGCGCACCCCGACGGCGAGCTCGCGACCGCCGCCGCCGCGGGTGCCGCCGGCATGCTCATGAGCTACTCGAACAACGCGACCGTCGACGTCGAGCGCTTCGGTGCCGCCGCGACGTCGCCGTGGTGGGCGCAGATCTATCTGCAGCATGATCGCTCGGCCACGACCGACTACGTGGCCCGCTGCGCGGCGGCCGGCGCGTCCGCGCTCGTGCTCACGGTGGACGTGCCCGGCATCCTGGCCGACGCCGCGTTCCGGCGCGTGCCGCTCACGGGCGCGGTCGCGGTGCGCGGGAACGTGCCGCTGACCGGCGCCGGGGCGGGCTTCGCGGCCGACACCTCGATCACGCCCGACGACCTCGCCGAGCTCGTCGCGAGCGCCGGCCTGCCGGTCTGGGCGAAGGGCGTGCTGACTCCGGATGACGCCCTCCGAGCTCTCGACGCCGGCGCCGCGGGCGTCATCGTGTCCAACCACGGCCGGCGGCAGCTCGCCGGCGTCGTGCCGGTCGCGGCGGTGCTGCGCGAGATCGTCGAGGCCGTCGACCGGCGGGCGCCCGTGATCGTCGACGGCGGCATCCGCTCCGGTGCCGACGTGGTGCGGGCGCTCGCGCTCGGGGCGGCGGCGGTGGGCATCGGCCGCCCGGTGCTGTGGGCGCTCGCCGCGGGCGGCCGGGAAGCCCTCGAGACGATGCTCGCGACCCTCGCCGAGGAGACGGCCGTCACGATCGCCGGACTCGGCGCCGCGAGCGTGGCGGACATCACGCCCCGCATGGTGCGGCCCGCCTGGGGAGAGGACCGATGAGCGAGATCGTCGTGCAGGAGTTCGTGACGCTCGACGGCGTCATCCAGGGGCCCGGGATGTTCGAGGAGGACCGCGACGGCGGCTTCGCGCTGGGCGGCTGGCAGTCCCGTCACCGCGACGACGACCCCGAACTGGACGCGATCATCCAGGACTGGGAGAGCCGGACCGGCGCCCTCCTGCTCGGGCGACGGACCTACGACATCTGGCTGGGCGCGTGGGCGGTGTGGAGCGAGGACGCGGAGGGGTTCCTCGGCGAGCAGACCCGCCGCTACAACCGCATCCCCAAGTACGTCGCCTCGACAACGCTGACCGATCCCACCTGGCGCAACACCCGTGTGCTCCGCGACGTGCCGGGCGAGGTCGCCCGGCTCCGGGCGGAGCATCGTGATGGCGAGATCCGGGTCTGGGGCAGCTCGCGGCTCGTGGCGATCCTCGCCGCGCACGACCTCGTCGACGAGTACCGGCTCGCGGTCTACCCCATCGTGCTCGGCACCGGCAAGCGCCTGTTCGCCGACGGGTTCCCGCTCTCGCGATTCGAGCGCGGCGAGGTGCGGCCCCTCGGCTCGGGCGTGACGGTGACGACCTACCGGCGTTCGACGGCGGGCTGAGGCAGCATCCGGCCACCGGTGCGCACCCGCGGGCGGCGCGCCGGCGGGCGGTGCTCCGTCGCACCCGGATGCGGTTGCGGACGCTCGAGAGCCGAGCCCTCGATGTCGACGTGCGGCAGCATCCGGTCGAGCCAGCGCGGCAGCCACCAGGCGGCGCGCCCGGCCAGGTGCATGAGTGACGGGATCAGCACCATGCGCACCACGAAGGCGTCGAACAGCACCCCCGCCGCGAGCCCGAATCCGAGCGGCTTGATGGCGGTGAGGTGCGAGAAGACGAACCCGCCGAAGACCGAGATCATGATGATCGCGGCGGCCGTGACGACGGCGCGCCCGTGGCGCAGGCCGGAGGCGACCGCCGCCCGCGCTGGGACGCCGTGCACGTACGCCTCCCGCATCCCGGAGACCAGGAACAGCTGGTAGTCCATCGCGAGCCCGAACAGCACGCCCACGATGATCACCGGCGCGAAGTTGAGCACCGGTCCGGGGTCGTGCACGCCGAAGACGCCGCCGAGCCAGCCCCACTGATACACCGCCGTCATGGCGCCGAGCGCGGCGAGGAACGACAGCACGAACCCGGCCGTGGCCATGACCGGCACGAGCAGCGACCGGAACACGACGAGCATGATGATCAGCGAGAGCCCGACCACGACCGCGAGATAGGTCGGCAGGATGCTGGCCAGCTTCTCCGAGATGTCGATGTTGCCGCTCGCCTGGCCTGCGACGTCGACGCCGACCCCGGAGCCGAGCGACACGTCGTCGCGCAGGGTGTGCACGAGCTGCTCGGTCGAGACGCTCGACGGTCCCCCCGTCGGCACCACCTGGAACGCGATGAAGTCGCGCGCGCCGTTCACGCCGATCGGCGCGACGCCCGCGACGTGATCCTGCGCCATGAGCGTGTCGACGATGCCGGCCTCGGTCGTGGTGAGGTCGGCCTTCGACGCGGCGTGCGGCAGGGATGCCGTGACGAGCAGGGCCCCGTTGCGTCCGGCCCCGAACTCCTGCGCCACGGTCTCGTACGCGCGGTACGACGACGAGTCCTGCGCCTGGGCGGAGCCGTCGGGCAGCCCGAGCCGCATCGAGAGCGCGGGCACCGCGATGGCGAGCAGCGCGACGATCGCGAGGGCGCCGCCGAGCACGGCGCGTCGCGTGCGGATCGGGCGCGGGGTCGTCTGCGCGTGACCGGGGTGGCCGATGCGGGCGCGTGCGCGTCTGCTCAGCACGCGCATCCCGAGCAGGGACAACAGCGCCGGGGTCAGCGTGATCGCCACGAGCACGGCGACGAGCACGCACGCGGCGCCGACGACGCCCATGAGGGTCAGGAACGGGATGCCCGTCACGACCAGCGCGAGCAGCGCGATCAGCACGGTCGAGCCGGCGAACACGACGGCGCCGCCCGAGGTGCCGTTGGCCAGTCCGATCGACGCGGCCGGCGGCATCCCCTCCTTCAGCTGCCGCCGGTGCCGGTTGATGATGAAGAGCGAGTAGTCGATGCCCACCGCGAGGCCCAGCATGAGGCCGAGCACCGGCGTGACGGATCCCATCTCGATCGTGCCGGAGAAGGCGAGTGCACCGGCGACCCCGACCCCCACGCCGACCAGGGACGACACGAGCGGCATGACGGCGGGCAGCACGGCCCCGAACATCACGACCAGCACGAGCGCGGCGATGATGACGCCCGTGATCTCACCCGGACCGACGATGCCGTCGACCTGGTCGGAGAACTCGCTGGAGGAGTCGATCCGCACGCCGGGGATGTGCGCGGCGTCGATGACCGACGCGACACCGGCCTTCTGGCTCGCGGGCAGCTCGAGCAGGGTGTCGCGGAACTGCACGACGCCGATCGCGGTGCTGCCGTCGGCGGAGACCATCCGCAGGTCCTTCGAGGCCGAGAGCAGGCGCGTGCCCGCGTCGAGCTGCGCCGCCCGGGCGTCGAGCTCGCCGAGCTGGGCGGAGATGTCGGCGCCCTGCGCCTTCGCGGCGGCGAGCTGCGCGCGTGCCGCGGTCAGCTGCTCCTGCGCGGCGACGAGCTTCGCCGCGTTCGCCTGCTGCTGCGCCCGTGTGTCGTACGGATCGATCGTCGAGGAGACCCCCTTCTTCCGATCGATCCGGTCGAGCAGGCCGGCAATGTCCTTCTGCTGTGCCGAGCTCAAGGCGGTGCCGTCCGCGCTGCGGAACACGATCGTGCCGGTCGCCCCGCCGACTTTGCCGAGCTCGCGCTCGAGTTGCGTGGTGACCTTGTCGGTCGCCGTACCGGGGATGTCGAAGGTCGACGAGAGCGTCCCGCCGAACAGCGCGAAGGCTCCGCCCGCGATGGCGAGCAGCAGCACCCAGGCGCCGACGACGCTCCAGCGGTGCCGGGCGGAGAACCGACCGAGCCGGTCGAGGAGTGCGGCCATGGGAGCGCCTTTCGGGTCGCGGTGCGAGAGGCGCATCGTCGAGCCGTCGGCGAGCGTAATCGACAAATGTCGGAAAAACGACATATGTTGCTGACAGAACGCCGGGAGCGGCCGGACTGGCAGAATCGGCGGGATGGATCCTCGGATCGCCCGCACGCGCCGCAGCCTGCAGGAGGCGCTGTTCGAACTCGCGCGGGAGCGGCCGCTCGACGACATCCCGGTGGGCGACATCGCGGAGCGCGCGGGCGTCAACCGCTCGAGCTTCTACCAGCACTACGCCGACAAGGAGATCCTCCTGGCCGACGCGCTCGACGCGGCGGCCGACGAGGCGGAGGCCAACCTGCCCGAGGCGGTCGACATGGCCGACGCGCCGCCTCTCGCCGTCTCGACCTACTTCGCCCACATCGCCGATCACGCCGAGCTGTATCGGCGGGTCCTCGGCGACCACGGATCGGCGGTCGCGACGGCGCGGCTGCGGGCCCGGGTGGAGCGCATCGTGCGCGACGAGGTCGGCCGCTCCGCCGACTTCCCCGACCTGCCGCTCGACGTCGTGGCGGCCGGCATCACCGGCTCGGTGCTGGGGATCATCGGCGCGTGGCTCACGCGCGACCCGCTGCCCTCACCCGAGACGGCCGCGGCCTGGGTGTGGGGCGTCATCCTCGGCCCCGGCTCCCGCGCCCGCTGAGCCCGGATGCCGCGCCCCCTCGGCGGCGAGGCTGCGGGTGATCGGGCGCGCACTCGATCGGTGCCAGGCTGGTGACATGACCTACATCGCCGATCCGGCCCGCTACGACGGCTCCATGATCTACCGCCGCACCGGCCGCTCCGGCCTCGACCTGCCGCTGCTGTCGCTCGGTTACTGGCACAACTTCGGCGACGATCTGCCCTTCGAGCGGCAGCGCGCGATCAGCCGGCGGGCGTTCGACCTCGGCATCACGCACCACGACCTCGCGAACAACTACGGACCGCCCTACGGCGCTGCGGAGGTCAACTTCGGCCGGCTCATGCGGGAGGACTTCGCGCCGTATCGCGATGAGCTCGTCATCTCGACCAAGGCGGGCTGGGACATGTGGCCCGGCCCGTACGGGCAGGGCGGCGGCTCGCGCAAGTACGTGCTCGCGTCGCTCGATCAATCGCTGCAGCGCATGGGTCTCGACTACGTCGACATCTTCTACTCGCACCGCTTCGACTCGTCCACGCCGCTCGAGGAGACCGCGGCGGCGCTCGCGACCGCCGTCACCAGCGGCAAGGCGCTCTACATCGGGATCTCCTCGTACGACGCGGACCACACGCGGAAGATGGCGGAGCTGCTGCGCGAGCTCGGCACGCCCCTGCTCATCCACCAGCCCTCGTACTCCCTGCTCAACCGCTGGATCGAGACCGAGGGCCTGCTCGACGCGACAGCCGAGGTCGGCGCCGGCGTCATCGGGTTCACCGCGCTCGCCCAGGGCCTGCTCACGAGCAAGTACCTCGGCGACACCCACGAGGCGCGTGCGTCGCGCGCGTCGTTCAACGGCGCGTGGGTGACCGACGACATCGTGCGCCGGCTGCGCGCGCTCAACGAGATCGCCGCCGCGCGCGACCAGTCGCTGGCCCAGCTCGCGCTGGCGTGGGCGCTGCGCGACGAGCGCGTCACCTCGCTCGTCATCGGCGCCTCATCGCCCGAGCAGCTCGATCAGAACGTCGGCGCGCTCGCCCGGCTCGACTTCGCGGCCGACGAGCTGGCCCGCATCGACGAGCTCGTGGATGGCGCGGTCGACGTCGACATGTGGCGCGGCGCGCGCAACGGCGAGGTGTCGTGACCGGACCGTCGCTCACCGTCGTCCTCGACGACGACCCGACCGGCACCCAGTCGGCGACGGATGTCACGGTGCTGCTGCGCTGGGACGTCGACGCGATCGCCGAGGTGCTCGCGTCGGAGGGGTCGGTCTACCTGCAGACGAACTCGCGCGCGATCGACGAGGCCGCGGCGACGGCGCTCGCCGAGCGGATCCGCGGCGAGCTGGGCGAGGTGTCGCGCCGGCTCGGCCGGGAGATCCTCGTCCTGCTGCGCGGCGACTCGACCCTGCGCGGGCACGTGTTCGCCGAGGCGGACGTGTTCGCCGGCGACGACGGCCGCGTCCTCTTCGTTCCGGCGTTCCCGCAGGGCGGCCGGACGACGATCGGCTCGGTGCACCGGGTCGTGATCGACGGCGTCGACACCCCGGTGGGTGAGACGGAGTTCGCCGCCGATCCGGTGTTCGGATACCGCAGCTCCGACCTCGTCGAGTGGACGCGAGAGCGCGGCGGCCGGCGCGCGATCCCCGTGCCGCTCGAGGCTCTGCGCTCCACCGCAGGTGGCGCGGTCGCGGAGGCGCTCGCGGCGGCGGGGCCGCGCCTGCTCGTCGTGCCCGACGTGCAGACCGACGACGACATCCGGCTCGTGCATGCGGGGCTGCAGCGCGCGCTCGCCGACGGCGCGCACGTCGTCGTGCGGTCGGCCGCGACCCTGGCGGCTCTCTGCGCCGGCCGGCTCAGCACCGGCTACCTGTCGCGACCGATCCGGGTCGAGGCCGGCGGGGTTCTCGTCGTCTGCGGCTCGCACACCGGCGCCGCGTCGGCACAGCTCGCTCGGCTGACCGACTCGCTCGGGTACGACCCGGTCGTGATCGCGACCGACGACGCGTTCGCCGACCCGGATGCCGCGGGCGCCGCCGCAGCACAGGCCGCCCGCGAGCTGCTGGCACGGCATCCGGTCGTCGTCGTAAGCACCGAACGCGTGCGCCGCACCGCCGACGACACGCTCGCCCACGGCGAGCTCGTCATGCGCGCGCTCATGGCCGCGACGACGCCGCTGGTCGGCGAGGTGGGCGCGGTCGTCTCGAAGGGCGGCATCACGTCGGCGGAGGTCGCGCGCGTCGCGTTCGCCGCGAGCCGCGCTCGGGTGCGCGGGCAGGTGGCCGCGGGGATCTCGGTGTGGGACCTCGGCGCGGGCGACCGGCACGGGGTGCAGGTCGTCGTGCCGGGCAACGTGGGCGGCGCGGAGACGCTCGTCGACGTCGTCGGCGCGCTGGGTGAAGGGAACGGAGCACGATGAGGATCGCGATCACCGGAGGAGCGGGGTTCCTGGGCGTCAGCCTGGCCCGCCGGATCCTGCAGGCGGGCAGCCTCGCCGCGGGGGGAGCAGCCCCAGCCAAGGTGGACGAGCTGCTGCTCGTCGACCTGTTCCCGCCGCCCGCCGATCTGGCCGACGACCCGCGCGTGACCGCGCTCGTCGGCGACATCGACGATGCCGCGGACCGCCTGGGCGACCTCGACGCGATCTTCCACCTCGCCGGCGTCGTCAGCGGCGCGGCGGAGGCGGACTTCGACCTCGGGATGCGGACCAACCTCGACGGATTCCGCGCCATCCTCGAGCACGCCCGCTCGCTGCCGACCCCGCCGGTGCTCGTCTTCACGAGCTCGCTCGCGGTGTTCGGCGCCGACCCCGCGATCGGACCGCAGGAGACGGTCGACGACGACACGCTCCCGCGGCCGCAGACCAGCTACGGCATCCAGAAGTTCATCGGCGAGCAGCTGGTCGCCGACTACACGCGCAAGGGCTTCGTGCGGGGCCGCAGCGTGCGGCTCATCACGGTGGCGGTGCGTCCCGGCAAGGCGAACGCCGCCGCGTCGAGCTTCATGTCGAGCATCATCCGCGAGCCGCTCGCCGGCGTGAGGGCGGTCTGCCCCGTGCCGCCCGACACCCCCTTCGCGATCTCGTCGCCCGCCAAGACGCTCGACGGCATCCTGCTGGCCGCGACGGCGTCGGACGAGACCTGGGGCAGCACGACCGCCGTCACGCTGCCCGCCCTCACGACGACCCCGCGCGAGATGACCGATGCCCTGGAGCGGGTGGCGGGCCCCGAGACGGTCGCCCTCATCGACTGGGTCGAGGACCCGACGATCCGCGCCATCGTCGACACCTGGCCGGCGCGCGTCATCACCCCGCGCGCGTCGTCGCTGGGCCTCGAGCCGGAGCCCGACTTCGAGTCGGTGCTCGCCCAGTACGTCGCCGCGTACCCACCCGCCCGCGGCTGAGCGGCCCGGTACCCGCTGGTATAGTCGTCGGGTTGGCCAACGCCGACCCGCGCCCGTAGCTCAACGGATAGAGCATCTGACTACGGATCAGAAGGTTGGGGGTTCGAATCCCTTCGGGCGCACCGAGATGGCCCGCTCGCCGTGAGGCGTCGGTGGCGGCTGGCATCGTGTCGCCATGACGGACGCAGCGCCGCAGCCCTTCCGCATCGCGACATCCCCCGGCGTGATCGAGGATCTTGGGGAACGTCTCGCGCAAACGCGCCTGCTGCCCGAGTCGCCGAACCGTCCGTGGTCGGCCCTCCGCGCCGATCATCTCGCCGACCTGGTGGATTCGTGGCGCCGTTTCGACTGGACGGCGCGGGAGGGGTGGCTCAACTCCTTCCCGCAGTTCACCGCGGAGATCGACACCGCTCGACTGCACTTCGTGCACCGTCCGCCGCCGACTTCCGATGCGCCCGTCGTGCTGCTCATGCACGGCTGGCCGCACACCTTCGCGCTCCAGCTCGCGCTCGTGGAGGCCGTCCCGGAGTTCGGGTTCGTCGTGCCGAGCCTTCCGGGCTTCGCCTACTCGGGCGCCTATCGCGGCCGGATGACGGAGGCTCGGCTGGCGCGCACGATGGTCGCGCTGATGTCGGACGTCCTCGGCTACGAGCGCTTCCTGACGTACGGCGAGGACGTGACGGCCAACGTCAGCGATCTGATCGCCGCCTCGCGCCCCGACGCGGCCGCCGGCATCCTGGTCACCCACGCGCACTTCCCCACGCAGGAGGAGCGCGCGGCGCTCACCGATCCGGATGCCGCCCGCTTCTTCGAGGGCCTCGCCGCGTCGAGCCGCGACTTCTCCGGCTACGCGCACGAGCAGGGCACGCGCCCCGACACGCTCGCCACCGCGCTCAACGACTCTCCCGCGGGTCTCCTGGCGTGGATCGCCGAGAAGCTGATCGAGTGGAGCGACACCCCGCGCGACGATCCGCGCGCGGTGCACCGCCGTCTCTCGGTCGAGCGGATCCTCACCGAGGCGACGATCTACTGGACGACGCAGAGCATCGCCACCTCGTTCCGCCCGTACTTCGACGAGGGCGACGCCCCGCCGGTACCGCGGGTGACCGTGCCGGCGAGCGTGCACATCCAGCGGCACGAGCACGACTATCCCGAGTCCTGTGCGCGGGACTTCTACGAGAACCTTCTCGAGTTCGAGCGATTGCCCGAGGGCGGCCACTTCGCCGCGGCCGAGGCGCCCGAGGCCATCGGCGACCGGCTACGGCGACTCGCCGAGCGGGTCGCGCCGCGCTGATCGCGGACGCGCGCAGGCCGGCTCGTCAGCGCTGGTAGCGCCCGACCGAGACCGACCGGCCGTCATCGAACCGCAGCCCGGTCACCGCGCCGTGCTCGACGACCCAGGTGAGGTCGTAGCTCGCGCGGTAGCTCGGCGGCCAGAAAGAGCCGAAACGGCCGTCGGCATCCACGTACCAGCTGCCGGCGGTGGGGCCGCCGTGCTCGACGTACGTGGTCGTCCCGTCGGCCTCGAAGGTCTGGGTGGCGCCGTCCTCGTACAGCAGCGAGGCGCCTGCCACGGCCTCCGGGATCTGCTCCGCGGTGACGGCGTCGCCGTCGCGGACGTCAGCGGGTGGGTTGGTCATGGTGTCTCCTGAGAAGTGTCGATAAAAGGGGAGGCGGGGTCAGTTGAGGTCGCGTTCGAACGACGTCAGCTGCTCGTCGTAATCGCCCGGCGCGGCGCCGGCCGGGCGCGGGAAGGCGCCGGAGCCCGGGTGCACCGGGTCCACCAGGCCCGCGTATCCGGGGTGCCGCGCCAGGAACTCGCCGACGACCGGGCAGATGACGGTGATCGTGTCGCCGGCGGCCTGCACCTCGTCGAGCACGCGCGCGATCAACTCGGTGGCGACCCGGCGCTTGCGGAAGCCGTGGTCCACCCACATGCTCAGCAGCACGACGCGGCCGCCGACGTACCGGTAGGTGAACTCGGCGACCACCTCCTCGTTGACGTACGCCTCCCAGCGCCCGTGCTCGCTGTCGTTGATGACGTCGAGCTCCCACGCCGAGGCGTCCGGATCATCACCCGCGTCGCGAAGAGCCGCGACCAGTTCGGCGTTGGTCTGCTCTCGCTCGGTCTGCTCCGCCGTGATCGACATGTGGTCCTCCTCCGCGACAGGACTATCGAGTCCAGTACATCCAGCTTGCCCCCTTTTCGGCGAGCCGGCGACGTACCATCGGCAGCGCCCCCCGAAAGCACGCGCACGGCGGTGGCAGCAGGACACTCGGCGGCCGGCGACAGGGACCATGACCTCAGAACACGAGCGGCGCGCGATCGCGGGCGATCCCGGCGACGCGGTCGCCCCGGACCCTGCAGCGGTGCAGCACACCATCTGGGCGCGGAGCATCGCCTCGCAGCTCGGCCGGTTCCTGCGCGCCGAATCCGCCAGCTCCGGCATCCTGCTGGCCGCAATCGTCGCCGCCGTGGTCTGGGCGAGCGTCGACCTCGGGTCGTACAGCGGAGTCTGGCGCCTCCCGCTGTCGGTGCAGGTCGGCGACGTCCGGCTCGGCATGCCGCTGCGCGACTGGATCAGCGAGGGCCTGATGACGTTCTTCTTCCTCGTCGTCGGGCTCGAGGCGCGCCGCGAGTTCGACCTCGGTGAGCTGCGCGATCGACGTCAGCTGCTGATGCCGCTCGCGGCCGGCATCGCCGGCATGGCCCTTCCGGTCGCGATCTTCCTCGTCGCCAACGCGGGGGGGCCGGCCGCCCACGGCTGGGGCGTGGCGATGTCGACGGACACCGCCCTCGCCCTCGGGTTGCTCGCCATCCTGGGCACGCGGCTGCCGGAGAGGCTGCGCGGATTCGTCGTCACCGTCTTCATCGTCGACGACCTCGTCGCGCTCGTCGTGATCGCGGTCGTGTACAGCCACGACATCCACTGGATCCCGCTCGTGGTCGCGGTGCTCGCCTGGGCCGTCATCCCGATCATGGTGCGACTCGGGCCGAACTGGCCGGCGCTGGCGTACGTGGTGGTCGGGGTGGTCTGCTGGGGCGGCCTCTACTACGGCGGCGTGGATCCGGTGGTCGCCGGGCTCGCCATCGGACTGACCGGACCGGCGTACTCACCGGGCCCCGACAGCCTCGAGACGGCGACGCGGCTGGTGCGTCGCTTCCGCGAGCAGCCGACCTCGCAGCTCGCGCGCAGCGCGGGCGCCGGCCTCCTCAACACGATCTCGCCGAACGAGCGTCTCCAGACGCTGTACCTGCCCGTCGCGTCGTTCGTCATCGTGCCGTTGTTCGCCCTGGCCAACGCCGGCATCCCGATCGCTCCCGCCTTCCTCGCCACCGCGTACACCTCGCCGATCACGATCGGCATCGTCCTCGGCTACGTCGTGGGCAAACCGGTCGCCGTGTTCGGGATCTCCCGGCTCATCGCGGCGGTCACGCGCGGTCGGCTCCGCCCGCCGGTCGGTTGGGCGGCGGTCGCCGGCAGCGGGCTCATCGCGGGAGTCGGCTTCACGGTCGCCGTGCTCGTGGCGTCGCTGGCGTTCCGGGGGACGGAGCTCGCCCAGGCCAAGCTGGGGATCCTGACCGCCGCCGCCGTGTCGGCCGTGCTGACGTGGGCCCTGTTCCGGATCACCGCGGCACTGCCGCCGCAGCGGCGCGCCCAGGCGCTCCTCGGCACGGTGCGCGGGCTGACCGACCTCTCGCCGGATGTCGATCCGGATCGCGACCACATCCGAGGGCCCGACGACGCGTTGGTGACCGTGGTCGAATACGGCGATTTCGAATGCCCGTACTGCGGCCGGGCCGAAACCCATGTCCGCCGGCTGCTGACCGACGTGAGTGTGCGCTTCGTGTGGCGGCACCTGCCTCTGCCGGACGTGCATCCGCACGCGCAGCTCGCGGCGCAGGCGGCGGAGGCGGCCGGCGCGCAGGGCCGGTTCTGGCCGATGCACGACCTCCTGCTGCAGCACCAGAGCGCACTGGAGCCCGACGACATCCGGCGCTACGCCGAGCAGCTCGAGCTGGATCTCGACCAGTTCGACCGCGACCTCACCCGGCATCGATATGCCGCACGGATCGCCGCCGACGTCGAGTCGGCGGACGTGAGCGGCGTCCCCGGGACCCCGACGTTCTTCATCGACGGCCGCCGGCATTACGGCGCGTACGACGTCGCGTCTCTCGAGGCGGGGGTCGCGGCCGCTCGGGATGCCGCCAGCGCACGGCAGGGCGGCGCTGCGTCTCGGTGACGCTGAGCGAGACGCGCCGGGGTCGTTTGACACCGCGATGAACCGCGGCGAAGGTGGATGAAAACATCCGTCTGGTTGGACGCTGATCGGAGAAGCTCATGGCTGGGAACGACTTCATCTCGAACGCGGTGCATCGCAGTGGCGAGACCGCGCAGGACACGCAGAGGCTCGGGGAGATGGTCGACGCCGCCGGCGGCGGACCGGCCCCGAGTCCGAGCGAGGCGCCCAGCGACGCGTCGATCCTGAACTTCGCGCTGAACCTGGAGTACCTCGAGGCCGAGTTCTATCTGCGCGCCACGGGCAGCGCCCTGCCGGACGAGCTCACGACGGGCACCGGCACACGCGGCGAGGTGTCGGGCGGCAAGCCGGTGCCGTTCCAGAACCCGGTCGTGCGCAAGTTCGCCCAGGAGATCGCCTCCGACGAGAAGCAGCACGTCACCTTCCTGCGCGGCGCTCTCGGGAGTGCCGCGGTGTCGCGTCCGGCGATCTCGCTCGACCAGAGCTTCACGGCCGCGGCGCGCGCGGCCGGCCTGATCGGCGAAGCCGACACCTTCGATCCATACGAGAACGAGCTCAACTTCCTGTTCGCGGCCTACCTGTTCGAGGATGTCGGCGTGACGGCCTTCAAGGGCGCCGCCCCGTTCATCGCGAACAAGACCTATCTCGATGCGGCGGCCGGTCTCCTCGCCACGGAGGCGTACCACGCGGGCATCGTCCGGCTCTCGCTCTACAACCAGGGCGTCATCGACGAGGCGGTCTTCGGCGCCGTGCAGAAAATCTCGGACGTGCGCAACGCGGTCGACCACGTCGGCGACGACGACCAGAGCATCGGCGACGCCGACACGCTCAACCTCATCCCCACCGACGGCAACGGTGGCGCCTTCGGGCGCACGCCCCAGCACATCCTCAACATCGTCTATCTGACGCCGGAGCGCGCCACCCAGGGGGGCTTCTACCCCGCCGGGCTGAACGGCGACCTGGTCGAGAGCGCCGGGGACTGAACCGACCCGGCGGTTCCGATGACGACCCGGATCACGTCGGCACCGGCTCCGTCGCGGGCGCTCGCGCCGGAGCCGGGCCCCGACGCGAGCGCGCAGCCGTCGCGCGGGCGGTTGCTGTCCTGGCTGACGACGACCGATCACAAGACGATCGGCAATCTCTATCTCGTCACGTCGTTCCTGTACTTCTGCGTCGGCGGGGTGCTTGCGCTGGTCATCCGCACGGAGCTGTTCACGCCGGGCCTGGATGTCGTGCAGTCGAACGAGCAGTACAACCAGCTCTTCACGATGCACGGCACGATCATGCTGCTGATGTTCGCGACGCCGCTGTTCGCGGGCTTCGCGAACGCGATCATGCCGCTGCAGATCGGCGCCCCGGATGTCGCGTTCCCGCGGCTGAACGCGCTGGCCTACTGGCTCTACTTCTTCGGCTCGCTGCTGGTCGTCGCCGGCTTCTTCACGCCGCAGGGCGCCGCCGATTTCGGCTGGACGGCGTACGCCCCCCTCAACGAGACGACCTTCACGCCGGGTCTCGGCGGCAACCTGTGGGTCTTCGGCCTGGCGATGAGCGGTTTCGGCACGATCCTCGGTGCGGTGAACTTCATCACGACGATCATCACGATGCGGGCGCCGGGCATGACCATGTTCCGGATGCCGATCATGAGCTGGAACGTGCTCGTGACGTCGATCCTCGTCCTCGTCGCCTTCCCGGTTCTGGCCGCAGCGCTCCTGGCGCTCGGCGCCGACCGGGTCTTCGGCGCCCACATCTTCAACGCCGCCAACGGGGGAGCGATCATGTGGCAGCACCTGTTCTGGTTCTTCGGGCATCCCGAGGTCTACATCATCGCCGTCCCGTTCTTCGGCATCGTCAGCGAGGTGTTCCCGGTCTTCAGCCGCAAGCCGATCTTCGGGTACAAGACACTCGTCTACGCCACCATCGCGATCGTCGCCCTCTCGGTCACGGTGTGGGCGCACCACATGTACGTCACGGGGTCGGTGCTGCTGCCGTTCTTCTCGCTCATGACGATGCTGATCGCGGTGCCGACGGGCGTGAAGATCTTCAACTGGATCGGCACGATGTGGCGCGGCTCCGTCACGTTCGAGACGCCCATGATCTGGGCGATCGGCTTCCTCATCACCTTCACCTTCGGTGGGCTCACGGGCGTCATCCAGGCCTCGCCGCCGCTGGATTTCCACCTGTCCGACTCGTACTTCGTCGTCGCGCACATCCACTACGTGGTGTTCGGCACGGTGGTGTTCGCGATGTTCTCGGGCTTCTACTTCTGGTGGCCCAAGTGGACCGGCAAGATGCTGAACGAGCGCCTGGGCAAGATCCACTTCTGGCTGCTGTTCATCGGCTTCCACACCACGTTCCTCATCCAGCACTGGCTCGGCGTGCTCGGCATGCCGCGCCGGTATGCCTCGTACCTCCCCAGCGACGGCTTCACCTGGTTGAACCAGATCTCCACGGTCGGGGCCGTGATCCTCGGCATCTCCATGCTGCCGTTCCTGCTGAACGTGTGGATCACCGCCCGCCGGGCGCCGAAGGTCAACGTGGACGACCCGTGGGGCAATGCGCGTTCGCTGGAGTGGGCGACGTCGTGCCCGCCGCCGCGGCACAACTTCACCTCGATCCCGCGGATCCGGTCCGAGTCGCCGGCGTTCGACCTGCACCACCCCGAGGCGGGGCCGGCCATCGCCATCGGATCAGGTCCGGCCGACGCGCCCGAGGGCGTGACGGCCGGCGGATGAGCGGTCGCGACGTCGCGGTCGCCACCCCTGCGCGCGCGGTTGAGCCGTGCGGTCGCGCCCGGTAGCCTCGAATTCACCCGTCTGGTTGAAACAGCCGGACCGACACCGGAAGGATCGTTCATGGCTCCGGTCAATCGAGGATTCGCGGGCCGCCCGCGCGGCGGCGCCGACTCGCGGCTTCCCCCCGGCCAGACGCTCGTGTCCGGTTGGCCCGTGCTGACGGCCGGCCCCACACCCCCGGTGCAGCCGGACGAGTGGGAGTTCAGCGTCGAGACCGAGAAGGGGCAGACGTCCCGATGGAGCTGGGACGAGATGCACGCGCTCGGGGTCGACGACATCGAGATCGACATCCACTGCGTCACGCACTGGTCTCGGCTCGGAATGAACTGGCGCGGCGTCTCGCTCGACAAGATCTTCGCGCAGGTCACGACGTCATCCGACTACGTGATGGCCCACAGCTACGGCGGCTACACGACCAACATCCCGCTCGACGAGCTCCTGGACGGGCGGGCGTGGATCGCGTTCGAAGCCGACGGCCGGCCGCTGACCGCCGAGCACGGCGGCCCGGCCCGGCTTCTGGTGCCGCACCTGTACTTCTGGAAGAGCGCCAAGTGGGTGCGGGGTCTGCGGATGATGGAGCGCGAGCAGCCCGGGTTCTGGGAGAGCAACGGGTACAGCATCCACGGCGACCCGTGGAAGGAAGAGCGGTACTGGTGAGCCTCACCTCCAGCCCGGCGACCGAGCGGCGCGTCGCCTGGCGGGTCGGCACCGTCGTCGGCGTGCAGCAGGAGACGCCCCGTTCTCGCCGGATCACCCTCGACGTGCCCGGATGGCCCGGCAGCCTAGGTGGCCAGCATGTCGACGTGCGACTCACGGCCGATGACGGCTATCAGGCCAGCCGGTCGTACTCGCTGGCGTCCGCCGGCGAGGGCGGCGTCATCCAGCTCGCCGTCGATCGCCTCCCGGACGGGGAGGTGTCGCCGTACCTGAACGACGTCCTGGCGGTGGGTGATGAGGTGGAGGTGCACGGCCCCCTCGGCGGGTGGTTCGTCTGGCAGCCCTCGGCGTCCGCCGAACCGGTGCGGCCCGTCCAGCTCATCGCCGGCGGCTCGGGCGTCGTGCCGATGGTGTCGATCATCCGCACCCACGTGCAGGCGGGCGACGCCGCGCCGTTCCGGATGCTGTACTCGATCCGCAGCCCGGCCGACGTCTTCTTCCGCGAGGAGCTGGCCGCGGCGGAATCCGCCGGCCTGCTGAGCACCGAGTACGTCTACACGCGCGAGGCGCCTCCCGGCTCGACCACGCCGGCCGGACGGATCACGCGGGAGCGGTTCGCTGCGGCGCTGACCCCCGCCGAGCAGGAACCGACGGTCTACGTCTGCGGTGCGACCCCCTTCGTCGAGGGGGTCCTGAATTGGGCGCTCGAGCTCGGGCACGACCCGAAGCGCCTGCGCGCCGAGCGGTACGGAGGATGAAGATGACCCACATCGACGGCAATGCGATGTCGGGCGTGCTCAGCGAACTGCTCACGGTGGAGCCCACCACGGCCAGGTCGCGGTGCGCGAACTGCGGCGACGTCGCCGCACTCGCCATGGCTCTCGTCTATCCGGACGCGGCCGGCTGGGTGGCGCGATGCCGGGCCTGCCACGAGGTGCTCGCCACGGTCGTGCGCGGAGACGGCAGAACCTGGCTCAGCCTGCGGGGTATGACGGCCATCGAGCTCGAGCGGTAGTCGCCACCCGCGGCGACCGGGTCGAGCGCGCTCGCGCGCCGGTCGCCGCAGACCCGGCGGGTCAGTCGGGCAGTTCCTCGGCGTCCGGCTTCTCGGCCTTGCCGCCCATCGCCATGTCGTCAGTGCCCATGGCGTGCTCGTCCATGCCGTGCTCGCCCATGGCGTGTTCCTCCATGGTGTGCTCGCCCATGGCGTGCTCCGAGCCGTCCATGTGCGGCGTCATTCCGTCGCCCATCCGGGGCATCTCCGCCGCCGGTTCCATCTTCTCGTCGCTCATCGATCCCGTCCTTCGTCGTGCCGATACGAAAACATCCGGATGGATGATTTCGAGATCAAGCCAAGCGACCCGGGAGCGTGGATGTCAAGGCGGGTCCGCGCCGACGGCCACCCGCTTCAGTCGTGGGCGTCGTCGTCGAGCAGCGCCCGCATCGAGGCGACGACCACCTCGCGACGCTTCCCGCGTTCCTGCGCCGTGATCGCGTCGCGCTCTGCGGGGTGCACCTGCCAGGTGAGGGCCAGGCTGCGGCTCAACGCGAGGATCGTCTCCGGCGTGTACCGGCGGGTGATCCTGCCCACCTGCTGGGCCTGCAGGATGCGCGCGGCGTGTTCCTGGGAGGCGGCGTCCAGGGCCGGGATGTGCAGATGGTTCAGGCCCCGCTCGAGCTGCGCCCAGAAAGTGATCCGCCAGGTCTGGGGTGAATCGGCGTACGCGTCGAACACCCGCCCGGCGTATTCCGCCAGGTCCGACTCGTCGAAATGGATGGTCTGCTGGAGGGCGAGCATCCGGTCCTCGAACGCCGCGAGGAAGAGCCGCTCCTTGCTGCCGAAGTACTGGTAGATCGCCTGCTTGTTCGCGCGTGCCCGGCGAGCGATCGTCTCGACACGTGCGCCGGCGATCCCATGCGCGCTGAACTCCTCGATGGCCGCTTCGAGCAGGCGCCTACGGGTTTCGGCGGAGTTGTATGCCATGGGTTCAGGCAGACCGTATCAACTGTTCCGAGGATTTCGCACGCCACCGGCGGCGCTCAAACTGGACGAATTCGTCCAGCGCGGGGCAGAATGACCGTGATGAAGGCGGCTGGCAGGGTGATGGGTTGAAAGATCATTTCGCGCAGGTCCTGGCGCGCGAGCGCGCGGGCCTGGCCGCCGTCACCGACGGACCCACGCTCGCCGGCTGGAGCCGCGGCGTGGTCGACGAGTTGTCGGCGCCGCAGTCGCCGTACGCACTCGCGCTGCGTCCGACGGGTGAGGTGACCGACCGGGCCGACTTCCTCGATCGATGGCGCGAGCTCATCGCCGAGACGGTGGATCGGCTGCTCCGGTCCGGCGCCACGAGCGCGACGGCCGGCGCGTCCGGCGACATCGATGGCGACAGGACCGCGGTGCTGGTCCTGGCGGCGCTGCACGGGGGAAGCATCCTGAGCCAGCTCGCCCAGGACCCGTGGCCGCTGATCGCCGCGCTCGATCTGGCGCTGGCGCCCCTCCTGGCCGTCCCCGCCCGCCCGGCGAGGTCGGCCACGGACGGTCCCGACGCTCAGCCGGCAGGAACGATGTCGCCCGCCGCCGCGCGCAGCGCCGCGGCGACACGCGAGGCGATCAGCACATTCCCCTCCTGATCGGGGTGAAGCCCGTCGAACAGGTGACGCGCCTCCGACTCGGCGAGGAGGTCGCGCCCGTCGACCAGGTGGATCGCAGAGTCTCCCCGTCCGGCCAGATCACGCACCACCTCGTGGACGCCGTCGCGGAGATCGCGGAGCGTCATCCCGTTCGCGTTCGGGGTCGACTCGCGCGCGGGGCAGCCGATCGGCGAGGTCACGAGCAGCGGGGTGCCCGGATGCCCCTCCCGGACCCGGCGGATGAAGTCCGCCACCTGGCCACGCCAGCTGCGGGCGGAGAAGGAGAGCCGCCCGTACACGTTGATGCCCAGGCACAGGCTGATGAGCTCTGCCGGCAGCGCCGCGATCTGGCGGGCGACGACCGGGTCGAGATGGCATTCGGCGCTGAAGCCCAGGCACGTCAGGTCGAGATCGAGCCGCCGCGCCACGAGCGCGGGCCAGGTCTCGGAGGGGCCCGGGCTGGCCACGCACTGCGTGATCGAGCTGCCGTAGGCGACCCACCGCGGGGCGCTTCTCGACGGCTCTGCGGCGGCCGCGTCGCGCACGGCCGCGCGTCGTACGACGACCTCTCCGCCCTGCGGCAGCCAGAGCGCGACGGCGGCATCCGATCCCGGCAGGTCGAAGTCGAGGGATGCCGGTCCCGCGACCTTCCGGCGCGCTCGCAGCTCCCCGTCCACCACCAGGTCGAACGGCAGGGGCTCCGCGCCCGCCACATCGAGCTCGAGTTCGAGCCGGCGGGCATCCGTGCGCATCTCCAGCCGGACCCCCGCGGCGGCGCGCGCACGTTCGAACAGCTCGGGCGCAAAGGCGAGCGGTGCATCCTCGGGATCGAGGCGCCACGGCCGGATGCCGCCCGCGACCCGCTCCCAGGTCACGGCGCCGCGCCACAGCTCGGGCCGCGTCGCCGGGTCGACCGAACCGGCGGTCACGAGACGTCGCCGGGCATGGCATCGGGTCCGTGTGGTCTGCGCATCGCTCCGTCTTCGGCTCTCGTCCGCTGGGCCGTTGCCCGTCGCCAGCGGTCGTCGTCCGGGGTCAGCCTAGGGCCGCGGTCAATCGAGACCAGCACCGCCGGTGCGCCAGGCCGGACTGCGTGCCGCGATGATGACGAACACCGTGGCGATGAGAGCCAGCGCACCGTATCCGAGCGCGATATCCGGCAGTGACAGCGTGCGGGAGAGCTGGCCGGAGATGAGGCTGGGGATCGTGGCACCGCTGTAGCTGAGGAGGTAGATCACGGCGAAGATCGGTGCCCGGTCGACGACGGTGCTGCCCCACAGCAGGCCGCGCGTCGCGGCACTGATGGCGATCCCCTGACCGGCTCCGGCGACGACGGTCGCTCCGATGAACAGCGGCAACGCGCCACTGGTGATCGCCGTGATCACACCGATCCATCCGGCGAGGAAGGCCGCCATGCCGATGCGTTGCGCTCCCGCGGGCGTGAACCGACCGCCGAGCGGAGCGCCCAGTGCGCTGGGCGCCATGTACGCGGCGAACACCAGCCCCAGGACGACGGAACTGCCGGTATGGAGTTGATTCTCGACGAGCGCGGGCACGAACGCCTGGTAGAAGGCGCCCGTCGCCCACGTGGCCAGCAGGACCGCGGCGGCGACGGGAAGCACGGGCCTGACCCGGGGGGCGACGCGGACGCTGGGCCGCAGCGAACGCCAGGCGCCCGGCATGGGGTCGGCCGTCTCCGGGCTGAGTGCGATGAGCGCGACGGACGCGAGGAGCAGACCGATGACGGCGAGGAGGGTGAGATCGCGCGGCCACGGAGCGAACTGGATCAGGGCGCCCGACCCGATGGCGCCGATGGCGAGACCGAGCATGACCGTCTGGCTGGAGGCGACGGAGGCCAGCCAGGTCGGCCTGGCGGGTGCCGCGTCGACGATGTAGGCGGTCAGGCTGCTGCTGGCCAGTCCGGCACCGAAGCCCATGAGCACCCGGGCGGCGATCAGGATGCCGATGTCGTGCACGTTCAAGAGCAGGCCGCAGCCCAGCACGAGCAGCACCAGGCTGGCGATCGCGATGGGCCGTCGACCGAGATGGCCGGACAGGCGTCCCAGAATCAGCAGCGTGACGAGGGTGGCGGCGGAGTACGCGACGACGGCGATGGCGATGCCGGCGTTGGTGAACCCGTCCTCGGCCCGGTAGACGTTGAACAGTGGAATCGTCGAGCCCACCCCGGCGAACACCGCCACCAGGGAGATCACGGCGGAGACGAACGCGAGTCCGCGCATCCCTCCCCGCCTGCCCGCGTCTCGAATCGTCACGATAGGACGATATCGTCCTGTTTCTCGGTCCGCTCGGTGCGGCCGGATTCGGATCCCCTCCGGCGCGCCGACAGAATGTCCTTCGTGAACAACGTCTCCCGCCTCGATCGTCTCGTCGGCATCGACGTCGGCGGCACCAAGACGCATCTCGCGGCGATCGGACCCGATGGCGCGCGCCGCGACGTCATCCGGCCATCGGCCGACTGGCGACACGACATGCTGTTCTCCGACGACGGCAACCTGCCCCGGCTCGCCGAGTGGATCGCCACCCACGCCGTCGTAGGACCGGGCACGTCCGTGGCGGTCGGCCTGCACGACGGTGACACGGAGCAGCAGCTCGCGCTCGCGCGGGACGTGCTGTCGGGCGGCCTCGGCATCCGGGTGCGCGTCGAGAACGACGGCGAGCTCATCGTGCCCGCGGCCGGCCCGGAGCCGGCGATCGCCCTCGTCGTGGGCACGGGTTCGATCGTGTCGGGGCGCGATGCCGATGGGCGGCAGATCGGAGCGGGCGGCCACGGGTGGATGCTCGGCGACTGGGGCAGCGCGCCCGGTCTCGTGCGCGAAGCGCTCGTGCGCGTGCTGCCGCTGGTCGACGACGGCATCGAGGACGCGATCATCCCGCTGCTCGCGGACGCGTTCGGGGTGGCGGTGCACGACCTCGCGACCTCGACGACGGTCGACGCCTCGCAGGACCGCTGGGGCGACGCCGCACCCGTCGTCTTCTCGGCGGCGGATGCCGGATCGGCCGTCGCGCTGGAGACGATCGAGGATGCCGCGGATCGCCTGGTCGCCGAGATCGCGTCGGTGCAGCGCCGCGGCGCCCTCGGCGAGAAGGTCGTCGCCGCGGGCGGGGTCGTCTCGTCGCAGCCTCGGCTGCGGGCGGCCCTCGCCGCGCGCCTCGCCGTCCTCCCGCGCCCGCTCGGACTGCAGCTGCTCGAGGCGCCCCCGGTCGACGGCGCACTGCGCCTGGCCGCCGACGCCGCGGCGGTCTGACGGAGGCGCCCGGCGTCAGTGCTCCGGGTGGGTCGTCGCAGCGGGCCTGCGCACGAACAGTGCAAGCGCGATGACCGCGAACGACAGGATGCCGCCGGCGAGGAACGCCAGGTGCGCGCCATCGGCGGCGGCCGCGGCCGACGGGAGGTCGGGGTCCGCCGTGCCGGTGGCCGTGATCCCGGTCGCGTACAGGGCGACGAAGATCGCCGTCCCGGCCGCGCCGGCCACCTGCTGCAGTGTCGCGATCGTGGCGCTGCCCTGCGAGTAGAGCTGCGGGGGCAGCGAGCCGAGCGAGGCGCTGAACGCCGGCGTGAACAGGAACGCGAGCGACAGCATCAGCACGATGTGGGCGCCCAGCAGCACGATCCACGAGGAGCCCTCGCCGAGCCCCAGCGCCAGCGTCCAGAGCGACACGGCGAGGCCGATGGATCCCGGGATGACCAGGCGACGCGGGCCGAAGCGGTCGTACAGCCGGCCCACCGTCGGTCCTGCGAGTCCCATCAGCAGCCCACCCGGCAGCAGCAGGGCGCCGACCCAGATGGGCTCGAGCCCGAGGGTGTAGCGCGCGAACTGCGGCAGCACGATGAACGCGCCGAACAGCGCGACCATCGCGGCCGTCATCATGGCGACCGAGACCGCGAAGTCGCGGGAGAGGAAGGTCCGCAGGTCGAGCAGCGCGGAATCGGTGCGCTGCAGCACGACCTGCCGCCACCCGAAGGCGCCGAGGGTCAGCAGGCCGGCCACGATCGGGATCCACGGCGGCACCGCGGCCTCGCCGACCGCGCCCGCACCGATCTGGCTGAGGCCGAAGACCAGCGCGGAGAAGGCGAGGGCCGACAGGATCACCGAGGCCGTGTCGAGGGGTACGCGGCGGGTCTCCGAGACGTTCGGCACGCGGCGCACGCCGATGAGGAGCATCGTGAGCGCGATGGGCAGCATGACCCAGAACAACCCCTGCCACGGCAGCACCTGGATGAGCGCGCCCGAGACGATCGGCCCGACCGCGGGCGCGACCGACATGACGATCGAGACGCGCCCCATCACCCGGCCGCGCTCCTGTGCCGGCACGATCGTCATGACCGTGGTCATCATGAGCGGCATCATGATCGCCGTGCCCACCGCCTGGATGACGCGGCCGGCCACCAGGATCTCGAAGACCGGTGACAGAGCCGCGACGATCGTGCCGGTCACGAAGCTCGACATCGCGACGGTGAAGACCGTGCGGGTGTTCAGGCGCTGCATCAGCCATCCGGTGATCGGAATGACGACGGCCATCGTGAGCGCGAACGCGGTCGTCAGCCACTGACCCTTCGTCGCATCGATGTGCAGCGACTCCTGGATGCGCGGCAGCGCGACGGCCATCATCGTCTCGTTCAGGAAGACCACGAAGACGGCGGCGAGCAGCAGCGCGAGGGCGGTGCGGTTGCGGCGGGCCACCGCCGCGTCGGGGGTGACGGCGGAAGGGGAGGCGGGCGCGAGGGCGACCTCGTCGCGGGCGAAGGTGTCGGTCATGTGAGGCTCCTCAGCTCGATTGCTGCAAAAAATAAAGCACACTGCATTAAGTGAAGTCAAGTGGTAGCCTCGATGTCATGACGAACCAGGAGTACGGGCAGTTCTGCGGGCTCGCCCGCGCGGCCGAGATCGTCGGTCAGCGCTGGACCCTGCTGATCCTGCGCGACCTGAGCGTGGGACCCCGCCGATACTCCGACCTCGTCGGGGGATTGCCCGGCATCCCGACCAACACGCTCGCCTCGCGGCTGAAGGAGCTCGAGGAGGCGGGCCTCGTCATGCGTGCCGCGCCCGCCGGCGGCGATCGATCGGTGGTCTACGGCCTCACTCCGCGGGGGGAGGAGCTCGGTCCGGCGCTCGACGCGCTCTCGCGCTGGGGCGCCGGCGGCATGCGCACGCCGCGCGAGGGCGAGATCGTCACCACGGCATCCATCGTCTCCGCATTGAAGGTGGCGGCCGGCGACGGGGTCGTGCCGAAGAGCTGGAACACGACCTACACCGTGCAGGTCGGCGAGATCGTCGCGCACCTCGTGATGCGCGCGGGCGTCATCACGGTCGGCCCGGGCGCCGCCGAGAACCCGGACCTCATCATCGTCGCCGGGCCGCAGATCCGTGACGTGCTGGCCGGGGAGCTGGATGCGCAGACGGCCGTCAGTACGGGCGTCGTCCGGCTCGAGGGCGACCCGGCACTGTTCGAGCGCTTCGCCGACACCCTGCGCGTTCCGTACAGCCCCCACGTGCCGGCGGGCGCCTGACCCGAGCCCGATGCCTAGTCTGGGCATCATGACCGCTGCCGTGCCCGTTCCCGGATCGCCCGAGTGGCTGCGCCCGCTCGGCACGACCGGGTTGACCGTGTCGGCGATCGGGGCGGGCGGGGGACCGCTCGGCGGGATGCCGGACGCGAGGCAGGCCATCGGCCTCGTGCGCCACCTGCTCGACAGCCCGATCCGGGTCATCGACACCTCCAACGGCTACTCGGACGGCGCGAGCGAAAAGCGCATCGGCGCCGGGATCGCCCAGCACGGCGGGCTGCCCGACGGTTACCTCATCGCGACCAAGGTCGACGCGCGCGGCGGCGACTACTCGGGTGCGCGCATCCGCGACTCGATCCACGAGAGTCAGGACCGCCTGGGTCTGGAGACCTTCCCGCTCGTGCACCTGCACGACCCCGAGTACCATCCCGAGGCCGGATTCGACCTTCCGGGGGGCGCGATCGAGGCGCTGGTCGCCCTGCGCGACGAGGGCGTCATCGAGCACCTCGGCATCGGCGCGGGGCACACCCCGACCATCGAGCGCCTGCTCGACCTGGGCGTCTTCGAGGTCGTCCTCACCCACTCGCGCCTCACGCTCCTCGACCGGGGAGCCGACGCCCTCGTGCAGCGCGCGCACGAGGCGGGGATCGGCGTCATGAACGCCGGGATCCTCGGTAGCGGGATGCTGGAGTCCCGGGGCGGGGAGCGATACGGCTACCGTCCGGCCCGCCCCGAGGTCCGCGAGGCCGCCCAGCGGCTGCATGACCTCGCCGACGAATCGGGAGTCGACCTTCCGACCGCCGCCGTCGTCGCGTCACTGCGCGACCCCCGCATCGACGCGACGCTGGTCGGTTCCACGAATCCCGCGCGCTTCGACGCGATGCTCACCGCGATCGCCGCGCCGATCCCCGACGAGTTCTGGGAGCGCGCCGCCGCGTTGCTCCCCGAACCGTCCGTCTGGCTCGACGCCGAGCGCTGACCGCCTGGGTGTCGGCGGGGCACCGGCGCCCGCGGCCCTCCGGTCACGGCAGACTGGGCGCATGGCGAGCAATGCAAGTGGCAATCAGTCGGACTCGGCGCAGACCTGGGACTCGGTGAACTCCGGCCAGTCGGACGACATCGAGAACAGCCTGACCGGGCAGGGCACCTCGGATCGCGAGACGACCCGCGAGGTCGACCGCGACGAGGCGGTCGAGGAGCGGCACCACGACGGCGCGCACGCCGACGACGGGGCCGAGAAGGGCGCCTGAGCCCCGCGCCCCTCTCACCCCTTACGCTCCCCGAACCTTCCGTTCACGATCGCGGGGAGCACCGCTCGGTACGGTGAGCGGGTGAACGACCGCGGGCTCGTCGTCGTGCTCGAGGACGAGCGCGCGATCGCGGAGATGGAGCGTCTCTACCTGCAGCAGGCGGGGTTCGGCGTGCACGTCGCCGCGGACGGGCAGGCGGGCCTGAACGACATCCGGCGCCTGTCGCCCGTCGCGGTCATCGTCGACATCGGCCTGCCGGGTCTCGACGGCACGGAGGTCGTGCGCCGGCTGCGCGCCGACGGCGACTGGGTGCCCGTCGTGTTCGTCACCGCGCACGACAGCGAGATCGATCGGGTGCTCGGGCTGGAACTCGGGGCCGACGACTACGTGACCAAGCCGTTCTCGCCCCGCGAGCTCGTGGCCCGGGTCAAGGCACTGGTGCGCCGTTCGTCGGGACCGGCCGCCGGATCCGTGCGCCGCGCCGGCCGCATCGAGCTCGACGAGGGCGAGCGCCGGGTGCGGGTGGGTGGCGCGGAGGTCGCGCTCACCACCACCGAGTTCGACCTGCTCGCGCATCTGCTCTCGCGTCCCGGCCAGGTGTTCACGCGCGAGCAGCTGCTCTCGGCGGTCTGGGGCATCGCCGACTACAGCGGCACCCGCACGGTCGACGTGCACGTCGCGCAGCTGCGTGCGAAGCTCGGCGACCCCGATCCGATCCGCACGGTGCGCGGCGTCGGCTACGCGCTCGAGGCGGCGGGGTGAGGGGCCCGATCCGGCGGCGCGTACTCGTCGCCACCCTCGTGGCGGCCTTGGTCGCCGTGGTCGTGACGACGATCGCCGCCCTGACCCTGGTGCGCGGCGTCGACAACTCGGCGGGCCGGGATGCCCTGGCCGCGCAGGTGCAGCGGCTCGCGAGCGCCACGCCCGCGGCGCGTCAGGCGGTCGTCGACGGCCTCTCCCAGCTCGGCGATCAGGGCGTGCTCGTCGCGCTCGTGACGCCACGGGGTGCCGTCGCCGGGTCGGCCTCGGCCGAGGCCGTGCCGCGCGTCCGGCTCGAGCTGCGCGCCGGTCGCCCGGTGTCGACGACGGTGCGCCGCGATGGTCGCAGCTACCTCGTCGAGGCACGGCCCGTCGCCGGCGGCGGCGGCGGAGTGGTCGGAGCTCAGGATGCGTCCACGGCCAGGACTCTCACCCCCGCGGTCCTCACCCGGCTCGCGATCGCCCTCGCGATCGGCATCGTCGTCGCGCTCGTGGCGGCGCTCGTCGTCGCGCGGGCCCTCTCGCGTCCGCTCGTGCGGCTCGCCGGCGCCGCACGGCGTCTCGCCGACGGCGAGCGCGACGTCGCGCTCGAGCCGAGCGGGATCGACGAGGTCGCCGATGTCGAGGCGGCGCTGGGGTCGCTGGATCGGGCGCTCGCGCGATCCGAGGGGCGGCAGCGGGAGTTCCTGCTGTCGATCTCCCACGAGCTGCGCACGCCGCTGACGGCGATCCGGGGGTACGCGGAGGCGCTCCGTGACGGTGTCGTGCCGCTGGAGCAGCTGCCCGAGGTGGGTCGCACGCTCGAGGCCGAGTCGACCCGGCTCACCGCCTTCACCGACGACCTGCTCGCCCTCGCGCGGCTCGAGGCCGACGACTTCCCGCTGCAGGAGGCCGACGTGGAGCTCGGCGCCGTGCTGCGCGAGGCCGAGGTCGCCTGGCTGGCGACGGCGAGCGTCGGCGGTGTCGAGATCGAGGTGGATGCGGTCGGCCCCGTCGTCGCCCGCACCGACGCCGCGCGGGTGCGCCAGGTCGTCGACGGCCTGCTCGAGAACGCGTTGCGGGTGAGTCCGGCCGGGTCGCGCATCGTCGTGCGCGCCGGTCGCGCCGAGGACGGCGCGGCGATCGTCGAGGTCGCCGACGGCGGCCCGGGGCTCACGCCCGACGACGCCGCGCAGGCCTTCGAGCGCGGGCGGCTCCGCGACCGGTACCGCGACGTCCGCCCCGTCGGCACGGGCCTCGGCCTCTCGATCGCGGCGCGTCTCGTCGAGCGCCTCGGGGGCACGATCACGGCGCACTCCACGCCGGGCGGCGCGGTCTTCCGCATCTCGCTCCCGCGCGCCGGAGCATAGAGCGACGACCGCGTCCGGACGACGGCGACGGCCTCAGCGCAGCCCGGCGGCCTGCGCGATCGCCGCGTAGCTCTCGACGGGATCGTCGCCCGGCCCCGGGATCACGTGCACGGCGACGTGATCGGCCCCGGCATCCAGGTGCCGTCGCAGTCCCGCCACGATCGACGCCGGGTCGCCCGACACCACGAGATCGTCGATGAGCCGATCGCTGCCCTCGCCGGCCAGGTCGTCGTCGGTGTAGCCGAGGCGCTGCAGGCTCTCGCGGTAGTTGCGCAGCCCGAGGTAGGGCGACACGACCGAGGGCCGGCCGATCGCGCGCGCCTCGGCGGGGTCGGTGCGCAGCACGACCCGCTGCTCAGGGGCGAGCAGTGGCCCGGCGCCCAGGATGCCGCGCGCCTCGCGCGTGTGCTCCGGCGTCACGAGGTAGGGGTGGGCACCGGCCGACCGCTCGGCGCTGAGGCGCAGCACCCGTGGCCCCAGCGCGGCGAGGGCGCGCTCACCGACCGGCACGCCGCCGGCATCCAGCCCGTCGAGGAATTCGTTCAACGCCGTGTACGGCCGCCACTGCGTCGCGGGGACCCGCTCCGGATGCCCCACCCCGATCCCGAGAAGGAGCCGACCGGGATGCGCCTCGACGACCCGCTGATACGACTCGGCGAGCGTCCGCGGCTGCGTGGTGAGAATCGAGACGATGCCGGTCGCGACGACCAGCCGCGTCGTGGCGTCGAGGATCTGCTCCACGACCTCGAGGTCGCCGGGTTGGCTGCCGAGCCACAGCGCCGGATACCCCAGCCGTTCCAGCTCGGGCGCGATCGCGGGGTCGAAGGTGCGCCCGCTCTCCCAGACGCCGAAGGTCCCGAGGCTCGCCTTCCAGTCCGTCACGCAGGCTCCTGAAAACGAAAAGGGTCAGGCGGCGACGAGCTCGCCGGACGGCACCTCGTCCTCGGCGGAGATGTTGAAGCGCTCGAGCGAGTTCTCGACGATCCGCAGGCCCTCCATGCCGGGGAGCTTCGCGATGTGCGAGTCGACGTCCTGGATGAGCTTGCGGCCTTCGGATCCCGCGAACAGCGCGCCCATGACGTGCTCCACCTCGGAGTCCGGGCTGATGCCGGAGCCGACCGGCCGCCAGAACTTGCGCAGCGCGAACCGGGTGATGACCTGCGCCTTCTTGCTGTCCGCCAGGCGGGCGCGGGCCTGCGACGCGTAGAACGCGACGTGCTTGGTCTCCTGCGCGGCGATCCGCTTCAGCAGCTCCCCGAGCACCGGGTGGTTCTGCTGCTTGGCCAGCCGGAGGTACGCGGCGTTGGCCGACCACTCGTTGACGGCGCCCCACGACATGTGCACCGCGACGAAGTCGTGCCCGACCAGGCCGCCCATGAGCGACTGCTTGATCGGATCGAGGCGGTCCTTCCAGCCCAGCTTCACGCGGTTGGCCTTGAGCTCGTCGAAGTCGAGCGTGATCCCGTGCTTGCCGAGCACCGTCGCGAGCGCCTCGCCGTGCCAGAACTCCTCGCGGTTCCACATCGTCATGAAGGCGCCGATCTCCGGCTCCTTGTGCGACGGGGTGGTCAGCAGATCCCGGAGGTAGCAGACGGTGTGGTACTCGACGTCGGCCATGTAGCGCAGCGTGCGCAGCGTCTCGGGCGGCAGCGGGTCAGTGTCGAACGCGTCGAAGTCGAGGTCGTCCCACGCGACGGACTTGGAGTTCGTCGTGTATTTGTCGATGTCGAAGGCCATCGCCTCGTCCTTCCTACCGGGCCGGTGCCGCTATCTCATCACGCTTGGGTGAACGAGCGCTGCGTTTCCAGCTGTCGATGCGCCAGTGCCGCCGCTGCGCCTCGCGCAGCAGCTGGGTGTCCGGATTGACGGCGTGCGGGTGCCCGAGCAGCTCCAGCCAGCCGAGATCGGCGTGCGAGTCCCCGTAGCCGTACGACTCCGCGAGGTCGAGCCCGTTCTGCTCCGCGTAGCGCTGCAGCCACGCCGCGCGGGCCTCCGCCACGAGCGGCGGACGGTCGAGGAACCCGGTGAGCACGCCGTCGCGCGAGTGCATGTCGCTCGCGACCACCTCATCGAACAGGCCGGCGAGCGGCAGCACGAGCGTGCCGATCGAGCCCGTGACGAGCACCGTGCGATGCCCCGCCTCGCGATGCGCCTTGATCGCGGCGATCGCGTCCGGGCTCGTGTGGCGCAGGAGCGTGTCGCCGTAGCCGCCCTGCACGATCCGCTCGAGGCGGGAGACCGGCATCCCCTGATAGCGGCGGAGGAAGGCGCGGATGAACTCGCCCCGGTCGCGGCGATCGGTGCGGAGGTAGCCGGGGGCGGCGGCGACGAGCCGCGCGAACTCGGCCGGCCAGGCGGCCTTGCGGAAGCCCGCGGATCGCACCCAGAGGTACTGGTGCACGATCGTCGAGTCGACGACGGTGCCCTCGAGGTCGAAGACGGCGACGACGTCCTTGCGCTCGGACAGCGCCGGGCGCTTCTTCGGCGTCGCCGCGGCGGACGCCGCCGAGGCGCGCTTGGAGTACGCCCGCGTCATGCCGGTGATCGCCGGGAAGTGCACGTTCTGGAGGTAGTCCTCCCAGTCGATGCCCGGCACGTCGATGCCGCGGTCGGCGCGCTTGGTCTTCGGGATCGCGTCGTTCAGCGCCCGCGTGTTCGTGTCGTCGAAGATGATCTCCGTCTGCACGTAGGCGCGGTACAGCTGCGTGAAGTTGCGCAGCGTGCCGAGGTCGTGCACGCCGGTCTCGAGCTTGGCGAGGTTGCGGCGCACGGCCGGCGTCTTCGGCAGCAGCCGCAGCACCGCGGCGCCGCGCGCGGCCGCCTTCTCCTTGCGCACCAGCCCGCGCTCGACCTTGCGCCCGCCGGGGAACTTCCACGTCGGCACCCGGATCTCGCCCGGCTCGCCGGGCTTGGGCATCGGATGCTCGAGGAAGTAGCGATTGACGTTGTCGAACATGCGGTGGAACGGCAACGGGTTGGAGGCGCCCGAGCTCACGTGGAAGTACTGCGGCTCGCGCGGCTTCTCGGGGTTGGCCGCGGCGGCGAGCACCGTGTTGACGACGAGGTCGACCGGGATCAGGTCGAGGATCGAGTCGGGCAGGCCCGGGAACTCGGGCAGCTGCCCGCGGCCGTAGGCGATGATCAGCGGGTCGGCGACCTTGAAGCCGTCGATCCAGCCGGGGAACGGATGGTGCAGCGCGGACTCGATGATCGTGGGACGCACGATCGAGAGGCGGTGCCCGTTCTGGGCCCACAGCTCCTCCGCGGCGCGCTCTGCGCTCGCCTTCGTGAGGGTGTACACGTCGGTCCAGCCGAGGCTCTGGGCGCGGGCACGGCCGGCATCCACCAGCTCGGCTTCTACCCACTCGATACGCGCCGCCTCGGTCGCCTTCGCCACCGCCTGCGGGCCCTGCTTGCCGTGCTGCTCCCGCGCGGCGTCCATGAACCGGCGCAGCGTCTCGGGGCGGCGCGAGACCAGCTCGATCTCCTCGCGTGCGGAGCGCGCGGCGGCGTACTCGGCGCGCCAGTCGACGTTGTGCACGAGGCTGGCCTCCTGCTGGACGCCCCGGCGCAGGCCGCCGACGTAGCAGGTGGAGACGTGCACGACGTGCGGGTCGCCGCCCGTCGCGAGCAGCGCCTCATAGAGGTTCATCGCGCCGCCGACGTTGGTGTCGAACGCCTGGTCGATGGGCGGGTCGAACGAGACCGACGCCGCGGAGTGGATGACGACGTCGAGGTCCTTCGGCAGCTCCGGCACGCGCGACAGCGACCCGTCGACGATCCGGATGCGCTCGGCGACCGCCTTCTCGACGACGGCGTCGCCCACCTTCTCGCGCCATGCCTTGAAGACCGGTTTGCGCAGCAGGGTGCGGAGGCGGTCCGCGCCGCCGGCCGAGCCCTTGCCGCGCACGAGGAGCGAGATCGTCGTCTCCGGATGGTCGGCCAGCAGCCGCTCGAGGATCGCCTGTCCCACAAAACCCGTGCCGCCCGTCAGGAAGACGTGCGCACGGCCGAGGTCGGTCGCGGCGCGCTTCGGCGTCACGGAGCAAGCCTGGTGGCGACCATCGGGGCGACGGACTGCATACCGGGGAGGGAGGCGATGAGCGAGGCGATCCGGCCCCGCTCGGTCGGCCCCGAGGCGCCGCCGAACACGGTCGCCTCGAAGGCCGCGCGCTCGTCGGACGGGAGTTCGGTCGCGCCGACCGGCCATGCCATCCGGCGCAGCTCCTTGCGGGTCAGGCGGCGTCCGCGGCGCGAGTCGGTGAGCCGACGCTGCGCCTCCTCCGTGAAGAAGCGGATGTGGCGGGACTTGACGTCGAGCACCAGCTCGACCACGGAGCCGAGCGTCGAGGCGAGCTCGCCGAGCTTGCGATAGGCGGTCTGGCCGATCCACTCGTCGACCAGCTGCGTCGTGATGTGCGCGTCGACGAGGGCCGGGCCGGCCATGTTCGCGGCGAGGGCGCGCCGGACCGGGCCGCGCCGCTCGATGCGCTCGCGCAGCGACCGACGCGGCGCGGCCGTGAACTCGGTCGACGCGCGCTCCTCGCCGGCGGCGTCGAGCACGGCGTCGAGCGCGTCGGCGATCCAGAACTTCTCGAACGCCCACGTGGTGAGGAAGGCGGTGACCCGCGCGTCCTTGTGGGTGGCCGTCACGAGCACGTTGCGCATGCGCTGCATGGTGGCGCGCTCGAGGTCGCGCAGCGTGCGCACGAGGCGCAGCACCTCGACCGGCAGGTTGCCCGGGGCGATCCCGCTCAGGTCGAGCTGGTCGCGCAGATTGCCCCGTGCCGTGCGGGCGAACTCGCGGATGTCGAACGCGTGATCACCGGCGGGTTCCCCGGGCGTCGCCGACGCGAGCGTCGCGCTCGACGCGTCGGAGTGCTGGGGGGTCATCGGAGCGGGCCCTTCCTGGCCGGTGCGGGGGCACCCCGAAGGCAGGTGGCCGCATCCGCTAGCACCGTATCGTAAGCCACATGGGCATCCCCGTGGGCACGGCGCTGGTCACCGGCGGCACGTCGGGCATCGGTGCGGCCTTCGCGCGGGCGCTCGCGAAGCGCGGGCACGACATCGTGCTGGTGGCCCGATCGGCCGGGCCGCTGGAGGCGATGGCGGCCGAATTGCGCGCGCTCGGCAGCCATGTCGAGACGATCACCGCCGACCTCTCCGACCGCGCCGACACGTCACGGGTCGCCGAGCGGCTGCGCGATACCGGCCGCCCCATCGACGTCCTGGTCAACAACGCGGGGTTCGGCCTGCGCACCCGCCTGGTCACCCCGGATGTCGCGGAGCACGAGCGTGCCTTCGACGTCATGATCCGCGCGGTCTTCGTGCTCGGCGCGGCGGCGGCGGAGCAGATGCGCGGCCGCGGCCGCGGCGCGATCATCAACGTCGGCAGCGTCTCGGGCGAGACCTCGATGAACGCGTATTCGGCGATCAAGGCGTGGGTCAACACCTACAGCGAGGTGCTCGCCAACGAGCTGCACGGCACCGGCGTCACGGTCACCGACCTCGAGCCGGGGTGGGTGCACACGCAGTTCCATCAGCGCGCCGAGCTGCGCTCCTCCAGCATCCCGGGCTTCCTCTGGCTCGACGCCGACTACCTCGTCGAGCGCTGCCTGCGCGACGCGGATCGTGGCAAGGTCATCTCCATCCCCAGCGTGCGCTTCAAGGTGCTCACCTGGTTCACCCGGCACCTGCCGAGCACGTCGATGCGCGCCGTCTCCCGCAGGATCGCTTTGCGCCGGCGCGATACGGTTAGCCAATGACCGACGACGTCGCGGCGAAGCCCACACGCGACCGGTTCAATTCGAAGGGGCACGCTGCCGGCCGCTTCGTGGCGCAGCATCTCATCCTGAAGCCGGTCGTCTGGTCGCTCGTGACGGTGCAGATCATCGGGCGCGAGAAGGTGCGCAAGACGAGCGGGGCCTTCGTGGTGGTCGCCAACCACTCCTCCCACCTCGACGCCCCCCTCATCCTCGGCTCGCTCCCGCGGCGGATGTCGCGCTACCTCGCGGCGGGCGCCGCCGCCGACTACTTCTTCGACGTCTGGTGGCGTCGCGGGCTGACGGCCCTGTTCTTCAACGCGTTCCCGGTCGACCGCAGCGGCAATCACCCGCGCCGGGTGAGCGCCAAGGAGCTCCTGCAGCGCGGGGTGCCGCTCCTGGTCTTCCCCGAGGGCACGCGCTCGAAGGATCTCAAGCTGCACGCGTTCAAGCCGGGGGCGGCGGCGCTCGCCACCTCCGTGGGCGTGCCGGTGCTACCGGTCGCCCTCATCGGCGCCGGCGAGGCGCACCCGCGCGGCTCGAGCTGGCCCAAGCCCGGCCGGCTGCCGGTCGGCGTCGTGTACGCCGAGCCGATGCAGGCCGAGCCCGGTGAGACCGCGGCCGAGTTCATGGCGCGGGTGAAGGTCGTCATCGAGGGCCTGATCGCGGAGCACGGTCCGCGTATCCTCGCTTCGAAGACCGATCAGCAGGCTGGGACAGAGCCCGGAGGAGTGTCCACATGAGCGATGTCAAGCACATGAAGTGGTGGGGGTGGGGCGTCGAGGGCGTCGGCTTCCATTGGGAGGACAAGCCCGGCTTCGCCCCCTTCGTGCTGAAGGCCGTCGGCCTCGACCTGCACCAGGCCCAACCCGTCGACCCGCCCGTCTTCGACGACCTGTCGATCGCCGGACCGGTCGTGAAGCAGGCCTTCCTGAAGACGCTGCAGGGGATCGTCGGCGCGGACGACGCGACGATCGACCCGATGGAGCGCGTCGTCCACACCTACGGCAAGAGCCTGCGCGACCTCGTGCGCATGCGCGCGAACGCCGTCGAGCGCTACGTCGACGTCGTCGTCTACCCCGACGACGAGCAGCAGGTGCAGGCGATCGTGGACGCCGCGGTCGCCGAGAACGCGGTCATCATCCCGTTCGGCGGCGGCAGCAACATCGCCGGCAGCCTCGAGCCCCGCTCCGAGGAGAAGCGCACGGTCATCTCGCTCGACCTCGGCCGGCTCAACAAGGTCGTGTCGATCGACGAGACGTCGGGCCTGGCCCGCATCCAGGCCGGCGTGCTCGGCCCCGACATGGAGGAGCAGCTGGGCGCGCAGGGCTGGACCCTGGGCCACTTCCCCGACAGCTTCACCCACTCCACCCTCGGCGGCTGGGTCGCGACCCGCAGCTCCGGCATGCAGTCCGACAAGTACGGCGACATCGCCGACATCGCCCGGGGCTTGCGCGTCGTGCGGCCGAGCACCGACGGCCGCAGCGGCGCGCTCGTGATCCGCGGCATCCCGTCGGCGTCGAACGGCCCGAGCGTGCGCGAGATGATCCTCGGCAGCGAGGGGCGCCTCGGCGTCATCACCGAGGTCACGGTGCAGGTGCACCGGATCCCGGCCAAGCGCGACGTCTACGCCTACTTCTTCCCGAACTGGCGCGCGGGCGTCGAGGCGATGCAGGAGGTCGCCGAGTCGGATGCCCACCCCTCGATCACGCGCGTCTCGGACGCGCGCGAGTCGGGCTTCTCGCTCGCGACGAGCAAGGAACGCCACGGCTTCGACAAGTTCGCCGCCGACACGGTGCTGCCGTTCCTCATGCGCCGCAAGGGGTGGAAGAACCTCGAAGACATCTGCCTCTCGTTCATCGGCTACGAGGGCGAGGAGTCGTACGCCAAGCGCCAGCGCAAGCTCGTCGAGGCGATCATCAAGAAGCACGGAGGCCTCGGCGTCGGCACCGGTCCCGGCGTGCTCTACGACCAGAAGAAGTTCGACACCCCGTACCTGCGCGACTTCCTGCTCGACCGGGGCGCCGCGGGCGACGTCTCCGAGTCGGCCATGCCGTGGTCGCAGGTCATCCCGCTCTACGACGCCGTCGTCGCGGCGGCGGAGAAGGCGTTCGACGAGATCGGCATCCAGGGCTGGATCATGGCCCACCTCTCGCACTCGTACCACTCGGGCGCGTGCCTCTACTTCACGTTCGCGTTCGTCTTCGGCGACGACCCGATCGGCGAGTACGACACGGTGAAGCGCGCGATCCAGCAGGCGTTCGTCGACAACGGCGGCTCGATCTCGCACCACCACGGCGTGGGCGTCGAGCACTCGCCGTGGCTCGAGCAGGACATCTCGCCCGAGGGCGTGGCCGTCATGCGCGGACTGTTCGAGGCGACCGACCCGGCCGGCACGTTCAACCCGCGCAAGATCGTGCCGGATGTCGCCCCCGCGGCCGCCGCGCCGGCCCGCCGGCGCGCGACGACGGCCGCCGCGAAGACGGGTGCCAAGACGGGCGCGAAGGCCGCGGAGAAGAAGGCGCCCGACACGAAGGCCGCCGAGAAGAAGAGCACGACGCGTCGCACGGCCGCCGCGCGTTCCTGAGGTGGTCGCGCTCACCCTGTCGGCCGAGGTCGCCGATGCGATCGCCGCACGGCGTCCCGTCGTGGCGCTCGAGTCGACGATCATCTCGCACGGCCTGCCGCACCCCCGCAACCACGCGGCCGCGCTCGAGTTCGAGCAGCAGCTGCGCGACGCGGGCGTGACGCCCGCGACCGTCGCCGTGCTCGACGGGGTGGCGCACGTCGGGCTCGACGCCGAGGGCGTGCGCCGGATCGCCGAGGACGACCTCGCGAAGGCCAGCGTGCGCGACCTCCCGATCCTCGCCGCGCGCGGGGCGTCCGGCGCCACGACGGTCGCCGCCACGGCGCACCTCGCGAACCGCGCCGGTGTGCGGGTGTTCGCGACCGGCGGGCTCGGCGGCGTGCACCGCGGGGCGAGCGACTCCTTCGACGAGTCGGCCGACCTCCCCACCCTCGCCGCCACGCCCATCACGGTCGTGAGCGCGGGCGTGAAGAGCGTGCTCGACATCGCCGCGACGCTCGAGCGGCTCGAGACGCTCTCGGTGCCGGTCGTCGGCTACCGAACGCGCCGCTTCCCCGCGTTCTGGCTGCGGGACTCCGGCCACGACCTGGACTGGACCGTCGAGGGCGCCGAGGAGGTCGCCGCGATCATGGCGGCGCGCGACGAGGGCGGGTCGAGCGCGGGGATCCTGGTCGCCAATCCGGTGCCCGAGGCCGAGGAGTGGGATCCGGGGGAGCACGACCGGATCCTGGATGCCGCCCTCGCCGAGGCGGACACCGCCGGGCTCCGCGGCAAGGCCGTCACACCGTTCCTGCTCGGCCGCATCGTCGAGCTCTCCGGCGGCCGCAGCCTCGAGGTCAACCTCGACCTGGCCCGCAATAACGTGCGGGTCGCGGCCGAGGTCGCGATCGCGTGGGCCGCCCGTAGGTGACGATGACCGGCGCGCGGATCGTCTGCGTCGGCGACGTGGTCAACGACATCGTCGTCGTGCCGGTCACCGCGGTGCGCCCCGATACCGACACGACGGCGCGCATCCGCCGGGCCGCGGGCGGTTCGGCCGCGAACTCGGCCGCGTGGCTCGGTGCTCTGGGAGCGCCGGTCGACTTCGTCGGCAGCGTGGGGCTGGCGGACGCGGCCCAGCACGCCGACCGGCTCGCCGCCCACGGCGTCGTGCCGCATCTCGGCATCGCCGACGGCCTCGAGACCGCGACGATCGTCATCGTCGTCGACGGGGACGGGCGGGCGATGCTCACCGACCGGGGCGCGAACGCGGCGCTGGATCAGGGGCAGGTCACCGACGAGCTGCTCGACGCCGCCGGGTGGCTGCACGTGACGGGGTACAGCCTGTTCGACGGACCGCGGGCACCGGGCATCCGGCGGCTCATCGAACGTGCGCACGAGCGCGGGATCACCGTCTCGATGAATCCGGGGTCGGTCGGGTACATCGCCGACTACGGCGTCGAGCGCTTCGCCGCCGACACCGCCGGCGTCGACGTGCTGCTGGCCAACCTCGACGAGGCCGCGCTGCTCACCGCGACCGACGACCCGTCGGCCGCGACGTCGGCGCTCGCCGTGCGGCACGGCACGGCGGTCGTGACGCGGGGATCGCTCCCCGTGCTCGCGGCCGAGGGCGGCTCCGCGGTGCTCGAGGTGCCCGTGCCGGCGGCGACGCTCGTCGATCCCACCGGTGCGGGCGACGCGATGGCCGCCGGTTTCCTCGCCGCGCGGCTCGGCGGCGCCGGGCTCGCCGCGGCGGTCGGGAGCGGCATCGCCACGGCGGCCCGCGCCATCGGGATCGTGGGAGGCCGCCCGCCCGCTGCGCGCTAGCGGTTCGCGGCCCGCATGTGCTCGAACGCCGCGAGGGCGTCCGCACGCGACGCGGCGAGGTCGACGATCGGTGTCCGGTAGGCATCGGTGCCGGCCTCGGGCACCCACCGCCGCACGTACTCGCCGTGCGGGTCGAACCTGCGCGCCTGCAGCTCCGGGTTGAACACCCGGAAGTAGGGCGCCGCGTCGGCCCCCGAGCCCGCGACCCACTGCCAGTTGGCGGGGTTGTCCGCCTCGTCGGCGTCGACGAGCGTGTCCCAGAACCAGGCCTCGCCGATCCGCCAGTCGGCGAGCAGGTTCTTGACCAGGAAGCTCGCCACGACCATGCGCACCCGGTTCGGCAGGTAGCCGGTCGTCCACAGCTCGCGCATGCCGGCATCCACGAGCGGGATGCCGGTGCGGCCCTGCTGCCAGGCCGCGAGCTCCGCCTCCCGCGGCGGCTGCCACGGGAACGCGTCGAACTCCGCGCGGACGTTGCGCTCTGCGACGTCGGGGCGGTGGTACAGGATGCTCGCGTCGAACTCGCGCCACCCCAGCTCGCGCAGGAACGCGCCGACATTGCGCCGGGCCGCCGCACTGAGCTCGCCGTGCACGCGATGCCAGAGCTGCACGGGGCTGAGCTCGCCGAATCGCAGCCGGGGGCTGAGCAGGGAGGTCGCCTCCTGCGCCGGGATGTCGCGCTCGTGATAGTCGGCCAGCACCTCCGTGGCGAAGCGCTCGACCCGCCGGTGCGCGGCGTCCTCGCCGGGCTCCCAGCGGGCGCGGAGGCCGGCGGCCCAGTCCGGCCGCGTCGGCAGCAGCGCCCACGCATGGAGCTCCTCGGAGTCGACCTGCCGCGGTCCGGGCACCTCGCGGGGCGTGGGGACGGGCTCCCGGACCGGCAGCTGCTGCGCCGCCCGCCAGAACGGTGTGAACACCTGGAACGCGCCCCCGCGCCCGGTCGCCACGGTCCATGGCTCGTGCAGCAGGTTCGCGGCGAAGCTCGCCACTTCGACTCCGTCGGCGCGCAGCGTCGCCTTGAGCCGGGCGTCGATCTCGCGGCTCGCACCGTACCGCCGGTTCCAGAACACGGCACCGGCGCCGGTCTCGGCGACGACGGTGGGCACCACGGCAGCGGCGGGACCGCGCCGCAGCACGAGCCTGCCTCCCCGCGACGCCACCGCGTCGTCGAGCGCCGCGAGGCTGTGATGAAGCCACCACCTCGTCGCACCGCCGAGGGGCCGGATACCGGGGCTCTCGTCGTCGAGCACGTACAGCGCGACGACCGGGCCGCCCCGATCGACCCCCGCCCGCAGCGCCGGGTTGTCCGCGATCCGCAGATCGTCGCGCAACCAGACGACGGCGGGCGAGGTCACAACGGGTCGACTTCGTGCCGCAGCTTGTCGGTGAGGCGGGCGAGATCCCGTAGCTCGTCGGGTTCGAGCACCGACATGAGCTCGGCGATCGCGGCCGCGTGGTGGCTGCCCACGCGGCGGAACACCGCGGCGCCCTCCTCGGTCAGCGTCACGATCGTGCCGCGCGCGTCGCTCGGGTCGTCGCTCTTCGTGACCAGGCCGCGTGCGGCGATCCGGTCGAGCAGGCGACTCACGCTCGGCTGGGTGAGCAGCAGGCGGCGATTGAGGTCTCGGATGCGGGCGGCACCGCCGGGTGTGCGCGAGAGGTTGAAGAGCACGTCGTACTCGCTGATGGAGATCTCGTCGTCGGGGAAGACGGCGCGCAGCCGACGCAGCACGGCGACCTGCGCGCGGTAGAGCGCCTCCCAGGCGTCCACGGCCTCTCGACGGTCGTTCACCCGGCCAAGCCTACGAAACCGGGGCGCGCCTTAAATGATTGTGGGCCGGTCGCAGAGGCAAGCGACCGGCCCACTCCCTTGCACCAAGAGTGTCCTGCAATCACATTCCGCGGTAGCTGCCACAGCAAACAACTAACGCTCTTGAAATGTATAACGGACAGGTAACGGTGTCTAGTTACCTGTTCGTTATTTTTCCTGGGAAATCGCCAAGAGCGCGAACGCCCACATCTTCCCGATCACGACCGGGCGCTCGCCGACGGCTGCCCGGGATCCTTCCGATTGACCGGCCCGTCGAACAGCCGCACGATCTCATCGACGGAGTGCCCCTTCGTCTCGGGCAGGAAGAAGTAGACGAAGAGGACGCCGATCACGCACAGGCCCGCGAACACGATCATCACCCAGCCGAGGCCGATCCCCGCCTGCATGATCGGGAACGCCAGCACGAGACCGTAGTTCGCGAGCCAGTCGACCGCCGCGCCGATTCCGGATGCCCGTCCGCGCACCGTCGTCGGGAACACCTCGCCCTGCAGCAGCCAGCCCGTTCCGCCGATCCCGATCGCGAAGCAGGCGATGAACAGGGCGAACCCGACCATGATGACGATGAGTTGCGGCACCCCGGACAGGAACGACGCGCCGTACGAGCCGATGAGCAGGAAGACCGCCATCCCGATGTACGCACCGATGGCCAGCCGCCGGCGCCCCACGGTGTCGATGAAGCGGAACGCGAAATACGTGGCGATGACATTCACCACGGCGAGGATGCCCGCGGCGATGACGCCGAAGACCTCCGACTGCACCATGGACGTGCCCGGGTGGGTGAAGTAGGGCGTCAGCAGATGGGGCCCGTAGTAGAACGCGACGTTGATGCCGGTGATCTGCTGGAAGATGAAGAAGACGCACACGATGACGAGCGCACGCTTGACCGGCGGCGTCCACTTCGTCTTCGAGGTCGCGCGTTGCATCTGCGCCCGTGCCGCCTCCGCCTCCGCGTGCACCTGCTCCGCCGTCGCCTCCACCCCGAGGGTCTGGAACGCCTTGAGCGCCTTCTCCTCCAGGCCGCGTTCGAGCAGCCAGCGCGGGGACTCCGGCATCCGAGCCCGCAGGAGGAGCGAGATGATCGCCGGGATGAATCCGACGCCCAGCAGAATCCGCCAATCGATGGTTGACGCCGCCTTCGGGGCGACCTCCAGCACGATCACGGCGATCACGTACGCGGCCAGGATGCCGATGGTGATCATCCACTGCTGGATGATGGAGAGCGACCCGCGGCGGCGCTTCGGCGCGAACTCCGAGATGTAGGCGGTGGCGATCGCCGAGTCGGCTCCGATCGCGATGCCGATGATGACGCGCCCGATGATCAGCGTGGTCGGCTCGAACGCGAACGCCGAGATGAGCGAGCCGAGCGCGAACAGGCCCGAGTCCACGAGCAGCAGGGACTTGCGCCCGAATCGGTCGGTCAGCGGACCGGCCGCAATCGCCCCCACGAACGAGCCCAGCGACGCGCCGCCGACGATGATGCCGATCGCCAACGGGCTGAGCTTGAAGGGGAGGAAGACCAGGGCCGAGCCGATGTTCGACGAGTCGAACCCGAACAAGAACCCGCCGATGGTGGCCAGGATCGCCAGGTAGATGTAGAACCGGCCGATGTCGCGGGTGTCGAGCGTCTCGAGCAGCCCGGCCTTCGTGCTCTGCATGACGCGGACGCTACGCCGCTGCCGCAGCGCGGATCATCGACACAGGAGACTCCCAGAGGAGTGCGGACGTGATTCGACTCAGCTCACGCCTCGTGACAACGTCGGCGGACGTGGACACGATGGTCCTCGTGAACGAGCAGCGGATCGCGGGGCAGGAGCGTCTCGACCGGATCGTCGTCGACCGCCTCGCCGGCGAGCCGGTCGATCAGGGGCCGATGTTCTCGACGACCGGGTGGCGGCGCGGCGGCAAGGTGTTCGCGTTCGTCGGCGGGAGCGGTGAGCTCATGATCAAGCTCCCCGAGGCGCGCGTGCGCGCGCTCATCGACAGCGCCGCGGGCGAGCCGATGACGATCCGAGAGCGCACCATGCGCGAGTGGGTGCGCATCCCGCCGGAGGGCGACTGGGAACCGCTCGTCGTGGAGGCGCAGGCGTTCCTGGCCGTGTGAGCGCGAGGTCGTGGCATCCGTCGAGCAGGCTCTCGCGTCCGACCGCGTCATCGGGATCACGACGGTGGGACGGTCGAGCGGCCGGCCGCGGCGGATCGAGATCTGGTTCGAGCAGATCGACGGTCGCTACGTGCCGGGCGGCGCGGTTAGCGGATCGGTGTGATCCGGAACGAGATCGTCTTCGTCGCGCCGGGTGCGAGCTCGAGCGTGCCGCGGCGCCGCTCCCAGTGGCCGTCCTCCTCGCGCATCGGGTTGCCGCTGATCGAGCCGTACCAGGGCTCGAGAGCGGCGAACGGCGAGCCCGGCACGTTCCAGACCTGCAGGTAGGTCGCACCGGGGAGGTCGAGCGCGAGCGCACGGCGGGTCTGGTCGCTCCCGAGCACGACCCGATCGGAGGCCAGGTCGCCGAGGCAGAACGCGCCGTCGGGGAACTGGCTCGGGTCGAGCCGCAGCCGGCGGCCGTCGGCGCTGAACGCGTCCTCGATGGCCGAGCGCGGCCCGAACGTCCGCACGACCTTCTCCGGTCCCTCGGGCGCATCGAAGGCGAGGTGGTGGTCGGTGAACGCGAGACCCTCGGCCGGATCGACGGGGCAGGTGAACCGCGGATGCGATCCGACCGAGTAGAGCATCGTCTCCTCGCCCGGGTTGTGGATCTCGTAGTCGGTGACCAGCGTCGGCCCCTCGAGCGAGTACCGCACTCGCAGCCGGAACGGGAACGGGTAGGTCGCGAGCGTCGCGGGCGTGTCGCGCATCTCGTAGGTGACGCTCGCGTCCGTCCGGTCGATGACCTCGAATTCGGTGTCGCGGGCGAAGCCGTGCATCGGCATCTCGTACTCGCGCCCGTCGAGCTCGTAGCGGCCGTCCGGAAGCCTGCCGAGCAGCGGGAAGCAGGTCGAGGTACGCGTCAGCCCGGGCTCGGGCGGCATCCAGAGGTAGTCGAGCTCCTCGTCCAGGAACCGGAGCGAGTGCAACTCGGCACCGTGGCTGTCCGAGACGAAGGCGACCTCGTCGTCGGCGATCGTGATGCGCACGCGGGTGCTCTCAGCCGTCCGTCCGGGTCAGGCCCACGACAGCGGGCGGACCACGCGCGGGTTCTGGTTCGGATAGAAGTGGTCCTCGGGCGCCGGGAAGATCCGGTCGATCTCGGCGAGCACGTCGGGGGTGAGGGTGACGTCGACGCTCGTGGCCAGCTCCTCGAGCTCCTGCACGTTGGCCGGCCCGATGATCGGCGCGGTGACCGCCGGCTGGGTCAGCTGCCAGGCCAGATGCACGACGGCGGGCTTGAGGCCGAGGTCGTGGCAGAGCTTGGCGTACTCGGTCAGCTGCGGACGGTACGCCTCGACGTACCAGACGTCGGTCTCGTGGATCTTGTGGTCGTCGGGCTCCAGCAGGTCGACCGCGAAGACCCCGCGCCGGATCGGGCTGAACAGCAGGACGCCGATGCCCTGATCGATCGCGCAGGGGAACGCCTCGATCTCGGCGGCGCGGGTCAGCATGTCGTAGCGGTGCTGGGTGCTGACCAGACCCATGAAGTTGCGGCGGCGCGCGACCTCCTGCGCCTTCATCATCTCCCAGGCGTAGGCCTGGCTGCTGCCGACGTAGTCGAGCTTGCCCGAGCGGACGAAGCCCTCGAAGGCCTCCCAGAGCTGGTCCCACTGCGCGTTGCGGTCGATCCGGTGCATGTGCACGAGCTCGACGTGATCGGTGCCGAGGCGGCGGAGCGACGCCTCGAGGTGGCGACGGATCTTCCAGAGCGAGAGGCCGTCCTTGGTGTTCGCGCCGTCGTCGTCGTTGTCGAACATCGTGCGCCCGACCTTGGTGCCGAGGAAGACCTTCTCGCGCCGGCCGCCGCCCTGGGCGAACCACTTGCCGATGATGCGCTCGGTGTCGCCGCTCGTGCCGCGGCCGTGGTTGCCGTAGACGTTCGCGGTGTCGAAGAAGGTGATGCCCAGGTCGAGCGCGGCGTCCATGATGCGGAAGGCCTCGGCCTCGCCGGTGGCCCCGAGGTCGCCGACCCACGACTCGTTGTAGCCGAAGGCGCCCGTTCCCAGACACAGCTGGCTGACCAGGACGTTGGAGCTGCCGAGTTCGCGATACTGCATGGTCGCCTCAATTCCATGATACGGAAACAAAACTACGTATTGTGGAATCTAGCACAGCCGAGTTACGCTCCCGGCACGGCCGATCGTGTCCCGGCGCCCCCATCGGGCCGGTGTGATCGGACGGGGGCGCGGGCCCGGTCACCTCGGCGTTCGCGTCGACGGTCCGGGCGCCGCCCGGACCCGCACCACCCGGTCCTGACCGCATTCACACGAGGGAGTCTGAATTGTTCCGCTCACCTGCCCGGCGACGGTTTCGAGTCGCGGCCGTCGCGGCCGCACTCGCCGTCGCTCTGCCCCTGGCCGCCTGCTCCGCCGGCAACCCTTCGTCCGGCTCCGGATCGTCGACCTCGTCGACGGCCACCGACACACTGAACCTCGCCATCCCGCCGAGCGCGCTCACGCTCGATCCCGCCCTCATGCAGCCGACCGTCAGCCGGTACATCTGGGGTTCGATCTACGAGTCGCTCGCCTACTGGGACCCGAAGACCGGCGCCGTCACCCCGTGGGCCGCCAAGAAGTGGACGTACTCACCCGACGGCAAGACGCTCACCATCGAGTTGCGCAACGGCCTGACATTCAGCGACGGCAGCGCCGTGCACGCGTCGGACGTCGCGGCGACCATCAACCGCAGCGTCAACACCGCGGGCTACATCCAGTCGATCGACACCGCGGTGGACTCCGCGGAGGCGACGAACGACAAGACGGTCGTGGTGCACTTCAAGAACTACGACCCCAAGTGGGTCTCCCTGCTCGGGCGCGAGGCCGGCGTGATCGCCAAGGCGTCGGACCTCAACAGCCCGGACATCGCCACGAACCCGATCGGCTCCGGTCCGTACACGCTCGACACCAAGGCGACGGTCGCCGGCACCAAGTACGTCCTGCAGAAGCGCAAGGACTACTGGGATGCCAAGGCCTTCCCCTTCAAGACGATCAACATCACGATCACCAACGACCCGACCGCGCAGCTCAACGCGTTCAAGGCGGGACAGGTGAACGCCACCGCCGTCACGGCGCAGCAGGCGGCCGCGGCCAAGGCCGTGTCGGGTGCCACCGTCACGCAGACCACGGCGAGCACGATGTACTGGCTGCTGTTTCTCGACAAGTACGGCAAGAGCGCCAACCCGGAGTTCAAGGACGTGCGGGTCCGTCAGGCCGTCAACTACGCCCTCGACCGCGAGGGCATCGCCAAGAAGCTCCTCCAGGGCTACGCCACGCCGACCGATCAGGTCTTCTTCCCCTCGCGCGAGGTCTTCGACTCGAAGCTCGAGAAGGTGTACGCCTACAACCCGGCGAAGGCGAAGAAGCTGCTGGCCGCGGCCGGCTACCCGGACGGCTTCACGATCGAGATCCCGAGCAGCCAGGCCACCACGCAGTTCGAGCCGACGCTGTCGCAGGAGCTCGGGGCGGTCGGCATCAAGCTGAAGTGGGTGCCGATCCCGGAGTCGCAGACGGCCAGCATCATCCTGACCGGCCAGTACCAGCTCTACCTGAAGCAGTCGGGCATCGTCTCCGACCCGTACACGGCAGCGCTCTACTTCACGCCGCAGGGCGGAACGGTCAACCCGGAGAAGTACACGGACCCGACCATCACCGATCTGTACGACAAGATCACGACGACGGTCGACACCGACAAGTCACTGGCGATCTACAAGGAGCTGAACAAGTACGCGGTCGACCAGGCGCTCGCCGCCCCGGTCACGATGACCAGCGGCCTGTGGGCGACGTCGCAGGGCGTGACCTTCGTGGACCGCGCCGGACTGCCTGCCGACATCCGACAGTTCGGCGTCGCCGGCAAGTAATACTGACCCGAAGGGGTCGCCGCGCGTGCGGCGGCCCCTTCGGGCAGAAGGAGTTCGATCCCGTGCTTGCCTACGTGCTCCGGCGCCTGCTCATCGGAGTGGTGCTCGCGGTCCTGGTGACCTTCATCACCTACCTGCTGCTGAGCGGGTCGTTCCGCGATATGGTCTCGACCCTGCTCGGGCCCGACGTGACCGCGGCCGACATCACGCGACGCACACACGCCCTCGGGTACGACCGCCCGGTCGTCGTGCAGTACGTCGACTGGCTGGGTCACGCCGTGCGCGGCGACCTCGGCACATCGCTGTTCACCAGCTCGGCGGTCGCCCCCACGGTGCTGTCGCACATCGTTGTCACGATGTCGATCGTCTTCCCGGCGCTCCTGATCGCGGTGATCCTCAGCGTCACGCTCGGCGTGTGGGCCGCATCGCGAAGCGGCGCCCCCGACCGGATCGCGCAGAGCATCTCGCTCGTCGGGCACGTGATCCCGGCGCTGCTGACCGCGATCGTGCTGGTCGTCGTCTTCGCCGTGGAGCTCAAGATCTTCCCGGCCACCGGCTTCGTCCAGTTCATCGACAGCCCGGTCGGCTGGCTGCGCAGCGTCACCCTTCCGGTGGTCGTGCTCGTGATCGCGGGCATGGCGAGCATCACGGCGCAGGTCCGCGGATCGATGATCGAGGAACTGAGCAAGGACTACGTGCGCACCCTGCGCACGGCCGGCCTCCCCGCGCGGTCGATCGTGCTCAAGCACGCGCTGCGCAACGCCGGCAGCCCGGCGCTCACGGTCATCTCGCTGGAGTTCATCTCGCTCTTCAGCCACTCGGTGATCATCGAGAACGTGTTCGCGCTCCCGGGCTTCGGATCGTTCGCCTTCAGCTCGGCGCAGAACATCGACGTGCCGGTCATCATGGGCGTCACGCTCGTGAGCGTCGTGCTGGTGACGGTCATCAACCTGATCGCCGACGTCGCCAACGGCTACCTCAACCCGAAAGCGAGACTGCATTGAGCACCACGCTGATCCCGGAGCCCGACGACGCGCAGATCTCGGTGGTGCCGCGCCGCTCGGTGTGGCGACATCTGCGGCGCGATCCGCAGGCGGTCGCGACCGCGATCATCCTCATCGTGCTGTTCCTCGCCGGCCTCCTGAGCCCGCTCATCTCGCCGCACGACCCCAACGCCGCCAGCCTCGACGCGATCAACCTGCCCACCGGCACGCCCGGATATCTGCTCGGCGGCGACGAGAGCGGGCGCGACATCCTGTCGCGGCTGCTCTACTCGTTCCAGACCGCCACCGTCTCGGCGCTCATCGGCGCGAGCGTCGCCCTCGCGATCGGGGTGATCGCCGGCCTGGTCGGCGGCTACTTCGGCACCGCGGTGCGCAGCAGCACGGAGTGGCTCTTCAACCTGATCATGACCTTCCCGGGTCTCATCACCCTCATCGTGCTGCTCCCGCTGACCCACGGCGACTATCGATGGACCATGCTCGTGCTCGGCGTGCTGATGAGCCCGGGCACCTACCGGATCGTCCGCAACCTCGTGCTGGGCGTGAAGAAGGAGCTCTACATCGACGCCGCCAAGGTGTCGGGCCTCGGCGACGTCCGGATCCTCGCCCGCCACGTGCTGTTTGCCGTGCGCGGTCCGATCATCGTCAACACGGCGTTTCTCATGGGGTCGGCCATCGCGGCGCAGTCCGGTCTCGCGTTCCTCGGCGTCGGGGCGAAGGACGTGCCGAGCTTCGGCCTCATGATCTACTCCGGCTTCAACAACATCTACGCCAGCCCTCTGCAGTTCGTGTGGCCGTGCATCTCGCTCGGCATCTTCACCGGATGCCTCGTGCTGTTCGGCAACTCGCTGCGCGACGCGTTCAGCGGCCCGCGCATCAAGCGGCAGAAGCCGGCACAGGGTCTTCGACTGGTCACGTCCGCGATCCCGACATCGGTGGTCACGGCGACGGTCGAGCGGGACGACGAGCCGATGCTCGCCATCGAGGATCTCGGGATCTCGTTCCCTGGCACCACGGGTGCCCGCGAGGTGGTCAAGGGCGTGAGCCTGACCGTCGACCAGGGCGAGGTCGTGGGGCTCGTGGGCGAGTCCGGCTCCGGCAAGACGCAGACCGCGTTCGCCGTCCTGGGAGTGCTCGCCCCCGAGGCCCGCGTCACGCGGGGCTCGGTCCGCCTCGAGGGGCGCGAGCTCGTCGGGCTCTCCGAGTCGGCGCTCCGGTCGCTGCGCGGGCGCGTCGTGTCGTACATCCCGCAGGAGCCGATGTCGAACCTCGACCCGTCGTTCACCGTCGGATCCCAGCTCACCGAGCGGGTGCGCCACACCCTGCGGGTCTCGCGGCGCGCGGCGCGGCAGACGGTGCTGGACCTGCTCGCGCGGGTCGAGATCCCGGATCCGCCGAGAGTGTTCCGCTCGTATCCGCACCAGATCTCCGGCGGCATGGCGCAGCGCGTGCTCATCGCGGGAGCCGTCGCGTGCCGGCCGCGGCTGCTGATCGCCGACGAACCGACGACGGCGCTGGATGTGACGGTGCAGGCGGAGATCCTCGATCTGTTGCGCGACCTGCAGAAGGAGTTCGGCATGGCGATCCTGCTCGTCACCCACAACTTCGGTGTCGTCGCCGACATCTGCGACCGGATCGCGGTGATGCGCGGCGGCGAGATCGTCGAGACCGGCGTGACCCGGGAGGTGTTCCGGGCGCCGAGACACGCGTACACGCGCGGGCTGCTCGATGCGATCCTCGACGAGGGCGCACCGGCCGGCGGCGACGCGTCGACCGTGGGGGCCGGGCGATGAGCGCGCTGCTCGCGGTCGACCAGCTGCGCGTGCGGTTCGGGACCGGCAAGCGGGCGACCGAGGTGCTGCACGGGGTGAGCTTCGAGATCGCCCCGTCGGAGACCCTCGGCCTCGTCGGGGAGTCGGGCTCCGGCAAGACCACGATCGGCCGGACGGTGCTCGGACTGGTGAAGGCGCACAGTGGCGCCGTCAGCTTCGACGGGCGCGATATCACCTCGGCCGGGCGGCGGGAGCGCCGGGCGCTCGCGAAGGACATCCAGGTCGTCTTCCAGGATCCCTACAGCTCACTCAACCCCGCGATGGCGATCGGCGACATCCTCTCCGAGCCTCTCATCATGCAGGGCGTGTCCAGACGGGATGCCCGCGCGCGGGTGCGCACGCTCCTCGACCAGGTCGGCCTGCCCTCCGACGCGACGGATCGGCGTCCGCAGGAGTTCTCGGGCGGACAGCGTCAGCGCGTCGCCATCGCGCGCGCGCTCGCGCCGGAGCCCCGGCTGATCGTCTGCGATGAGCCGGTCTCCGCCCTCGATCTCACGACGCAGGCGCGCGTGCTCGACCTGTTCGCCGAGATCCAGCAGCGCACCGGTGTCGCCTACCTCTTCATCTCGCACGACCTCGCCGTCGTCCGGCACATCAGCGACCGCGCGTGTGTGCTGTACCGGGGCGACATCGTCGAGACCGGACAGGTCGACGACGTGATCTCGCGCCCGACGCACGCCTACACCCGGCGCCTCATCCTCGCGGCGCCCGTCGCGGACCCCGACCGGCAGGCCGAGCGCCGGCGCGAGCGGCGCCGGCTCCTCGACCTCGAGCGGTCGACGGAGGCGGTCGCGTGAGCGCCGAGCCGCGGCGCGTGGCCGTGGGATCGGCGCACCGCTCCGCCGGCGGGGGCCGGATCGAGATCCTCGAGCTCGCCCCGTCACCGGCCGGCGACTCGGTGGTGCGGGTCGCGAGCGCCGTCACCACCGGCCCCATCGCCTATCTGGCCCGGCATCCCCGGCTGCCGCTGCTCTACGCGGCGAGCGAGGACGGATCGCAGGGCGTCGTGACCGCGTACGCGTGGGATGCGGAGGGCGCGCTCGAGCAGCGCAGCGCCGGGCGCTCGCCGGGCCGGCCCAGTCACCTGTGCGTGTCGAGCGATGGTGCCCACCTCCTCACGGCCGACTACGGCACCAGCTCCGTCAGCCTGTTCCGCCTCGAGGCCGATGGATCGATCGCCGGCCGGCTCGACGAGCTGCGCTGCGAAGGGTCCGGTCCGTCGGCGCGGCAGGAGAGCTCGCACCCGCACCAGGTCGTCGAGGTCGACGGCGCCTTCTTCGTGCCCGATCTCGGCGCGGACCTCGTGCGCCGCATCACGATCACGCCCGGCGGCGCCCTCCGGGAGACGGCTCGCCTCGCGGTCCCGCCGGGCAGCGGACCCCGGCATGCCGTCGCCGCGGACGGGCTGCTCTACGTCGCGTGCGAGCTCTCCGGCGAGGTGCGCTGGGACGGCTTCGACGGGGCGGCGGGCTTCGCGAGCGGCATCGGCTCCTCGGCGACCGGGGCCGACGAGATCATGCCGTCGGCGATCCGCCTGGTCGGCGATCGCATCCTGGTGGCCAACCGCGGGCCGGGCACGGTGCTCGACGCGCGACGCACCCCGGGCGGCCTCGTCGACGCGCACGAATTCGCCTCCGGTGGCACGTGGCCGCGTGACCTCGTCGTCGCCGGCGACCTCGTGGTCGTGGCCGATCATCGCGCCGACGCGGTGCACGTCGTCGGCGGGATCGAGCCGCACCAGCTGCTCGCGGTGCACCGGGTGTCGGGGCCGACGAGCGTGGTCGCGCTCGCGGCGGCCTAGCCTCCTAGAAGACGTCCGGAGAGGGCGTCGACGCGTAGCGGATCGTGACATCCGCGTGCCGGTCGAACCGGTATCCCGCGCCCCGCACGGTGCGCACGATGTCCTCGTACGCGCCGAGCTTGGAACGCAGCCGCCGCACGTGCACGTCGATCGTGCGCTCGTTGGGCGTCTCGTCGTCGTCGGTGTCGCCCCACAGCGTGGCGATGATCTCGTGCCGGTCGATCGTGCGCCCTTCGCGCAGCACCAGGAACTGCAGCAGCTCGAACTCCTTGTACGTCAGCGGCGAGGTCTCGCCGTCGAGCTGCACCCGCTTGCGGGAGATGTCGATCACGACGCCGCCGCGCGGCTCGGGCGCCTCGGCCGCGGGCGCCGTCTGGCGGTGCTTCGCGAGGGCGGCCGGGTCCTGCAGGGCGAGGCGCACGACGTCGACGTCGCGGCCGCCGGTACCGGATGGCGCGAGCGCGACCGCCGCGTAGGTCTCGGCGGTCGGTGCGATCGCCGCGAGCGCGCGCTTGAGCGTCTGGACGATCTCGCCCAGATCGGTGCCCGCGAGGGCGGCGGCGTTCTCGTCGATGCCGACGTAGAGCGCGAAACCGCGCGGCTCGGTGCCATCGGGGACCGCGCGCAGTCGGCGCGGCGCCGGATCGGGCTCCGGTGGGAGCGCGGTGGTGGGAACGGGGGCGAGGGTGGCCAGAGACATGGTGTCGAATCCTTGATCGGAGGCGGCACCCGCGGATTCATCCGTCGCGGGCGACGCGGTGCTGTCGATATGCGTGGGATCGCCGGGCAGATCCGGCGTGCGGGAGTTCATGATGAGAACTCGGACGGGTCAGATCCGTCAGGCGCACATTCGACAGCACATGACCGCAGCCGCCGGCATCATCATGCCGGCGTTCCCCAGGGCCTCGCGGGCGATCAGGGTACGCGGATGGGCGGTCATGGGTCACATTGTGCCATGGCCGCGGGGTCCGGCGCGACGCGGACCGTTCGCGGCGGCGCCCAGGGCGGGGTCAGACGGTGCCGTAGAGGCGGTCGCCGGCATCCCCGAGGCCGGGCACGATGTAGCCGACCTCGTTGAGCCGCTCGTCCTTCGCGCCGAGCACGATCGTCACGTTGCGGCCCTCGGTCGCCCGCTCGACCGCCGCGAGGCCCTCGGGGGCGCCGATCAGGCAGATCGCGGTCACGTCGACCGCGCCGCGGGCGAAGAGGTAGTCGATCGCGGCGATCAGCGAGCCCCCGGTGGCGAGCATGGGGTCGAGCACGAAGCACTGCCGGTCGGAGAGGTCGTCGGGCAGCCGCTCCGCGTAGATCGCGGGCTGCAGCGTCTGCTCGTCGCGCACCATGCCGAGGAAGCCGACCTCGGCGGTCGGGACCAGCTTGACCATGCCGCCCAGCATCCCGAGCCCGGCGCGCAGGATCGGCACCACGAGCGGGCGTGGATCGCTGATGGCGAGGCCCTGGGTCTCGGCCACGGGCGTCTGCACCGTGATCGGGGTCGTGCGCACGTTGCGGGTCGCCTCGTACGCGAGGAGCGTCACGAGCTCCTCCGCGAGGTTGCGGAACGTCGGCGACGGCGTGCGCGCATCCCGCAGCACGGTGAGCTTGTGGGTGATGAGCGGGTGGTCGGCGACATGGACGCGCATAGGGTCAAGGGTATGGCCGCCGCCGCTGCCGTCCCAGAGGCATATGAGGACGCGATGCGCGCCGCCCTCGCGGCGGCGGAGCTCGCCCGCTCCGGCGGCGACGTGCCGGTCGGCGCGGTGCTGCTGGATCCGGATGGCGCGGTGCTGTCGGTCGGACGCAACCGCCGTGAGGAGGACCGCGATCCCACCGCGCACGCCGAGGTCGTCGCGATCCGGGCGGCGGCCGCCATCCGGGGCGACTGGCATCTCGACGACTGCACGCTCGTCGTGACGCTCGAGCCCTGCGTGCTGTGCGCCGGCGCGATCCTCGCCGCACGTATCCCGCGGGTCGTGTTCGGGGCGTGGGACGAGAAGGCCGGCGCGGCCGGCAGCAGGTACGACCTGCTGCGCGACCGGCGCCTGCCCCACCGGGTCGAGGTGCTGCCGGGCGTTCTCGAGGAGGAGTGCGGCGAGATCCTGCTCGACTTCTTCCGGGGCCGCCGCGGCTCCGAGCTCTGACTCCCGCGCCGAGCGCCTACGTTTGCATCTGCGAGGCGCGGTCGAACGTGCCCGTTCGATGCGAACGTAGGCGCTCGACGCGGGGGGAACAGGTCAGTCGACTGACTAGGCGGCCGGACGGGTCCACCTGCCCATGCCCTGGCCGCCGGATGCCTCGAGCCGCTGACCGGTGACCCAGGCGAACTCCTCCGAGAGGATCGCCGCGGCGGCGCGGCCGATGTCGTCCGGCTGCCCGACGCGGCCGAGCGCGCTCGAGGCGATGATGCCGGCCTGGTAGGCCTCGTTGTCGCGGATCTGGCCACCGGCGAAGTCGGTGGCCGTTGCTCCGGGAGCGAGCACGTTGACCCGGATGCCGCGCGCTCCGAGCTCCTTGGCGAGGTAGCGCGTCCAGACCTCGACCGCGCCCTTCATCGCGGCGTAGACCGAGTACCCGGGGTTGACGAGGTTCTGCGTCAGGCCGGTCGAGATGTTGAGCACGGCGCCGCCGTCGGCCAGCAGCGGGCTCAGCTCCTGGGTGAGCAGCACCGGACCGGTGACGTGCACGGCGAGCAGCGACTCGATCTGCTCGCGGGTGGTCGAGCCGAAGAAGGTGTCGAGCGCGTAGCCCGCGTTGTTCACGAGGATGTCGAGGTCGTCGCGACCCCAGGTCGCGTGCAGCGTCTCGCGCAGGGTCGCGGCGAAGGCGGGGAAGGTCTCCGGCATCGTGGTGTCGAGCGGGAGCGCGACGGCCGTGCGGCCCGCCGCCTCGAGGTCGGCGACGACCGCCGCGGCCTCGTCGACGCCGGTGCGGTAGGTGAGGATGACGTCCACGTCGTGATCGGCGAGGGCGAGCGCGGATGCCCGGCCGAGGCCGCGGGATCCGCCGGTGATGAGGGCGATGCGTGTCATGCCTCGAGGATGCGCCGATGCGGGGACGGCATCCAGGGCGCGCTTATCCGGGGAGCGGCGATCCCTGGCACGGGCGGCGCAGGGCGAGGACGATGGAGACGTGGAGATGGATCGCGCGCAGCTCGCCGACTTCCTGCGCACCCGGCGCGAGGCCCTGCAGCCCGAGGACGTCGGCCTGACGCGCGGGCCGCGTCGTCGCACGAGCGGCCTGCGGCGCGAGGAGGTCGCCCAGCTCGTCGGGATGTCGGCCGACTACTACGGACGGCTCGAGCAGTCGCGCGGTCCGCAGCCCTCCGTGCAGATGCTCACGGCGCTCGCGCGCGGGCTGCACCTGACGCGCGCCGAGCGCGATCACCTGTTCCGGCTGGCGGGACACCCGGCGCCCGACCGCCGGGGCGACATCGACCACATCGCCCCCGGCATCCTGCGCATCGTCGACCGCCTGCAGGACACCCCGGCCATGGTGATCGGCGAGACCGGCGAGACGCTGCTCCAGACGCCGCTCGCGGTCGCGCTGCTGGGCGACGCGACCCGGTGGACCGGGCTCGCCCGCTCGACGGTCTACCGCTGGTTCACCGACCCGTCCTCACGCGCGGTGTACCACTCGGACGACCACGCCGTGCACGGCCGGGTCTGGGTCGCAGAGCTGCGGGATGCGCTCGGGCGAGGCGGGGCGGGCTCCCGGGCGGCCGAGCTCGTGGCGGCGCTCGAGCGCGAGAGCGCGGAGTTCCGTGCGCTGTGGGCGGAGCACGAGGTCGCGCAGAAGCAGGTGCGCACGAAGCGGTTCGTGCATCCGGAGGTCGGTGAGCTCACGCTCGACTGCGAGACCCTGCTCGACCCGGAGACGCAGCAGCGGCTGCTCGTGTTCACCGCGACGCCGGGCTCGGAGAGCGCGCAGAAGCTCGAACTGCTGGCCGTGATCGGCACGTACGAACCGGCGGCCGAGTAGGCGATCGACGGGCTCAGTCGGCCGACTTGATGACGATCGCGTCGGTCGTCATCGCCTCGCGTTCGGGGCGCAGGATGTCGGGCTCGATGTAGATGACCCGCGCCACGGGCACGGCGGCGCGGATGTCGACCTCCATCTGGTCGATCGCCTCCGCGACCTGCTCGAGCTTCGTGGTGTGCGGGAAGGCGACCTTGGCCGCGACGAGCATCTCGTCCGGGCCGAGGTAGAGCGTGCGCAGGTGGATGAGCGCCTCGGTCTGCGGGTGCTGGTTGAACGCGTCGCGGATGCGTTCCACGACATCCGGCTCGGCGCCCTCGCCGATCAGCAGGCTCTTCGTGACGCTGCCGAGGATGATCGCGACCGTCACGAGCAGCAGGCCGATGAGCAGGGTGCCGAGCGCGTCGAAGACCGGGTTGCCGGTGATCACCGTCAGGCCGACCCCGAGCAGGGCGAACACCAGGCCGATGAGCGCCGCCGTGTCCTCGAAGAGCACGACCGGCAGCTCCGGCGCCTTCGCACGGCGGATGAACGAGATCCAGGAGCCGGTGCCCTTGAACGGCAGCGACTCCTTGCGCGCGGTGCGGAAGGAGAAACCCTCGAGGCCGATCGAGATGACGATGACGGCGATCGGCAGCCACCAGTTCGTGATCTCGTGGTGCGGCTCGAAGAACTTCTGGATGCTCTCGTAGATCGAGTAGGCGCCGCCGACCGAGAACAGCACGATCGAGACGATGAAGGCGAAGAGGTAGCGCTCGCGGCCGTAACCGAACGGGTGCTCCTGATCGGCGGACTTGCGCGAGCGGCGGCCGCCGACGAGCAGGAGCACCTGGTTGATGGTGTCGGCGAACGAGTGCACCGCCTCGGCGAGCATGGCGGCCGAGCCGGAGAACAGCGCCGCCACGAGCTTGGTCAGCGCGATCCCGAGGTTGGCGGCCATCGCCGCGATGATCGCCTTGCCGCCGCCGGATGCGCTCACGCGCTCCAAGTTACCCTGGCCCGCCAGCTAGGATCGCGACCCGTGAGCCCCTCGCTGCCCCGGATCGCCCTGCTCGGAGCCGGCTCGATGGGCGGTGCGCTGCTCGCCGGACTCATCGCCTCCGGCGTCGGGCACGGCGGCGTGACCGTCACCAACCGCACCGCCGCGAAGGCCGCGGCGCTCGGCGGGCCGGGCGTCACGTCGCTGGCGCTGGAGCGCGATCCGGATGCCCAGCGCACCGCCCTGGACGGCGCGCGGCTCGTGGTGCTCGGCGTCAAGCCCGCGATGATCCCCGAGCTGCTGACGTCGATCCGCACCGACCTCGACCCGGATGCCGTGGTCGTCTCGGTCGCGGCCGGCGTGACGATCGCGTCGATGGAGGCGCTCGTGCCGAACCCGGTGCTGCGGGCGATGCCGAACACCCCGGCGGTCGTGCGCCTCGGGGTCACGGGGCTGGCATCCGGGCCGCGGGTGTCGGCCGAGCAGACGGCCGTCGCCCGCGCGTTCTTCGAGACCTCGGGCGCCGTGGTCGAGGTGCCCGAGGACCGGATCGACGCCCTGAGCACGATCTCCGGCTCGGGGCCGGCGTACGTGTTCCTGCTCGTCGAGAGCTTCACCGCGACCGCGCTGCGGATGGGGTTCTCGGATGCCGACGCTCGGCTCATGGTTCAGCAGACGTTCCGCGGCGCGTCGGAGCTGCTGGCGGCATCCGACGTCGATCCTGCCGAGCTGCGCCGCCGCGTCACGAGCCCGAAGGGCACGACCGAGCGCGCGATCGCGGTGCTCGAGGAGGCCGACCTCACCGGGCTGTTCGACCGCGCCACCGCCGCAGCCCTCGATCGCGCCCGCGAGCTCGCCCACGGCGACGCGTGACCCGCGCGGGCCGCGCCCCACATCCGATCGACGTTTTGCCATCCGATCGTCCCCCCGCGCGCCGCATCGGATGGCAAACGGTCGATCGGATGCGCGAGAGGGTCGCGCCGAGCGTCACTTGAGTCGAGCGAACCGCTCCAGGTCGCCGATCGAGCCGCTGACGATCGCGATGTCGCGCTCATGCAGCACCGTCTCGGTCGAGGCGTAGGTGAAATCGCCGCCGGGCTGCTTCACCCCGACGACCGTGACGCCGTGCTTCGAGCGCAGGCCGCTCTGCCCGAGCGGGATGCCGCGCAGCGGCTTGGGCGGGTGCATCTTGACGATCGCGAAGTCGTCGTCGAAGCGGATGTAGTCCAGCATCCGATTCGAGACGAGGTGCGCGACCCGCTCGCCGGCCTCCGCCTCCGGGTAGACCACGTGGTGCACGCCGATGCGCGACAGGATCGTGCCGTGCGCCTGGCTGACCGCCTTCGCCCAGATCTGCCGGATGCCGAGGTCGACGAGGTTCGCCGCGATGAGCACGCTCGACTCGATCGAGGTGCCGACCGCGACCACCGCGACCGGGAAGTCGCCGGCGCCGAGCTGGTGCAGCGCCTCGACCGAGCGCGCGTCGGCCTGCACCGCGTGCGTCAGCCGGTCGGCCCACTTCTGCACGAGGGCCGGATCCTCGTCGATGGCCAGCACGTCGCGGTCGAGCCGGGCCAGCTGCCCGGCGGTCGCGGCGCCGAACCGGCCGAGCCCGATGACGAGCACGGGCGCGTCGGCGGGGATGTCGCTCGCGATGTCGCTGGGGGTGGATGCGTCAGCCAACGATGGGCCTCTCCTCCGGTCGGCGGAACAGCTGGCGCCGGGTCGACGCCGCCAGCGCGGCGGCGAGGGTCACGGTGCCGATGCGTCCCAGGAACATGGTGGCCGCCAGAACGTACTGCGCCGGTTCCGACGCGCTCGCGGTGAAACCCGTCGAGAGCCCGCACGTCGCGAACGCGCTGATGACGTCGAACAGCACGTCGTCCAGCGGCGCGCGGGTCATGACGAGCAGCGTGATGGTCGCGGCCGCGACGGTCGTGGCCCCCCACAGCACGACGCTGACGGCCAGGCGCATGACATCCGACGGGATGCGCCGCCGGAACGACTCCATGTCGTCGACGCCCCGTGCCTCCGCGAATGCGCCCAGGAACAGGATCGCCAGGGTCGTCACCTTGATGCCGCCCGCGGTCGAGGCGGAGCCGCCGCCCACGAACATGAGCATGTCGGTCACGAACAGGCTCGCCCCGTCGAGGTGGCCGACGTCGACGGTCGAGAACCCGCCCGAGCGTGCCATCGACGACTGGAAGAAGCTCTGCAGGATCCGCTGGCCGGGGTCGAGGCCGCGCTGCGCACCATCCCACTGCAGCAGCAGCAGCGCGAGCGCCCCGCCCGCGAGCAGCAGGAGGAAGGTCGCGATCGTGAGCTTCACGTGCAGGCTCCAGCGGCGGGGATGCCACGGGTTCCGGGACAGCGTGTGGATGACCGGGAAGCCGATGGCCCCGAATCCGACCGCGATCATCAGCACGATGAGGAACCACGCGTCGTGCGCGTACGGACCGAGGCCGGCGCTCGAGGGGAGGAAGCCGGTATTCGTGAACGCCATGGCGGCCGTGTAGACGGACTGCCAGCCCGCGGTCCAGGGATCGTCACCGGCCAGCAGCATCCGGGGGAACAGCAGCACCGCCGCCGCGAGCTCGATCACGAGCACACTCACGGCGACCGTCACGATGAGTCCGCCGGTGTCGCCGAGCTGCAGGGCCTGGGCGTCGACCCGCAGCCCCTTGCGCAGGTTGAGCGGGTTGGCGTCGCCGGCGGCGAGCAGCTTCTGCCGCAGCCCGAGCTTGCGACTGATGATGAGGCCGAGGATCGACGCGAGGGTGAGCACCCCGATGCCGCCGATCTCGACGCCGACGAAGATGAAGACATGCCCGAGCGGCGACCAGAACGTCGCCATGTCGACCGTCGACAGGCCGGTGACGCAGATGACGGACACGGCCGTGAAGATCGCATCGACCAGGGGTGCGGCGTGCCCGGAGCTGGTGGCCGGCGGCAGCGAGAAGAGCACGGCGAAGAGGGCGGTCAGCCCGGCGAACACGAGGAGCGCGAAGCGGGCCGGCGTGGCGACCGAGAAGTCGCCGATCGCGTCGGCCATGCGGGTCGGCAGCGAACCCCGGCGGATCGGCGTTCCGGCCATCCCTGGATGCTATCCCCGGAACCGCCGGCCGAGACGGCCGGCGGCACCGGCTCCGCGGGGGAGGTCGGAAACGACCTCCCCTCCCAGCGGGGAGCGTGCTGTGCGACCCTGGAGCGATGAGCGACATCTTCGACGTGCTCGCCGACGGCACCCGGCGCGAACTCCTCCGGAGCCTGCGCGATCGCGGCGACGAGGTGAGCGTGAGTGAACTCGTCAGCGAGCTCGGCATCAGCCAGCCGACCGTCTCCAAGCACCTCAAGGTGCTGCGCGACCACGATCTGGTGAGCGTGCGCGAGGAGGGGCAGCACCGGTACTACCGGCTGGATGCCGCACCGCTCGGCGAGATCGAGGCCTGGCTCGCGCCGTTCGCGGGGGGCGCCGCGGCGGACGGGACGGCATCCGGCGCGCTGCTGGAGTCGGGTGCGTTCTCGGCCTGGGCGGGCGCCGAGGTCGGCGGTCGGCTCGGCCGCACGGCAGCGGAGACCGCGCATCAGGCGCGTGCGGCGCTCGAGGCGGCGCAGGAGAAGCTGCAGGGCGCGCAGCGGCGGGTTTCGGTGCGGCTGCCGAGATGGGGTCGCCGCTCCTAGACACGGGGGCTCGCGATTCCCTATATTGACGCTGGGCACTCGCGTCACAGCAGTCACATAGACAACAGCGAGCGCCCCCCACAGAAGGGGTGTCGATGGCCGATCTCTCGGACGTCCGCTTCCTCACCGTCGCCGAGGTCGCCGACATGATGCGCGTCTCGTCGATGACCGTCTACCGGCTCGTGCACGCCGGCGAACTGCCGGCCGTGCGCTTCGGGCGTTCCTACCGGATCCCGGAGTCGGCGGTCGCGCAGGTCATCGCGGCCCCCGGGGCCGAGCGCGACGCGGGCTGAATCCGGCCTGGGCTAGACTTCTGCGGTTGACTTTCCCCGCGGTTCGTTTCGGAACCCGGCCGGTGGTCCGATCGAATCGAATGAGGTGAAGTATGGGCTCCGTCATCAAGAAGCGCCGCAAGCGCATGGCGAAGAAGAAGCACCGCAAGCTGCTGCGCAAGACGCGGCACCAGCGTCGCAACAAGAAGTAGTGCACGAACGCCCGGCTCCGGCCGGGCGTTCTGCATGTGCGGGGTGCACCGCCCCCGGCTTTGCTGCGCAACCGATCGGCGGTTTGCCATCGGATGGTGCCCGCGCGCACCTGCACGGATGGCAAACCGTGTAGCGGTTGCGGAGCGTGGGTGCGGATGCCGAACGCGAGCTGCTACTCCGTGACCTTCTTCGCGTCGCGGGCCTCGCGGCGCAGGCGTCGCCGGGCCTCGCGGATGCTCGAGGGTCGCAGCCGCATGATCGGCCAGTGGTGATCGTGCGCGTGCTTCATGAGGGCGACATCCGGATTCACGACCGTGGGGTGGCCGACGAGTTCGAGCAGCGGGATGTCGTTGCGGCTGTCGGAGTACGCCCAGCTCTCGGCGAGGTCGGCCCCCTCGCGCTCGGCGAGCTCGCGGACCGCCTCCGCCTTGCGCTCGTGGTGCAGGATGTGGCCGATGATCCGGCCGGTGAAGACGCCGTCCTTGGACTCGAACTGCGAGCCGAGCGCGCCGGTCAGCCCGAGCTTCTGCGCCATGCGCTCGCCGATGACGAGCGGCGTCGCCGAGACGAGCCACACCTGGTGCCCGCGGGCGATGTGGTCCTGGGCGAGCTTCACGGTGTCGGGGTAGAGCCGCGGACGGATCCGGTGCTCCCAGATCGAGTCGGCGAGCTCCAGGATCTGGGCCTCCGAATGCCCGCCGAGCAGCCCGAGCGCCCGCTCCTTCGACGACGCGAGGTGCTCGTCGTTCTCGCCCACCATGATGAAGCGCACCTGGTGCCAGCCGAACAGCGCGATGTCGCGAGCACGGATGATGCGGCGCTTCCACGCCTCGCGCCCGAGCTGGAACAGGCTCGTGCCGCGCATGAGCGTGTTGTCGACGTCGAACAGCGCCAGGATGGGCCGGTCGCTCGGCGGCAGCGGCTCCTCGGGCATCGATCCATGCTAGCCGCGTGCCCGCACCGGACGCCCGGGCAGGTCGCCGCCTAGGCTGGCGGCGTGCCGCGACTGACGCTGCTGACCCGACCCGGATGCCACCTGTGCGACGACGCGCGCGCGCTGGTGCAGGACGTGCTCGGCGGGTACCCGGAGGTCGCGTTCGAGGAGCGCTCGATCGTCGGCGATGCGGAGCTGGAACGCGAGTACGCGGAGGAGATCCCGGTCGTGCTGATCGACGACCGCGTGCATACGATCTGGCGCGTCGACCGCGCCCGCCTGGTCGGCGCCCTCGACGCGGCAGGACGTCGGGTCTAGCCACGAGCGCGAGCCCGGTCTAGCCTGCCGACATGCTGCGGACGCCGGTGCTCGCGATCTGCGGGAGCCTGCGTGCCGACTCGCTGCACCGCGGGCTCCTGCGCGCGATCGAGCGCCGTGCGCCGGGCCTCCAGCTGCTCGGCGACGACCTCGTGCCGCAGCTGCCGCTCTTCGATCCCGGGCTCGACACTCCCGACCGGATGCCGACCGCGGCTCGCGAGCTGCGCCTGCTCGCGGAAGGCTGCGCCGCCGCGATCATCGCGTCGCCGGAGTACGTGCACGCCCCGTCCGGCGTCACCAAGAACGCGCTCGACTGGCTCGTCGGGTCGACCGGGCTGTACGGCAAGCCGGTGCTGCTCATGTCGGCATCGCCCGGGCAGACGGGCGGCATCCGGGGCCTCGCCGCCCTCGTGCCGACCCTGCTGGCGATGGATGCCGCGCTCGTCGACCCGGTGAGCGTCTCGCACGCGCCGAACCGCATCCGCCCCGACGGCGAGGTGCTCGACGCCGGCCTCGACCTGCGGCTCGACATCGCGGTCGAGCAGCTCGCCGAGGCGATGCCCGTCTCGGTGGCCGCGCGCTGATGCAGCGGCTGTACTCGAGTTCCGGCGATCCCGGCGAGCGCCCGGCGGTTCCCGCATGGGTGCAGCCGCCGCAGGACGAGCTTCCCGTGCTGCTGCCGATCGGCGAGGTGCTCGCCCGCACGGCCGGCACGGTGCTGGCGGTGTCGGCGCTCGAGGTGTACTCGACGGGTGTGGTGATCCGCGTCGATTCCGTCCTCCGGCGGCTGGGGGAGACGGCGAAGGACTGGAGCTGGATCCTGCACGGCGGGTTCGGACGGCGGGAGGATCCGCCGGGTGACGAGCTGCACTGGCGCGTCGTGCTCGCCGAGGGATCCACGGCGGAGTTCGGTGGATTCCCGCACGGCAGGGCGTGGGACGAGCAGCCCGAGGGGTGGTCGCTGTCGTTCGCGAACGGCGGCGGAGGCGGGGGCGGCGATGAGCGCTACGACCAGCACCACGGGCTGTGGCTGTGGCCGCTGCCGCCCGAGGGTCCGATGGAACTCGTCGCGGAATGGCGCGAGCGCGGCATCCTGGAGAGCCGCGTGACCGTCGACGGCGCCGCGATCCTCGCCGCGGTGCCGCGGGTGCGCAGTCTCTGGCCCTGACGGCGCGCGCTACGGCTCCAGGCGGTTCGGCCCGCGGAACAGGTAGATGACCTCGCGGATCGACGGCAGGTGCAGCAGCAGCATCAGCACGCGCGCGAGGCCCATGCCGAAGCCGCCGTGCGGAGGCACCCCGTACTTGAAGAATTCGAGGTACTCGCCGATCTCGTCGGGGTTCAGACCCTTGTCCTGCGCCTGGGCGACGAGCACGTCGATACGGTGCTCGCGCTGCGCGCCGGTGGAGATCTCCGCGCCGTTGAAGATGAGGTCGTAGCTGTTGGTGAGGCCCGCGTCGTCGTCGTGGCGGCGGTGGTAATAGGGCCGGATGCTCGACGCGTAGTCGGTGAGGAACACGAACTCGTGCCCGAGCTGCTCCTTCACGTACTCCGAGATGCGGCGCTCGCCCTCCGGGTCCATGTCAGCGTCGTGCCGGGGCACGGTGTAGCCGCGGGCGGCCACGATCTCCTTCGCCTCGGCGAGCGGGATGCGCGGGAACGGCAGCGACGGCACGGTCACCTCGACGCCGAACAGCGCCTCGATCTCGGCGCCGTGCTTCTCCTTCACGGCGGCGAACGCGGCGGCGAGCAGCTGCTCGTGCATCGCCATGACGTCCTCGTGGGAGTCCACCCAGCTGATCTCGGCATCCACCGACACGAACTCGGTGGCATGCCGCGACGTGAACGACGGGTCGGCCCGGAAGGCGGGCCCGATCTCGAAGACCTTGCCGAAGCCGGCGGCCTGGCCCATCTGCTTGAAGTGCTGCGGGCTCTGCGCGAGGTAGGCGGTCGTCTCGAAGTACGGCACCTGGAACAGCTCGGCGCGCGACTCCGACGGCGAGGCCATGAGCTTCGGCGTGTGGATCTCGATGTAGCCGTTGTCGACCCACCAGGTGCGCATCGCGTGCAGCAGCGTCGTCTGCACGCGGAACAGCAGGTTCATCTCGGGCCGGCGCAGGTCGAGCCAGCGGTAGTCGAGGCGCTTGTCGATCGACGAGTCCTCCGCGATGGGGGAGTCGAGCGCGGCGGCGGCGACGTCGAGCCGGCCGACCTTGACCTCGAGCCCGCCGAGCTTGACCCGCTCGTCGTGCTTGAGGTCGCCCTCGACCCGGATGAAGGTGCCCGCCGTGAGCGCGGAGATCGCGTCGGCGATCGGGTCGGGCTGCGGGTCCTCGCCCGCGTCGGTGCGCGGGTGCACGAGCTGCACGGCGCCGGACTCGTCGCGGAGCACGACGAACTGCACCTTCTTCTGGTCGCGCACCGTGTCGACCCATCCGGCGACGGACACGGGTCCGTCGATCGCGGCGGCCAGGTCGGCGACGAGCGTGCGAGAGGTCACGGGCACCGAGTTTACGGCCCGCGCCGACGGGCGGCCGGTTCGTCCGTCGGCGGAGCTTCAGGCAGCCGCCCGTAGAATCCGGAGCGTGTCCGCCGACCTCGTCCGCCTGGTGCGCCACGGCGAGGTCTTCAATCCCGCCGGGGTGCTCTACGGCCGGATGCCGGAGTTCCACCTGAGCGATCGGGGCCGCGACATGGCGCGACTCGCGGCGCGGTCGCTGGCCGGCCACGACATCCGGCGCGTGATCGCGAGCCCGCTCACCCGCACCCGGGAGAGCGCGCAGCCGTGGCTGGACCTGTTCCACCCCGCGGCGGGCCTCGAGATCGACGAGCGCATCATCGAGCCGACCAACGTCTTCGAGGGCACCAACATCCGGCGCGCGGTCCGGGCGAATCCGCTGCTCGCCCGGCACTTCCGCAACCCGTGGCGGCCGAGCTGGGGCGAGCCGTTCGCGGCGATCGCCGCCCGGATGATGGCCGCGATCCACGACGCCCACGCCTCGGTCGACGGCGGCGAGGTGGTGCTCGTCAGCCACCAGTCGCCGATCTGGATGGCCGCCCGCACCGTGCAGGGCAGGCCGCTCGCGACCGATCCGCGCAACCGGCGGTGCGCCCTGTCGAGCATCACGAGCCTCGCCCTGCGCGACGGCCGCTTCGTCGAGGTCTCCTACGAGGAGCCCGCCGCGGAGCTGCTGGCCGGGGCCGTCGACCAGGGGGCGGTGTGAGCGCGCGCGGACGCCGGATGCGGGCGGCGGCGGTCGTGCTGGTGGCGGCATCCCTCGCACTGGCCGGCTGCTCGTCGGGTGACGGGATCGCCGGCAGCTACACCGGCGGCGACTACACCTCGGGCGACGGCACGACGCGGGTGATCGCGCCCGGCAGTCGCACCGCGCCGATCAGCTTCACGGCGACGACGTCGACCGGCGGCACGGTGTCGAGCTCCGAGCTGCGCGGCGACGTCGTCGTCGTCAACTTCTGGTATGCGCAGTGCGCGCCGTGCATCGCCGAGGCCCCGCGCCTCGAGAAGCTCTACGCCCACTTCGGCTCGGGGGAGAAGGGCGTGCAGTTCCTGGGGGTCGACATCAATGACCTGGCGCCGCAGGCGACGGCCTTCGCGAAGGCGCACGGCGTCAGCTACCCGATCACGATCGAGACCGGCAACAACGCGCCGATGGCGGCGGCGTTCGCCGGCAAGTTCTCGCCGCGCACCACCCCGACGACGCTCGTCATCGACACGAAGGGCCGGGTCGCGGCGCGCTTCGACGGCGAGATCACGACGGATCAGACCAGCGTGCTGCGCGAGGTCATCCAGGACACCCTGACCGAGACGTCGTCCTGATGGATGTCGGCTCGATCGTCGCGGGCGGCGGCCTCTGGCTCGCCGTGCCGATCGCGCTCGCGGCCGGCCTGGTGTCGTTCCTGTCTCCGTGCATCCTGCCGCTCGTGCCCGGCTACCTCGGCTACGTCAGCGGTGTCACCGGCGGGGCGGTGCGCACCCGGGGTCGCGTGCTGCTCGGCGCGGCGCTGTTCGTGCTCGGGTTCTCGGTCGTGTTCATCCTCGCGACGGTGCTGGTCGGCACGGTCGGCGTGTTCGTCGCCCAGTGGTCGGACCTCATCCTGCGGATCGCGGGCGTCGTCGTCATCGTCATGGGCGTCGTCTTCATCGGGCAGGTCAGCTTCCTGCAGCGCACCGTGAAGCCCGGATGGCAGCCCCGCACCGGCCTCATCGGCGCGCCGCTGCTGGGCGTGATCTTCGCGATCGGCTGGACCCCGTGCGTCGGCCCGACCCTCGTGGCGGTGACCTCGCTCGTGCTCGACCAGGGCGACCTCGCGCGCGCGGTGCTCCTCGGCGTCGCGTACTGCCTCGGCCTCGGGGTGCCGTTCCTGCTGGTCGCGATCGGCTTCGGCTGGGTCGGCGCGTCGGTCCGCTTCGTCAAGCGCCACATCCGGGCCGTCAACATCGCGGGCGGCGCGCTGCTGATCGTCATCGGCGTGCTCATGGTGTCGGGGTTGTGGGGCGTCGTCGTGCATTCGATCGGGGTGGGCGCGAATGTCCCGCTCTGACCTGTCCCGCTCTGACTCCGACGCGCCGACGAGCTTCGGCGCCCGCCCCGACGGCCACGCCGAGGCGCCCGAGCCCGCCCCCGGCATCCAGCAGCCGCGGCTCGGGCCGGTCGGCTGGCTCCGCTTCCTGTGGCGCCAGCTCACGAGCATGCGCACGGCGCTCATCCTGCTGCTGCTGCTCGCCCTCGCCGCGGTGCCCGGGTCGCTCGTGCCGCAGCGCACCTCCGACCCGAATGGCGTCATCCAGTTCCAGCAGCAGAACCCCGACGGCTACAAGATCCTCGACGCGCTCGGAGTGTTCTCGACGTTCGCGTCGCCGTGGTTCTCGGCCATCTACCTGCTGCTGTTCGTTTCGCTCGTGGGGTGCATCATCCCGCGCACCCGGCACCATCTGCAGGCGCTCGTGGCGAAGCCGCCGCGCACGCCCGCCCGGCTCGAGCGGCTGATCGGCTACACGGAGGCGACGACCGCCGTGGATGCCCCCACCGCCGTCGCCGAGGGACGCCGCGTGCTGCGCCGCCTCGGCTACCGGGTCGAGAACTACCCGCTGCCCGGCGGCGGCGACTCGGTCTCGGCCGAGCGCGGCTACCTGCGCGAGACCGGCAACCTGATCTTCCACGTCGCGCTCGTCGGCATCCTGCTCACCGTCGGCGTCTTCGGCGGCTTCGGCTACACCGGCCAGCGCATCCTCGTGCAGGACTCCACGTTCACGAACGTCGGCAGCGACTACGACTCCTTCATCCCGGGCCGGTTCTCGTCGGTGGACGACCTGCAGCCCTACCAGATGCGGCTCGAGTCGTTCCGGCCGACCTACGCCTTCAACCAGACGACCGGCACCTGGGACCCGGAGGACTACGTCACCCGCCTGAGCACCCGCACCCCCGGCGGCGGGTGGACGAAGCAGGAGCTCAAGATCAACGCGCCGATCACGGTCGGCGGCACCCAGATCTACCTGCTCGGCAACGGCTACGCGCCGATCCTCACGATCCGGGACTCCCACGGCACGGTCGTCAAGAACGAGCCGACGCCGTTCCTCGCGCAGGATGCCAACCTCACGAGCAACGGCGTGCTGAAGGTCGCCGACGGGCTGACCGACTCCACGGGGAAGCCGACGCAGATCGGCATCCAGGGCTTCTTCCGGCCGACGCCGCCGGCGGGCAAGGACCAGATCCTGTCGGCCGCGCCGCAGCTGTCGCCGAAGGCCGACGTGTTCCTGTCGGTGTACATCGGCGACCTGGGCCTCGGCGGCGGCACCCCGCAGAACGTGTACACGCTCGACGTGGCGAAGCTGAAGCTCGCCGCGGGGCGCGACCCCGCGACCAGCAAGACGGTCGGCGGCGGGCCGATCGACCTCGTGCGCGGGCAGACGGCGACGCTGCCGGACGGGCTGGGCACGATCACGTTCAGCGGCATCCGGCGCTACGTCAGCCTCGACATCCACCACGACCCGACGCCCCTTCCCGCGCTGGTGTTCGCGCTGCTCGTCCTCGGCGGCCTGCTTCTCAGCCTGTTCGTGCCCCGGCGGCGCATGTGGATCACCGCGGTCACCGGCGAGGACGGCACGCGACTGCGCTACGCCGGCCTCGCCCGCGGCGAGGACGCGAACCTCGAGGCCGCCGTCGCCGAGGTGGCGGCGCGCCACCGCGCGGCCCTCGGTGACCCGGGCGACCCCGACGGTCCGGACGACCCCCCGAACACCGATACCTAGGATGTGACCGTGACGACCGATACCCTCGCCGCCTATTCGCTGCTGATGGCGTACTCGGCGATCGCCGTCTACGCGATCGCGTTCGTCATGTACGTGCTCGACCTGAGCCGGCGCACCGGGTCGATCCCCGTCGCCGAGGCGAGTGCTCGTGCCGCGGTGCCGGCCGCGACGACCGCACGGGCCGGCGGCGGCACGGCCCTGCTCGAACGGGTCGGCAGCGTCACCACCCGCATCGCCGAGGGCCAGGCGAAGAGCGTCAACAAGGCGACCCGGTTCCAGCGCACGGCGTTCGCGCTCATGATCATCGCCTGGGTCGTGCACGTCGGCGCCGTCGTGCTCCGCGGCATCGCGGCCGACCGCGGCCCGTGGGCGAACATGTACGAGTTCTCGCTCACCGGCACGGCGATCATCGTCGGCATCTTCATCGTCGTGAACCTCTGGCGCGACGTGAAGTTCCTCGGCGCCTACATCACCGGCTTCGTCGTGCTGATGCTCGGCCTCGCCGCCACCAACTTCTACGTCGCCGTCGCGCCGACGTCGCCGCCGCTGCAGTCGTACTGGCTCTACATCCACATCTCGGTCGCGATGCTCGCCACCGGCTTCTACGCGGTCGGCGGCGGGCTCGCGATCGTGCAGCTGCTGCAGCAGGCGCGCGAGAAGGGGCGCCTGACCCGCGGACGGTTCCTGGCGACCTTCCCGTCGTCGGCGACGCTCGAGGCGATGTCGTCGCGCCTGATCATCGTCGGCTTCGCGTTCTGGACCTTCACCCTCATGGCCGGCGCGATCTGGGCGTACCACGCATGGGGTCGCTACTGGGGCTGGGACACCAAGGAGGTCTGGACGTTCATCGTGTGGGTCATCTTCGCCGGCTACATCCACGCCCGCGCGACCCGGGGATGGCGCGGCACCCGATCCGCTTGGCTCGCGATCATCGGACTGGCCGCGGTGCTGTTCAACTTCACGATCGTGAACCTGTTCTTCCACGGGCTGCACGCGTACAGCGGGCTCTCCACGATGTGACCTCGCCGCTACTCGACCCGCGAGGCGAGGAGGGCGTGGCAGCGCTCCAGGCGGTCGAGCCACCACGTCGTGCGCTCCGGGGGCGCCGCAAGAGCGTCGAGGGCGTCGGCATCCGGCACCGGCCGGGTGACCGGGATCGCGCCGTCGACCGGCACGAGCGGATCGGCGACGACGTCGCGCTCGAACAGGCCGACGGTGGCGAGACCGCAGTCGTAGGGCAGCTCGGGCAGGGCGGCCGCGAGGTGGGCGCCCATCGCGATCCCGATGCTGGTGTCGAGGGCGCTCGACACGACGACCGGCAGTCCCGCGTCGCCCACGATCTCGAGCGCCCGGTGGATGCCGCCGAGCGGCTGCGCCTTGATCACCAGCAGGTCGGCGGCGCCGGCCCGCGCGACCGCCAGCGGGTCGGCGGCCTTGCGCACGCTCTCGTCGGCGGCGATGGGGATGTCCCAGTCGTGCAGGCGGGAGCGGAGCTCGGCGAGCTCCTCGACGCTCGCGCACGGCTGCTCGAGGTACTCGAGGTCGAACGGCGCGAGGGCGTGCACGGCGTGCTCGGCCTCGTCGACGTTCCAGCCGCCGTTCGCGTCGAGCCGCACCCGGCCCTCGGCGCCGAGCGCCGCGCGCGCCGCCGCCACGCGGGCGACGTCGTCGGCGAGCGCCTGCCCGCGTTCGGCGACCTTGACCTTGACGGTGCGGCATCCGGGATAGAGCGCCAGCACGGCCGGCACATCGGTCGCGGGCACGGCGGGCAGCGTCGCGTTGACCGGGATGCGATCGCGGCGGGCGGCGGGCGGCGCGTTCCAGCCGAAGTCGATCGCGGCGGCGAGCCAGGTCGCCGCCTCCGCGTCGTCGTACTCGACGAACGGCGAGAACTCCGTCCAGCCGGCCGGGCCCTCCAGCAGCACGGCCTCGCGCACGTCGACGCCGCGGAAGCGCCGCCGGAGCGGGATCGCAACCACCCGCGCGCCCGCCCGCAGCTCACGCAGGGGCGGGGTCGCGGGCATGTGCCCAGAGTAGGCTGACGCTCGGTCAGGAGGCCCGATGAGCTACTCGCAGCAGCCCGGACGTTCTCCCGCGCCGATGCCGAACCAGCTCCGCTCGATGTCGTCCGGGCCGCCGATCGCCCCGCAGCAGGGCGGGTATCGCCCGCAGACCGGTGGCGTCGCCCCGCAGCGCGGCGGGATCGCGCCGCTACGCGGAGGGATCCCGCCGATCCCGCCGGAGTACACGGTCGCGCCCACGCTCGGGCAGTTCTGGCGCAGCGACGTGCGGCGCACGCGCATGGACGGCACGCGCCGCGTGCGCTGGCCCGGGTTCATCGCGTTCTTCGTCGGCCTCGCCGCGGCGATCCTGCTGCTGCTCTCGGCGATCGCCGCGTCGGTCGTGCTCGCCTCGATCGCCCTCGCGTTCAGCATCGTCGCCGGGTTCTTCGCGATCGTCACGCTCGTGGCCGGCTTCGGCCGCGTGCTCGGACTCTTCGGCCTGCTGCTGGCGCTCGCAGGCAACATCTACATCGTCGCGCCGCTGTTCGGCCTTGTCTGATCCGGTCATGATCCCCGAGGGGTCGGCGTCGGCGACGCCGGCCGCGTCGCGCGCGACCGCCGCGCCCGCGCCGTCGGACACGGCCCCCCCGCTGTCGTCCATGTCGGACGCCTCGCCGCCCGCGCGGTCGCATCGCCTCGTGCGCGAGCGCAGGCCGTCCCTCGGCCGTTACGCGCTCGCGCTCGCGGTGCTCATGGTGGCGCTGGTGGCGGTCGCGCTGGGGGTCGACGCCCCCGAGCGGTACCTCGCGGCCACCGTCCTGGCGCTCCTCGCCGACGCGTTCAGCGCCGCCGCGCTCATCGTCGGGATCGTCGCGCTCGTGCGCCGTCGCTGCGTGGTCGCGGCGACCTTCGGCGTCGTGATCGCGGTGCTCGGAAATCCGCTCGTCCTCCTCCACGGATTGGGAGCCCTCGCATGAGCGCCGACCGCGTCTCCGAGCTGTTCGACCCCGAGCGCTGGGTCGAGGTCGACGGCTTCGCCGATCTCGAGGACGTGACGTACCACCACGACACCACCGGGCGGGTCGCGCGGGTCGCGATCGACCGGCCCGAGGTGCGCAACGCCTTCCGGCCGCGCACGGTCGACGAGCTCGCCCGCGCCCTCGACGACGCGCGGCAGAACCCGCGGATCGGTGCCGTGCTGCTGACCGGCAACGGCCCGTCCCCCAAGGACGGCGGGTGGGCTTTCTGCTCCGGGGGCGACCAGCGCATCCGGGGGCGCAGCGGCTATGAGTACGACGACGGCTCGGTCGGCGTCGGACGTCTGCACATCCTCGAGGTGCAGCGACTGATCCGGTTCATGCCGAAGGTCGTCATCGCCGTGGTTCCCGGATGGGCGGCCGGAGGCGGCCACTCCCTCTACGTCGTGTGCGACCTGGCCATCGCCTCCGCCGAGCACGCCCGGTTCAAGCAGACCGACGCCGACGTCGGCAGCTTCGACGCCGGCTACGGCAGCGCGTACTTCGCCCGGCAGGTGGGCCAGCGGTTCGCGCGCGAGGTGTTCTTCCTCGCCGAGGAGTACGACGCGCAGCGCGCATACGAGACGGGCGCGGTCAACAAGGTCGTGCCGCACGCCGAGCTCGAGGCGCGGGCGCTCGAGATGGCCGAGACGATCCTCGGCAAGAGCCCCACGTCGATCCGGATGCTGAAGTACGCGCTCAACGCGGTCGACGACGGACTCGTCGGGCAGCAGCTCTTCGCCGGCGAGGCGACCCGGCTCGCCTACGGCACCGACGAGGCGCTCGAGGGTCGCGACGCGTTCCTCGAGAAGCGCCCCCCCGACTGGTCCCCCTACCCGTGGCACTTCTGACCCGCCCGAGCCCGTTGAGTGCGCGCAATAGGGGGTCGCGGCGCACTCGCCGCCCCCAATTGGGGGTACGAGACGGGATTCGACCCCCGATTGCGCACCGTGAACGCGGGGTGACGGTGTGACGCGGAGGCTCGAGGTGGTGCGGGGGGCGGAGATCGCGGTGGCGCTGCGCGCCGCGCTCGCGGGGGGCCCCGCGGTGCTGCCGGCGGCACCGGGGGCCGACCCGCAGGGGCTGCCCGGCACGGTCGAGCAGCGGATCGCGCTCGTCGTCGAGACGAGCGGCTCGACCGGGGGACCGAAGCGTGTCGCACTGAGCGCCGACGCGCTGCTCGCCAGCGCGGCCGCGAGCGAGTCCGCGCTCGGCGGTCCCGGCCAGTGGGTGCTGGCGCTTCCCACGCACTACATCGCCGGGCTCAACGTGCTCGTGCGCTCGTTCGCCGCGGGAGTCGATCCGGTCGAGCTCGAGGGCGGGCCGTTCACCGCGGCACGGTTCGTCGACGCGGCGCGGCGGCTCGGCATCCCGGAGCGCCTCGTCGCCCTGGTACCGGCCCAGCTCGCGACGCTGCTCGACGACCGGAACGCTCTCACCGAGCTGCGCCGGTTCCAGGCGGTGCTCGTCGGCGGGCAGGCGACACCGGCGACGCTCGCGGCACAGGCCGCGGATGCCGGCGTGCGCCTCGTGCGCAGCTACGGCTCGAGCGAGACGAGCGGCGGCTGCGTCTACGACGGCCGGCCGGTCGGCGGGGCGACGGTGCGCGTCGAGGACGGCGAGGTGTGGCTCGGCGGCCCGAGCCTCGCGGAGGGGTATCTCGGCGATCCCGGGCTGACGGCGGAGCGGTTCGTCATGCACGGCGGGGCGCGCTGGTTCCGCACCGCCGACGGCGGCTCGCTCCGCGACGGCATGCTGACCGTCACGGGACGCCGCGACGACGTGCTCATCTCCGGCGGCGTCAAGGTCGCGCTGGCCGAGATCGAGCGGGTGCTGCGCGAGCAGCCCGGGCTGCAGGATGCCGTGGTCGTCGCCGCCCCCGATCCGCGCTGGGGCGAGACCCCGGTCGCATTCACCGCCGGGTACGCCGACACCCAGGCCGCGATCGCCGCGGTCGGCGCGGAACTCGGCGCCGCCGCGCGGCCCGCCCGCCTCGTGCACCTGGATGCGCTGCCCGAGCTGCCGAGCGGCAAGCCCGACCGACGCGCCCTCGCCGAGCTGGCGCGCGGGTAGCCCGGGGGTCGGTCGATAGACTTCCGGCCGTGGCACGCCCGAAGCAGCAGCGCATCGACGTCGGCCGGCGCACGGCGGCGGCATCCGGCGGCAAGGCCGTCCCCGCGAAGGCGAAGTCCGCGCCCGCGAAGGGCAGGGCATCCGGCTCGAAGGGCCGCGGGCGAAGCGGACGCCCGGGCGGCCGTCCGATCGTCGAGGCCCGTCCCGCCACCCTCGGCACCTGGATCGCGGGGGCGCGTCCGCAGACCCTCCCGCTCGCGCTCGCCGCGGTCGCGATCGGCTACGGCGCCGCCTCCAACACCGCGGCGTTCGGCGTCCAGCTCTGGGACCACTGGCTCCGCGCGGTCGGCTGCCTCGTCGTCGCGATCGCGCTGCAGATCGCCGTGAACTACGCCAACGACTACTCCGACGGCGTGCGCGGCACCGACGCCCACCGGGTCGGGCCGCAGCGGCTCGTCGGCTCGGGTCGCGCCCGGCCCCGAGCGGTGCTCACGGTCGCGCTCGTGTTCTTCGCGATCGCCGCGATCGCCGGCGTGCTCGTCGTCTGGCGCAGCGGCCAGTGGTGGCTGCTGGCCGTCGGCGCGGTGTGCATCGCCGCCGCGTGGTTCTACACGGGTGGCAAGCGCCCGTACGGCTACTCGGCGCTCGGCGAACTCGCCGTCTTCCTCTTCTTCGGCATCGTCCCGGTCGCGGGCACGGTCTTCGTCCTGACCAGCAGCGCGGCCAGGATCGGCACGGTCAACGTGGAGGGATGGCTCGGCGGCGTGGCCGCGGGGGCGCTCGCGTGCGCGGTGCTCGTCGTCAACAACCTCCGCGACATCGACCGGGACCGCGCCGCGCGCAAGCGCACCCTCGCGGTGCTCATCGGGCGGGTGCCGACCCTCGTGCTCTACGTGGTGCTGATGCTCGTGCCGTTCGTGGTGCTGATCTTCTTCACGCTGTTCTACCTGAATGCCGGCTACGTGTACTTCACGCTCATCGTCGCACTGCCGGCGATCGTGATCGTGCTGTTCGGCACGACGCCGCGCGAGCTCGTGACGGCGCTGCAGCTCACCCTGCTGACGGCGCTGTTGTTCGGGCTGGGGCTGGGCGCGGCGCTGCTGTTCGCGCCCGCCTGAGTGAGCTCCAGGGCCGCCTACGCGTCGCGGTCGATGACCGTGTCCTCGGCGTTCTCGTCGGAGCCGGCCGGAGCCTCGCGGGGCCGGCGCGACGCGGCGAGCTCGGTAAGGGCTCGCGCGCGCAACCGCCCGAAGAAGATGTACGAGATGCAGAACGCCAGGAGGGCGGCGACGACGGCCGCGACCGCCCAGGCGAAGCTCCACAGCTGTGCCGTGAGCGCGTAGACCACCGCGAACAGCACCGCGAACAGCCCCACGCGCACGGCCGAGTACAGGATCCATGCGCGCACCCCGGCATCCTACGATCCGCCGCTGTGCACGGGCTCGGCGCGTAGGATCCGAGCATGCTCCGCCTGCTCCCCGGGATCATCGACCTGGTGCTGACGGTCGTCGCGATCGTCGACATCTCGCTCATCGATTCGTCACGGGTGCGCGGGCTGCCCAAGTGGGCATGGGTGCTGATCTCGCTGCTGCTGTTCATCGTCGGGCCGTTGCTCTGGTTCTTCGTCGGGCGCGAGCGGCTCGAGCCGCGCAACCACGGTCGCTATGCGGCGGAGGGACCCTCGGCGGCATCCCCGCGCTCGGGCCCGCGGGCCCCGGATGACGATCCCGACTTCCTGAGCCGGATCGCGCGGGAGCAGGAGCAGGCGCAGCGCATCCGCGACCTCGAGCGCCGCCTCGCCGAGCGCGACGACCCGACCGCGGGCAACCCGGACGACACGAAGCCCGCCGGGTGAGCGCCGCCCCGTCCAGCGAGTTCGCCGTCGCGCTGCTCGCCGAATTCGTGCGTCTCGGCGTGCGCGACGTCGTGCTCAGCCCGGGTTCGCGCTCGCAGGCCCTCGCGCTCGCCGCCGCGCAGCTGGAGCGCGCCGAGCTGCTGCGGCTGCACGTGCGCATCGACGAGCGCTCGGCGGGCTTCCTCGCGCTCGGCATCGCCGCGGAGTCGGGCATCCCGGTCGCGGTGATCACGACGTCGGGCACGGCGGTGGCCAACCTCCATCCGGCGGTGCTCGAGGCGTCGCACGCCGGCATCCCGTTGCTGCTGCTGACCGCCGACCGCCCGGAGGAGCTGCGCGGCATCGGCGCGAATCAGGCGACGATCCAGGACGGCATCTTCGGGTCGGCGGTGCGCCGGTCATGGGATGTGCCGCCGCCTGCGGGCGCTCAGGGCGCCCCCGAGCTGGCGCGCGAGGCGCTCGCGGCCGCGTCGTCGGCCGACGGCGCGGGTCCCGTGCAGCTGAATCTGGCGTTCCGCGAGCCGCTCTCCGGCGACGCGCGGCTCCCGGAGGTCGAGCCGGGTACGTGGACCGCTCCCACCCGCTCGGGCGAGACCGTCGAACTGCGCCCCGCGCCCGGCACGGTGGTCGTCGCCGGCAACCGCGCGGGCGAGCGGGCCGAGGAGGTCGCGCGCGAGCTGGGCGCGCCGCTGCTGGCCGAGGTGTCGAGCGGCGCCCGGTTCGGCCCGAACCTCGTCGCGGCGTATCGGGAGCTCATCGACGCCGGCAACTTCGGCGACCGGGTCGAGCGGGTGGTGGTCTTCGGGCATCCGACGCTCAGCCGCGAGGTGCCCGCCCTCATCCAGCGGCCCGGCGTCGAGACGGTCGTCGTGCGCACCCCCGGCCGCGACGATTACGACCCCGGGCGGGTCGTGACGCGGTTCGCGGATGCCGTCACGGTCGTCCCCGACGAGGCCGGTCTCGCGGCGGGCCGCTCGTGGATCGGGCGCTGGGTGACGGCATCCCGCCGCATCCTCGACGAGAGCGCGGACGAGCCGCTCGGTGCCGCGCTCACCGACGACGCGCTCGAACGGGCGCGGTGGGCGCGCGACCAGCTGGCCCAGCTGCGCGAGCCGGTCACGCGGCGTCTGCTGGCACGGTCGGTGTGGGATGCCACCTGGCCGCACGACCGGCTCGTCGTGGCGGCGTCGCGGCTGATCCGCGAACTCGACCGGATCGCCGCCGGCAAGCGGATCCGCGTGCACGCGAACCGCGGTCTCGGCGGCATCGACGGCACCATCGCGACCGCCTCGGGCATCGCGCTCGCGACCGCCGACCGCGGCGTGATCCGGGTGCTGCTGGGCGACCTCGCCCTGCTGCACGACGCCGGGTCGCTGCTCGGCTCCGGCGGGGCGGAGATCGAGGGCCGCCTGCAGCTCATCGTCGGCGACGACGGCGGGGGCTCGATCTTCGACACGCTCGAGGTCGCGTCGGCCGACCCCGCGCTCTACGCGCGCGTCATGCGCACCCCGCAGAGCGTGGACACGGCGGCGCTCGCCGCGGCCTACGGCTGGGAGTTCCGCCGGGTCGAGACCCGCGGTGACCTGATGCCCGCCCTCACCGATGCGGGTGCGACCCGGACCCTGATCGAGGTGCCGCTGGCCCACTGACGGCGCGTGCGGCGCGGCGCAGCCCAGCGTCCTGCTCACGGTTGCTGACGACGGCGCCCACCACGATCAGGGCGATGCTCGCGAGCGCCCAGATCGTCGGCAGGAGCCCGCCGCGGAGGCTGACGAGCGCGACGAACTGACGTGCCATGTCGGCGCGGGTCGACCCGGATCCCGCGGCCAGCACGAACTGCATCGCGATGGCGAACGACACCGCGCCGGCCAGAATGGCGACGCCGGCGACCAGGTTGAGCGGGGTCATGGTGCCGAACGCGGTGCTGCGGCTGGTGCCGTCTCGCTCAGCCTGAGTGCGCGGGAGCACCGCCGCGACGAGGATCCCGATCGGCACCATGATGATGAACGCGACCCCGCCGCCGAGGGCGGCGCCGACGACGGAGAGCATCAGGAGGACCCCGATCGCCTGGTAGACGCTCCAGCCGTATTCGAACCCGTCGGCGGGGATGTCGGGGCGCGCCGAGGCGAAGAAGACGATCGCGTACACGACGGCGGGCACGAGCAGCAGCAGCGGGACCCCGCGAGGTCCCTCCGCCACCCGGACGGTCAGCCGCTCGCGCAGGCTGCCGGTGCCGTCGATCCAGAACACCGCGATGATCTGGAGCAGTCCGCCGGCGACGCTGGTGAGGAAGAACGTCCAGCCGAACGTGTCCCAGTCGGGCCCCGACCCGATGATCATCGCGAACCACGCCCACACCGCCACCGAGATCGTCAGGCCGACCACGATCAGGTGCAGCGGTCCGAGCCCGGTGGCGAGGCCGACGAGCACGCTGCCGGTCGATGGCCTCGCCGACGTCCCCTGGGACTCTCGGGAGCGGGCGGATGCGGTACCCATTCCGACCATTGTGCGCATAGCGTGCGGGCATGGCCCACCACGCACCGCTGACCGCCGCCGGACCGCAGTTCGCCCTCGCGGACGTGGATCCGGCATCCACCCCCGGGTTCGACGGCGGCAAGAAGGCGGGAAGGAGGGCGCTCGCGAAGGGCGCGGCCGAGCTCGCCGAGCTGCAGGAGAGGCTGTTCGCCGCCGGCCTGAACGGCGACCGCCGCAGCGTGCTGCTGGTGCTTCAGGCGATGGACACGGCCGGCAAGGGTGGCGTCGTCAGCCACGTCGTGGGTTCCGTCGACGTGCAGGGGGTCGCGCTGCACGCGTTCAAGGCGCCGACCGACGAGGAGAAGGCGCATGACGTGCTCTGGCGGATCCGGCGCGAACTGCCGGCCCCCGGGATGCTGGGCGTCTTCGACCGCTCGCACTACGAGGACGTGCTCATCCATCGCGTGCACGCGCTCGCGTCGCCCGAGGTGATCGAGGCGCGCTATGCGGCGATCGTCGACTTCGAGGCGGAGCTCGTGGCGGCCGGCACCACGATCGTCAAGGTCATGCTGCACATCTCGCCGCAGGAGCAGCGCGATCGTCTGCTCGCGCGGCTCGACGACCCGACGAAGCAGTGGAAGTACAGCCCCGGCGACGTCGATGAACGGGAGCTGTGGGGCCGGTACATGGAAGAGTATGAGATCGCGATCCGGCGCACGTCGACGCCGGATGCGCCCTGGTACGTGGTGCCGGCCGACCACAAGTTCGCACGACTCGCGGTGCAGCGATTGCTGACGGATGCCCTCCGCGGCCTCGACCTGCACTGGCCGCGCCCGGACTACGACGTCGCCGCGGAACGCGCCCGGCTCCTCCCCTAGCCGAAAACGCCCAGTGCGCGTGCCCGCGACTATGCGTTTTCGGCCAGTCAGCCGAAGGCCTCCACGATGGGGCGGAACTTCAGCCGCGTCTCGGCCAGTTCGTGCTCGGGATCGGAGTCGGCGACGATGCCGGCGCCCGCGTACGCGGTGACGCCGCCGGCGGCATCCACCTCGGCGCTGCGCAGCGCGATCGCCCACTTGCCGTTGCCGGCCGCGTCGATCCAGCCGACCGGGCCGCTGTAGCGGCGGCGGTCGATGCCCTCGAGCTCCGCGATCGCCGCGACGGCCGCGTCGGTCGGGGTGCCCGCGATCGCCGCGGTCGGGTGCAGGGCGGCGGCCAGGTCGAGCACGCTCGAGCCGTCGGCCAGGCCCGCCTCGACGTCGGTGGCGAGGTGCCAGAGGTTCGGCAGCTTGAGCGCGTAGGGCACCTCGCTCGCGGCGACACCGCGCACGTGGCCCTCCAGGGAGGCGAGCACGCTCTGCACGGCGAAGCGGTGCTCGTCGAGGTCCTTGGTCGAGGTCGCGAGGGCGAGGGCCGCGGCCTGATCGCTCGCCGCGTCGACGCCGCGGGCCGCCGACCCGGCGAGCACACGTGCCGTCACCGTGCCGTGCCCGACGCGCACCAGCGTCTCGGGGCTGGAGCCGAGCAAGCCGTCGATGGCGAACGTCCAGGTGTCGGGGTAGCCGAGGGCGAGCTCGCCGACCACCCGGCGCAGGTCGGCATCGACGGGAATGTGGCCGACCAGGTCGCGTGCGAGCACGACCTTCGCAGCGTCGCCGGCGTGGATGCGGCGCACGGCCTCCGCGACGATCTCGCGGTACCGGTCCGGCGGCGTCGCCCCCGGGCGCAGCGGGATGCGGTACTCGGGGCCGAACGGGGCGGCCGCGACCCGGTCGTCGGCGTCGTCGCCCTCGTCGACCTGCACGCGGGTGATCCAGCCGACGCCGTCACGGCGTCCCACGATCACGCGCGGCACGATGAGCACGCTCGGCCGGTCCGACCCGGCGGCGAACGTGAAGGCGCCGAACGCGACGAGCCCGCTGCCGGAGAGCCCGACCGGATCGTCGATCTGCGCGTCCGCGGCGATGCGACGCCAGGCCGCGGCCGCGTCGCGGATGCGATCGGGTCCCGAGAACTCGAGGCGCAGCGCCTCGCCGATGCCGCCGATGCCCTCGCCGCGCCGGACGAACAGCAGCGGCCGCGACGGATCCAGCAGCGGCACGAGCGAGGACGGCGCATCGATCTGCCGGGTGATGACGCGCACGGTCCCAGCCTACGTATCCCGGGCTGACAGGGTCCGGCGCGAGCGCACGGGCGGGCGCCGACCCGACGGGCGGTCAGGCGGAATCAGTAGGCTGAAACCCGTGGCGAGGGCCGAGATGGACAAGCAGCCGGGCGCCGTCTCGGGCATGTTCGACGAGGTGGCGCGGGGCTACGACCGCACCAACGCCGTGCTCTCGCTCGGCAACTCCGGACTCTGGCGGATCGCGACGGTGCGGGCCATCGACCCGCAGGCCGGCGAGCGCGTGCTCGACATCGCCGCGGGCACCGGCACGTCGTCCGCGGCGATCGCGCGCGGCGGCGCCGAGGTGGTGGCCCTGGACTTCTCGGCCGGCATGATCGCGGAGGGGCGCAAGCGCCATCCGGAGATCGAATTCGTCGAGGCCGACGCGGAGAAGCTGCCGTTCGACGACGGCTCGTTCGACGCGGTCACCGTGAGCTTCGGGCTGCGCAACATCGCACGCCCGCAGGTGGCGCTCGCCGAGATGCACCGGGTGCTGCGCCCGGGCGGCCGCGTCGTGATCTGCGAATTCAGCAAGCCGCCGCGCGCGCTGTTCCGCACCGGGTACGGCGCGTACATGCGGTTCGTGATGCCGCTCGTGGTGCGCGCGACCAGCACGGACCCCGAGGCGTACGACTACCTGGCCGAGTCGATCCGCGACTGGCCCGACCAGCACACCCTGAGCCAGTGGATGCGCGGGGTCGGATTCACGCGCGTCGCCTACCGCAACCTCACCGCCGGCGTCGTCGCCCTGCACCGCGGCCACAAGCCCGCCGACGAGGCGATCCTGGCGCGCACCGCCCAGCGCACCGCACCCCGTCGCAGACCCGCCGCCGCAACGCCGTCGAAGGACCCCTCGTGACCCCGACCCCGCTCGCGCGCCGCAGCAACACGCTCAGCTCGTCGCTCGGACTCGGCGAGAAGCTGTTCGCCTCGAGCGAGGAGCGCCAGTTCGCCGACGCGATCGAGCGCGGGCTGGACGAGGTCGAGTCGGGCCTGCTCGCCGAGGTCGCGTTCGCCGACGACATGGCGGATGTCACGAGCCGCTACCTGATCGAGGCCGGCGGAAAGCGGGTGCGTCCCACCCTCGTGCTGCTCACGGCGCAACTCGGCGAGGGTGCCAACGCGGCCGTGATCACCGCCGCACGCGCGGTCGAGATCACCCACCTGGCCTCGCTGTACCACGACGACGTCATGGATGAGGCGCAGCTGCGTCGAGGGGTGCCGAGCGCCCAGTCGAAGTGGGGCAACTCCGTCGCGATCCTGACCGGCGACCTGCTCTTCGCCCGGGCGTCGAAGCTCATCGCGAGCCTCGGCGAGCGCGGCCTCGAGGCGCAGGCGGACACGTTCGAGCGGCTGTGCCTCGGGCAGCTGCACGAGACGATCGGCCCCCGCGCCGGCGAGGATCCGATCGCGCACTACCTGCAGGTGCTCGCCGACAAGACGGGCTCGCTCATCGCGCTCGCGGCGTTCCTGGGCGTGATCTTCTCACAGGCGCCCGAGAGCTTCCAGGAGCCCGTCGAGCTGTTCGGCGAGCGGATCGGCGTCGCCTTCCAGCTCATCGACGACGTCATCGACCTCTCGCCGTCCTCGGACGAGACCGGCAAGGCGGCGGGGACCGACCTGCGCGCCGGCGTGCCCACCCTGCCGCTGCTCTACCTACGCGATGCCGCCGCGTCGGACGACGAGGCCGCCGCCCTGCTCGCCCGCATCGAGGGTTCGGCTGACGCCGACGACGCGGAACTCGCGCGCATCGTGACCGCTCTCCGCGAGCACGACGTGACCCGCGCTACCCTGACCGAGGCGCGCCGCTGGTCGGCGCTCGCCGTCCAGGCCCTCGACCCGCTGCCCGACGGGCCGGTGAAGAAGGCGCTGACGAAGTTCGCCGAGGCGATCGTGGAGCGATCCGCGTAGCGCGCCGCGCGCGTCCCGACCGAGAGGAACCCGTTGAGCAAGCTCCGCCTGGCCATCGTGGGAGCCGGGCCCGCCGGCATCTACGCCGCCGACATCCTGCTCAAGCACGAGAGGTCGTTCGACGTCTCGATCGACCTCTTCGATCACCTCCCCGCGCCGTACGGGCTGGTGCGCTACGGCGTCGCACCCGACCACCCGCGCATCAAGGGCATCATCACCGCGCTGCGCGACGTGCTCGACCGCGGCGACATCCGGATCTTCGGCAATGTGCGGTTCGGCACCGACCTCACCCTCGACGACCTCAAGCACCACTACAACGCCGTCATCTTCGCGACCGGCGCGGTGCGGGATGCCGACCTCGGCATCCCGGGCATCGACCTGCCCGGCAGCTACGGCGCCGCCGAGTTCGTGAGCTGGTACGACGGCCACCCCGACTACCCGCGGGAGTGGCCGCTCGATGCGCAGTCGGTCGCGGTGATCGGCAACGGCAACGTCGCGCTCGACGTCGCGCGCATCCTGGCGAAGCACCCGGAGGACCTGCTGCCGACCGAGATCCCGGCGAACGTGTACGAGGGTCTCACCGCCTCGCCGGTCACCGACGTGCACGTGTTCGGCCGCCGCGGCCCGATGCAGGTCAAGTTCACGCCGCTCGAGCTGCGCGAGCTCGGCGAGCTGCGCGACGTCGACATGATCGTGCACGACGAGGACTTCGACTACGACGAGGCCTCACGGGCGGCGATCGAGTCGAACAAGCAGATCCTCGTGATCGACCGGGTGTTCACGCAGTGGCGCCAGCGGGAGACCGGGCGGGCCTCGCGGCGCCTGCACCTGCACTTCTTCGCGAAGCCGACGGAGGTCGTCGCCGGCCCCGACGGCCGGGTCGCGGCGTTCCGGTACGAGCGCACCGAACCGGATGGCGCGGGCGGCGTCCGCGGCACGGGCGAGTTCCGCGAGGTGGAGGTGCAGGCCGTGTACCGCGCGGTCGGCTACTTCGGATCGCCCCTCGACGGCATCCCGTTCGACGAGCGGCACGGCGTCATCCCGAACCACGAGGGCCAGGTGCTCGGCGACGACGACCGCATCGTGCCGGGCGTCTACGCGACGGGCTGGATCAAGCGCGGCCCGGTCGGGCTGATCGGTCACACGAAGTCCGACGCGATGGAGACGATCGAGCACCTCGTGCGCGATCAGGCCTCGTGGTGGAGCCCGGCGTCGCCCTCGGAGGAGTCGATCGTCGCCCTGCTCGACGAGCGCGGCGTGCGGTACACGGACCTCGACGGCTGGCACGCGCTCGACGCGCACGAGATCGCCCTCGGCGAGCCCGAGGGACGCGCGCGCATCAAGGTCGTGCCCCGCGACGAGATGGTGCGCGTCTCCCGCGGCGAATGACCTCCGCCGGATCCGTTGCCGCTTCCGGCCGTCGAACAGCCCGCGGAGCGGACGTGTCGAGACGCCACTGACTCGGCCGCGTGCCTCCGCACCCCTTTCGAAACCGCATGTGAGCTCCGCCTCACTGTGAGGCGTGTTTGACACGGCACCAGGACCGGGGCGACGGCCAGGGCGCCCCCGGACGGAGACGGGCACGGTCCGTCGTGTCAGAGCTCTCCGATCAACCCGAACACGGCGTTAACGAGCATCGCGTCGGCTCCGCCGGCAACGTGCGCACCGGTCTTGCGGAATTCGTACTGGTACTGCAGACGGTGGAGGCCGCGGCGGATGATCGTCCCGACCACCGCGTCCGGGGCGGGCTGGATCCGAGTGACTCCCCAACTCGGCCCGTCCCAGACGGGGTCGTCCGGTTCGCGGCGGTCGATGCGGTATCGCGGCCCGTCGTCCGAGATGACCTCGAACCGCGCGATCTCCTCCAGGCCGTCGGCGTACGGATCGTCCACGATCGAGCCGCCGAGCACCAGCCGCCCGAACCCCGCGCTCACTGCAGCACCGCCGTGAGCCGCATGACGTTGTCGAGCACGCTCGTCCAGCGACCGCGGCGGCGCCACACCTCGAGCGTCAGCTCGGTGCTGTTCGCGCGGAAGTCGTCCTCGATCGCCCGCAGCCGCTCGAGGAACGCGCGCCCGCGCACCATGACCGAGATCTCGAGGTCGAGCGAGAAGGAGCGCATGTCGAAGTTGCTCGATCCGATCACCGAGAGCTCGTCATCCACCGTGATCGACTTCGCGTGCAGGATCGTCGGGGCGCGGTACAGGAAGATGCGCACGCCCGACTTCAGCAGCTCGTCGTAGTAGCTGCGCTGCGCGTGGTACACCCCGAACTGGTCGCTGATCTGGGAGACGAACAGCTGCACCTCGATGCCCGACTGCGCCGCGGTCGTCAGCGCGTAGAGCATCGAGCCGTCGGGTACGAAGTACGGGCTCACGAGGTTGATGCGCTTCTGCGCGGCGTAGACGAGCGAGTTGAACATCTTGAGGTTGTTCTCGTCGCTGAACCCCGGGCCGGAGGGCACGACCTGGCAGTCGAGATCGCCGTCGCCGACGGTGCGGGCCGGCGCGGCCTCGCGGGTGAGCAGCTCGTTCGTCTCGGAGTACCAGTCGGTGACGAAGAGCGCGTCGATGCCGGCCACGACCGGTCCCTCGAAGCGGGCCATGAGATCCCGCCAGCGCAGCCCCTTCTTGCGGTTCTTGCGCTTCTGGTAGGGCTCCTCGATGACGTTCTGCGAGCCGGTGAACGCGATCTGCCCGTCGATGACGAGGAGCTTGCGGTGGTTGCGCAAGTCGGGGCGCTGGATGCGTCCGCGCAGCGGCTGGAACGGCAGCATGAGGTGCCACTGCACGCCGAGCTCCGTCAGCCGGCGCTTGGCCGGGCCGAAGCCGGGGTAGCCCGAGTTGCCGAGGTGGTCGAGCAGCACCCGCACGGTGACGCCGCGTTCCCGAGCGGCGCCGAGGGCGTCGAAGAACGGTCGAGTGGTGTCGTCGAGCGAGAGGATATAGAACTCGGCGTGCACGGTCGTCGTCGCCGCAGCGATCTCGGCGACCATCGCGTCGAGGGCCTCCTGGTCGTGGTCGTACAGCGTCGCCGCGTTGCCGCCGACCAGCGGCATGGAGCCGAGGTTCCGGTTGAGCTGGACCACCGGCTCCAGCCACGACGGCCACGGCGGATCGGTGCGCACCCGCTCGATGCCCTCGGTCGTGTCGAGGATGTACGCGTTGATCTCCCGCTGCTTGCGCCGTCGCGCCCGCGGCAGCCGCGCGCGGCCCAGCACGAGGAAGACGAGCAGCCCGATGTACGGGATGAGGTAGATCGCGAGCAGCCAGGCCACGGCCGTCTGCGGCCGCCGGTTGCGCGGCACGACGATGAGCGCGCCGATACGGATCCCGGCATCCACGACGATCGCGGCGATCGTGATGATGAAGGCGAGCGTGCCGCCGTCGATCTGGAGCTGCACGGGCTCAGTATGCCGGGCTCCCTGGGTCCGATCGGCGGTTTGCCATCCGATTCGGCCCGCGCGCCCCGCAACCGATGGCAAACGGTCGATCGGTTATGGAGTCGGAAGCGAACCCGGGGTCAGCGGAAGTTGACGAACTGCAGGGCGACGTCGAGGTCCTTGCCCTTGAGCAGCGCGATCGTCGCTTGCAGGTCGTCGCGGCTCTTGGACTGCACGCGCAGCTCATCGCCCTGGATCTGGCTCTTGATCGACTTGGGGCCCTCGTCGCGGATGATCTTGGAGATCTTCTTGGCGTCGTCGCTCGAGATGCCCTCCTTGATGGATGCCTCGATCCGGTACTCCTTGCCGCTCGCGAACGGCGCCCCCGCGTCGAGCGAGCGCAGCGAGATGCCGCGCTTGATGAGCTTGGACTCGAACACGTCGAGCACCGCTTTGACGCGCTCCTCGCTGGAGGCCTTCAGCACGAACTTCTCGCCGGAGGCGTCGATCGAGGCGCCGACGTTCTTGAAGTCGTAGCGCTGCGCGATCTCCTTCTGCGCCTGGTTCAGCGCATTCTGGGTCTCCATCGGGTCGACCTTGCTCACGATGTCGAACGAGGAATCTGCCATCCGGCCATGCTAGAACCGATCCTCGTGGCGGCCCGCGGACGGATCATCGCCGGTGTGCTCGGCGGGGCGGCCGGCGTCGTCGTGATCGTGCTGCTCGTGCTGGCCCTGACCCCGCGAGCCGGCGGCGGCACGGTGCTCGTGCCGGACGAGACGCCCGCCCCGCGCTGGGCGCCGCCGGCCGATCCGCCGGTCGCCGCCGTCACACCCGGACCGTACGGGATCGCGGGTCTCGCCGAGCCCGCGTGGGTGGCCAGGACGGCGAAGGCGACCGGCATCCCGCGGCGCGCGCTCGCCGCCTATGCCGGCGCCGCCATGACCAAGGCGAGCGCCATGCCGGCCTGCGGTCTCTCGTGGACGACCCTCGCCGGCATCGGTCGCGTGGAGAGCGACCACGGCCGGCACGGCGGCTCCACGATCGGCGCCGACGGCACGGCGACCCCGCCCATCTTCGGGCCGGCGCTCGACGGCGACGGGGTGGCCCGCATCCCGGACAGCGACCAGGGCGCGATCGACGGCGACACGAAGGCCGACCGCGCGGTCGGGCCGATGCAGCTGATCCCGCAGACCTGGCGCAACTGGCACACCGACGCGAACGCCGACGGGCGCGAGGATCCGCAGAACATCGACGACGCCGTGATGGCGAGCGCGAACTACCTCTGCCGGGCCTCGACGGGTCTCGACACCGAGGCCGGCTGGCGCCGCGCGATCACGTCGTACAACGACGCGACGACGTACATCGACGCGGTGGCGCGCGCCGCGGAAGGCTACCGCACGGCCGCCGACCGCTGATCCCCGCCGCGTCCGGCATCGGATGGGCACTTTGCCATCTGATCCGCTCCGCGCGGATTCGATCGAATGGCGAAACCGCGCTCGGTTGCGCCGCGCAGCCGTGGTCGGCGGGATCGCGCGATCCTTGTATCCTTGTGCGGTGCCTCGCGCACATGGCGAGTTACCCAAGCGGCCAAAGGGATCTGACTGTAAATCAGCTGTCTACGACTTCGGGGGTTCGAATCCCTCACTCGCCACCATCGCGGAGGGCCTGCGTCGCGGCAGCAGCCGTCACCAGGCCGTCCAGCCGCCGTCGACCACGAGCTGCGCGCCGGTCACGAAGCTCGCCGACGGTGAGGCCAGGAACACCACGGCACCGGTGATCTCGCTCGCGCGCCCGACTCGCCCCATGGGCACGTGGGCGACCAGGCGCTTCATGAACTCGGTCTCGCCGCCCTGGCCCGCCGGGTTCGGGAAGGGCCCCGGGATCACGGCGTTCACGGTGATCCCGCGCGGCGCGAGTCGCACGGCCTGGTAGCGCACGAGCTGGGCGACGCCCGCCTTCGCCATCCCGTACTCGACCGGGTTGACCGGCACGCCGTCCGGATACGCCGACGGGTCGGGGCTCACCTGGCCGTACATGGAGCCGAACTGGATGATCCGTCCGCCCCGGTCGGCGGGCGCGGCGACCATCACTCGCTCGGCGGCGCGACCGAACCAGAACGCGCCCTGGAGCGTGACCGACAACCCGGCCGTGAGCCCCTCGGCGTCGAGCTCCTCGTAGGTCAGGCCCGAGTGCGTCGCGCAGAGGTTCACCGCGATGTCCAGGCCGCCGTGCCGTGCCGCGATGTCGGCCGCCTGCCGGTCGGGGGCCCCGTCGTCGGCCACGTCGAGCTCAAGGCCCTCGGCGAGCAGGCCGGCGTCGTCGAGCTCCGCCGCGACGCGCTGCGCCTCGCTGAGCCGACGGTCGGCGATCACGACGCGGGCGCCGTGCTCGGCGAGCGCTCTCGCGACCTCCGCGCCGAGCTGCCCGCCGCCGCCCGCGATCCAAGCCACCTTGCCGGTCAGGTCGAAGCGCCAGGGATTGATCATGTCGAGTCCTCTCGTCGGGGCGGCCAGAGCGCGGGGCTCACGAGATCGGGGGAGCCGGCGGGGATCGAGGCCTCCAGCCGGCGGCAGTCGCTCTCCGGCAGGGAGCCCCGGGCGAATTCGTCCGCGATGTGCGCGAGCTGCGCCCGCGAGCGGATGCCGACGACGACGGCGTCGATCCACGGCTGCGCGAGCGCATAGCCCAGGCACAGTCCGGCGAAGGTGCGCCCCGTCTCCGCCGCCATCCGCGCGAGGGAGGCGCGCACGGCGGCGGCATCCGGGCGGGCGTCGCGGGGCCAGGTCGCGTCATCGGGGTCCAGGAGGATGCCCTGCAGGAACGCGGACCGCGCCACGATCGTGACGTCGGGCCGCGCGGCGAGCGCGTCCTGCACCGACGCCGTCAGCCACCGCCGGTCGACGACGTTGAACGGGAGCTGGATGTAGCCCAGGTCCGGCACGGCCAGCGCCTCGGCGAGCTCGTCCGGGTCGGCGACCGACACGCCCCAGCGGCCCAGCAGGCCGTGCGCCCGCGCGGCTCGGAGAGCGTGGATCGCGGCCCCACCGGCACGGCGCAGGTCGGCCGTTCGGTGCAGCAGCACGGCATCCAGGTGGAACGCGCCCACGTGCGAGAGCGACTCGGTGAGGCTGGCCCGCACGGCGGTCTCGATGCCGAGGGTCTCGGAGTGGTCGGTGAGGGGGCGGATCTTGGTGACCACCGGCAGCGCGCCGCCCGCTCCGGATCGCCGTGCCCGGCCGATCGCGGCTTCGCTGTCGCCGTACGCGCGTGCCGTGTCGACCGCCGCGCACTCCAGCTCGACGGCCAGGCGCAGGATGTCGGCGACCTCCGCGTCGGTCGGTGCCGGCTTGCCGCTGCGGCCGTACGACTGGCCGAATTGCGCCGCGCCCACGACGAGGCGCGACGCCGGGCGATCCATCTCGGCAGAGTGATGTAAAACGACGTTCCATGTCAAGCGGGCTGGGCACCGCGCGGTCGTCGGCTGCCGTGCGGCGCCTCGCCTCCGGTTCCGCGGCACCGAGATCCACGGAACGCCGTTCCATGTCGTGGTCTCGGTGTGACACCATGCGGATGTGGAGCAGGCCGGTTCGTATCACTCGCAGGGTCTCAGCCGCGCACTGGCCGTGCTGCGGGTGCTGGCGGGGGCCGAGCACCCCCTCACGCTCTCGCAACTCGCCCAGGAGCTCGACGTGCCGAAGTCGACGCTCGTGCGCCTGCTGGCCGTCATGCAGGAGGAGGGGTTCGTGCGTCGCTACGGCGATCCGCCCACCTTCGCGATCGGCCACGTCGTGCATGAGATCGCCCAGGCCTACCGCCCGCCGAGCGTGGCCGAGATCGCGGCCCCGGTCATGCGGCGCCTCGCCGAGGAGGTCGGATTCACCGCCAACCTCGGCGTCCTGCGCGGCCGCTCCGTCCTGCACCTGCATGTCGAGGAGCCGCAGCGCGCTCTCCGGTTCGCGGCGAGCGGCATGCTCGACGACACCTATTGCACCGGGCTCGGCAAGATGCTGCTCTCCGCCCTTCCGCTCGATCAGGTCGCCGCTTCGGTGCCCGAGACGGAGCCGTACGAGAGCTGGACGCCGCAGACCATCACGACGCGCGCCCAGCTGGACGCCGAGCTCGAGCGCATCCGCGCCTCCGGCGTGAGTCTCGACGACGAGGAGCGCAACCGCGGCGTCAGCTGCATGGCCGTGCTGCTGCCCGGCGTGCACGTCTCGATCTCCGTGTCCGGCCCCACCGGGGAGCTGACGCCGCGCGATCAGCGCCGGATCCTGCCCGTTCTCCGGGCGAGCGCCGCGGAGATCGTCGCCGCCCCGGGATTCGTGACGGCTCTGCCCGATCTCCCGGCCTGAGCCGGCTCCGGGCCGGCGCGTTCCACGTCGCGTCGCGCGATCGTTACATGGAACGATGTTTCATGTCGCGCGTGATTCTGACATCATGCCGGTATGCAGGATCGCGAAGGGGCGAAGCGTCACCGATGATCGTCGACATCCACAGCCACTGTCTCCAGCCCGAGCACTGGGGCGACGAGCACAAGGACCATTGGGAACCCGCCTACGGCGGCGCGCCCTACCCGGTCGTCACCCCCGAGTCCTTCGATCGCGTGATGCAGGAGGGCGGCGTCGACGTCGCCGTCGTGTTCGGCCTCGCCGCGTCCCACGCCGGGGTGCGCACCCCCAACCGTTTCGTCGCCGACTTCGTCGGGCGCATGACGACGCCGACGATCGCGTTCTCGTCGATGGATCCGCTCGATCCGGATTGGCGCGAGCAGCTCGACGAGGCGATCGAGCTCGGGTTCCGGGGCGTGAAGCTCTACCCCGTGCTCTCGCTCATGGACCCGCTCGCACCCGAGTTCGACGAGTTCTACCGCCGGCTCGAGGCGAACAACATGGTCGCCCTGTGGCACATGGGCGCGACGCCGAGCCCGATCGGGAGCCTGCGCGTCAGCCAGCCGCTCGTGATCGAGGAGGTGGCGCGCCGGCATCCGGGGCTCACCCAGGTGATGGCGCACATGGGTCATCCGTGGCAGCGCGACGCGAACGTCGTGCTCCGCAAGCACGAGCGCGTGTTCGCCGACGTGTCGGGGGTGCCGTCGCGGCCGATGGACGCCTACCTCGCTCTCGTGAACGCGCAGGAGTGGGGCACCGTCCCGAAGCTCCTGTTCGGCTCCGACTACCCGCTCTGGACGCCCGCCGAGGCTCAGGACCTGCTGCGCCGGGTGGCGGCGATGCGCGCCGGCGACCTGCCGCACGTGCTCGACGAGACCGTCGACAGCATCATCCACCGCGACACGCTCGCGCTCCTGGGCCTGGAGGACCCTCGCCGATGACCCACACCCTGAACTCCCGTGCGCTGGCCGAGGAGGCCGAGCGCATCATCCCGGGCGGCGTGAACTCCGCGACGCGGCGCATCGGCGCCCCCTGGGCGTGGCGCTCGGCGCACGGCGCCACCATCACCGATCTCGACGGCCGCGACTACATCGACTACCACGCCGCCTTCGGCGCGATCCTGCTCGGCCACGTCGACGAGCGCGTCAACGCCGCCGTCACCGCAGCGATCCAGGACATCGACCTGGTCGGGCTCGGCACGACCGAGCTCGAGGTCGAGGCGGCGCGACTCGTGACCGAGTCCATCCCGAGCGCCGAGGTCGTCATCTCGACGATGAGCGGGTCGGAATCGGTGTTCCAGGCCATCCGTCTCGCCCGCGGCGTGACCGGGCGCTCCTACATCGTCAAGTTCCAGGGCTGCTTCCACGGCTCCTACGACGCCATCGCCCGCAACGTCATCTCGACGCCGGAGACGGCGTGGGGCATGGACCCGAACTCGGCCGGCATCCTGCCCGACGCCCTCGAGCACACGCTCGTCGCCGAGTTCAACGATCTGGCCTCGGTCGAGGCCCTGTTCGCCGAGCACCCCGGCGAGATCGCGGCCGTGATCCTCGAGCCCGTGCCGCACAACGTGGGCGCGCTCCTGCCCGAGCAGGCGTTCCTGGAGGGGCTGCGCGAGCTCACCCGGCGCACGGGCAGCGTGCTGATCTTCGACGAGGTCATCACCGGGTTCCGGCACGCGCTCGGCGGCTACCAGGAGCTGTGCGGGGTGACCCCCGACCTCACGACGTTCGGCAAGTCGATGGGCAACGGCTACCCCGTCGCCGGTCTCGCCGGATCGGCGGAGCTGATGAGCAGCTTCTCCTCCTCCGGCGGCCCCGTCATGCTGGCGGGCACCTTCAACGGCAACTCGATGTCGATGGCGGCGGCGATCGCGACGATCAGCGTGCTGCGCGATCCCGAGGTCGACTTCTACGGCCATGTGCGGCGCCTCGGCGACCGGATGCGCGACGGCCTGCGGCGCATCACGCGCGACCACAGCATCCCCGCCGTCATCACCGGCGTCGGCTCGGTCTTCATCGCGTACTTCCTGGAGGGCGAGGTGCGCGGCTACCGCGACCTGCTCCGCAACGACGACGAGGCCTACGCGACGTTCCACCGCCGGATGATCGACAAGGGGTCCTTCATGTACCCGATGTCGCTCAAGCGCAACCACATCTCCCTCGCGCACACCGAGGCCGACATCGACCGGACACTCCAGCAGGCGGACGAGGTGCTCGGCGAGATGGCCAGGAACGGCGAGTTCGCCCTGCTGCGGGGACGCGTCTGACGATGACCTCGACCGCCGCCCGCACCGCTCTCGTCGGCGGATCCGTCGCCGACGGGTCCGGTGCCGAGGCGCGCAGCGCCGACGTGCTGCTCTCGGGCGGACGCGTCGAGGCGGTCGTGCCCTTGGGGGAGCGGCCGGCCGGCGGATACGACGCCGCCCTCGTCGACTGCGCCGGACGGATCGTCGCGCCCGGCTTCGTCGATGTCCACTGCCACTCCGACATCACGCTGCTCGCGTATCCCGGCAACGCGAGCCGGGTCACGCAGGGGGTCACGACCGAGGTCGTCGGCAACTGCGGGATGAGCCCGGCGCCCGGCAACGCCGACCCGGAGGGGCTGGCCGGCATCATCGCGACGATCGACGTGACGCCCGACGTGCCCTGGGCGTGGTCCGATGTCGCCGGCTGGCTGCGTGCGCTCGACGAGGCGGAGACGGCGACGAACGTCGCCGCGCAGGTGGGGCACGGCTCCGCCCGGTTCGCGGTCGCGGGGACGGCCGCCCGGCCGCTCGACGATGCCGAGCTCGACGCGCTCGAGGCCGAGCTGGAGGCGGCGTTCGAGGCCGGGGTGGTCGGCGCCAGCGTCGGGCTCATGTACGCGCCGGGGGAGTCGGCGACCGCGGCCGAGCTCGACCGGGTCGCCGTCGTGGTCGCGCGCCACGACGGTCTCATGTCGGCGCATCTGCGCGAGTACGTGCCGCGCCTGGAGTCCGCGGCGATCGACGAGGTCGCGGGGCCGGCGGGTCGCGCGGGTGCGCGCCTGCAGATCTCGCACCTGAGGGCGGTCGGCGACGACGGCGACTTCGCGGCCGTCCTCGACCACGTCGAGGAGCTGCGCCGCGGTCAGGACGTCGCCGCGGACCTCTACCCGTACGTGCACGGCCACACCACCGCACTGCAGCTGCTGCCGAGCGAGCTGCGCGCCCTCGGTCCGGCGGCCGTGCTGGCCGCCTGCCGCACCGATCCCGAGCGGATCGCCGGGCTCCTGCGCGACCACGGCCGGTCGCCGGAGCACATCATCGTCATGAAGGCGACGGCGACTCCGGATGCCGTGGGCCACGACCTGCGCGACGCCCCCGGCGACCCCTTCGACTGGCTCGTCCACCTGCTCGTCGCGAACGAGTGCCGCGTCGACGTCGCGGTCGAGAGCGGGCGCTGGCAGGACGTGGACGCCGCGTTCGAACGACCCTGGCTCAGCATCGGCTCCGACGGCACGGCGCTCGACGCCTCGCACACCGCGTCCGCGCCGCACCCGCGCTCGTGGGGGGCCTTTCCGGCGGGCTACCGCCGGCTGCGGGACCGCGGGGTCCCGGTCGGCGAGGTCGTGCGCCGTATGACGAGCGCCCCCGCCGCGCGTGCCGGCCTCCGCAGCGGCATCGCGCCGGGCGCCCGCGCCGACATCGTCGTCCTCGACGACGAGCGCTTCGACTCCACCGCGACGTTCGGACACCCGGCGAGTCCCTCCGTGGGCATCGACCACGTGTTCGTGAACGGCGTCGCGGTGCTCCGCGAGGGGCGGCCGACGACGGCGCGACCCGGACGACTCATCAGAAGGGGATCGGATGTCTGAGTCGAAGACAGTCGGCGTCGGCATCGTCGGTGTCGGCGGCATCGCCGTCTCGCACATGGCGGCGCTGCGTGCCACGGACGTCGCACGGCTCGTGGCGGTGACCGACCTCGATCGTGCGCGTGCCGGCGAGGTCGCCCGCCAGGAAGGGGTGATCGCGGCCGCGGACGTCGCGGCGCTGCTGGCCGACCCCGCCGTCGAGGCGGTCATCGTCTGCACGCCCAACCTGACCCACGAGCAGCTGGGCCGGCAGGTGCTCGCGGCCGGGCGGCACCTGCTGATGGAGAAGCCGCTCGCGATGACCGGCGAGGGGGCGCGGGCGCTGGCGAGGGAGGCGGCATCCCGCGGCCTGCAGCTCGCGGTCGGCCACAGCCACCGCTTCAGCGACCAGAGCCTCGCCATCCGCGAGGCCATCGACGCGGGAGCGATCGGCACGCCGCGCTTCGTGCGCATCGCGATGAACGGCGGCTGGATCTGGCCGGGCTGGCAGCACTGGGTTCTCGACCCCGCGCTCTCGGGCGGTCACTCGCTGCACAACGGCATCCACCTGGTCGACCTCGCCGGCTGGTGGATCGGCGAGGAGGCGACGAGCGTCTTCTCGGCCGGGCAGCACGCGACGAGCGAGGCGCTGCGCATCCACGACTACCTGGTCATCAAGCTCGGATTCGCCTCGGGGGCCTCGGCGATCTGCGAGGTCAGCCGCGGCGAGCGTCCGCGCTCGGCCTCGTACCTGGAGCTCGTCGTGGTGGGCACCGATGGCGTGCTCGCCCGCGAATGGGATGCCGAAGGTGTGCTCGCCTGGACCGACGACGGACTCACCGCCTGGGGTGTCGACGGTCCGGGCGGGCGCGTGTTCCGGCGCGAGCTCGAGAGCTTCGCCGCGGCGATCCGCGGGACCGGTGCCGTCGTGCCGCCCGTCGAGGCCGCCGTGCACGCGGTCGACCTCGCCGTCGCCTCGGAGGAATCGCTCGCCACCGGCCGCACGATCCGGATCGGAGCCGCACGATGACCGCGACGCCCGTGCTCGTCGCCGGCACCGTCGGCTCGGGCGCTCAGCATCACCAGGCCGAGATGTGGACGCCCGCGTTCGCGGCGGCCGGGCTCGAGGCGGTCGGGGTGTGGACCCCGCCGACCGTCGACGCGGCGGCGCTCGCCCGCGCGCGCTCCCTGGCCGGCGACCTCGGCGTCGATCTCGAGGTGTCCGAGGAGCCGTCGACGGCGGCCGCCGGCGCGGTCGTCTGCCTGCGCGGCGCCGAGCGGATCGCCTTCGCGCGGTTCGCGGCCGAGCGGGGCATGCCCATCCTGCTCGACAAGCCCACGCTCGACGCCACGGCGCAGGTCGAGGAGCTGGCGGCGGTGGCCGGCGACGGCATCGTCATGGCGGGCCACCACCTGTCGTCGCACCCCGGATTCACTCGCGCCCTCACGGCCGTCCGCGGCGCCGAGATCGGGCTGCTCAGGGCCGTGCACGCGGATCTCGTCTCGGGCGGCGGCGACCGCAGCCCGGACGGCGAGCTCCGCAATCTCGGCGTGTACCTGGTCGAGCTGACCCGCCAGACGACGGGACCCGCGGACCTCACCCTGCAGGCGACGGCGACCGGGGCGGGCGACGCCTGGACCTTCCTCGGCAGGACCGACCGCGAGGTCGTCGTGTCGGCTCACGTGTCGCGCGCCGGGGCGGGCGAGGCATCCCCGCGTTCGCTCCGCGCCCGGCTGCGTCTTCTCGGCACGCACGGTTCGCTGATCGTCGACCTCGCCAAGCCCGCGATCGGGCTCGCGACGACGAACGCGACGAGCACCGTGCCGTTCGTCGGCGAGAGCTCGGTCGTCGCGCACCTCCGGCGATTCGCCCGGGCCATCGACGGGTCGGTGCGGGTGCCGGCACCGGCCGACCTCGTGACCCTCTCCCGTGCGCTCGACGCGATCGCCGCCTCGGCGGCCACCGGCGACGCCACCCCCCTGACCTGGTGACCCGGAAGGACGACCGATGACCAAGTGGCTCACTCTCGATGACGGCGGCGCGATCCGCCACGGCTACGTCGACGGCGACGAGATCGTCGTGACGGGCGACGGCGACCTCTCCGGAGTCGTCGCCGGCACCCGGGAGACCGCCGAGGTCGCGCGCCGGCCGGTCGCCGGTGCCCGGATCCTCGCGCCCGTGCTGCATCCCGGCAAGGTGCTGTGCGTCGCCGCGAACTACCAGTCCCACGTGACGGAGAGCGGCAGCGCCGAGCGCGAGCGCCGGATCGCCACGCCCCGGCTCTTCCTCAAGCCGGACACCGCGGTGATCGGCCCCGACGAGCCCGTGCGACTGAACCCGATCACGACGCAGCTCGACTGGGAGGTCGAGATCGCGGTCTGGATCGGCCGGGAGGGGCGCGACATCGCCGAGGACGAGGCACTGGATGCCGTCGCCGGCTACTCGACGAGCAACGACATCTCCGCCCGGAGCCTCGAACTCGGCGCCGAACGCGACGACTACGAGGGCACGAACTTCTTCGACTGGCTCGAGGGCAAGTGGCTCGACGGCTCCGCGCCGATCGGCCCCTACCTCGTGACCGCCGACGAGGTGCCGGACCCGCAGGATCTGCGCCTGACCCTGACCGTCAACGGCGAGAGCTGGCAGGACGGCACGTCGCGCGACATGGTCCACAGCGTCGCGGCGCTCGTCTCTTTCTGCTCCCGGCTGATGACCCTGCGCCCCGGCGACGTCATCCTCACGGGCACACCCGCCGGCGTCGGCGCGACGACCGGCGTGTTCCTCCGGCCCGGCGACGTGATGGTCGCCGAGGTGCAGGGACTGGGCTCCCTCACCACCCCCGTCGTGGCGTGAGCCACGCCGTTCAATGAAGAACCGCACCAGAAACACGACAACACGAAGGAGCATCATGCGATCACGGATCATCGTCAGCGCGATCGCGCTGGCCGCGGTCTCCGCGACTCTGCTCGCGGGCTGCAGCCCGGCCGGTAAGACGCCGACGCACAGCGGGCCGACGTCGGCCACCCTCAACCTCTATCAGCACCCGCAGTCCTTCAACCCGCTGAAGGGTTCGCAGGGTGCCGAGGTTCTGACCGACGAGCTGATCTTCGACAATCTCGTGCAGGCGACCTCGGACTTCAAGTTCGAGCCGCGGCTCGCGTCCTCGTGGAAGATGTCGGACGACGGGATGACCTGGACCTTCCACCTGCGCAAGAACCTGAAGTGGAGCGACGGCAAGGCGTTCTCGGCGGACGACGTCGTGTGGACGTTCACCACCTACGCCGACCCCAAGGTCGGCAGTGCGTGGGCCACGAAGTTCGCGAACGTCGAGGGTTACGCCGACCTCAAGGCCGGTACGGCGACGAGCCTCAGCGGCATCACGGCGCCGGACAAGAACACCGTCGTCATCAAGTTCGCGAAGGCGGCCCCCGGCTTCCTCGCCTCGATCGTCGGCCCGAACCTGTTCATCCTGCCCCAGCACGTGCTCGGCTCGGCCGACAAGGCGGGGCTGCTGACGAACGAGTTCTTCAACCTGCCGAACGTGGGCATGGGGCCGTACACGATGACGAAGTTCACGCCGGATCAGGAGGTGGACCTCAAGAAGAACCCGCACTTCCGCGAGCCGGTCGGCATCGACAAGCTCTACCTGAAGATGCTGACGTCCGACGTCGCCGAGGCGCAGCTGCAGACCGGCGAGCTCGACCTCGCCCAGGTGGCCCCCGCCGACCTCGCCACGGTGCAGGCGATGTCGGGCGTCAAGGTCTCCTCGGCACCGTCGGCCGGGTTCCTGCGGATCGTTTCGAACGATGAGAAGTTCCCCGCGGCAGTGCGGCGGGCGCTTCTCACGGCGATCGATCGCAAGACCCTCATCAAGACGATCTACGGAGGCAAGGCCGATCTGGTCAACAGCAGCTTCCTCACCAAATGGGCCCTCCCGAGCGACCTCGACACCTACGCCTTCGACGAGGCCAAGGCCAAGTCGATGCTGCAGGCATCCGGCTTCGACTTCTCGAAGACCTATTCCTTCGAGTGGGTCGCCGGCACGGCCGACCGCGATCAGGCCATCAACGTCATCCTGCAGGAGTGGCAGGCGATCGGGGTGAACATCAAGGCCAAGCAGGTCGACGGTGCCACGCAGCTCGCCGACATCAAGAGCAAGGCGTACGACTTCACCTTCTCGGGCGGCGGCACGTACACGATGGATCCGGCGACCTCGCTGGCGTTCCTCCTGACCTCGAACGCGTACCCCGCGGGCGGCAACGTCGGCTACTACTCCAACCCCGACTTCGACGCGCTCGCCAGCAAGGCGGCGGGCACGGTCGCGAAGGCGGACAGCGCGCCGATCTGGAAGCAGGCGGCGAAGATCGAGAACAAGGACGTCGCCGAGATCTGGCTCTACGACCCGCAGACCGTGTGGGCCGCGAGCTCGAAGCTGCAGAACTTCACGGCATACGGTGACTTCACCAACGCGTTCGCCGACGCGTACAAGTGGAAGATCGGCGGCTGAGATAGCGACATGCTGAGGTCCCTCGCCATCCGGCTCGTATCGAGCGTCGGAGTGTTCCTGATCATCGCGGTCGGGCTCTTCGTCCTCGTCCGGCTCGCCCCCGGTGATCCCGCCGAGACCCTCGTGCCCATCGACGCCGCCCCCGGGCAGCGCGAGGAGCTGGTCAAGGCGGCCCGGGAGCAGCTGGGGCTCGACAAGCCGGTGCCGGTGCAGTTCGTGCTGTGGTTCGGCTCGCTGCTGAAGGGGGACCTCGGCTACTCGTTCTCGACGCACCAGGCGGTCGGGCAGCTCCTGCTCGACCGCCTGGGCCCGACCGTGCTGCTCATGGGCAGCGCACTCGTGCTCGGGCTGCTCATCGCGATCCCCGTCGGGATCATCGCCGCGGTCCGCCGCGACACGTTCGTCGATGCGGCGGCCGGCACGGTCAGTGTCATCGCCCTCGCGATCCCGAGCTTCTTCCTCGCCATGCTCGGCATCTACGTCTTCGCGGTGAAGCTGCGCGTGCTGCCCTCCGCGGGCATGTACTTCTCCGGGGAGAGCGACGTCGGCGACCTGCTGTACCACCTGATCCTGCCGGTCTCCGTACTGGCGCTCGCGGTGGCAGCGGCCTTCACCCGGTACATCCGCAGCGGGATGCTCGAGCAGCTCGGCCAGGACTACATCCGCGCGATCGTCGCGAAGGGCGCCGGCCCGTTCCGCGCGACGATGCACGCCTTCCGGAACAGTCTCATCCCGCTTGTCACCGTCCTCGCGCTGTACATCCCGGCGTTCCTCTCGGGGGCCGTGGTCGTCGAGCAGATCTTCTCCTGGCCCGGCATGGGTCAGATGGCGGTCAACGCCCTGATCGTCCGCGACTACCCCGTCATCACCGGCTTCGGGCTCTACGTCGCCGTGCTCGTGCTCATCTGCAACCTGCTCGCCGACGTGCTGTACACCGTGGTCGACCCGAGGGTGAGGACCGCGCGATGACGACGACGAACCTGCCGTCCGGGCCGTCGGCGGCCCCGATCCGGTCGTCGCGCCGCGGCCTCGTGCCGCCCGGGCGGTTGGCCCTGCGCCGGTACGTGCGCAACCCGGCGGCGGTCGCGGGCGCCGTCGTGCTGCTCGTCATGGTGCTCGCCGTCGTCTTCGGCCCGATGCTCAGCCCGTACAGCCCGGATGTCGGCGAGCTCATCACCGCGAGGAGCGCGCCCTCGGCCGCGCACTGGCTGGGCACCGACGCCATCGGCCGCGACCAGCTCGCGCGCGTGTTCGCGGGCGGTCGCGTCTCCCTCACCGTGGGCTTCCTCGCCGCCCTCCTGGCGGTCGTCGTCGGCACGCTGGTCGGCACCCTGTCGGGCTGGTTCGGCGGGGTCGCCGATGCGGTCATCAGCCGCATCATCGACATCCTGCTCTCGGTGCCCCCGGTGCTCGTCATCATCGTCTTCGCCGGCATCCTCGGGCCGAGCGTTCCGATGCTGATCATCGTCTTCGCCGCGCTGCTCTGGCCGCAGTCGGCACGCATCGCACGCGGTGTCGTGCTGAGCCTGCGGGAGCAGGAGTTCGTCCAAGCCGCCCGCGTCCTCGGCTCGCGGACCGCGTACATCGTCGTCCGGCACCTCATCCCCGGCGTCCTGCCCGCCGTGGTCGTCGCAGCCACGATCCTCGTCGCGGACGCCGTGCTCTCCGAGGCGGCCGTCTCCTTCCTCGGCGCCGGCGTGCAGCCGCCCCAGGCGAGCTGGGGCAACATGCTGAACGACTCGAAGTCGATCACGGTGCTCTCATCGATGCCGTGGCTGTGGCTGCCGCCCGGCATCGCGATCTTCGCGACCGTGCTCTCGACGATGGCGATCGGCGATGGCGTCCGCGACGCGATCGACACCAGGAGGAACGCATGACCGCCGCCCCCGTGCTCTCTCTCGAGGGCGTGACGCTCGATCTGAAGACCGGCGACGACTACGTGCGCATCCTGCGCGACGTGACGTTCGATGTGGCGGCGGGCGAGATCATCGGCATCGTCGGCGAGTCCGGCTCCGGCAAGTCGATGACGGCCCTGTCGATCCTCCAGCTGCTGCCCCCGAAGGCGCGGCTCACGGCTGCGCGGATCGGCTTCGACGGCGCGGACCTCGCCGGACTCCGGCCGGCGGAACTGCGCAAGGTCCGCGGGCGCAGGATCGGCATGGTGTTCCAGGACCCGATGACGACACTCGACCCCGTGGTGCAGGTCGGGCGGCAGATCGACGAGGCCTATCGCATCCACCACCCGCGCGCCGGTCGCGCCGAGGCCCGGGAGAAGTCGCTCGCGATGCTCCGGCTCGTCGGGGTGCCCGATGCGCAGAACCGCGCGAAGCAGTATCCCCACCAATGGTCGGGCGGCATGCGGCAGAGAGCCGTCATCGCGATGGCTCTCGTCAACGACCCCGAGGTGATCCTCGCCGACGAGCCGACCACCGCGCTCGACGCCACGATCCAGGCGCAGGTGCTCGACGCGCTGATGCGGGCGCGCGACGAGCTCGGCGTCGCGGTCGTGCTCATCACGCACGATCTCGGCGTCATCTCCCAGGTCGCCTCGCGCGTCGTCGTGATGTACGCGGGCGGCGTCGTCGAGATCGCCGGAACGCGGGAGCTGTTCGCCGACAGCCGTCATCCGTACTCGGCGGCGCTCATCCACAGCAGACCGGGGGCCCACCGTCGCGGCGAGCCGCTGGTCGCGATTCCCGGCCGCCCGCCGCTCATGTCCGATCTGCCGGCCGGCTGTCCGTTCGCACCGCGCTGCGCGTCGCCTTATAAGTCGGAGCGCTGCGTCACGCAGCGACCGGCGCTCGAACCGAGCGTCGACGGCAGGCTCAGCGCCTGCCACTACCGGGACGAGCCTCAGGAGGTGATCGCATGAGCGAGCTGCTGCGCGTGGACGATCTCAAGGTGCACTTCAGCCAGCGCGGATTCAGCGGCCGCAAGCGCGTCATCCGGGCCGTGGACGGCGTGAGCCTCTCGATCGACACGAACGAGGCGCTCGGGATCATCGGCGAGTCCGGCTGCGGCAAGTCGACGACCGGCCGCGCCATCGTGCACCTGGAGGATCCGACCGAGGGGCGCATCAGCTACCGGGGCGCCGACGTCACCCATCCGGACGCGGCTGCGCGGCGCGCCTTCAACGAGAAGGTGCAGTTCGTCTTCCAGGATCCGATGTCGTCGCTGAACCCGCGGATGACGGTCGAGTCGATCATCGCCGAACCGCTCCGCGCGTTCGGGGCGTGGGATCGCGTCACCGGGCCGGCGCGCGTCGTGGAGCTCCTGGAGCGGGTGGGCCTGCCCGCCCAGTTCGCGAGCCGGTACCCGCACGAGTTCTCCGGCGGCCAGCGGCAGCGGATCGGCATCGCGCGCGCGCTCGCGCTGGACCCCGAGCTGCTCGTGCTCGACGAGCCCGTCTCCGCGCTCGACGTCTCGGTGCAGGCGCAGGTGCTGAACCTGCTCATGGACCTGCGACGCCAGCAGGGGCTCGCCTACATCATGATCAGCCACGACCTCGACGTGATCCGGCACGTGACGGACAGGATCGCGGTGATGTATCTCGGCGTCGTCGTGGAGACCGGCCCCGCCGACGAGGTGCTCGACCATCCGCTGCACCCCTACACGGCCGCGCTCGTGTCGGCGACGCCGCCGTCCTCGCCGGACGAGCACCGCGAGCGGATCCGCCTGCAGGGCGAGCTGCCGTCGGCCTCGAACCCGCCCTCCGGATGCCGCTTCCGCACCCGGTGCTGGCGCGCGACCGAGGTGTGCGCCGAAGTGGTGCCCCCGCTCGAACCGGTGGGCGACGGACGCTCCCGCGCCTGCCACCACCCGCTCGACCTCGGCATGCCCACGATCCGGACGGAGTCCGCCGCGTGACCGGATGGTCCCACCTCGTCGGCGCGCCGATCGAGGATCTGCCCTCGCCCGCCGTGCTCGTCGACCTGCCGACGCTGCGTCGTAACATCGCGGAGATGGCCGCCCACACCGACGCGCTCGGCGTCGCGCTCCGGCCGCACTGGAAGACGAGCAAGGTGCTCGAGGTCGGCCGGATGCAGCTCGCCGCCGGTGCCGTGGGCCTGACGGCCGCGACGGCGAACGAGGTCCTGGCGCTCGCCGAGGCCGGCATCCCCGATGTGTTCTGGGCGTATCCGCCCGTCGGCGCTCATCGCGTCGCCGCGGCGCTCGCCGCGGCCGAACGGACGCGCCTCATCGTCGGCGTCGACTCGCTCGAGGCGATCGCGGGCCTCGCCGCGGCCGCCGTCGCGAACGGGACGGTCGTCGACGTCCGGCTCGAGATCGACACGGGCCTCGGCCGCATGGGGGTGCGACCTGACGATGCGGTGGCGCTGGCCCGCGTCCTCCACGCGCTCGACGGCGTGCGGCTCGAGGGGGTCTACACGCACGAGGGTCACGTGCAGGGACTCGGGGCGGATCCGGAGCGCCGCGCGGCCGTCGGTCTGGCGGCCGGCCGGACCACGGCGGAGGTCGCCGAGGCGATCCGCGCCGACGGGATCCCGCTCACGAGCGTCTCGGTCGGGTCGACGGCCGGCGCGCGGTCGGCCCCCACGGCATCCGGGATCACCGAGGCCCGCCCCGGCACCTACGTCTACGGCGATGAGAACCAGGTCGCGATCGGCACGATCTCCGAGGCCGACACGGCGATCACCGTCCAGAGCCGCGTCATCAGCGTCCAGCGCGGCGAGCCCGTGCTCGTCGACGCCGGCACCAAGGCGATGAGCGCCGACGGCTCGATGCACGGCGACGGACGCATCGGCACGATCGTCTCGAGCGGCGGGGGCCTGATCGCGACCGGGCACGAGGAGCACGGGTTCGTGCGCGGCTCCACGGGCCTGCGGGTCGGCGACCTCATCCGGGTCCGCCCCAATCACGCCTGCGGACTCTCGAACATGCACTCCCACGTCTTCGCGATCGAGGACGGCGTCGTCGCCGACGTCTGGCCGGTCGTCGGTCGCCACTGAAGCCCCCTCATCCAAGGAGAACCATGAACCAGCTCGTCACCTCGCCCGACGCCCCGAAGGCCGCCGGCGCCTACTCGCCCGGCATCGTGAGCGGCGGGTTCCTCTTCGTCGCGGGCCAGGGGCCGTTCGACAGCGCCGGCGCGCTCGTCGGGGAGGGCGACTTCGCCGAGCAGCTGCGGCAGACCTTCCGCAACCTGGAGGCGATCGCCCGCGCCGCCGGCACCTCGCTCCGGCACACGGTCCGGCTCGGCGTCTACCTGAAGAACATGGAGAACTGGCAGGCCCTGAACGAGCTCTCGAAGGAGTTCCTGGCGGAGCCGTATCCGGCCCGCACGACGATCCAGGCCGACCTGAACGGCTTCGAGATCGAGGCCGACGTGATCGTCGCCCTTCCCGACGCCGCCCGATGACGCGCGGCTACGTCGTCGGCGCGTACGCCGCGTCGCCGACGGCGTCGGCATGGGATCCGGATGTCGAGGCGGCGTATCTCGGAACCCTCGCGGAGGACCCCCGCATCGCCGGCTTCGAGATGCCGTGGACGGGGGCCCTGCATCCCCGCGACGAGGAGTGGCTCTTCGCGCACCTTCCCGCGCGCCTGGATGTCGTGCTCACCGACATCCCGAGGGTGTTCCTCACGATCACGCAGGGTGACGAGCACTACGGGCTGGCCTCGGACGATGAGGCGGGGCGTGTCCGCGCACTCCGCGATGTCGCCGCGCTGCGCGACGACGTGCATCGCTTCGACGACCGGATGGGCCGCCGCGTCGTGCGCGGCGTCGAACTGCACCCCGGGCCGAGGGGGTCGCACGCCAGCGCCGGGTCCCTCGCCCGCTCCCTGCGGGAGCTCGCGGGCTGGGACTGGGGCGGGGCGGAGGTGCTCGTCGAGCACAGCGACGCGCTCGTGCCGGGCCACGATCCGGAGAAGGGGTTCCTGTCGCTCGGTGACGAGCTGGCCGCGATCCGCGACGCGCAGGCCGACGTCGGCGTCGTGCTGAACTGGGGCCGTTCGGCCATCGAGTTCCACGACGCGACCCGGGCGATCGAGCACGTGGGCGAGGCCCGCCGGGCGGGGCTGCTCCGGGGCTACGTCGTCTCGGGTGCATCCGATCGCGTCGGGTCGTTCGATCGCCCGTGGGCCGACGTGCACAACGCCTTCCGCCGGTCGGACCTGCACCCGCACGGTGATCCGACCTCCCTCCTCACCGAGGAGCTGCTCGCCCCCGTGCTCTCCGAGGTCGGATCGGAGCCCTGGATCGGCGTCAAGCTCAGCTGGCTCACCGGAGCGGGCTCGATCGCCGATCGGATCGCGATGATCCGCGAAGCGCTCGACGCCCTCGACCGCATCCAGGCCGCCTGAGCACCGACCACGAGACCTGAGGAACCCCGATGAGCACCGCAGCGCAGCGGCTGATCTTCCGCTCCGACCACCGCATCGACATCGAGCCGTTCGAGCTGCCGGATCCGGGATCGCGGCAGGTGCTCGTGCGCAACGACTTCACCCACGTGAGCGCGGGCACGGAGATGAACTTCTTCCGGCTCCATCCCGACTCGGGCCCTCTCGTGCGGGACCAGCTCGGCTACATGGCCGTGGGCGAGGTCGTCGCCGTCGGCGGCGAGGTCGCCGAGTGGGCGGTGGGCGAGCGGGTGGTCACGAACGCGTTCCACCAGAGCCACTGGCTCGTCGACCTCGACGAGGATCGGGACGGCGCACAGAGTCCGTCGTGGTACATCGACCGCCTCGATCCGGCGATCCCCGGCGAGCAGGCCGGCTTCATCACGCTCGGCGACGTCGCCCTGCACGGCCTGCGTCGGGCGCAGCCCCAGATCGACCAGTCGGCCGCCGTCATCGGCTGCGGCCTCGTCGGGCAGCTCGTCATCCAGCTGGCGCGCATCGCCGGCATGCAGCCGATCGTCGCCGTCGATCTCGTCGAGCGGCGGCTCGAACGCGCGCGGACCAGCGGCGCGACGCATCGTGTGGATGCCGCGGCGAGCGATCCCGTCGCAGCGGTGCGCGAGATCACCGCGGGTGGCGCGGAGACGGTGTTCCCGTGCGCGCCCGCGCCATCGACGCTGCAGGCCGCCCTCGAGATGGCGGCGAAGCGCGGCACGGTCTCGCTCGTGGCGAGCATCCCGGGCACCGCCGAGATCCGGTTGCAGGACGAGCTGCTCCGTCGCGAGCTGACGATCCTCGGCACCTACGAGGCCGACATGAACGAGGCGAGCGTCTACTGGCCCTGGAGCCGCGCGCGCAACCGGCGGGCGGTCCAGCGCCTCATCGTCGAGGGCGCCCTGCGGCTCGACCACCTCATCACCCACGTCGTGCCGTACACCGAGGCGGAGACCATGTTCGCCGCCATGCACGACCCCGGCACGGACTGGATGGGCGTCGTCTTCGACTGGCGCTGAGGTCCGGAACCCGTCCCATCACCCCCTCGAACAACGGAGCAACATCGTGAAACTGCTGACCATCTACGCCCATCCCGCCGACACGATCACGAACTGCGGGGGCACCCTCGCGCGGCATGCGGAGGCGGGCGACGACGTGACCGCGCTCATCCTCACGCACGGCGGCCGCATCCACGCCAACCGCTACGCGGAGGAATGGCGCAAGGAGACGCCGGACGAGTCGGTCGTCTCGGCCGACCTCCAGGCGATTATCGACCACAAGAAGCACGAGCTCGAGCGGGCCGCCGAGATCGTCGGCATCCGCACCCTGATCACGCTGGATCACGACGACACGATGGCGACGCTCCATGAGGACGTCATCGAGCAGATCGCGGAGCACGTCGCCCGCGAGCAGCCGGACGTCGTGATCTGCGACTACCCGAAGAACCCGGTCATGACGATGGACGCGCACACCGCCGCGAGCGCCATGGCCCTCGCCGGGATCGCCCGGGCGGGCTTCTACCTGCAGAACCTCGACGGGAGACCCGAGACCGCGGTCAAGCAGGTCTTCCTGACCTCGCTCCAGGTCACCGCGAACGATGCGCTCAGTCACTACGGCATGCGCAACGACTGCTTCATCGACATCACGCCGGTCGTCGATCGCAAGATCGCGGCTATGGACTGCTTCGCCAGTCAGGGGTATGCCGGACTCTTCGCCCGCAAGCTCATCGAGTCCAACAACGGTGAGATGGGCCGGCTGGCCGGCGTCAACTTCGCCGAGGGGTTCGTGCGGCTGCACAGCGAGACGCACTCGCTGCTGGGCATCACCGATGCCGCGCGCGCCGCCGACCCGCTCGTGCGCCACGTCGAGTACTCCCGCCTGAGCCTGCGCGAGATGTTCCCGGTCGCCCGGGGCTGATACGCGTGACTGCCAGACTGGGCCCCATGCAACTGCTCCGCCTCGGCGCCCCCGGCCACGAGATCCCGGCCGCCCGCTCCGAGGGTGTCGTGTACGACCTGCGACCCCTCACCTCCGACCTCGACGGGGACTTCTGGGACGGCGGCGTCGAACGCGTGCGCAGTGCGCTCGCCGCCGGCACGCTGCCGGTGCTCGACGGTGCCGACGGGATGCGCGTGGGCGCGCCCGTCGCCCGGCCCACGGCGATCCTGTGCATCGGGCAGAACTACGCGGCGCACGCGGCGGAGTCGGGCAGCCCCGTGCCGACGAACCCGATCCTGTTCTTCAAGCACCCGAACACGCTCGTGGGGCCGAACGACCCGATCGTCATGCCGCGCGGCGCGACCCAGCTGGACTGGGAGGCCGAACTCGCCGTCGTCATCGGCCGGCGGGCGTCGTACCTCGCGAGCCCGGAGGAGGCGCTCGCGCACATCGCCGGGTACACGGTCGCGAACGACGTGTCGGAACGGGTCTGGCAGCGCGAGCGCGGCGGGCCGCAGTGGGGCAAGGGCAAGTCGATGCCGACCTCCAACCCGCTCGGTCCGGTCGTCGTCCCCGCCGACGAGGTCGACCCGCGGGGGCTGCGCATCTGGTCGCGCGTCAACGGCGAGCCGCGGCAGGACTCGACGACGGCCGACATGATCTTCTCCGTCGCGCAGCTGGTCCACGACCTCTCGCAGTACCTGGTGCTCGAACCCGGTGACGTCATCGACACCGGCACGCCGCAGGGCGTCGCGATGAGCGGCCGGTTCCCGTACCTGCAGGCCGGCGACCGGGTCGAGGTCGGCGTCGACGGGATCGGCGCGCACGACACGACGATCGCGGAGGGCTGAGCGTGCCGAGCGAGCTGCTCGGGCTCGCGCGGTCGATCGCGCTCGAGGCGGGGGCGCTCGCGGCGCGGCGCCGCGCGGAGGGCGTCGAGGTCGCGGCCACCAAGTCGAGCATCGTCGATGTCGTGACGGCGGCCGATCGCGAGGTCGAGGACCTGGTGCGCGGCCGGATCGCCGACGCGCGACCGGACGACGCCGTCCTCGGCGAGGAGGGCGGCGGCACCGCCGGCACGAGCGGTCTCACCTGGGTCGTCGACCCGATCGACGGCACGGTCAACTACCTCTACGGCATCCCGCACTATGCGGTGAGCATCGCCGTCGTCGAGGGCGACCCCGACCCGGCGACCTGGACAGCCCTGGCCGGAGCCGTGCATGCGCCGCCGCTCGGCGAGCTGTTCCACGCCGAGCGGGGCGGGGGCGCCCGCCTGAACGACGGGTCGATCGTCGTGGGGCCGCGACCACCCCTGGAGCAGGCGCTCGTCGCGACGGGGTTCGCGTACGACGCGCACACGCGCGAGCGGCAGGGGGCGGTCGTCGCGGCCCTGCTGCCCCGGGTGCGCGACATCCGGCGCCAGGGGGTCGCCTCGCTCGACCTCTGCTTCGTCGCGTGCGGGCGGGTCGACGCGTACTTCGAGCGCACCCTCAACCCGTGGGATCACGCGGCCGGGGCGCTCATCGCCCGGGAGGCCGGGGCCATCGTCACCGGGCGCGGGGATGCCGCTGCCGGCCGTGACTTCACGCTCGCCGCGGCCCCGGGTCTGGCCTCCGAGCTCGCCGCCGTGCTCGACGGGCTGGGGGTGACCGCCTGGGACCTCCCGGCTTAGGATGAGCCGGGTCATGAGCCAGGGGTCGCAGGCGCCGCTCACCCGGCGCGAGGCCCTCGCGCGGGAGCGCGAGGCGCGGGTGCGAGCCGCCCCGCCCGCCGCCCCGCCCGCCGCGCCGCCCGCCGCGCCGCCTGCCCCGCAGCCGCGCCGCCGCACGCGTCATGGCATCGCCCACCGGATCCTCACCGCCGGCGTGCTGCTCTTCGTCGGAGCGATGGTGGTCGGGCTCTCGGTGCCGGCGAACGCCTTCTACTCGGGCTCCTCGGCGTCGGCGGACCCGGCGGCCCATGTCGTCGCCGGATCGCACCAGAAGGCGGAGGTCGATGCGGAGGGCGCCACCATCCCCATCACCACGAGCGACTACACGGCCTCGACCAAGGCGCAGCTGCTCGCCCAGAAGTACCGCGGCGGGGTGGGCGGGGCGTTCACCGGTCCGGTGCGCTGGCCGTTCCCGTACAGGGTCGCCATCCTGAGCCCGTTCGGTCCGCGCGGGGCGGTGGCCGGATGCCCGACCTGCGCGCCCTTCCATCGCGGCGTCGACCTGAACGGCGGCAACGGCAATCCCATCTACTCCATCATGGCGGGCACGGTGACGGAGCGCTCCGGCGGCAGCTGGACCTACGGCAACTACGCGATCATCGTGGGCCACTACCAGGGCCATGAGGTGAAGGCGATCTACGAGCACATGCAGGCGGGCTCCTCGCCGCTCGTGGTCGGTCAGCAGCTCGCGGTCGGCGACTTCGTCGGGTTGGTCGGCGCGACGGGGGAGACCACGGCGCCCCATCTGCACCTGGAGCTCGACGTCGACGGGAAGCTGATCGACCCCATCCCGTGGTTGGACGCGAACGCGAGTTGAATGGAAAACGGCTTCCGCGTTTCCGGGGCCTGCGTTAGCAATTCGTTACATGTGAACGTTTCGCAAGTCAGCCCCGGCTGCCGTATCGTTCGGGACGCGTCGGGTTAAGCGCTCGACGCAGGGCGAAAGTTTCGCACCTCCCCACCACCACAGCACGAAGGAGTGCCATGAAGAAGTCCTTCATCGCCGTGGCCGTCGTCGCAAGCGTCGCATCGCTCGCGTTGGCAGCCTGTTCCAGCGGCGGATCCGGCGGATCCGGCGGCGACAAGGCGTCCACCCGCGCCTGCGTCATCCTCCCCGACTCGGCCTCGTCGCCCCGCTGGGAGAACGGCGACCGCCCGGCTCTGGCCAAGGCGTTCAAGGACGCCGGCTTCGACGCCGACATCCAGAACGCGCAGGGCGACACCGGCAAGTACGCGACCATCGCGCAGCAGGAGCTCACCAAGGGCTGCGGCGTCATGGTCCTCGTCGACTACAACGGCGCCGCGACGGCCGTGACCCAGAAGGCCCAGAAGCAGGGCATCCCGGTCATCGCCTACGACCGCCCCATCACCACCGGTGACGCGAGCGACCCGAAGATGCTCGCCGACTACTACGTGTCGTTCGACAACGTGAAGGTCGGAGAGCTCGAGGGCCAGTCGATCGTCGACGGGCTGAAGGCTGCGGGCAAGGACGCCGCGACCGCGAAGGTCGTCTACATGGGCGGCGACCCGACCGACGGCAACGCGAAGCTGTTCCACGACGGTGCGGTCAAGGCCATGAGCGCTGCGGGCATCAAGCCGGCGGCCGAGCCGGTCGGCATCTGGGACGGCCAGAAGTCCGCGACGAACTTCGAGCAGGCGCTGACCTCGCTCGGCGGCCAGGTCGACGCGGTCTGGGTCGCCAACGACACCAACGCCGCGGGCGTCATCACGATCCTCGACAAGAACCACCTCACGGTTCCGGTCTCCGGTCAGGACGCGTCGACGGCCGGCCTGCAGAACGTGCTGCTCGGCAAGCAGACCTCCACGGTCTACAAGCCGTTCAAGCTCGAGGCCGACGCGGCGTCGAAGCTCGCGATCGAGCTGCTGAAGGGGAAGAAGCCCTCCGTGGCCGACTCCCTGTACGGCAAGCCGTTCATCGCGGTCACGCCGATCCTGATCACGGCCGACAAGGTCCAGCAGGTCATCGACGGTGGTGACGCGAAGGCGTCCGACATCTGCACCGCCGAGGTGCAGGCCGCCTGCGCCAAGTACGGCGTCAAGTAGAGTCCGTCCCACACACCGAGAGGGGCTCCGCACCGGTTCGCCCGGGCGGAGCCCCTCCTGGCTGATCCGAAAGGGAGATCGCCGTCATGGCGGAGTCATCCGAACTCCGGCCGCTCATCGAGTTGGTCGACGTCAAGAAGGGCTTCGGCCCGGTGAGCGTGCTCAAGGGCGTCGCTCTCAAGGCCTATCCGGGCAAGGTGACAGCCCTGGTGGGCGACAACGGTGCCGGTAAGTCGACCCTCATCAAGGGCCTCGCCGGCGTGCAGCCCTACGACGAGGGCCAGATCATCTTCGACGGCGAGCCCGTCACGCTGCACACCCCGCGCGACGCGTCGGCGCTCGGGATCGAGGTCGTGTACCAGGACCTCGCTCTGGCCGACAACCTCGACATCGTCCAGAACATGTTCCTGGGCCGCGAAGAGACCGAGCTGCTCACGTTCGACGAGGGCCGCATGGAGCGGGAGGCGTCCGAGACCCTGCGCTCCCTCTCGGTGCGGACCGTGAAGTCGGTGCGCCAGAAGGTCTCGTCGCTGTCCGGAGGCCAGCGTCAGACGGTCGCGATCGCGCGTTCGGTGCTCAAGAAGGCCCGACTCGTCATCCTCGACGAGCCGACCGCCGCCCTCGGGGTCGCCCAGACCGAGCAGGTGCTCAACCTCGTGCGCCGACTCGCCGAGCAGGGTGTCGCGGTCATCATCATCAGCCACAACCTGGCCGACGTCTTCGAGGTGGCCGACTACATCAGCGTGCTCTACCTCGGCCAGATGGTCGCCGAGGTCGAGACGGCGAAGACCACCCGCGACGACGTCGTGGGCTACATCACCGGCGCCAAGACGCAAGCCAGAGGAGCCGCGGCATGAGCGTGACCCACACCCCCGAGACACCGGAGCCGGGTACACCGGCCGCCACGCTCGACACCACCGCCATCGCGGCCACCGACTCCGACCTCATCGGCAGCGGCCAGGAGGGCGGGATCGTCGATCAGGCGCGCGCGTACCTCAGCCGGCTCCGCGGCGGCGAGATGGGAGCGCTTCCCGCGATCGCCGGCTTCATCGTGCTCGTCGTGCTGTTCAGCTTCCTGAGCCCGTTCTTCTTCACCGAGCGCAACTTCGCCAACCTGCTCACGCAGGCTGCGTCGCTCGTCATGCTAGGCATGGCGCTCACGTTCGTGATCCTGCTGGGCGAGATCGACCTGTCGGCCGGTGTCACCGCCGGTGTCACGATGGCGGTATTCGTGGTGCTGTCGGATCCCGGCGGTGCGCATCTGAACTGGATCATCGCCTTCCTCATCGCGCTCGCCTCGGGCCTCGCGATCGGCACGTTCATCGGCTTCTTCCGATCGCGCATCGGCATCCCATCGTTCGTCGTCACCCTGGGCCTGTTCCTGGGCCTGCAGGGCGCGCAGCTGATCATCATCGGTCCCGGCGGCCTGTACCGCATCCAGGAACCCGCGGTGCTGGCGATCCAGAACAACAACATGCCGGTCTGGATGGGCTGGGTGATGCTGCTGATCATCCTCGCGATCTCCTTCGCGACGTCGATGGTCGATCGAACCCGTCGCACCCGCGCGGGCGTTCCGAACCGCACGATCGCGCTCATGTGGGTCCGGCTCGGCGTCATTGCGGTGCTCGGCGCGGTCGTGATCTTCGCGCTCAGTCAGAACCGCGGTACCGCGTTCCTCGCCGTCACGGGCGTGCCCATCGTCGTGCCGATCACCCTGGTGATCCTGTGGATCGGCACCTTCGTGCTCGACCGCACGAAGTACGGCCGCTGGCTCTACGCGATCGGTGGCAACGAGGAGGCCGCACGTCGCGCCGGCATCAAGGTGATCGGCATCCGCTGGATCGCGTTCGTCGTCTGTTCGGGCCTCGCCGTCATCTCCGGCCTGTTCGCCGCGAGCCAGGTGGGATCCGTGGATGCCGCCTTCGGTCGCAACGACGTGCTGAACGGCGTCGCCGCGGCGGTCGTCGGCGGCGTCAGCCTCTTCGGCGGCCGCGGACGCCTCATGCACGCGGCGGTCGGCGCGCTCGTGATCTCGGTGATCACCAACGGCCTCGGCCTGCTCAACCTGCCGAGCGGTGTGAACCTCCTCGTCACCGGCGGCGTGCTGATCCTCGCCGCATCCGTCGACGCGCTCTCCCGCGTGCGAGGCACGAAGGCCGTCGAACATCCGACAGGCCCGTTCAACGTGTTCGCGATCGTCGGTTTCGTGCTGTCGTTCGTCACCGCGATCGGCGGCATCGTGCTCGGCGCGATCGCCGTCTTCCAGATCCGGGAGCACGGCGGTCGCGGTCGCGGCCTGGCGATCTGGGCCGTCGCGATCGGCATCATCGAGCTGTTGATCGCCCTCGTGATCGCCGTGACGGCGGTACTGCGCGCCCAGGGCTAGGAGGTCGGCCGGCCGGTGCTCTCGCGCGCCGGCCGGCTCACCTCAGCCGTGCAGCCAGACCGTCGTGTCGCCCGGCACGCGGATGGCGCCGTCGGTGCCCTCGACGAGAGCCTCGCTCGCCAGCAGGACGACACCGTCCGGCGCGGCGACCGGCCGGGTGCCGAGGTTCGCGAGCACCGTGACCCGGCCCACGCGGAACGCGAGCGTCTCGGGGTCGTCGCACGCGATCCACTGCAGGGTCTGCCTCGCGAGCTCGTGCTCGCGCCGGAGCCCGAGGGCGTCGCGATAGAGCCGGAGCGTGGAGCCCGGCTCGCCGTCCTGCACGTCGCGGGCGTACGCGGCCCACGTCGACGGCTGCGGAAGCCAGCTCGCCTCGCCGGGGCCGAAGCCCTGCGAGGGCGCGCCCGCGATCCACGGCAACGGCACGCGGGCGCCGTCGCGGCCGTAGTTGGCGCCGCCGGTGCGGGCGAAGGTCGGGTCCTCGCGCGCCGTGTCGGGCAGGTCGATGACCTCCGGCAGGCCGAGCTCCTCGCCCTGGTAGAGGTACGCCGACCCCGGCAGCGCGAGCATGAACAGCGTGGCGGCGCGCGCCCGGCGCAGGCCGACCACGCCATCCGGATGCCACGGCGAACGCGGACCCAGCCCCTCGCCCTGCGGGGGCGGCGGCGTGAGCGCGAGCCGGGTGCGGTGCCGGATCACGTCGTGGTTCGAGAGCACCCAGGTGGAGGGCGCGCCCACGCTCCCGAACGCGGCGAGCGACTGCGTGACCACGTCGCGCAGCGCGGCGGCCTCCCACGGTGTCTCGAGGTAGCTGAAGTTGAAGGTCTGGTGGAGCTCGTCGGGCCGCACCCACTCGGCGAGCTTGTCGAGCGGACGCACCCACGCCTCGCCGATGAGCACCCGGTCCGGACCGTACTCGGCGACCTGCCGGCGCCAGTCGCGGAAGATCTCGTGCACCCCGGGCTGCCCCCACATCGGCGCCGTGTCGTCGCCGCCCATCGAGGCCTCGTCGGCCGGCGGGGTGTAGTCCGGAAGCCCGGCGGCCTTCACGAGCCCGTGCGCGACGTCGATGCGGAAGCCGTCGATGCCGCGGTCGAGCCAGAACCGCAGCACGCCGAGGAAGAACGTCTGCACGTCGCCGTTCGTCCAGTCGAAGTCGGGCTGCGAGGTGTCGAACAGGTGCAGGTACCACTGGCCGGGGCGCCCGTCGGCCTCGGTGACGCGCGTCCACGCCGGTCCGCCGAACACCGACTGCCAGTTGTTCGGCGGCACGTCGCCGCTCGCGCCTCGGCCGTCGCGGAAGAGGTAGCGGGCGCGCTCGGGCGAGCCGGGCGCCGCCTTCAGCGCCGCCTGGAACCACGGATGCTCGCTCGAGCTGTGGTTCGGCACGATGTCGACGACGACCCTGAGCCCGAGTTCGTGCGCCCGGGCGAGCAGGCGGTCGAATCCGGCGAGGTCGCCGAAGAGCGGGTCGACGTCGGTGTAGTCGGCGACGTCGTAGCCGGCGTCGCGCTGGGGCGAGACGTAGAACGGCGAGAGCCAGACCGCGTCGGCGCCGAGCTCGGCGATCGCCTCCAGGCGGGCGGTGATCCCGTCCAGGTCGCCGACGCCGTCGCCGGTCGAGTCGCTGAACGAGCGCGGGTAGACCTGGTAGATGACGGCGGTGCGCCACCAGTCGTGCGAGGGAGACATCCGCTCGAATCTATGGCCGCGCGGGGACCTTGTCGAAACGGTCGGAACGGGGGCCGGTCGGGCATCCGGCGCCGGCCCCCGCGCGGGCGGGCGCCCGGTCGCCGGATGCTAGAGTCTTCGGGTTGCCGCGCGCGTCGCGGCGCGCCCCGATAGCTCAGTGGTAGAGCACTTCCATGGTAAGGAAGGGGTCGTCAGTTCAATCCTGACTCGGGGCTCGCGAGCCCCTGTCGGTGCACCAAGCGGCGGTGGGGGTTCCCCCGGCGGGGTAGCTCAGGTGGTTAGAGCACACGGCTCATAATCGTGGTGTCGCGGGTTCGAGTCCCGCCCTCGCTACTAGCCCGGATTTCCGGGCTTTTTAGGCGTTTCGACCCGACGTGGGAACGGCCCGAATGATCCAGTGCCCACGTTTTGCCCACAATCGAGGAACGCACGACGTCATCGAGGCGTTCGGCAACGGCGCTCAGGTCATCGTCGAAGAGGTCGGCGTAGACGTCCAGGGTCATTGCGGCGGACTTGTGACCGAGCATTTTCTGCACTGCCTTCACGTTCGCACCGGCCGACACCGCCAGGCTGGCAGCAGTGTGCCGAAGGTCATGGATCGTCATCGGAGATAGCTCCGCCAGACGTAGCGCCCTTTCGAACCAAGAACCATCCTGCTTGGTCGGTGTGATTTGGGGCTGTCCGAAGCGGCCGGGGAAGACGAGATCGTCGTCACGTCGTTCAAGGAGTGCACTCGTGATCTCATCGCTGAGGAAGCTCGGGAACGGCACCATTCGCTGTTGATGCGTCTTGGGGGTGCCGACGATGACGAAGCCCTTGACGTAGACCGCGTTCTGGCGAACCCAGAGTCTGTTTCTGTCCAGGTCCACATCCTTCACGCGAAGTCCGGATGCTTCGCCCCATCGGAGGCCTGTGTAGGCGAGCAGCTTGACTAGCGTTCCCCTCGATCCCGATTCAGAGGCGAGCCTGAAAACCTCCTCGTGGGAAAGGTAATTGTGTTCCCTGCGCTCACGAGCCGGCAGCCTGATCCCCCTAGCCGGATTGTTCGAGATCTTCCGGTCACGGACTGCGGCTTCCAGGACGGCCGACAGAATGCCGTGACAGCGGTGGATCGTCGCGGGTGAGAGGGGTCGACCGCGGTCCGGCCTGCGAAGTTCGACGACCCAGGCCTCGATGTCGCTTCGACGGACCTTCCCGATCTGCACCGAGCCCCAGTGGGGTCGAACGTGCAGTCGCCAAGCCGATTCCATCACGGCCAACGAGGAAGGCTTGAGGCCCGATCGGGACGCGAGCCAAGCGTCTCCCACCGTTGCTATGGTCGCGCGCGCCAGCGCTGGATCGATGAACGTTCCTGCTGAGCGACCTATCGCGATCTCAGCGAGGAAAAGTTCAGCTTCTCGCTTCGTTTTGAAACCGCGCTTGTCAGTCTGCGAGTTGTCCGGCTTGCGGTAGCGCACTCGGTAGCGTCGGCCGCCATTGGTGTCATAGGGCTCGATCGTGGCCACGGTTCAGATGTCCCACCCTGCCGAAGTCAGGAACTTCCGAAGTTGATCGATTTCAACCTCGGCTGCGGCCCGCCGACGATTCATTCCGTCCTGGAGTTCACCGTTGTGAGTCGACTCGATTCGTTGCACTGTCTCCAGCCGCGAGAGCTCCCGTTCCAAGACACGAAGCTCTCGGAACGCCTGCAGTTCAGCTCGGTCAACCCGTTCGTCACTCGACCCCGCAACGTAGGTGGCGGAAGGCAAGGCGCTCAACCATGCATCGAATTCGGCGGAGCTCATGCCCTCGAACATGGGCCCAAGCCCGGGCAGGTCTAGGGGGGCGTTCGGTCGTGACATCGGCGCGAGGAGAAAGCTGACGGGCACCTTCAGGACCCTTGCGATGTTCAGTACCTGGCTGACGTCGAGGTCGGCCTTCCTGCCTGACTCGATATTGGCGAGGACGGCTTGCGAGATACCGGTACCTGCGAGAGCTGATTCGAGCTCGGCGACCGATCGATAGCCCCTGGACCGACGGGCTGCCGCGATGCGGGAGCCGATGCTGCCCGCTGCCGCATAGTCCGCCATTTCGACACCGTATCGCGCGCAGGCGCGCCGACTTGACAAAACTTGCACCATGTCACTATGACATTAATAACACGCAATCACTGTCATTTTGACAAGGAGAGTTTGATGGACGACGATTACTTGCCGCCAATTGCGGTTCAGGACCTCACCGGAGTCTCGATCGCCGCGCTCGCGCAGCTTCGGCATCGAGGGCTTGGGCCGCGCTACTACAAGCCAACGCCTAGGACGGTCCTTTACAAGCGGTCCGAAGTCGTTGCCTGGATTGAGGGCAGCGTCAGGCAGGGCATTCGGGAATTGGCGTGAGGAGCCTCGAGCAGATCCCAGGTGTCGATGTGGGGCTCTACGCGGCCAAGGGCGCGGTGATCGTCGCGGCGCGGCTGGAGCTGGGGAACACGGCTGCTCGGCTGTTCCTGCATATGGCTCTGGAGTGCTGGGACGACGAGGACAATCCGGCTGGCGCCGCCCCTCGTCGTTATTTCGGTCGGCGGGAGTTCTCCGCGATCGCCCTCGGCTTCCAGGCTCCCGAGAACGGATCGGAATCGGCGTTCCGCGCCGTGAAGCGGGCTGTCAAGGAGCTCGTGGACAAGGGCGCGATCAGGCGCGTGCGGCATGGCGGCAACGGCATGGCAGCCGAGTACGAGCTGCAGGTGCCGATAGCGAGACAGCGCCGTGCGCGGGGCGACACGTATCTGTTCCCTGTGGACAGCTCGGGGCAGGGGGCGACTCGGCCGCCCGTGCAGCGGGCAAGTTTCTAGCCCTCTGAGGGGGCAGTTTTGTCGACCAGCAGGGGGCGAGAAATCGGTCCCCTTTGAGAGCAGGAGGGAATCAGGATGACCAGCTACCGAGCAGCAGGCGCGACCGGTGAACGGACTGATCTCTGCCGCGTGGTGATTCCGAACCTCGGACGTTCGGAACTTCGTCGGGTTGGGAGTTTCGGACTTCGTGAGGTGCGGAGTTCGGATGTCGCGAGGTTCCGGACGTCGGGACTCGCGTGGTGGAGAAGTTCGGGAGTTCCGCACTGCGGGAGATTGGAAGTGCGCAAATGAGGATCGTCGCGATCGCGAACCAGAAGGGTGGCGCCGGAAAGACCACCACCACCATGAACCTCGCCGCCGTCGCGGCCGAGCACTCGAGAGTGCTCGTGATCGATGTCGATCCGCAGCAGTCGACGAGCTGGTGGGCGGCTGCGGCCGGCGACCGCCTTCCGTTCGACTTTGCTGCCGACACGACCGTGGCGAACTTGTCGCGGATGCGGGACCTGCCCTACGACCTGGTCTTCGTGGACACCCCGGGCAACCTCACCGATAGCGACATCCTCGGCTCGGTGTTGGCGGCGTCAGACTTCGCGATCATCCCGACGGAGCCGGAGGCGCTGTGCGTGCCGCCGATGGTCCGCACGATCCGCGAGCTGGTCCAGCCCTCCCGCACGTCGTTTCGAGTGCTGCTCTCGAAGATCGACATGCGTGTCCCGGGTCAGCTGGAGGACGCGGAGCGGCTGGTGGATGAGATCCAGTTGCCAAGGTTTCGGCGCGCGATCCGCCGCTACAAGATCCACTCCGACGCGCCCATCGAGGGGCTGGTGGTGACCCAGTACCCCGAGGCGCGGCAGACGATCAAGGCGATCGATGACTACCGCGCCGTCGCGCTGGAGCTCATGTCTCTGTGGGCGAATGGGGACGCCTGATGGCGCGCGCCGACCTGTCGAGCCTGCTCGGCCGGCTCCCCGCTGATGAGCCACGATCAACCCCGGCAGCGGTGCCGGCTACTCCCCCGGAGGTCTCGCATCGAGCTGAGCCGAAGCCGCGCCGGGTGCCCACGGAGACCCGGATGGAGTCGTCGTCTGGCTCGCCTGAAGCGCGCTATCTCGGTTTCGTGCGGAAGGACATTCGGCTGCGGGACGACCAGCTCGAGGCGTTGACAGTGCATGCGCGGCGCTTGAATCGTGCCAAGCGCAACACGGGCGTGCGCATCACGGAGAACACCCTGATCCGTGTCGCCATTGACGTGTTACTCGCGCGGGTCGAGAAGGTTGCCGGCGACGATGAGGCGGCGCTGTTGAGGTCGTTGCGGTGACTAACTTTCAATCGTCACTTGAGCCGAATTCGGGATCTCGGCGTGTCGTTCTACCCCCGTCTGGGGGTGGCGGGGTGACGCTGTCGGCAAGTTGCTTTTGTCGTTGGGGTAGGCGTCGACGGCGACTAGGCGAACGACAGTTTTTGGGGGTTTCTTGTCTGTGCCACCACCCGTCTCGGCCTGCGGCCGCGTCCCAACCTCTCCCACCCACCGTGAGTGTCTACGAGAGGTTGGGACATACAGACGGGTGGTGGCACAGACAAGAAAAAGCAGTGGTGGTTTGCAGGCAGAGGGCGATCGGACCGGAGGGGAGTGAGCTCCGCGTGGTGCAGTTGACGGTTCGCGATGAGGCGATGTTGGAGTGGCTGCGATCGGTGAGGTTGGCCGATACCGAGGCGATCCGGTGGGCGCTCCCGGCGGTGCCTGGAGGTGGTGTCGAGGTGGCTCCGGTGCATCTGCGGAAGGCGCAGCGGTGGGTTGCCCGGATGCATCAGGTGGGGCTGGTCGAGCGTGGCCGGCTGTCGTCTCACGGGAACTTCATCGTGTGGCCGAGCCACCATGCGACGGGGCGACCGGGGCCGAACTTGTTTCGGCAGACCACTCGCCATGAGCTCGCGGTGGCGTTGACGTCGGCGCGGTTTTTGGGGCGCGGGTATCGGTGGACGCGGGATCGTCGGCCGATGTCGCTGCAGGATCACCAGGCGGACGGTGTCGCGATGAAGCAGGGGTCGCTCGAGTTGATCGAGGTGGAGCTGACCCCGAAGGTCAGTGACCGATATCGGGGCATCTTCCGCAATCACGCTGAACGGCTCACGAGCTCGGGGGTGACCCGCGTGGTGTATCTCGGGACCGAGGATGCAGCGCGGATGGTGCTGCGCGAAGCGGATGTGCACCTGTTCCGCGACTTGCGTCCGAGGGTGGTCGCGTTGCCGGTGTTCAACGTGCACGGCGAGTGGGTCGGCGCGGATGATGCGCCGTGGGCGGATCATCGGAGCTGTGGGATCGGGGCATCGCATGAGCGCGATGCGAAGTTCAGACCAGTCGCTCGACCTCGGCCAGCGTCTGGATCAGTGGCGCTCCGAACTGCTCCTGCAGTCGGTTCCCGCCCGCACGCCCCTCGCTGCCGCCGACGACACCGAGCGGCCGCGCCAGCGCGTGCGCGGCAATGCCGGTGCGCATTGCACCGGACCCCGCCTCACCGCCGGCGACGAGGACCTTGCCGGCGAGGGCCGCAAGGATGACCGGTGTCCGCAGCGCCGAGGCGAGGACGACCGGCAGCAGGGGCGGGTTCTCGCTGATGACGACTTCGCCGCGCGCGTGGCCTTCGCGGGCGGTCGTGGCGACGGTGACCAGAGGCGCGTCCATCGCGAGCGTGGACTGGTGCGCGAGATTGTCCACTCCCGGGCGCGCGGCCGTGGCGACGGTCCACCCATCGCCGGCGATCCGTGTGGTGAGGTCGATGACGTCGTGGCGCAGCCACGGATCCGGGCAGGTGCTCCCGGTGACGACGACGGGAAGATCGTGCAGCGCCGCGCCGCTGCCCGAGGCCCACAACGCAACCGGTGCGGCGGTGCCGAGTACCTCCACCTGCGCGGGCCATTCGTCGTGGCCGGGGGTGAGGATGCGGTAGCCGCGCTGAATCGTGATCTCCAACACCGCGGCGACGGTGTGGCCGCCGCCCAGAGCGCGCAGGCGCGTGGAGATGTCGGCGGGGAGTTCGAGGAACGGGTCGTTGTCGTAGGCGGCGGCGACCAGGTCGACGGCGGAGCCGCGGTCGCGGATCGCAGCGCCAATGTGACGGTTGCCGCCGAGGCCCGCGGTGGCGAGCGCGACGCGTGCGCATACCTCGGGGGACGGGAGCCGAGTGTCGGTGGTGGGCATGGTGGGGTCCTCTCGGATCGATCGTTTTGTTTGCCTTCCGGCACAGAGATCGAGAGGGAGCAAGCAACGCGAAGTGCGCGGTCGTGGAATACCGGACCAAGCGCAGCGCGGGAGGATATGCCGCGAAAGCCGGGCACGCAGCGGCAGCAGCGACGTACGATCGCCGGCCGGAAAGGTCAAACCCCTCCGCCCCGCAGGGGCGGCCCCTCGCTCCGCGCCTGCTCCGTCAGGCGCCCGGCGAGCCTCCGTGCGAGCCGCTCGGACCTGGGCTGGAGCATCCGGTGACCGGGGCGCAGCAGACCACCCCGGCCGCGCAGGGACAGGGCGCTGTCGAGGACCTGATCGAGAAGGTCGTCATCGCCGCCGCCGTGATCGCCGCGGTTATGGTGGCGCTTCCGCTGGTGATACCCGTGGTCGTGACGCGGGTGGCGGGGGAGCAGATCGCCACCCGAGCCAGGTTCTGGATGACGTCCCGCCGCCAACCGGTCACCGCGCCGGTCGGCATCGCCCTGGTCCTGGCGCTCATCGGGGTCGAACTGACGCTGCTGGTGGCCGGGATCCGCGACGGGCAAATCGCGTGGCGACTCCACCTGGTCGTGCAGCTTCTGCCGTGGGCGATCGCCAACCTCGTCTCCGGGCTGCTGCTGCTTCCCGCAGCGTGGTTGCTGCACCGGCGAAGGATCGCCGAGCTCGTGCGGACGCGTCGGATCTCGGACGTGATCCGGCAGACGCGGATCGAGGCCGCCCGCAAGCGCGCCGCCGACGCCGTGTCGGCCGCGCGGATCGGCGTCACCGTTCATCCGGCGACCGGAAAGATCACCGGCACACGTAAGGGGCTGGTCACTGCGCCGCACACCACTCCTGCGGGGGAGGCATTCGCGTTCGTGACCCGCCCCACCGTGACGACCGTTGTGGAGCGGTTCCTCGAGCGCCGCCAGGTCCGAGACTGGATCTCGCCGGCCGGCGATCTGCTCGTGCTGCCGCGGACATCGTCCGCGGTGCGAGCGCTCGTGATCGCCGAGTCCGGTTCCGGCAAGACCGTGCTGCTGGACTCGGTGATCCTGTGCGCCCTCGAGTACGGGTGGCCAGTGTTCTTCCTGGACGCCAAGGGCGACCCAGCGGACGCGGCTCACCTCGCCGCCCTCGCTGCCTCGCGCAGCAAGACGGCAGAGGTCGCCGGCGCCTGGAACCTTTTCAACGGCACCGCGGACCAGATCACCGCAAAGCTGATGCGCCTGATGCCGTCACCCGACGGAGCCAACCAGCACTACCTCGACGAGATCCGCGGCGTCCTGCAGGCTGTCCAGGACGCCTCACCGGTCGCCTCGGTCGAGGACCTGCGGGAGCGGCTCAAGCGACCCGGTCCGTGGGTGCGGGACCAGTACGACCTCGACATGGTCACCGCCCCGGTGGACCGCACCGGCAACCAGACCTCCGGCACCCGCGCGCTGCAAGCGCTCCTCGTCGCGCTCCGGCCGTTGGAGAAGTATCTCGACGCCGTCGGGTGGTCGTACGACAGGCCGACCGCAGACGTCACGGTGGTCCCCCTGTCACCCGTCGATGACGCGCAGGCACGGCTGGGGGATCTGCTGCTGCTGGATCTTCGCAACTACCTCGCCTCCCGCCTGGCGCGCGGCGACAAGTCGCCGGTGCTGGTGGTCGTGGATGAGTTCCCGCAGCTGGTCACCGACACGTCCGACCCCGGGGACACTGCGGGGAGCCTTTTCGAGACCGCGCGCTCCGCCGGCGTTGGACTGGTCTTGGCCACTCAGTCTCCAGCTGGGCTCTCCAACGACGAGATCCGCCGCCGCCGGGCCCTGACCTCCGGTGCCGCTCTGGTCTTCGGGCGCTCCAAGGATCCGGAAGACGTCGTCAAGTACGCCGGCACGGTCATGCAGATGGAGTCTTCCGGCGCCGCCACCGGCGAAGAACTCCGATCCGCCCGAGCACAACACACGTACGTCATCCCACCGCAGGACGTCCGCGAAGCAGCCGACGGGGCCTTCTGGCTCGTGCAGGGCGGAGCGATCGCCCCCTTCCGCGCCCTCCCGCAAGCCACCCCAGAGCTCGGAGCAGCCGCTTCGTCGAACACCACTGCCACCTCACGTGGAGAAGAGGAAGGAATCGAATGAGCACGACCGCACCCTTTCGGGGCGCCGCCCGCGCTGCCGCCTACGTCGAAGAGGACACCGCCCGGCGGCGTCCCGCCGACCCCGCACCTCCCGTCGAACCTTCGGATGCGGCGCTCGACGAAGTCGACGAAGTCGACACCGCGTCGGGATCGATCGAGGAGATCGATGTCGCGTCCCTCACCGCCACGGACACCTCGCCGATCGCTCGGACCGGGGTGCGCGGCCTGATCGCCCGCACCGGCGTCAAGCTCGCACCCGGCAGGTCCGAGCTGGCAGCTCTCGCGCGTGCTGCGCGGTTGAAGGCGGACGAGGACGTGATCCGGCAGACGACCTGGCCGCGCGCGGTCGGGATTTTGGTCGCGAACAGGAAAGGCGGCGTCGGGAAGACGCCGACCTCACTGATCCTGGGCGGCATCCTGGCCTCCATCCGCGGCGGTTCCGTCGCCGTCATGGAGGTCTCCGACGACCCCGGCACCCTCACCTACCGCACCGAGGGCAACCCGACTCGCGGTATCGGCGAGCTCGTCGTCGACCACGACCAGATCCGATCCGCAGGTCAGCTCGCCTCCTACACGGCCCCGCAGACCTCATTCGCGTCCGTCATCGGCACCACCGGCGTTCGCCCGCAGCTCGTCGCGACGGACGTCCTTCACGCGGCGGCGGTGGTAGACGAGTTCTACGCGATCCGCGTCATGGACTCCGGCAACCAGCCCTCCAGCAGCGCCTTCGACGGCGCCCTCGCCGCCACCGATGCGCTCGTCATCCCGGTCCTGAACTCCGCCGAAGCAGTCCTGGAGGCCATCTCCCTCCTGGACTACCTCCGCGCCGGTGGTACCGCGAACCGTCGGCTCGCGGACACCGCGACCATCGTGCGGCTGATCGACGGGCGCGCCGAGAACCCGCAACTGAACGAGCGCCTGTCGAAGCTGCTGCAGCAGCACCGCGTCGAGCAGGTGTTCGAGGTCCCGTTCGATGCGCACATCGCCGAACGCGGCCCCATCACACTCGCCAAGCTCGCACCCGCCACCCGAGATGCGTTCACGCACCTCGCTGCCGGCATCGTGCAGACCATGCAGAACCAGCCCATCGCCACGAAGCCGACCACCGGCACCAAGAACTAGAGGAGATCAGGAATGCACGCCATCGTCCACATCATCGACAACCCGCTGAACGGTTTGCTGCCGAACTTCTCGATCTTCGGCGTCCAATTCACCGCCCTCTGGCAGAAACTCCTTGCCGGAGCCTGGGGAATCGCGATCGTCGCCGCCGTCATCTTCCTCATCATCGGCATCGCATCTATGGCCACCGCTTCCGCGGCAACGAACCCGATGGAGTACAAGGTCGGCCGTCAGAAGACGGTGTGGGCGGCGATCTCGCTGGGGCTGCTCGCTGCTCTCGCGGTGATCGTCGGGGCGATCCTCGCTGTGTTCTCATAAGCCATGACCCTCGCCCCCACTCGTCCTCGTCGTCCGCGCTGGCCATGGATCGTCGGAGTCGTCCTCGTCGTCATCGTCGTTGCGGTGGCCATCACCCTCACGGTGGCGATGCACCCCTCGGCGAGCCCGTCGCCCTCGAAGACCCCGACCGCAACCGCGACGGCCAGCCCATCCGCAGGTGTCGCGCCGACCGGGTGCTTGGGCGGCAGCAACCGCGACAACACCATGCTGTTGGCCGCCCAGAAGACAGCGCCCCATACGACCAACGGGGCAGTCGAGTTCGCCGCCGCGGTGGTCCGTTGGACGTTGCGTCATCCGACGGCGACAGCAGATGAGGCGGACGCTGTGGCGCCGCAGATCATCGCCAGCGACGCAAGCCCGGACTTCAAGGACCTCGGTGCCGCCGTCACCCAAAACCAGAACCCGTCGGGCGGCGCCGTCGCCGATGGCACCGACTTCTACGTCTCCACCGCACCCGGCGTCTACTACGTCGACAGCGCCGCACCCGACAAGGTCACGGTGTCCATCGGTGCCGGCTACGTCATCGGAGGTGCCGTGAATCCGCAATTGCGGACCTCTACGACCTACGTCCTCGAGTGGGAAGACGGGGGCTGGCGCGTACAGAGCGGGAGCCTTGCCCACACCACCGAGGACCTCTTCAAGATCGGAACACCATTCACCGGGGGGTGCTGATGGCAGACAACGGCTCGAACTGCGACAACCTCTTTACCTGCGTCTCGACAGGTGTCGGAAACGTGGCGAACGGAATCGGGGACGCGGTGAACGGCGCCGCCGGCGCCGTCTCCTATTGGTCCGACCCATGGGGCAACACCTACGAGGCCCTCCGCGACGCCGCGAAAGGGCTCGCCACGCAGCTTCTTCCGCAGCTGACCTCCGCGACGCTGCCGGATCTCACGGTCGACTGGTTCGTGAAGGCCTACGAGATCTCCTTCGCCACGGCGATCTTCGCCGCGATCCTCCTTCTCATTCCGCAGATCCTCCGCACCGCGCGAGGAGCGCAGAGCGGGCGCGACCTCGTCGAGTCGATCGGAATGTACTTCCCCCTGTTTCTTCTCGGGGCGATGTTCGGGCCCGCGATCGGCGGGCTGCTGGTCACCTTCTTCGGCGCCCTCTCTGACTCGTTCGCAGCGTGGGGCATCACCTCGACCGTCGATGAGGTGAACAAGCAGTTCACTCAGATGCTCAGCGACGCTGACGGCACGGGCATCGCCGGCGGCGTCCCGGTCGCGGTGCTGCTGATGTTCCTCATGCTCTGCGCCTTGTTCTTCGTGCTGCTCGTATTGATCGTCCAACTGGTCGCTCTCTACTTCACCGGCGTTCTCATTCCCCTCGCCCTGGTGTGGATCATCGATCCGGGACGGCGTCAGTTCGGCATGCGACTGGTGGGGTTGTGGATCGGCGTGCTCGCCGCGCACCCGCTGCTGTTCTTCCTGCTCGGATTCGCGTTCAACATGCTTGGCGGCTCCATCGACTTCCTCGGAAACGACGCGTCGCTGCAGAAGCTGGTGCAGCTGCTCGCCGCGATCATCGCGATGTTCATCGCCGGCGCCAGCCCGCTGCTGCTGATGAAGTTCGCCCCGATCATCCCGACCGGCTCCGGAGGAAGCCAAGGCCCGGGCGTGCGGCCCGGCTCCTGGGGGCCATCGAGCATGAGCGATGCCCTCGACCGCTACCGCAGCTCCAGTGGTGGGAGCCCGACGCCGGCGATGGCCTTCGGTGGCGGAGGCGGGGGGAGTGCGCCTACGGGCAGCGATGCCGCGTCCTCCGGAGGTGGGTCACTCAGCGCGGCCGCGTCCCGCGCCGCAACAGGAGCGAGCGGCGGGGGCGCAGTGGCGGGCGGCACCACGGGAGCTGGCGGCATCGCCGCGACCGGCGCCGCGGAATCCGCGACCGGAGCCGGTGCCGCGATCGGTGTCCCGACCCTCATCGCTGCAGGGGCGATGGCCGCAGGGAGCGCCGTCGGGTCAGTCGCTCAGGCGGCGAGCGACCACGCCGTCGCCACCATGGGCGAGTCGGGAGAAAACTGACCGATGACCGACACCCATACCCCGGCCGACGAGCTCACCAGCTCCGGCGTCGATCGCCAGATCGGTGGAGAGCGAGCACACCGCGGCTTCTTTGGCGGCACCCAACCCAAGGGGCGGGTCATCGGCCTGGCGATCGCCTTTCTGGCGATGCTGGTACTCACTCCCGTGCTCGGTATCTGGGGCCTCGCGATCGCTGTGGCCCTGGGCGTTACGGTGATCCTCGTCACCCTCCGCACCCATCGCGGATCTCTGATCGAGCGCCAGGTCCGACGACGGCGGTGGCGGCAGCGTCAGCTGGCGGGCACGGATCGATTCGAGCCGTTCGACCAAGCCCGCTGGGACCAAATACAGGCGGCAGCCCGCTCCGGCACCAAGCCCGAGCGCGCCAGCGCGGCGCGAGAGCTGGCCGCGATGCGCACCCACCCGGATGGCGCCGACGGGATGGGGTGGCTGCAATCCAGCTCCCGCGAACCCGGGATCGCATGGCATGCGCCACTCGGCGAGGAGCCCTACCTCTCCGTCGTCTTCGCGGTCACCGGGCAAGCACACGGTGTCGAGTCCGCATCTGCGATGCGCCGCGCAGCCGAGGCGTGGGGATTGTTCCTCGCCTCCCGCGCCGCACCCACCAACCTCATCGGCGAGATCCAGACCCTCACCCGAGTGTTACCGGCCGACTCGGCCCTGCAGGAGTTCTGGATCCTCGAGTCCCTCGACGACACCGTCCCCGCGGACGCGATCGCCTCCTACGACGACGTTCTCCGGCTCACCGGGATGGATGCGATGGTGCAGCGGCACTACATCACCGCTCGATGGCCGCTCGGCGCGGCGTTCATGGACGCGGCTCGCAAGTACGGCGCCGGCCGGGACGGATGGCGAGGACTCATGCGGCAGGAGATCGCCTCCACACTCCGCGGCCTCACCGACGCGCGCCTGGGCGAGGTCGAGGCCCTGACGGCTCGGAAGGTCGTAGCGGTGATGCAGCATCAGCAGAACCCGAGCCGCCCCATCGACTACCTCCCCGACGTCGAACCCACCCGCCTTGGGCTCCGCTCTCGGGATGAGTTCTCAGCCACCGTGGTCAGCGACCGCGATCCCGTCAGCGGGGAAGCCGTGGAGTGGTGGCACCGAACCGCCGCGATCCGGTCGGAGGACCTCGCGGTCGGATCCCGAAACCAGCTCTGGACCCTGGATCTGCTGATCGGGTCCGACATCCAATTCGTCCGGTCGATCTCCTTCCACCTGCGTCTGATCCCCAAGGGCGACGCCAAAGCGGCCGCCCGCAACGACCTGGTCCGCGACCGTGCCGACCTGCGGTCCGACCTCGAGCGAGGTCGAATCGTCAACGACGAACGCCGAGGAGTGGGAGACCTTCGCCGTGGTCGACGCGCTCGCCGCGTCGTCCGGGCTCTCGGTCGTGCGCGAGAACGACGCGGCCTGCGCGGCCATTGGGCAGTTCTGGGTCGGCCGGCTGTCGGCGGCGCAGAGCTTCGCGACCCTCTACATGGCGACCGGATTCGGTTGCGGCATCGTCGAACACGGGGCACTCGCGCGCGGCGCCTCGTCGAACGTCGGCGAGATCGGGCACATGGTCGTCGAGGTAGACGGGCCTCCGTGCTGGTGCGGATCCCGTGGGTGCCTGGAGATGCTCGCCGCCCCGCGTCGGGTGATCTCCCTCGCTATGGCCGATCCGGCGCTGGCCGCCCGACTCGAGTTGTCAGGGGCCGAGGCCGACGTCCGACGCGACTTCGCGGCCGTCGGACGCGCCGCCGCGCAGGGCGACGCCGCCTGCGCGACCCTGATCGAGGGCTCGGCGCGGTACGTGGCGCAGGCGATGCTCTCCGTGGTCAATCTGCTTGACCTCGATCGCGTTTACCTAGCGGGCCCGGGCTTTGCCGAGGCGGGTCCCATCTACCTCCAAGTCATCCGCGACGTCGTCACGCGGTTCGCGCGCACCCGCGACATCCACGGCGTTGAAGTCGTCCTCTCCGATCCGGCGCGCGATGCCGCGGCGGTCGGCGCGGCGGCCCTCGCCCTGCAGCAGTCCCTGACCCCGCACATGGTCGTCGGCAGGGACTGATCGGACGGACCTTCTCGACGCAGTCGTTGCGGTCGGTGAACTAACTATCATAAAGTAAGAAAGGACGCCGACTCGAGCGCTCCCTCAATGGCGAAGGGCCCTGGCGTGACGATCCGATCCGTGCTCCTAAATGTCCGAGACGTCGCTCGCTCGGTGGACTTCTACACACGGTTCCTCGGCGCGGTCCCTCTCAGTGCCGTGACCCCGTCCGGGGCGGACCTCGATCTGGTCACGGGAACGCTCCGGCTGCGTCACGTCGAACAGCCGGCGGAATCCACGTGGGTCGCCGATGATCTGCACGCCGGATTTCGGCACGTCGGGTTCAAGGTGGCCTCCCTCGAGCCGCTCGTCACCCGGTTGCGCGACGCCGACGTGTCGTTCCACCTCGAGCCCATCGACGCCGAGGGCGGTGTGCGCATCACCTTCTTCTACGACCCCGACGGCACGCTCCTCGAACTGGTGGAGGGTGCGCTGCAGTATCACGAGGTGTTCGATCGAGACGCGGTCGACGAGGACTGGGCGGCAGGAGTGCCGGACCGCCCACGACTTGACCACGTCGCCGAGACGGTGGCCGATCTCGACCGGACGCTCGCCTACTACGGCGGTCTCGGCTGGCGGCACATGGCCGGCATTCATCAGCCCTCCGACCCGCGGGGTTTCGAGATCGCGTACGTGCGTTCGGGAGACTTGGTGCTCGAGGTCTTCACGTTCGCGCGGGCCGAGCTCCTGCCCGCGCGTCCGCTGCTCGACGCCACCGGATTCCTCGGCATCGAGCTGGATCCGGCCCCCGAGGGGGGCGAGCCCACTGTAGATGGATGGAGCGTCAGCACGGACCCGGACGGCCTCCTCCTACTCTCGGCGCGTCGATGAGCGGTCGGCTGCCCGATCGGGAGCTTGGATCGACCGGTCTCGTGCTCTCGTCGGTGACGCTCGGCGGCGGGCCGCTCGGCAGCATGCTCGAGAACTTTGGATACGAGGTCGCCGAGGAGCAGGCGATCGAGCTGGTGGGCGACGTCCTGCGCAGCGAGATCCGCACGATCGACACCGCGAACGGCTACTCGGCGGGGCGCAGCGAGCGCCGGATCGGCACCGCGATCGCCCGCTTCGGACTACCCGACGACGTCGTCGTCGTCACCAAGGTCGACGCCGACGGACGGGACTACTCCGGCGACCGGGTGCGCGCCTCGCTGCGTGAGAGCCGGGAGCGCCTCGGGTTGCCCGGGCCGCTGCCGCTCGTCCACCTGCACGATCCCGAGTTCCACGACTTCGCGGACCTCACCGCGCTGGGCGGAGCGGTCGACGCTCTCGTTGAGGCGCGGGAGAGCGGCGCCGTCTCGCACATCGGGCTCGCGGGGGGTCGCGTTCAGGACATGCGGCGCTATCTCGACCTGGGCGTCTTCGACGTGCTCCTCGTCCACAACCGGTGGACGCTCGTCGACCGGAGCGGGGGCGACCTCATCGACGACGCGCTCGAACGCGGCGTGGGCGTCGTGAACGCAGCCGTCTTCGGCGGTGGCATCCTCGCCGACGACTCCGGACGCGCGACGGGCTACGGCTACCGGCCGGCGCCACCCGCGACCCTCAAGGCGATCACCGCGATGCGGGACGCGTGCACGCGATGGTCGACCGATCTGCGGACGGCCGCGCTGCGGTTCTCGACCCGTGATCCGCGGTTCGCCTCCACCATTGTGGGCATCAGCAAGCCGGAGCGGGTCGAGCCGACGATCGCGGCGGCCAGCGCCGACCTCCCCGACGGCCTCTGGGAGGAGCTCGAGTCGCTCCTCCCGCCTCGCGCGCATTGGCTCGACTACCGCGACTGACCCGATCCCCACAGGAGAGAACTTCATGCCCTTGGTCCGCGTCGACATTCACACGCATCTGGCCCTGCGCCGGACGGAACTCAGCGCCGCCATCCACTCCGCTCTCGTCGACGGGTGGGAGATGCCGGCCGACGACCTCTTCCAGATCTTCACGGTGCACGAGCCCGGCGACCTGTTCTACAGCCGCACGTATCCGGATGCGGAACGCTCCGACATCATCCTCATTCAGATCCTCGCCTTCACCGGGTATAGCCCGGAGGTGAAGCAACGAGGTGCGGCTCTGATCGCGGACCGGATCGCGGCGCTCGGGCTGCGCCGCGATGACGTGTTGATCGCGCTCTCCGAGAACGGAGACGGCGACTGGCTGGCTCCGGCAAAGGAGGCATGATGCGCCGCGCCGACCTGCCGACGGACTTCGTGTGGGGCACCGCGACCGCGTCGTACCAGGTGGAGGGCGCCGTCCACGAGGGCGGACGGGGCATCAGCATCTGGGATACCTTCGCGCGACGTCGCGGCGCGATCGCCGACGGCTCCACCGGCGACGTCGCCGATGATCACTTCCACCGCTATCGGGAGGACATCGCGCTCATGCGCGACCTGGGCGTGGGTGCGTATCGGTTCTCCATCGCGTGGCCCC
>NZ_BAAAQO010000002.1:180836-290354 GCF_039531715.1 Pseudolysinimonas kribbensis | reverse complement strand
CCCTGCACGAGGCGGACATCACGCCGTGGGCGACGCTGTACCACTGGGACCTGCCCCAGGCGCTCGAGGACGCCGACGGATGGATGAACCGCAGCACGGCGGATCGGTTCGCCGACTACGCGGGCATCGTCGTGGATGCGCTGGGCGACGTCATCGGCGACTGGATCACGCTGAACGAGCCCTGGTGCTCCTCGTTCCTGGGATACGCCAGCGGCCAGCACGCGCCGGGTCGTCACGAAGGCGCATCGGCGGCGAGGGCCGCGCACCACCTGCTCCTCGGTCACGGTCGGGCGATCGAGGCGATCCGTAGCGCGAGCTCCGAGGCGCGGGTCGGCATCACGCTCAACCTGTACTCCGTGGTCCCGGCCGGCGACTCCGGCGCCGACCACGACGCGGCGCGGCGGATCGATGGACTGTCGAACCGGTTCTTCCTCGATCCAGTGCTCCGCGGCGCGTACCCGGGGGACGTGCTCGATGACCTGGGCCAGCGCGAGTGGTTCGACGAAAACGCGGGCGCTGCCGATCTGGTCGAGATCTCGCGGCCGATCGACTTCCTGGGCGTGAACTACTACAGCCGGCACACGACCGCGACCGGTGCGCCGCCGCCTGGTCCCAGCGCGAATCCCGGAAGCGAGTTCGTCAGGATGGTCGACACAGGAGCAGCCACGACGCAGATGGGCTGGGAGATCCATCCCGATGGTCTCATCGACGTACTGCGGATGGCGGCGGAGCGCGCACCGGGACTTCCGCTGTACGTGACGGAGAACGGCTCGGCATGGCCCGACACGATCGCCCCCGACGGCACCGTCGACGACCCGGAGCGCACCGCGTACCTGGAGGCGCACCTCGCGGCCTCGCGCGACGCGATCGCAGAGGGCCTTCCGCTGCGTGGCTACTTCGTCTGGTCCCTCCTGGACAACTTCGAATGGGCGTATGGCTACAGCCGTCGGTTCGGCGTCGTGTACGTCGACTACCCGACGCAGCGACGCATCCCCAAGACCAGCGCACGATGGCTCGCCGCCCTCCTCGGCGGAGAGCTCGCGAGAGGAGCATGATGACCACCGGACCGCTCGTCCGCCGCCCCCTTCACGACGGCTGGACCGTCGAGCCGATCGAGGGGCCCGTGCCCACCGCGGTGCGCGCGGCGGGATCCGTCCCCGCAGCGGTCCCGGGGGTCGTCCACCTCGATCTCATCGCGGCGGCACTCATCGACGACCCCTACCGCGGTCTCGCGGAGAAGGCCCAGGAGTGGATCGGCAGCACCTCGTGGCGCTATCGCACGACCTTCATCTGGTGGCCCGACGATGCCGCGCGCACCGACCTCGTGCTGGAGGGACTGGACACCGTCGCCGAGGTGCTCCTGAACGGCCGGTCGATCCTGTCGTCGCAGAACCAGCACCGCGGCTACCGCGTGCCGGTGCGCGAGCTGCTGGTCGCGGGCGACAACGAGCTCGAGATCCGCTTCGCCGCTCCGGTCCCCGAGGCCGACCGCCGCAGTCTCGAGCTGGGCTACCGACCGCACGTGAACCATCACCCGTTCAACGCCCTGCGGAAGATGGCCTGCAGCTTCGGCTGGGACTGGGGGCCCGACACCGCGACATCGGGCATCTGGCGTCCCATCGGCCTCGAGAGCTGGTCCCGGGCGCGCATCGCCGGACTCGTGCTGTCGCCGGTCGTCGAGGGCTCCGACGGTGTGCTGAACGTGCGGGCGGATGTCGAGTGCGCCGGCGACGCGCAGCTGCGGCTCCGGGTGCGCGCGGGAGAGGCGAGCGAGGAGATCGAGATCACGAGCGACGGCGGTGAGCTCACGGTCCGGATCTCGGATGTCGCGCTCTGGTGGCCCCGCGGATACGGCGAGCAGCCGCTCACGGCTGTTGATGTCGAACTCCTCGACGGCGACGACGTTCTCGACGCCGCACACCGCACCATCGGATTCCGAACGGTCGAGCTGGACACGACGCCGGACGACGCCGGAACCCCCTTCCGCATCGTCGTCAACGGCCGGCCAATCGCCGTGAAGGGCGTCAACTGGATCCCGGACGATGCGTTCCCGTCGCGGATTGAGCGCCACCGGCTGGCGACACGCCTGGACCAGGCCGTGGACGCGAACGTCAACCTGCTCCGGGTCTGGGGTGGCGGTCTCTTCGAGAGCGACGACTTCTACGACCTGGCCGACGAGCGCGGCTTGCTGATCTGGCAGGACTTCCTCCTCGCATGCGCCGCATACTCGGAGGAGGAGCCGCTGCGATCGGAGATCGAGGCGGAGGCGCGGGAGAACGTCGCACGCATCGGCTCGCACCCCGCCCTCGTGGTCCTGAACGGCAACAACGAGAACCTCTGGGGCCATGAGGCCTGGGGTTGGAAGCCGCGACTGGAGGGCCGCAGCTGGGGTGCCTTCTACTACCACGAGCTGTTCCCGGCGATCGCCAACGAGCTCGCGCCGCACGTGGGCTACACCCCCGGGAGCCCGTTCTCGCCGGACGACGAGCACCACCCCAACGACCCCGAGCACGGCACGATGCACATCTGGGACCTCTGGAACCAGAAGGACTATCCGCACTACCGCGACTACCGGCCGCGATTCGTATCGGAGTTCGGATGGCAGGGGCCGCCGACGTGGTCGACTCTCGAGTCCTGGATTCCCGACCACCCGCTCACACCCGAGTCGCCCGGAATGCTCGTGCACCAGAAAGCCGAGAACGGCAACGTCAAACTGACCGACGGCCTCGTGCCGCATCTGCCGCTCCCGAACGACATGCGGGACTGGCATTGGGCGATGTCGCTGAACCAGGCGATGGCGATCCGCACCGCAGTGGAGTGGTTCCGCTCCCTGCAGCCCCACTGCATGGGCACGATCCTCTGGCAGCTCAACGACTGCTGGCCCGTCGTCTCGTGGGCGGCGATTGACGGTCTCGGACGGCGGAAGCCGCTGTGGTATGCCCTGCGCGAGGCCTATCGCCCGCGGCTGCTGACGATCCAACCCGACGGCGACGGCTTCACTGTCGCGGCCGTCAACGACCTGGCCGAGGACTGGTCCGCGACGCTCGTGGTGACCCGACGCGCCGTCAACGGAACCGAGCTCGCCACGTCGTCGCAGGAGGTGACGGCGCAGGGATGGGGCGCCGAGCACGTCGCGATCACGCCCGCCATCGCGGCGCCGGGGGACGCGCGCGGCGAGCTGATCGTGGCGACGCTCGGCGACGAGCGCGCGCTGTGGTTCTTCGCCGAGCCGCGCGACTCCGCACTCGATCCCGGGGCAGTGGACGCGGTCGCGGAGCGAATCGACGGCGGATGCCGGCTGCGGATCACGGCTCGCGGTCTGGTCCGCGACCTCGCGATCCTGGCCGACATCGTCGATCCGGAGGCGGTCGCGGATCGGTCGCTCATCGACCTTCTCCCTGGCGAGTCCGTCGTGGTCGACATCCGCACGAGCTGGGACGGGGATCCGAGCAGGTTCGCGGAGGCCGACGTCGTCCGGTCGCTCAACGACCTGCTTGGATCCGCGACCGTGGCGGGCGCCGGGCGGGATCGCGTCCGCACGGTGAGCACGTCCTAAATCTGCGCCTGGGTCCGCCAAGATCCCCTGCTGCGAGAGGGGCGGCCGCAGGCCGTTGTACGGAAGATTGCCGTACACTGGCTTCCATGCCTGCGGCGCTGAAGAACGAACGCATCGAGCTCCGTCTCACGGGGGAGCAGAAGCGCACCATCGAGCAGGCGGCAACGATCTCGGGTCGGTCGGTGACGGACTTCTCGGTTCCGCTTCTGGTGGACGAGGCCGCCGAGGTGATCCGTCAGGACCGCGAACTCCACATGTCCGCCGATGCATGGGACGCCTTCAACGAGATCCTCGACCGACCGGCCGCCTCCCTTGCGGGTCTCGCCGATCTGCTCCGCCGCCCCTCTGTTTTCAACGATTGACCTCGTTCAGCCGGCCTCGGGCGATCACGCCGCGGGATGACGTCACGGGGTTCCGCTGCGGCGAGCAGTCCCTGGACAGCTGGCTCAGTATGCGCGCCATCAGGAACGAAGTCGCGAACGCATCCCGCACGTTCGTCTCGATCGAGCGTGAGACCGACGTCGTCGCCGGGTACTACTGCCTGAGCTCATCGTCGATCGCTCGCGAACACTCGGGCCGACTTCTGGGCGGTCATGGCACCCCGAACCCGATCCCGGTCATCCTGATCGGCCGGCTCGCGGTGGACGAGCGATTCACGGGACAAGGCCTCGGCGCGTCTCTCCTGCAGGACGCCGTCATCAAGGGGATCGAGGCATCGCGCACCGTGGGCTCCCGCGCCTTCCTCGTCCACGCCCTCAACGACGGCGCCGTCGCCTTCTACCGCAAGTTCGGATTCGCCGAAGTCCCGGACTCGCCTCGGGTCATGTACCTGCTGACGAAGGATGCCGAGAAGACCATCACCGATCTGGCGTGAGGGAACCGGCGTCGCCTTCGCTCTCCATGGCGCGCTGGCGCGCGCGGAAGGTGCGGAGGTGCTCGCGGTTGCCGCAGGTGGCGAGGTCGTCCCACACGCGGCTGTTGTTCTTGGACCGGTCGAAGAAGACGATGCGGCAGCTCGGGTTGCGGCATGCCTTGAGCCGGCGCCAGGTTCCCTGCTGCTGTGCGTCGTAGACGTCGCGGAGCAGGGTTGCCGTGAGACGGGCCGCCGCCCCTCCTTCGCCGTCCAGCTGCACGCTGCCGTTCGCGTCGAGGGAGATGGAGAGCTTCGCGCTCGGAGCGGACGTCGTGACGTCGGCCTCGCCGTCGAGTGAGGTCAGGAGGGCGCTGCGCAGGCGCTTCAACGGTGCCAGGTCGTCGGAGCCCAGCTTCACCTCGGCGGGATCGGCTCCGCGCGCGCGCACGGCCTCGTCCAACCACGACTGCGCAGGCCCGAGGTCGTCCAGGAGGTCGGTCAGCGCGGGGTGACCCACCGGGGCGGTGCTCAGGAAGTCGTGCACGAACGCGAGCTGTCCGGGCGCCGCGTCGGTGCCATAGCGGGCGGTCGCGCTCCACGTCATGCTGCGATGGTAGCGCGCGAAAGAGGCAAAAGCCGGATGGGTGTGTCTCCGCGTGAAATTGGTGTTACGGTTTTGACCGTTTCCACCCCACCAACACTTCGAGGCGTCCCGATGATCGTCATCACTGGAGCGACCGGCCACGTCGGCACGCCGCTCACCCTGCAGCTGCTGGATGCCGGCGAGCAGGTGCGCGTCACCACCCGCGACGCCGACAACGCCGCCGCGTTCGCCGGGCGCGCCGAGGTCGCCGTCGTCGACTTCGCCGACCCGGCCACCCTCGAGGCGGCCTTCGCGGGCGCCGACCGCGCCTACATCGCCGCGGGCGTCTCTGAGACGCAGGCGCAGGACGAGATCGCCCTGATCGACGCCGCCACCAAGGCGGGCGTCGGCTACATCGTGAAGCTGTCGGTGATCGGCGCGGGCGGCGACTACCCGGTCGTGGTGCAGCAGCTGAACACCGCCATCGAGGCGCACCTGCAGGAGAGCGACGTGGCGTGGACGATCGTGCGCCCCGCCACCTACTTCGGCTCCATCATCGACCTGCCGGCCGGGTTCATCGAGGCCGGCGCGTGGGGCGGCGTGACCGACCCGGGCACGGCCGCGTTCATCGACACCGACGACGTCGCTGCGTTCTCCGCACGTCTGCTGATCGACGGACCGACCTCGCACGCCGGCAAGATCTACACGATCACCGGCCCCCAGTCGCTCTCGCTCGAGCAGGTCGCGGCCGCGCTCAGCGCCCAGCGCGGAACCCAGATCACCTTCACCCAGCGCACCGAGGCCGAGCAGACCCAGTTGCTCGCCGGCGCCGGAGTGCCCGAGGCGTTCATCGGCATCCTGCTGGGCATCGACAAGATGACCCGCGACGACATCATGGCCGAGGTCTCACCGACGTTCTCCGAGATCGTGGGCCGTGCGCCTCGGCCGCTCTCGGCCTGGCTGGCCTTCACCGTCGAGTAGACGTGCCGCCGTGCTCGCGGCCGCCCGTGGCTTCCCTTTGCCCAACACCTCCGCTAACGTCACTTTGTCTGACAAGTATTCGTTGAGTGCCGAGCCTCCCGGGAGGCGTTTTCGGTTCGACTGAGGGTGGCGAGGATGGCGACGGTCGCATTTATCGGGCTGGGGATCATGGGACGCCCGATGGCCGTCAATCTCGTGAAGGCGGGATTCGACGTGCGCGGATTCAGCCGCACCGGCCGAAGCCGTGATGCGGCCGCCGCGCAGGGCGTGCCGATCGTCGGCTCGCTGGATGCGGCCGTGGCGGACGCCGACGTCGTCATCACCATGCTGCCCGACACTCCCGATGTCGAGGCGGTCGCCCTCGGTGACGGCGGAGCCCTGGCCGGCATGCGGCGGGGCGCGCTCTACATCGACATGAGCACGATCGATCCCGAAGGTGCGCTGCGCGTCCACGATGCCGCGGCGAGGGCCGGCATCGGATGCCTGGACGCTCCGGTGAGCGGCGGAGAGGTCGCCTCGATCGAGGGCACCCTGTCGATCATGGCGGGCGGCACTCGTGAGGACTTCGATGCCGCACGCGAGCTGTTCTACGCGATCGGGGCCAGCGCGATCCTCGTCGGAGGTGCGGGTTCCGGGCAGGTCGTGAAGGCCGCGAATCAACTCATGGTGGCCGGCCATCTGCAGATGCTGGCCGAGGCGATCGTGTTGCTCAAAGCGCACGACGTGGATGAGCGGGGCGCGCTCGCGGTGCTGGGTGCAGGCCTCGCCGGGAGCACCGTTCTCGCGCGCAAGCAGAACGCGATCCTCGAGCAGGACTATCGGCCCGGCTTCCGGGTGGAGCTGCACAACAAGGATCTCGCCATCGTGCAGAACGCCGCGAGGCGCAAAGGGGTGGCCCTGCCGGCGACGGCGTTGGTGTCGCAGTTCATGCAGGCGCTCGTCGCCCAGGGTTACGGCGCACTCGACCACTCGGCTCTGTATCTGCTGGCGGACGAGCTGAACACCCGCCGCGCCGAGGCGATGGTCTGACCCGTGCCGGCCATCCATCACGTGCTCGCGACGGTCGACTACTCACCGGCCCATCGCGAGCACCTGCGGCGACTGTTCGCGCCTGCCGACGTCGAGTTCGTCTCGGCGTCGGATGTCGCCGCCATCGATCGGGCGCTGGAGAGGTCCGATGTCGCCGTGCTCGCCGGCGACGTGAGCGATCAGATCGCCCGGGCGCCGGGGCTGCGGTGGATCCACTGCGACCATGCCGGTCTGAACGCCAGCGCTCGGCCGGAGATCATCGGGCGGCGCGACCTCGTGGTCACCGCCTCGGCGGGACGAGCCGCGCCGGCCTTGGCGCAGCACGCCATCTTCTTCGCCCTCGCTCTCACCTATGACGCGCCCGGTCTGGTGGAGATGAAGAGCCGTCGACTGTGGCGCGGACTGCCGGGCTATGAGGATCGCCGGGGCCTCATGGGCAAGACCATGACGGTCGTCGGCCTCGGGCACACCGGACGAGAGGTCGTGCGACTCGCGGGCGCTCTGGGCATGCGGGTGATCGGCTACGGCCGCGGTGCGGCACAGGGCCAGGTCGCCGGACTCGACGAGTACGTGGATGCCGCGGCCGGCGGCCGCCTCGACGAGGTGCTCGGCCGCAGCGATGTCGTGGTGCTCTGCGTGCGGTTGACCGACGAGACCTATCACCTGATCGGCGAGCAGCAGCTCGAGGCGATGAGGTCGACCTCCTATCTCATCAACCTGGCGCGGGGGTCGGTCGTCGACGAGCACGCGCTGGTCGCCGCCCTCCGCGCAGGCACGATCGCCGGAGCCGGCCTCGATGTCTTCGAGCGCGAGCCGTTGCCCGCGGATGCGGAGATCTGGGACGCGCCGAACACGATCATCACACCGCACGTCACCGCCGAGATGCCGGATCTGGTGGCGCGCTCGCTGGCGATCATCGAGCGGAACGTCGACCGGTACCGCGCCGGCGAGCCACTGGAGAACGCGATGGCGGCGGGCGACCTCTACACGCACTGAACGGGCAGCGCGAGGATCAGCGCAGCCCCGCGCCGTCCGCCCGCGCGGCGACCAGGCGATCGGCCGCCGTCTGAAGATGGTCGGTGATGCGGTGGACGGCGAGCTCCACGTCGCCCGTCCGGATCGCCTCGAGCAGGTTGCTGTGCTCCTGCCAGTTGAGGGTCGGGTCGAAGATCGACTGCTCGTGCGCGACGCACAGGTGGGCCTCGCCGACGATGGTCTCGTACATCCGGTTCAGCCGTTCGCTGCCGACGGCGTGCACCAGCGCCTCGTGGAAGCCGATATCGAACCCGACCGCCTGCGCCGTCGCGTCCGGTCCCTCCGCCATCCGAAGCGAGTCGAGCGCGGCGCTCGCCTCCGGGGTCACCAGGCGGCGGCCCGCCAGGTTCGCGACGACCTCCCGCTCGAAGAAGATGCGGCTGCGGTAGAGATCCTCGATGTCGGCCACCGACAGGATCGGCACCAGGGCGGACTTGTTCGCGGTGCGTCGGAGGATGCCGGTCTGCACCACGCGCTCGATGGCGGCCTTGGCCGTCGGACGCGCGACCCCGTAGAGGCTCGCGACCTCCTGTTCGGTGAGCCGGGAGCCGGCAGGGAACTCACCGGTCAGCACTCGTGTGCGCACGGCGTCGGCCAGGGCATCCACGATGCTCGGCGTCTTCAGCTCAATGGTCACGTCACTCCCTCAGCTTCGTCGGAGAAGCTTGCCGCCCCGTATTGCTAGCACACTAGATATACACACGTAATGTGGCGTGCGCGCGATGGGGGAGCGGTGGGATGCGATCTCAGCCGGCGAGGTTGGCGAGCGTTCCGATTCCCTCGATCTCGATGGCGACCTCTTCGCCGGCGTGGACGGCGTGCATCGTGCCGGGGCACCCCGTCATGATGACGTCTCCGGGCCCGAGTTCCATGTACCGGGTGACGTAGGTCAGCAGCTCGGGCACACTGCGGGCGAGGTCGGCCGTCGACCCCGTCGCGACCTCCGCTCCTGCCACCCGCAGACGGATGGACAGGGCGCTCGGATCGAGGTCGGTCTCGATCCACGGCCCGACCGGGCTGTAGTTCTCGCCGTTCTTCGTCTGGGTCCAGAAGCTGTCGAGGGGGCTCTGGTCTGCGGCGCTCACGTCGTTCACGACCGTGTATCCCAGGACGGCGTCGAGGGCGTCGCGCTCCTGGAGTCGACGGGCGCGGCGCCGGATGACGACGCCCAGCTCGCCCTCGACGACGACCCGGCCCAGCGACTCGTCGATGGGCACCACGTCGCCAGGGCCGGCGAGGGTGCGCGCCGACTTGTGGAAAGCCTGCGGCGGGAGCGCTCGATCGGCGCGCGAGCCGTTGTGCGCCATGCCGAGGATGACGGTGGGCACGCTCGGAGCGAGGAGCCGGGCGGTGTCGGCGTCGATAGTCTGACCGGTCGGGGTCGGTTCGACGGCGAACGGGTCGTCGATCACCGCCCACAGGCCGTCCTGCCACATGACGGGCACGGCGCCCTCGCCTGTCTGAACCCGGGCGATGCGCATGGTCTGCCTCCTGGCGACTCTCGACAAATTTCTGTCTTATCAGATTACTTGTCAGACTATTGTCGATTCGACGGCCCAGCAGGGCCACCGGCGCGCGACGATGCGGAGAACCAGTGAAACACGACACCCCCGCCCTGTCTCTCGATGGCGAGTGGCGAGTGACCCGATGGGATCAGGCTCCGGCCGACGACGGCCCCGAGCCCGCGAACGCCGACTGGCTGCCGGCCGTGGTGCCGGGCGTCATCCAGTACGACCTGGTGCGCGCGGGTCGACTCGAGAACCCCTTCGGCGGCACCGAGGCGGCACGCGAGGCGGCGTGGGTCGCGGAGTCGGACTGGGTCTACGCGACCGACTTCGATGCTCCCGACCTCGAGTCGGCGCCCCGCTGGGGCCTGCACTTCGACGGCATCGACACCTTCGCCGAGGTGTGGCTCAACGGGCAGCTCCTCGGCCGGACCGGCAACGCGTACCGCAACTACGACTTCGAGCTCGAATCGAGTCGACTGACGCCGACCGGCAACCGGCTCGTCGTGCGCCTGCGGAACCACGCGTCCGGCGTCGCCGACAAGATCCCCGAGGCGCGCGAGCGGCTGCGCGTCACCGACGGCATCGAGGGCCGGACGGGCAAAGCGCTGATCCGCCGCTATCAGCGGAGCTTCTTCACGGGCAGCAGCCTGCTGAACGTGGGCACCAGCGTGCTGGGAATCGGCATCCATCGCCCGGTCAGTCTCGTGCCGCTGCCCGCCGCGACGATCACCGATCTCTTCGTCAAGACCGTCGATGTCGCCGACGGCACCGCGACGCTCGACGCGCGCGTGGCGATCACGCGCACGGCCCCGGGCACGGCGGTTCGCGCCCGGGTGAGGTTGATGTCGCCCGATGATCCCGACACCGTCGTGGCCGATGCCGTCGCCGAGGTGCCCGCAGGCGACGGACCGACGGACGTGCATCTGCGCCTCGAGGTACCGGATGCGAAGCTGTGGTGGCCGCGCGGGTACGGCGAGGCCGTGCTGCACGAGGCTCGTGCGACCATCGAATCGGGTGACGTCGTCGTCGACGCCGTCCGCCAGCCGGTCGGCATCAAGACCGTCGAGCTGCGTGAGGAGCTGCCCTCCGGTCGGGCCACCTTCGAGTTCGTCGTCAACGGGGTGCCGGTGCACGTGCGCGGTACCAACTACATCCCGGTCGACTACCTGAAGGTGCACGGCGACGAGGGGGCCTATCGCCGGGTGTTCGAGCTGCTCGTGAACGGCAACAACAACCTGCTGCGGATGTGGGGCGGCGGAGCCGTCGAGTCCGACAGCTTCTACGACGAGTGCGACCGGCTCGGGATCATGATCTGGCAGGACTTCTACCTGCACAGCAATGTGTACCCCGACTACGACCCCGAGTTCGTCGCGGAGTTCGCGGCGGAGAGCCGGGAGATGGTCCACCAGCTCCGCCGTCACGCCGGCCTCGTGCTGTTGTGCGGCGGCAACGAGCAGCGCGAGGGCTGGGACGAGTGGGGCTGGCGCGACACGATGGACCGCTTCTACGGCGAGAAGCTGATCACCGAGACGATCCCGGCCATCGTCGCCGAGCTCGACTCCGGCATCCCCTATATCGACAACTCGCCGCACGGTGGATCGACGTCGCAGTCGCCTCTGGCGGGCGAGGGTCACATCTGGGGCAGCTTCTTCAACTCCACCAAGGACCCGCTGTTCGTGACCGAGACGTGCTGGGGCCAGGAGAGCTATTCGCGGCCGGAGACGCTCGCCGAGGTCATGGGTCTCGACGTCGACGAGTTCGCGGGGCTCGGCTGGGCCGAGCGGTGGCAGGCCCGCACCCATCTCGGTCTCTTCATCAGGATGCCGTTCACCGACTACCACAGCGAGGGCGGCCTGCGGGAGTACCTCGCCGCCCTCGAGGTCGAGCAGGGAATGGCCGACTACTTCGCCCTCTCGAACTTCCGTTTGAGGAGCAGCTCGAACCGCGGCATCGTCTACTGGTCGTTCAACAAGGGCGGCCCCCTCTTCCAGTTCGGTGCCGTCGACTACCGGCTGCGCCCGCTCATGAGCCACTACGTGGTCGCGCGGCTGTATGCCCAGACCGTCGTCGGTGCGTACCGAGACAACGACACCGTGCGCGTGATCGTCTCCAACCGATCGCGGCGGGCGGTGGCCGGCGAACTCGAGATCGTGCACGTGCGCACCGACGGAACAGTGATCAAGCGCTGGCACCAGTCGGTCGAGGTCGCCGAGGACACGAACGCCGAGGTGCTGTCGCTGGACGGCTATTACCGCGAGGTGATCGATCGGAGCACCGAGGTGATCCTCGCGCGCCTCAGCATCGACGGCGAGCCCGTCTCGGAGGATCTGCTGCTGCTGTGCCCTCTGGCAGAACTCCGCACGCCGCGATCGGAGGTCGCCGTCGAGGTTGCCCGAGCCGGTGCGGGGATATGGGATCTGACGCTGTCGGTCGCGGGGGTGTCGAAGCTCACGCAGATCGACGGCGCCGACGATCTCGTCATGAGCGACAACTTCCTGCCCCTCGTCGCGGGATATCCGAGAACGGTCCGGGTCACGGCGACCGACTCGTCCGGGGCGGCGGCGAGGACGCTGCGCGTGCACTCCCTCGACGGCCGGGAGGTCACCGAAGTCGTCCTCGATTGAGCGCAGGACAGGGGCACACTAGGTGGGGCGTGCCGACGTGACGTTGCACGGCCACATCGATAGTGAGGCGAAGGCGATGGAGCGACGTCGAGACGCGGGCCCGGCCGGGTCGGTGCTGATCCGTCGCGCCGATGCTGGCGACGTGCCGGCGATCGCGCGGTTCCAGCGGACGGCATGGCAGGAGGCTTATGCGGGGATCCTCTCGGCCTCCTATCTGAGCTCGCTGTCGGTGCCCGCCATCGAGCTCGAGTGGGAGGCCTACCTCGAGAGCGGCTCCCGTTCGATCGCGATGGCGCACGACGCCGAGGGCCGGCTGCTGGGGGTCGCGAGCTGGGGCCCCGCCGACGTTCCCGCCGAGCGGCTGCCCCCACTCGAGCTCAAGTCGATCTACGTCGACGCCGCCCATTTCGGGAGAGGGGTCGGGGGCGCCCTGCTGAAGAACGCGCTCGGCGATCGACCGGCGCAGTTGTGGATGTTCGAGGGCAATGAGCGCGCTGCCGCCTTCTACCGGCGGCATGGCTTCTCACCCGACGACGGCCGGCTGCACGATGCCGCCGCGGACGCCTGGGAAGTGCGCCTCGTCCGCTGGGGCTGACGCCCGCGAGGGGTGTGCCGGGCCCGCTCTGCGGACCGCTTCGAACCGCGCCTGCGGCTTCATGGAGCCCGTATCCGACCGCCCGCTGAATCGCTCGACCAGAATACTTGACAGACAGTCTTGCCGAAAGTTATGGTCCCTACCGGCGGGTCGTCTGCGCGCAGGCGCGACATGACGAGCCCGAGCTCAGAAGGCGCGGATCGCCCCAGATCCGCGTAGGCCCCAACGGAGGAGAGCCATCACAGTGAGTAACTTCCACGTGCGTTCGGTAGGGCGGCGGCTCGCTGCCGGCCTGCTCGTCGCGGGGATCGCCATCGCCGTCACGGCGTGCAGTTCGGGAGGCGCGACCCCCACCGCATCAGCAACCTCATCCAAGCCCGGCGAGATCTCGGGCAACATCCGCTTCTCGTGGTGGGGCAGCACCGCCCGCTCCGCGCTCATCGACCAGGTGATCTCGCAGTTCGAGGCGAAGTACCCGAACGTCACCGTCTCGGGCGAGCCGCAGGCGAACTTCCCCGACTACTGGACTCAGCTGAGCGTCGAGGCCGCGGCCAAGAACGTGCCGTGCGTCGCCATGCAGGCGACCACCTACCTGGCCAACTACACCAACCCGAGCGTCCTGATGCCTCTCAACAGCCTGATCAAGGACGGCACGATCAGCACCGACGGCATCCCGGAGTCGATCATCAACGGCGGCCGGGCCAACGGCGCCTCGTCCGGCTCGATCTACATGATCGGCACGGGCGCCTCGTCGACGACCCTCGTCTGGAACACGACGATGGCGAAGCAGTACGGCATCCCGGCGCTCACCACGAAGATGACGTGGGACGACTACACCAAGTGGCTGATCGCGGCGCAGAAGAAGCTGCCGGCAGGCGTCAGCGCCATCGACATCCAGGGCGAGTGGAACGCGATGGACATGCTCTACGCCTACGCACGCGGCTACGGCGACGACATCTACGTGAAGACCAAGACCGGATACAAGCTCGGCGTCACGCAGAAGACCCTGACCGACTACTTCGACTGGTGGGCGAACCTGCAGAAGGCCGGCGTCACCACGACGCCCGCGCAGGCATCCGAGGAGCCGACGACGGCCGGTGACGACTATCTCGCTCAGGGCAAGGCCCTCGTGGAGGTCGCGACGAGCAACCTGCTCGCCGACCAGACCACGCTCAACGCGAGCAAGCAGGTCGCGGCCGCGACGTACTTCCCGTACGGGCCGGCCAAGACCAACGGCAACGTGTTCGACGTCTCCGGGCCCTCGATCGCCGCGGACTGCGCCGACAAGCCCGCTGCCGCCGCGTTCGTGAACTTCTGGATCAACGACCCCACCGCCGTCGCGACGTTCGCGTCGAACCTCGGTGCCGTCACGAACCCGAAGCTCCTCGCCCCTCAGCTGACGGCCACGACCAACGACCCAGCCACCACGGCGAGCCTGAAGTTCAACGACCAGATGCTGAAGGACAACTTCCCCGTTCAGGTGCACGCGGCCGGCTACCCGACGCTCCTCACCCAGCTCCAGACCGTGGTGCAGAACGTGCAGTTCGGCCGACAGTCGGCGAAGGCGGCGGCTTCGACGTTCATCAGCGAAGCGAACGCGACGCTGGCGCAGGCCGCGGCCGCTCAGTAGGTGCAGCGGAGCGCCGCCCTCGTGGCGGCGCTCCGCTGCATCGCACCCGGTACCGTGCCGGAACGACGAAGAACAGGTGGGACACACGTGACAACGATCACCAGGACGGCCCGGCCCGCGGCGGCCGCGGCGCTCCCGCGGCGGCGTGCCAAGAAGAGACGGGATGGCCGGGCCGCCCTGGTCTTCCTCGCCCCGTGGCTCCTCGGCATCCTGCTCGTCACCGCCGGCCCGCTGCTCGCGTCGCTCTACCTGTCGTTCACGCAGTACAACCTGATCTCGGCGCCCGTGTGGGTGGGCTTCAGCAACTTCATCGCCCTGTTCAACGACCCGAACTTCCTCGCCTCGGCAGGGGCGACGCTCATCTACGTCGTCGTCTCCGTGCCCCTGGTGCTGGTGCTCGCGCTGCTGCTGGCCTCCGCCCTCAACGCGAAGCTGCGCGGGATGGTGATCTACCGCACGCTCTTCTACATCCCCACTCTCCTGGGGGCGAGTGTCGCCATCGCGGTGCTCTGGAGCGAACTGTTCTCGACCAACGGCGCCGTCAACAACCTGCTCTCGATCTTCCACATCACCGGGTTGTCGTGGCTGGGCGACCCGTCGACCGCGCTGTACACACTGGTGGCGCTGAACGTCTGGACCTTCGGCGGCACGATGGTGATCTTCCTGGCCGGGCTGCGGCAGATCCCGGTGAGCCTCTATGAGGCGGCTGAGCTCGACGGAGCCGGCCGCTGGCGCAAGTTCACGTCGGTGACGTTCCCCACCCTCTCTCCGGTGATCTTCTTCAACGGTCTGATGGTGACGATCGCGGCGTTCCAGTCGTTCACCCCGGCCTACGTCGTGAGCAACGGCACCGGCGGCCCGGTGAACTCGACGCTGCTCTACTCGCTGTACGTCTATCAGGTCGGCTTCGAGCAGCTCCGGATGGGATATGCGGCGGCGGCGGCATGGGTGCTCGTCATCATCATCGGCGGCTTGACCGCCATTGCCTTCTCGACCTCACGATTCTGGGTGCACTATGGCGATTAGTCAGGCGAACATCGGCCCGCGACAGGGGCGGCGCTTCATCGTGGGGCCGCGTCGCGCGATCGTGCCCGGCAAGCTCCTGCGGCACATCGTGCTCATCGTGATCCTGATCTTCATGCTGTACCCGCTGGTGTGGCTCGTCTTCGCCTCATTCGGCCCGACCGCAGAGGTGTTCACGAACACGGGCCTGCTGCGCCACACCTGGACCCTGTCGAACTACGTCAACGGCTGGAATCTGCTGCCAGGGCTCTCGTTCTCGTCGTTCTTCGCGAACTCGCTGATCATCTCGGTGCTCTCGGTGATCGGCAACGTGGTGTCGTGCACGATGGCGGCGTACGCGTTCGCCCGCCTCAAGTTCCGATTCCGGGGGGTCGCCTTCGCCGTCATGCTCGTGACGATCCTGCTGCCGGCGCAGGTGCTGATCATTCCGCAGTACATCGCGTTCCATCAGATCGGATGGCTGAACACCTACCTGCCGCTCATCGTGCCCCGGTGGCTCGCGACGGACGGCTTCTACATCTTCCTGATGGTGCAGTTCATCCGGGGTCTCCCGACCGAGCTCGACGAGGCCGCGAAGATGGACGGCGGAAGTCACTTCTGGATCTTCACGCGCGTGATCGTGCCGCTCGCCCTGCCGGCGATGGCGACGGTCGCCCTGTTCAGCTTCGTGCAGAGCTGGAACGACTTCCTCGGGCCGCTGCTCTACATCACGACGCCCTCGAAGTTCACCGTGCCGCTCGGACTCACCGCCTTCACGAACTCCGGCGGCACCGGCGCCGCATCCGCCTGGGGCCCGCTCTTCGCGATGTGCGTCATCGGTCTCGGGCCGGTGGTCGCCGTCTTCCTGGCGACGCAGCGCTTCCTCTCCGAGGGCATCGCCACCTCCGGTTTCAAATAGGCCCGACGATGAGGAGGACGCACTCGTGAGATACCGGACGCTGGGACGGAGTGGGACGGTCGTCTCCACCTACGCTCTCGGAACGATGACCTTCGGGGTCGAGACCGACGAGGAGACCTCGCACGCGATCCTCGACTCGTACCTCGACGTCGGCGGCAACCTGATCGACACCGCCGACGTCTACGGTCACGGGGCGTCCGAGGAGATCGTCGGCAGCTGGCTCGCGAAGCACCCGGCCGACCGCGGCCGAGTGGTCGTGGCCACGAAGGGCCGGCTGGGCATGGGGTCCGCGCCGAACGACCTGGGGTCGTCACGTGTGCACCTCGGCCGGGCTCTGGATGCGTCGTTGGCGCGACTCGGCGTGGAGCAGATCGACCTCTACCAGATGCACTCCTGGGACCCGCTGACGCCGCTCGACGAGACCCTGCGCTTCCTCTCCGACTCGGTGAGCAACGGCAAGATCGCCCACTTCGGCTTCTCGAACTACGTCGGCTGGGAGATCGCGAAGGCCGCCCACATCGTCGACCGGCTCGGCCTGAACCCCCCCGTCACGCTGCAGCCGCAATACAACCTGCTCGTGCGCGAGATCGAGGCCGAGATCATCCCGGCGTGCCTCGACACCGGACTGGGCATCCTGCCGTGGTCTCCGCTGGCCGCCGGGTGGCTGACGGGCAAGTACCAGCGCGACAGCGCGCCCGATCCGGCGACCCGGATGGGCGAGAACCCCGAGCGCGGATCGGAGGCGTGGCGGGTGAGGAATGCGAAGGAGCGCACCTGGCGCATCATCGATGCCGTCCGCGAAGTCGCCGACGCGCGCGAGGTGCCGATGTCGCGCGTCGCTCTCGCCTGGGTCGAGGCGCGTCCGGCCGTGACGTCGGTCATCCTCGGGGTGCGCACTCCGGAGCAGTTCGACGACAACATCGCGGCGGCGGACCTCGAGCTCACGCCGGAGGAGTCGGATCACCTCACCGAGGTCAGCCGGCCCGACTTCCCGGGCTACCCCTACGGTGACACCGGCACGGTCCTGCGGGGCCGGCCGCTGCCGTAGCCCGTCATCCGGCCGCAGCCCCGCCAATAGGCTGGACGACACATGGAGAACGACGATCGTGCACGCGTCGGCCTGATCGGCACCGGGCCGTGGGCCGCCTCGGTGCACGCGCCGGCGATCGCGCGCGATGACCGGGTGCGCTTCGGCGGCGTCTGGGGTCGCAACCCCGACGCCGCGCGTGCGCTCGCCGACGCGCACGGCGCCACGGCCTACGCCGACCCGCACGAGCTGATCGACGCGGTCGACGTCGTCGTCTTCGCGGTTCCGCCCGACGTGCAGCACCCCCTCGCACTCACGGCCGCGCGGGCCGGGCGTCAGCTGCTGCTCGAGAAGCCGACCGGGTTCTCGACGGCCTGCGCCCTCGTGCTCGCCGACGCCGTCGACGAGCACGGCGTCGCCTCCGTGGTGTTCTTCACCGCGCAGCTCGCGCCGGAGTTCGACGCGTGGGTGCAGCGCACGCGCGACGAGGGGGCGTGGCTGGCTCAGATGCGCAACATCGCGCGAACCCTCGTCGACCCCGCGAACCCCTTCGGAGCCTCGGCGTGGCGGCATGAGCGCGGACAGCTCTGGGACTCGGCGCCGCACGAGGTCGCGATGGCGCTGCGGCTGCTCGGCCCGGCTCACGAGGTGCAGTGCCTGCGCGGGCAGGGCGACCTCTCGCTGGTGACCATCGGCCATGCCGGGGGGTCGGCCGAGATCGCCCTGCGCGGCGATGCCCCGGTGAGCGACGTGGGCACGCGCGTGCTGACCCGCGAGGGCGTCGCGGTGCCGCCCGACAACGACTGGGGCGACCTGGCGGCATCGGCCGCGGAACGCGCCCTCGGTCATCTGGCGGAGGCGGCCGCGGGTCGGGCCACCGGGTCGCTGCTCGACGCGCGGTTCGCCGTCGACGTCACCCGGGTGCTGGAGGCCGCGGAGCGGTCGGCCCGCGACGGCGTGCGCGTCGGACTTTCGGCCTAGGCGCGCAGGAGGCGCCCCGCCTCGAGGCCGGTGAAGTGGCATCCCAGCACCGTGTCGTGGTCGTCGTCGATCAGGCGGGCGAGCTCGGCGCGCGTGCGACGTGCCAGAGCCGGGTCGACATCGGTGACGGCGTCCCAGTCGGTGTGGGTGAGCTGCGCGGGGCAGTGGATGGCGTCGCCGAGCAGGAGGGCGCGCTCGGTACCGTCGTGCGCGGCGAAGACGGCGTGGCCGGGGGTGTGCCCGGGCGCGGCCATGCGGCGCATCCCGGGGCGCACAGGCGTGTCGGCGCCGTCGCGCAGGTCGAGTCGGCCGGCGACGGCGAGCGCCCTCATGGCCGACGTGGCCCGATCCGACGGTGCCCCTTCCGCCGGGCTGCCGTCGACGAAGTGGTCCCAGTCCGCCCGGCCGAGAACCGTCGTGGCGTGCCCGAAGACCGGAGCGCCCTCGGCATCCGCGATCCAGCCGATGTGGTCGGAGTGCAGGTGGCTGATGGCCACGATGGCGATGTCGTCCGGAGCGAAGCCGACCTCGGCGAGGGCGCCGAGAAGGCGGCCGCCGCTGAGGTGAGGCGGCGGGTCGGCGAGCGGTCCGAACCCGAGGTCGATGAGCGTCACGGGATCGCTCGGGATGAGGAAGCAGCCTACGGGCACCGTCCAGTCGCCGGCGTCGTCGTGATACCGGTCCCAGGCGGCGGTCGGGTGCTGCGGGGATCCGACGAAGTCGCGGTCCATGTCGATGTGGCCGTCGACGAGGGCGAGGAGGTCGAGGTCGCCGATCCGGTAGCGGCGGGTGCGGAAGTCGGGCGCGCTCACGCCGGGCTCATCACGGGATCGGCGACGGCGTCCTGGGCGAACCGGGTGCTGTTGCGGTAGGCGAGCGCCATGATCGTGAGCACGGGATTCACGCCGCCGTTGGTGACGTGCACGGAGCCGTCGGCGATCAGCAGCTCCGGATGACCCCAGACCCGCCCCCACGAGTCGGTGACCGACGAGGCCGGATCGTCGCCCATGCGGCAGGTTCCCGCCTGGTGCTGGCCGCCGCTCGGGCCGGCCGGGCGGTCCGACGCGTCCATGCGCACGACCCGTTCGGCGCCCGACGCCGTCAGCCAGTCGGCGGCCCGGTCGGCCAGGAGGGCCGCCGCCTGCCGGTCCTCCGCGCGAATGTCGCCGCTCAGCCGCGCGACCGGCACGCCGAAGCGGTCGGTCACCTCCGCGTCGACCTCGACCCGTGAGTCCGGATTCGGCACCTCCTGCACAGGCCCGAACACCATGAGCATCCGCGGCCACAGCTCGCGCATGCCCCGCTTCGTGTCGGCGCCCCAGCGGGGGAGCACGCCGAGGGCCGTGAGCGTGTCCCAGACGTTCAGCGGCGTCGGCACGAAGTCGTTCGCGATCATGCCGCCGCCGACGATCCCCGCGTTGGCGTGACGGAAGTCGTTGGTCGCGATGTTCGGGCCCGGTCCGAGGGAGTCCTGCACCACGTCGGAGAAGAAGCCGATCGAGCCGGCGTAGACGTGGGCCTGCAGGTTCCGTCCCACCTGGTCGTGGTCGTTGCCGACGCCTCGGGATGCGCCGGGCCCCGTGCTGTTGAGCAGCAGGCGGGCGGTCTCGATGGCGCCAGCGGCGACGACGATGCGCCCGGCCCGCACCTCCCGGCGCTGCACCCGACCTCCCTCCGCCGAGGCGAGCGCGACTCCCACGACGGCGCCGCTGTCGTCGAGCAGCAGGCGCTCGGCCTGCACGAGCGGCAGCAGGTCGCAGCGTCCGGTGGCCAGGGCGCGGGGGATCGCCGTGTTGTGGGCGCCGTTCTTGGCGCCCGCGTGGCAGGCGAAGCCGACGCACGCCCCGCAGCGCACGCAGGCGGCGCGGCCGTCGAACGGCTCGGAGTTGATGAGCAGGGGCACGGAGCTGGTGGTGAGCCCGAGCGCGGCGGCGCCCCGCCGCAGCGTGGCGGTGCCGACGGTGTCGGGCAGCGGGGGCATCGGATACCCACGGCGGCGCGGCCCGGCCGAGCGCACCCCTTCGGTATCGCCGGAGACCCCGTACTCCCACTCGCAGCGGTCGTACCAGGGCTCCAGGTCGTCGTAGCCGATCGGCCAGTCGGCGAGGGAGCTGCCCTCCGGGGTTCCGTAGACGGACGCCATCCGGAAGTCGTCGGGAGCGAACCGCCAGGCCTGCGCACCGTAGACACGCGTGCCCCCTCCGACGGCGAAGGCGTTCGCGCTCCAGCGCAGATCGGGGCCGTAGACGATCGCATCGCCCGCGCTGCTCTCGACGACGCGCGGGTCTCCGGTCGGCGACGGGCCCGTTCGGGTCGGATATCCCGTCGGCGATCGCTCGCTGCGCAGCGGATCGAGGGGCAGGTCGCGGCTCGACAGGGCGGCGCCCCGCTCCACCAGCAGCACCGTCAGACCCGACTCGGCGAGCACCTGCGCGGCGATCCCGCCACCGGCTCCCGCCCCCACCACGACGCAGTCGTACCGGTCGCGCAGCCCGTCGAGCGCGATGGTCGGGCTCGCGGCGGGTTCGGGCGCCGGCCAGCTCGCGCCGGCCGGCAGGATCGCGTAGCCGAGCGAGCGCCGCGTGCGGTCGGTGCCCTCGCCGTAGTACCCCTGCGCGCAGAGCGCGGCCACGAGGTCGACGAATCCCGCAGGATCGTCTCCCCGGCGCAGGAGCGCGTCCTGCTCGTCGGCGGCCAGCTCTGCGAATCCTCCCGAGGAGCCGTCGAGCGCATCGAGACCGGTCAGCAGCCGATCGCGCCACGGCACGTCGTCACGGCGCAGCATGCCGTCGATGAAGCCGCCGACGCCGGCGTCCCAGCCGGACGGCAGATCATCGGCGGGGATCATGCGATCGACGACGGCGCGCAGCACCGCACGCCGGCGCGGGTCGAGCGACTCCGTCACGCGGCCGCGGCGCCCTCCTCCGGCGCCGACGCGCGATCGGGATCGAACAGCCAGCATTTCGCCGTCTGACCGTTGCCCGTCTCGAACTCCGGGGGTCGGGTCTTGCAGATCTCCATCGCGAACGGGCAGCGGGGCCGGAACTTGCAGCCGTCGCCGACGGGGGCGTCGCGCCGCTCGCGCTGCGCCGGCTTGGCGTCGATGATCGTCTTGCGCCGTGCCGTCGCCGCACGGCTCGGCGCCGACTCGGCGAGCAGGCGCGTGTACGGGTGCTTGGGCCGCAGGATCACGTCGTCGGCGGTGCCGCGCTCCACGATCTCGCCGCGGTACATCACCATGATGTTCGTCGAGAAGTGCCGGGCGGTCGCGAGGTCGTGGGTCACGTACAGGAGCGCCAGCCGCCGGTCGCGCTTCATGCGGTCGAGCAGGTTCATGATCTCGAGCCGGATCGACACGTCGAGCATCGAGACCGGTTCGTCGGCGAGCAGCACCGCGGGGTCGGGCGCGACGGCCCGGGCGATCGCGACCCGCTGACGCTGGCCGCCCGACAGCTCGTGCGGGAACTTCTTGGCCACGTCGGCGGCCGGCGTCAGGCTGACCGTCTCGAGGAGCCGGCGCACCTCCGCCTCGACCTCGCCCCGGCGCGTGCCGTGGATGATCAGCGGCCGCCGTACATGGTGGCCGACGGAGAAGGAGGGGTTCAGGGAGGCGAAGGGATCCTGGAAGACCACCTGCACCTCGCCGCGGTAGCGGCGCAGCCCGCGGCCGTGCCGCGGCGCGTCCTTGCCGTCGAGCAGGATGCGGCCCGAGGTGACCTTCGTCAGCTGGGCGATCGCGCGCACGATCGTCGACTTGCCGCTGCCGCTCTCGCCGACCAGCGCGAGCGTCTCTCCCTGGTTCATCGAGAACGACACGTGGTCGACGGCCCGGAAGCGCGGCACCCCGCGGCCGGCGTAGTCCACGACCAGGTCCTGCACCTCGAGCGCGCTCATCGTGCCACCGCCGCGGGCGCGAGCCCGTCGCGGAGGGCCTCCGGCGGGCCGTCCGGCGCCAGCTCCGGATCGTGCAGGTGACAGGCGACCAGCCAGCCGTCCGACGCGGGACGATGCCGCGGCGTCTGGAGCGGCGGATCGATCGTGCGGCACGCGTCGAAGACGTACGGGCAGCGCGCCGCGAAGGGGCACCCGGCGGGCGGCCGGCGCAGATCGGGCGGCGAGCCCGGGATGCCCATGAGGTCGGGGTTCTCGGCCTCCAGCTCGGGAAAGGAGTGCAGCAGGGCCGAGGTGTAGGGATGCGCCGGCCACTGCCCGATCTCGTCGGTCGTGCCGATCTCGACGATCTCGCCCGCGTACATGATCGCGATCCGGTCGCTGAGCTCCAGCAGCAGCGACAGGTCGTGCGTGATGAAGACGATGCTCAGGCCCAGCTGCGCCTGCAGCCGCTTGATCTCGTCGATGATCTCGCGCTGCACGACCACGTCGAGGGCGGTGGTGGGCTCGTCCATGATGATGACGTGCGGGTCGAGGGCGAGCGCCATCGCGATCCCAACCCGCTGTCGCATGCCGCCCGACAGTTCGTGCGCATACGACATGACCCGGTCGGGGTCGATGCCGACGGTGTCGAGCAGCTCCCGCGCCCGCGCGAGCCGGGCCGCCCTGTCCATGTCGGGCCGATGCGCCTCGAAGATGTCGTCGAACTGCTTGCGCAGCCGGGTCACCGGGTTGAGGGAGTTCATGGCGCCCTGGAACACCATGGCGATCTCCGACCAGCGGAAGGCCCGCAGCTCGGCCGGGTCGAGGGCGAGCACGTCGACCGGGGGGCCGTCCGCCGGCCGGTACTCCAGGCTGCCGCCGACGAGGGCGGCCGGAGCCTGCAGCAGGCGCGTCAGGGCGTAGGCGAGCGTCGACTTGCCGCATCCGCTCTCGCCGGCGATGCCGAGGATCTCGCCGCGCATCAGCTCGAGGCTGACATCGCGCACGGCGTGGGTGTCGGCCTCGCCCTGGTAGTCGACCGAGATGCCGGTCGCGCGGATGACGGCATCGGGGGCCGTGGCGGTGCTCATGAGGCGTCCTTTCGGGGGCGACGCGTGCGCACCGCAGCCCGGAGCTTCGGGTTGATGATGGAGTCGAGGCCCAGGTTGATGAGCGTGAGGGCGGTGCCGACGAGGGCGATCGCGAGGCCCGGCGGCACGAACCACCACCAGGCGCCCGACGACAGCGCTTCGGAGTTCTGGGCGAAGTAGAGCATGTTGCCCCACGTCTGATCGCTGGGGCTGTCGAGCCCGATGAAGGCCAGGCCCGCCTGCGTCAGGATCGCGAAGACGACGCTGAAGATGAAGCTCGACAGGATGAAGGCGAGCAGATTCGGCAGCACCTCGACCACGACGATGCGCCAGGTGCGCTCGCCGGAGACCCGCGCCGCGGCGACGTAGTCCCGGGAGCGCATCGAGAGGGTCAGCCCGCGCAGCACGCGCGCGCCGCCGGCCCAGCTCGTCACCGCAATCACGATGATCGACGTCGTGTAGCCCTTCGCCGCCAGATTCGCCGAGATCACGATCACGAGCGGCAGGGCCGGGATGACGAGCACGACGTTCGTGATGAGGTTGAGCACGTCGTCGGCGATCCCGCCGATGAAGGCGCCCCCGACGCCGACGATCAGGCCGATGACGGTCGCGATGAGCCCGGCGGCGAAACCGACGATCAGGGTGCCCTGCGCCGACACGATCACCTGGCTGAGCACGCTCTGGCCGGATTGGGTGGTGCCGAGCGGGAACTGCAGCGACGGCGGCGCGAGGCTCGGGCCGACGAGGGCGTCGGGGTTGGGGATCGCGATCGGGCCGACGATCGCCGCGATCACGAAGATGGCGAGCACGATGACGCCGACGACCATCTGCGGCGACGACGTCAGACGTCGGAGAGTGCGGCGCAGGTCGCGTCGCCCGCCGGCGTCGGCGAGGTTGTCGGCTCCGACGGCGGCCGTGGTGGGGATGGTGCTCATGCGCTCTGCCTCGTCCGGGGATCGACGAACCCGTAGAGGATGTCCACGAGGAAGTTGGCCCCGAGCACCGCGAGCGTGATGACGAGGAAGATCCCCTGCATCTGCGCGTAGTCGCTGTTCTGCACGGCCTGCAGCAGCAGGTATCCGATGCCGGGGTACGAGAAGACGATCTCCATGATCAGCGACCCGCTGACGACGAAGCCGAGTGAGATCGCGAAGCCGGTGACGCTCGGCAGCACGGCGTTGCGGCCGGCGTATCCCATGAGGATGCGGCGCGGCGTGAGGCCCTTGGCGGAGGCCGCGATCACGTAGTCCTCCGAGCGCGTCAGCAGCGTCATGTTGCGCATGCTCAGCATCCATCCGCCCAGCTGGGCGAGCACGATCGTGAGCGCCGGGATGATCGAGTGCGAGATCGCCGACAGGATGAACGGGCCGTCGAAGGCGGGGATCAGCGACGAGTCATAGCCGCCGTTGAGGGGCGCGACCTGCCAGATCACCCCGAAGAGGTAGAGGAACAGCAGCGCGAGCCAGAAGTAGGGCACCGCGGTGAGGAAGGTGGTGGCCGGGGCGAGGGCGGTGAGGAACCGGTTGCTGCGCCATCCGGCGAGGGCCCCGAGGCCGGTGCCGATCACGAACGACAGCACCGTCGAGACGCCGACGAGGGTCAGCGTCCACGGCAGTCCGCTCGCGATGACCTGGGTCACGGGCTCCGGGAAGTTGGTGACCGAGATGCCGAGGTTGCCGTGGGCGAGCTGGTCGAGGTACTGCCCGTACTGCACGAAGAGGTTGCCGTGGCCGAGCCCGAGCAGCTTGGTGAGGGCGGCGCGCTCGCCCGGCGGGGGTGCGCCGTTCTGCGACATGCGCGCGATGAGGATGCTCACCGGGTCGCCGGGCACGAGCCGGGGAAGGAAGAAGTTGAGGGTCAGTGCCCCCCACAGGGCCAGCAGATAGAAGCCGACCTTGCGGGCGAAGTACTTCATCGTCGTTCGTTCCTTCCCCGGCGCGCGCCGGGCAGAGGTGGTGCGGTTACTTGACGGGCGTGAGGTGCATCGCCACCCAGCCGACGTTCGGCTGCTGCTGGCCGGACGAGGCGTACGGGTTGTCAGGCGTCGGGAACCCGGTGATGTGGTTGCCGTTGAAGGTGCCCTCATTCTGCTGCTGGAACAGCGGGATGACGGGCAGGTCGCGCGCGAAGATCTGCTGGATCTGCACAAACGACGGCTTCTGCGCACTCACGTCCGGGGTGGAGGCGATCTGCTGGAGGAGCGTGTCGACCTCCGGGTTGGTGTAGCGACCCTGGTTGCCCGCGGTGTCCTCCTGGCCGATCGGCGGCAGTCCGTCGCTGCCGATCAGCGTCTTGTAGTACACGTACGGGCTCGAGGTGAAGCCCTGGTAGGTCATGAGCAGCTGGAACTGGCCGTTGTAGAACGCCGAGGTCCACGCGTTGACCGACTCACCCTGCACGACGAGGTTGATGCCCGCCGACTTGAGCTGCTGCACCATGATCTGGAGCGCCTGCACGTAGTCGGTGTAACCCGACGGCACCTGTACCGTCAAGGTCAGCTCCTTGCCGTCCTTCGCGAAGAACCCGTCGGAGCCCATCGTGTAGCCGGCCGACTCGAGCGTGCTCTTCGCCTTCGAGACGCTGAACTCGAACTTCGAGTCCTTCAGCGTCGGGTCGGCGACGTTGTCGAAGTTCGGGCTGATGAGCCCGGACGTCGAGATCGGGTTGGCGTAGCCGTTGTAGACCGTCTTGCTGATGGTGTCGCGATCGAGTGCATAGCTGATCGCCTGGCGGACGGGCAGCTGCGAGACGACCGGGTCCTGGAAGTTGGGCACCAGCGACGTGATCGCGACCGGGGTGTTCGAGACCGCGAACTTGGGGTTCTTCTTCTTGTAGACGGTGTCGATGTTGGGGATGTAGGTGTTCGCCCAGTCGACCTGCCCGTTCTCGATCGCGAGGTTCGCCGCCTGGTTGCCGTTGAAGTACAGGAAGCGGTAGCTCTTCACCTTGGGCAGCCCGGCCATGTAGTAGTTCGGGTTGGCCTTGAGGGTGAGCGCCTGGCCCGTCACCGACTGCACCGTGTAGGCGCCGGAGCCGACGGGCTTCGGGTTCAGGGTGGTGGTGGGGTTGCTGATCTTCGACCACACGTGCTGCGGCAGGATGTAGGTGCTGCCGGCGATGTAGTCGACCGCCGCGTACGACGACTGCGTGAAGTTCACGACAGCGGTGGTCGCGTTCGGGGCGGAGGCGCTGTCGATCGGAAGACCGGCCGAGTTCAGCGCCGGGTTCGACTTCAGCAGATTGAACGTGTAGGCCACGTCGGCCGCCGTGACGGCCTGGCCATCGGTCCACTTCGCGTTGGTGCGCATCGTGAAGGTGATGGTCTTGCCGCCATTCGACCATGCGTACGACTTGGCGAGCCACGGCTGCGGGGTGCCGGCCTTGGCGATGTTGAAGAAGAACAGCGGCTCGTAGATCATGCCGAGCGTCGGGCGCTGCGCGTTAGGGGAGAACGGGTTGAAGTTGTCGACGAACTGGCCGGCCTGGCCGGTCTCGGCGGTGACGGTGCGGTCGGCTCCGGAGCCGCCCGTGTTGGTGCCGCCGGTGCAGCCGGCGAGCAGGATGCCCGCGGCAAGCGTGGCAGCGGCGGCGAGGGAAACGCGCCACAGTCTGTTTCGCACTGTTGATGCCCTTTCTGATCGATCCTTCGTTGGATCGCGACGGACGGGAGCCCGCCGCGCAGACACAAAAGCCTGCGTGCTGTGAGACAATAGTCGTCAGACAACTGATATCTGTCAATGTGGACTGGGTCATGCCATCCTGGCACTGCTCGAAGGAAGGAGCTCGCCGAGAATGAGCACGCCCGTCACGCCCTCGGGTCGCCTGACCAGCGGTCTCGACCTGCCCACCCGACTCGCCAACGACCTGCGGCAGCGGCTGGACGACGGTGAATGGGGCGCCGGCGACAAGCTCCCCACTGAGAGCGAGCTGTGCGCCCATTACGGCGTCTCGCGCGCGACCGTCCGGCAGGCCCTGCGGTCCCTCGGCGGCGACGGATTGATCGTGATCCGGCAGGGCGTCGGCAGCTTCGTGTCGGAGACCGCCCTGATCCGCACCGGCATGCAGGAGCTCAAGTCGATCACCTCGACCATCGCCGAGATGGGGCTCACCCCCGGCATGGAGTACCACCACCGCGTGATCCGCCCCGCGACCGAGGAGGAGGCGCAGCGGCTCCGACTGGATGCCGGCGCCGAAGTGCTCGACATCCGGCGGCGCATCCTCGCCAACGGCATCGTCGTCGCCTACTCGTTCGACATCCTGCCGCGCTGGGCCTTCCCCGCCGACTTCAGCCCCGACGACCTCACCGGCTCCGTGTTCGGCAAGCTGGCCGAGATCGGCGGGCCGACACCCGACTGGGGCACCGCCCAGGTGCACGCCGTCGTTTCGAAGGACATCGCGTGGGATGCCGACGGCGACGACGCCCCCGACCTCTTCGTACTGCTCGATCAGCTCCAGTTCGACCTCGAGGGCCGTCCGTTCATGCACACCCGCAGTTACTTCGTCGAGGGCCGCTTCGCCTTCAACGTGCTGCGCACCACCCGATGATGGACTACTACGAGTTCGACCTGGCCGGTGCGGCGCGCTTCGCCGACGACTTCGTCGGCGGCGCACTGAGCTCATCGGAGGTCGGCGACGGCAATCTCAACCGGGTCTTCCGGGTGGGGGGCAAACGCGGCTCGGTGGTCGTCAAGCAGGCCCTGCCGTACCTGAAGGTCGCGGGCGCCGACTGGCCGCTCACCCGACGTCGCGCCTGGATCGAGCGCTCGGCGCTCGAAGCGCACGGCGAGATGGTGCCCGACCTGCTGCCCGACGTGATCCACTTCGACGACGACCTGTCGGCGCTCGTGCTCGAAGACCTGCACGCCCACGAGAACTGGCGCGACCTGCTCATCGCCGGGCGCGAGACCCCCGGTATCGCGGCCCAGGTGGGCCGCTACTCCGCGGCGGTGCTGCTCGGCACCGGCCACCTGGCGACGGGCCAGCGGCGGACCGCCATGCGACGCACCTTCGGATACTCCGACCTCTGCCTGCTCACCGAAACCCTGGTGTTCACCGCCCCGTTCACGGCCGCCGAATCGAACCGCGTCGAGGACGCGCTCGCGCCCACGGTGGCCGCGCTGGCATCCGACTCGGCCCTGCGCGCGGCGGCCGCGCAGCTGCGCTACGTGTTCCGCACCCGCAACGAGGCCCTCATCCACGGTGACCTGCACAGCGGCTCGGTGCTGGTCGGCGCCGACGGCGCCCGCATCATCGACCTCGAGTTCGCGTTCTTCGGGCCGATGGGCTTCGACATCGGGCTGCTCATCGGCAATCTCGCCCTCTCGTCGATCGCTCACGCGAGCAACGGCAATGAGCGGTACGCCCGCGTGGTCGCCGGCTACGCCGCCGAGTTCTGGAACGCATTCGTCGACGAGAGCGCCCGGATCTGGCGCCCCGGCGAGCCCTGGTTCCACCCGTTCATCGCGGGAGTCATCGCCGATGCCGCCCGCTTCGCGGGCCTCGAGATGATCCGCCGCACCGTCGGCCTCGCCCACGTGCGCGACATCGACTCGCTGCCGGAGGCCCCCCGTCTCGCCGCGCAGCTGCAGTCCGTCGACGGCGGTCGGTCGCTCGTGCTCGGGCCGACGTGCACGACCTTCGCCGAGCTCTGGGCTCGGGCCACCCGCAACGACCACCTGATCTGACCCGCCGCCGCTACGCGGCCGCCGCCCCGAAAGGACGCCCATGCACCGCCCGTCACGCAAGCTCCACCTCGACGGCCGACCCGTGAACTGGATCGGCGTCAACTTCTGGTCCCGGGCGGGCGGCCCGCGCATGTGGGACGAATACGACGGGGAGGTGATCGACGCCGAACTCGCCCAGATGCGCGACCTCGGCATCAGCCTCACCCGCAGCTTCTTCTACTGGCCCGACTTCATGCCCACGGCCGTAGCCCTCGACGAGCAGAAGGTCGAGCACTACCGCGACTTCCTCGACCGTCACACGAAGCACGGCATGACCACGATCCCCACCTTCCTGGTCGGGCACATGTCGGGCGAGAACTGGGATCCCGCGTGGCGCGACGGCCGCGACCTCTACAGCGACATCCGCTTCGTCGGACGCCAGGCCTGGTACATCCGCGAACTGGGGGCGCGCTTCGCCGACCATCCCGCGGTCGCGGCATGGCTGCTCAGCAACGAGGTGCCGATCTACGGCGACCAGAAGTCGGGCGGCCACGGCCGCAACGACGCCGAGGTCATCACCGCCTGGGCGCAGATCCTCATCGACGCGCTCCGTGCCGGCGGCGCGCACCAGCCGGTGTCGATCGGCGACGGCGTCTGGGGCGTCGAGGTCAGCGGCAGCGACAACGGGTTCCGGGTGCGTGAGCTCGCTCCGCTCATCGACTTCCACGGGCCGCACGTGTACCGCATGGAAACCGACAGCGTGCGGCAGAACCTCGCCGCCGCCTACATCTGCGAACTGCTCGACATCGGCGAGCTGCCGGTCGTCGTCGAGGAGTTCGGGCTAACCAGCGACTACGTCAGCCCCGACAACGCCGCCTCCTACTACCGCCAGGTGCTGCACAACTCGCTGCTCGCGGGGGCCACGGGCTGGCTGGCCTGGAACAACACCGACTACGACCACCTGGCCGACCGAGCGCCGTACTCGCATCATCCGTTCGAGATGCACTTCGGCATCACCGACGCGCACGGCACCCCGAAGCCGCAGGCGCTCGAGATGCGCGCCTTCGCGGAGCTGGCCGAGCGCATCGACATGCCGGGGCTAGAGCGACCCGACGCCAACGCCGCGATCGTGGTGTCGTCGTTCCTCGAGGCGAAGTACCCGTTCCTCGACAGCGTCGACGCCGGCTTCGTGCTGACCACGACGCGGCAGGCGTACATCGCCGCGAAGGAGGCCGACATCCCGGTCGGCGTCGCCCGCGAAGCCGACGGCCTGCCCGACGACCTTGCGCTCTACATCGTGCCGTCCAGCAAGCAGTTGCTCGCCACGACCTGGACCTTCCTGGTCGAGCAGGCCCGCCGCGGCGCCGTCGTGTTCGCCTCCTACTTCGTCGGCGACAACGGATCGCAGCGCGGCCTCTGGTGGCCCGACGTCGACGGCATGTTCGGCGTCGAGAAGCGCACCAGGTACGGCATCGTCGACCTGCTCGACGACGACGAGCTGCAGGTCGAGTTCGTGCAGGAATTCGGCGGCATCCCGGCGGGCGAGGTCGTCGTCATCCGGCCGGCGGGGTCACCGCTGTCGCGCACCTACCTTCCCGTCGAGCCGACGGATGCCGAGGTCGTCGCCGTCGACGGTCGCGGTCGCCCGATCCTGCTGCGCCGCCGCGTCGGATCCGGGTGGATGGTGCTCGCCACCGTGCCGCTCGAGTACTTCGCCGCCGTGCTGCCGGAGGCCAACCCCGAGCCGACCTGGCGCGTCTACGACGGACTGGCCGACCTCGCCGCCGTGCCGCGGCCGATCCGCGTCGACGACCCGCGCGTCATGTGCGCCGAGATGGTGCACGACGACGGATCGCGCTACGCGTGGTTCGTCAGCCAGTCGCCCGAGCCCCTCGACATCCAGCCGCGCCTCGAATCGGGCACCCTCCGCGACCTCGACGGTGCCGACGTCGCGACCCTGCATCTGAAGCCGTACGACGTCGCCGTCGTGCATTACGAGAAGTAGACCGCCATGCGCAAGATCATCAACGACCCGGACGCCTTCACCGACGAGACCATCGAGGGCATCATCGCCGCCCACCCCGGCGCCCTCCGACGCGCCGTCGCGGGCGGGCGAGCCCTCGTGCGGGCGGATGCCGGCCGCAGCGGCAAGGTCGGCATCGTCACGGGCGGCGGTTCGGGTCACCTTCCCGTGTTCCTCGGCTACGTGGGCCTCGGCCTCTGCGACGGGGTGGCGGTCGGCAACACCTTCTCGTCGCCGTCGGCCGAGCAGATCGCCGACGCGACGCGCGCCGTCGACGGCGGCGCCGGCGTGCTCTACCTCTACGGCAACTACGGCGGCGACATCTACAACTTCGACATCGCCGCCGACCTCGTCGCGGCGGAGGGCATCACCACCGAGACGGCGCTCGCCGCCGACGACGTGGCGAGCGCGCCGGCTGCGAGCCGAGCCACGCGTCGAGGAGTCGCGGGCATGATCTACGCGTTCAAGATCGCCGGAGCCGCCGCAGAACGCGGCGACGACCTCGCCGGTGTGGCGTCGATCGCCCGGCGCGTCGGGGAGCGTACCCGCACGATGGGAGTCGGGCTGTCGCCGACGATCCTGCCGGCGGCGGGTGAGCCGACCTTCCATCTCGACGAGGGCGAGATGGAGGTGGGCATCGGCATCCACGGCGAGCCGGGTGTGCACCGGGGCCGGCTCGAGACCGCCGATCAGATCGCCGACCGGCTGGTCGGCGCCGTTCTCGATGACCTCGACGCGCCGGCCGGCAGCACCGTGTCGGTGCTGGTGAACGGCCTCGGCGCGACCCCGCTCGAAGAGCTCTACATCCTCTACCGTCGTGCCGCCCGGCTGATCGCCGAGCGCGACCTGTCGATCCACGCACCCCTCGTCGGCAACTACGTGACTAGCCTCGAGGCCGCCGGAGCGTCGATCTCGGTGCTGCTCCTCGACGACGAGCTCACGGAGCTGCTCGACGCTCCGGCTGCGTCGCCCTTCTTCCGACACGGCGCCGTCGACGTGCTCGACGTCGAGCCCGCCGCCGGGCCGGTCGCGGCATCGGCGACCGCCGCGATCGGTGACCATCCCGATGCCGTTCCGACGGCCTTCGCCGAGCGCGTGCTCGCCGTGCTCGCCGTGCTTCCCGAGCACGCGGAAGAACTCCGCGAGCTCGACGCCGCTCTCGGCGACGGCGACCTCGGCATCACCGTGGCCGAGGGCTCGCGCGCGGCCGGTGACGCCATGCGGCGCGATCCGTCACTTGAGCCCGCCGAGCTGCTGCGCCGTGCCGGTGCCGCGTTCGCATCCGCCAACCCGTCCACGTTTGCCGCCCTTGTCGGCGGTGCCGTCGTGGGCGCAGCCGCCGACCTGTCGGGCGATCCGCTCGATCCGCTCGTAGCCTCTGCCCTGGCCTCGTCCGTCGCGGATCGGATCCGCGCGCGGGGCGGCGCGGAAGCGGGCGACAAGACCGTCGTCGACGCGCTCCTCGCCGGCGCAGGCGCGGGCACCGATCTGGACGCGGTCATCGACGCCGTGCGGCGCGCAGTTGACGACGGCGCGGAACGCACCTCGAAGCGGGGCCGGGCCGCGTGGCTGCAGGAGCGGAGTGTCGGGCTGCGCGATCCGGGCATGGTCGCCTATCTGCGGTTCCTCGAGGATCTTCGAGCGACCCGGACTCGCTGAAGTCTGAAGCGCCGGATCTTCTTCGGCACAATCGATCAGCCGGGCCATGGCGCGTGCGAACGCTACGGCGGCCGCATTCTGCGCAGTTGGCCAGCGACGTCGCGTTCAATATCCTCCGCGTCCCGCGGGTTTCGTGACGCGCTCTGCACCGGTGCATGGGGCCACGGCCCAAATGGACCGCGAGTCGGGCTTCCGCGCTCCGCTCGTTCGGCTGGCGATCGACCGGCGACGTCCCGGCGTGACGCGAGATCGTGCCCACATTTTGCCCACGTCGCCCTGTCATGCTGGTCATTCAGGTGAAGTTGCAGTCACCGCTATCGTCGAGGTTTTCGGCTCGGTCAACGTCCTGATCGGGCTGCGGTTCGAGCACACGGCTCATAATCGTGGTGTCGCGGGTTCGAGTCCCGCCCTCGCTACAAAAAGTCCTGATCAGGGCAGTTTTATACCGGTGTTTTGTTAGCCTCGCGCATGAAAATCCCGCACTTTGCCCCGCACTTTCAGTTAGAGGGTTCCGGGACCACGTCGACGAACGACGCGGTTCCCGACCCGCAGGGTCGTGGCGATTGATTGGTGCGCGTCGGGAGCGAGCTGCCTAGGCGCGCTGGCTGCGCAGGGGGTGCGGCGACCAGCGGTAGATCTGTACGCACGCGAGCGCGAGCCACAGTCACGCCGGGGCGTTCGAGACTCAACTCCTCGAGTTCTGTCGGCGATTTGCGGGGTCGGCCGGCGGCCCATAGGCTCCAGCGAGTTAGGTAAGGCTTGCCAAATGGAGCTGGTGTGAACTACGTCCAAATCGTCATGCTGGGCCTGATCGCTGGTGTGACGATCCTCCTGGGGATGCCCGTCGGCCGCCTTCGCAATTTAGGGCCCAGCGTTCGTCTTCTCCTGAGCGCGATCTCCGTCGGGGTGCTGCTGTTCCTGGTGTGGGACGTGCTGACTCATGCGTGGGAACCGATCGACGCAGCACTCGCGGACGTTCAGGGTGCCTCCACGATCGCCCTGGACGGGGCCGTCTTCGTTGTGGGCCTGGGGGGCGGCCTGGTCGGGTTGGCCGTCGCGGAGCGGCGGTTGCGCGCGGCTCGCGGAGCCGACTTGGAGCCCCGACATCTCGCGACCCTGATCGCGGCGGGCATCGGCGTGCACAACTTCGCCGAGGGCCTGGCGATCGGCCAATCCGCCGCGAGCGGCGCTCTCGACCTCGCGGTCGTCCTCGTGGTGGGTTTTGCACTCCACAACGCGACGGAGGGGTTCGGCATCGTCGCGCCGCTGGCCGGGGAGTCCGAGCGGCCGACCTGGCCCTTTCTCCTCGTCCTGGCGCTGATCGGGGGAGGCCCCACCGTCGTGGGCGCTGCCCTGGGTGCGATTGTCGTGAGTGATCTGCTGTCGATCATGTTCTTGACGCTCGCCGGCGGTTCGATCATCTATGTGATCGTTCAGCTCGTCGGGAGCATGTCCAAGGCGCGGCGCCCCGAACTGATCGCGGCCGGGGGTTTCGTGGGGCTGGTGGCCGGGTTCGCGACCGACGCTGTCCTCACGGCGGCGGGTGCCTGAGCCCGACGACTCGAAGCGATGAAGGGGTGGCCGTGAATCGGCCGCCCCTTCGTGCGTCCCGCGCACTCGTTCATCTTCTCGTTACCTTCGTGGACCTTGCGCGCCACGTTCGTTCGGCACGGTATGTAACCGCCGTTCGATTCGCAACGTGACGCTCTATTGGAGGATTCTGTGAAGACCCGAACCCGAGCTCTGGGAGCAGCTGCAGCTCTCGCCGGCATCGCGCTGCTCGCCGGCTGCTCCGCAGCTGCCGCGGCGCCGGCGGCCAGCGGCTCTGCTGGCGCCAAGCTGGAGCCCCTCGTCCTCTACGCGGCGGAGGGATACGACGCCAACATGGGCAAGGCGTTCACGGCGAAGACCGGGATCCCGGTGAAGGTGGACGACGACAGCACGGGCCCGCTGCTCACCAAGGTCGCGGCCGAGAAGAACAACCCGCAGTGGTCGATGCTCTGGGTCGACGGAGACCAGGCGTTCGCGTCCCTCGCGCAGCAGGGCCAGCTCCTGGCTTACCAGTCCCCGGCGGCACTGAACGCTGTAGGAAAGACGATCGCACCGGCCGACCACTCCTACACTCCGACCGGCACCACCGTCATGGCCGCCCTCATCTACAACGCGGCCAAGACCACCTCGGTTCCGACCAGCTACGACGAGCTGCTCGGCGCCGCGTACATCGGCAAGGTGGGGATGAACGACCCGGCGCAGTCCGGTCCGACCTACCCCTTCATCGCGGGCGTCATGAACCAGGACGGCAGCAAGGCCACTGGCATCAAGGCGGGTGAGGCGTTCTTCGAGAAGCTCAAGGCCAACGGACTGCACGTCTACCCGACGAACGGCGATACCCTCCACGCTCTGGAGACCGGACAGGTCGAGTACGGACTGATCCAGAGCAGCGCCGCGATCGGGGAGACGATCAAGGTCAAGCCGACGGCCGACTACCAGCCGAAGATCGTGTACCTGCCCAAGTCGACGTTGCTGCCGAGCGTGCTCGGCATCGACAAGCACATCGACGCCACCCAGCAGGCCGAGGCCAAGAAGTTCGTCGACTTCGCCCTGTCCGCCGCCGGCCAGAAGGTGATGCAAGCTGAAGACACGAGCGGCGATTCCCTCTACTGGCCGATCGTCACGAGCGTCAAGGCGTTGCCGCAGCTGCCGGCATTCCCGTCCGCCTACCAGCGCATCGACCCGACGTACTGGGGCTCGCAGGAGCCCGGGATCGTCAGCTGGTTCGAGCAGAACATCAAGTGACTCGACTGACGGTCGCTCTTCCCGCGGCGCGCCGAGGACAGTCGTTCCTCGGCGCGCCGCGGCGAGCCCGCCGCGTCGCCATCGGACGGTCCAAGGCCTTCCTCGCGTTCTGGATCGTCATCGTGCTGATACTGGTGCTGCCGATCGCCGTCTTCCTTGCCGTGGCCATCAGCCCCGCTCTCCTCGACCAGGGTCCGGCGTGGCTGTCGGTCGACGCGTTCGCCAGGGCCCTGACGGGCCCGACTCTCCGCGGGTTCCTCGACTCGATCGTCGTCGCCGTTATCGCGGCGGCGGTCGCCGCCGGCGTCGGTTTCGGGCTCGCATGGATCCTCTTGCGCACTGACGCGCCGTTGCGCGGACTCACGACCGGCCTCTTGTTCGCGCTGTTCCTGACGCCGTCCTACCTCATCGCGCTCGGGTGGGAGCGTCTGCTCGAACCCAATGGCGTGCTGCAGGCCGTGGGCTTCGACCCGGCCGGCATCCGCAGCGTCATCTACGGTCCGATCGGCGTTGCGCTGATCCTCGCGGTCAAGGGCATCCCCTTCGCCTACCTCACCGTCTCGAATGCGCTCCGCGGACTGGGACGCGAGTACGACGACGCCGTTCGCGCCCATGGAGGCGGACCTCTGCGCAGCATCCGCATGACCGTTGCCATGCTCGCCCCTGCGATCTGGAGCGCCCTGGCGATCGTCTTCGCGGAATCGATCAGCGACTACGGCGTCGCAGCCACCCTTGCCAACTCAGCGCATTTCCCCGTGGCGACCTCCGAGCTCTACAACGCGGTCGAAGCCTTCCCCGTCGACTTCCCGCTCGCCTCGGCGATCAGCTGGCTGCTGCTCTTGCTCGTCGTGGTGGCTCTGTGGCTGCAGAACCGGGCGCTCAACGGCCGCAGCTTCCAGGTCTTCTCCGGCCGGGCGCGGCAGCCCCTGATCGTGAGGATGCGTGCGGGCTCGATCGCGATCTGGCTCGTCGCGTTCGTCACCCTCATCGCCACGAGTCTCGGCGTGCCCGTGGTCGGCGCCGTCTCCGCTTCGCTCATCGACGGCCTCGGGAGCATCTCCGGCTCGCACGCCTGGAACCTTCACAACTACCAGCGTGTGCTGGTGAGCCCGGAGCTGGGTGGACCGCTCGTCTACTCGGCGATCCTCGCGACGATCTGCGCGAGCGCCGCGGTCGTCCTCGCCCTCATGTGCGCGCGGGTTCTCGCCACCCGGGGCGGAAGCCGACTCGGACGGCTCCTCGACACCGCCCTTCTCGGCGCCGTCGCGCTGCCGGGCATCGTGTTCGCAGCGGGGTACATATTCGCGTACAACCTGCCGATCGTGAATGCCCTCGGCATCCGCATCTACGGCACCTCGGCACTTCTGCTGCTCGCCTACCTTGCGACCGCGCTTCCGTCGACCACGCGCCTGCTCGTGGGCGCGATGAGCCAACAGCACGACTCGATGAGCCAGGCGGCGCGCGTACACGGCGCCGGTTCGATCGGCACCTGGCTGCGGGTGAGCCTGCCGATCCTGGCCCGGCCGCTTCTCTCGGCTTGGCTGCTCACCTACTCGGCGACGTTGCTCGAGCTGCCCGTCTCGCAGCTCTTGGCGCCCCCGGGATCGCAGCCGATCTCGGTCGGCATCACCGTCGCTCTCAACCGCTACGACTATGGAGGCGGCACCGCCATGGAGATCCTCGCCATCCTCTCGGCTCTCGCGATCGTCGCAATCGCCTACGGCCTGTTCCATCTCCTTGCCCCGCGTGGCTGGAAGCGGATCGGGGTGGCGCGGTGACCGCCGTGCTCGCCGCATCCGGCGCGCCCGCGTCCTTCGAGCTCCCCGCCGGCACCGGCGTCGAGGTCGAGATCTCGGGCGTGAGTCGCTCGTTCGGCTCCGTGGCGGCCCTCGACGACGTGTCGCTGGCGATCGAACCCGGGCAGATCGCTGTGCTGCTCGGACCTTCCGGCTCCGGAAAGACCACCCTGCTGCGCGCGGTCGCGGGCATCGAAACCGTCGATGCGGGCACGATCCGCCTGGGGGAGCGAGTGCTGAGCCGCCGAGGGTCGACGACGTCGGCCGACCGCCGTGATCTCGGCATGGTGTTCCAGGACTATGCGCTCTGGCCCCACATGACCGTGCGCGACAACGTCGCGTTCGCGCTCCGTCGGACGCGAATCCCGATCGCCGATCGACGGGCACGGGTCGACGAGGTGCTGGGTCGGGTCGGGCTCGGCGAGCATGGCCCCCGCTACCCGAACGAGCTCTCCGGCGGACAGCAGCAGCGGGTCGCCCTCGCCCGCGCCATCGTCGCGAACCCCTCGCTCCTGTTGTTCGACGAACCGCTGTCCAATCTCGACGCCGACCTCCGCGAGCGCATGAGGGTCGAGATCTCGACCTTGGTCCGCGAGTCCGGAGCTACGGCGATCTACATCACACATGACCAGTCGGAGGCCTTCGCTCTGGCCGACGTCATCGCCGTCGTCGAGGCGGGCCGCATCGTGCAGGTCGGGTCGCCTGAGAGCATCTTCTCCCACCCTGCGACGCCCTTCGTCGCGCGGTTCACCGGGATCTCGGGCGGGTCGAACGGAACGCTCCGGCATCTGGGCGACGGTCGTGCGGTCGTCGACGTCTCCGGATGCGAGCTCTGGGTGACGCTCATCGGCCAGGCGATGCCGGGAGAGCGTGTCGATGTGATCGCCCGAGCCACCGCGCTCGCGATCGTCCCGGACGGGACCCGAGTCGATGAGGCGGTCCACGGGTTGGTGGAAGGCACCGTCATCGACAGCGCCTACCGCGGCGCCGGCTATGACCACGTCGTTGAGAGCTCGCTCGGGCGGCTGACCGGCGTGCGCGACGCTCAGTCGCATCCGCGCGGGAGTCGATGCATGATCTCCGTCGCGGTGGCGGCGACGTTCGCATTCGGTAACAACCGTTAGACTGATAAACGAACCACTGAGAGGAATCCATGAGCCTTCCCGCCCTGTTCATCGCGACCTTCATCGCCTGCTTCGTCGAAGCCGTCGAAGCGGCCACCATCGTCCTCGCCGCAGGAACCTCCCGCGACTGGCGGTCCACGATGAAGGGCGTCGCCGCCGCGCTGATCGTCCTGGCGATCGCGATCGCCGCACTCGGCCCGGCGATCACGCTCATCCCGATCGAGGTGCTCCGGATCGTCGTCGGAGGCTTGCTCCTCGTGTTCGGACTCCAGTGGATCCGCAAGGCCGTGCTGCGAGCCTCCGGTCGCAAGGCCCTCCACGATGAGGCAGCGATCTACGAGCGAGAGGTCGATAAGGCTCGCGCGGCGACCATCGAACGCTCGGGCCTGCTGGGCGACCCCTACGCCTTCACGCTCGCGTTCAAGGGTGTACTGCTGGAGGGGCTCGAAGTCGTGTTCATCGTGCTCACCTTCGGCACGAACGCCAAAGCTGTTGGCCTCGCCTCCATCGCTGCGGGTGCCGCCGCGATCGTGGTGATCCTCATCGCGGTCGTGGTGCGTGGACCGCTCGCGCGGGTTCCCGAGAACACACTCAAGTTCGTCGTCGGCATCATGCTCACGGCCTTCGGCCTGTTCTGGGCCGCTGAGGGAGCGGGGGCCGAGTGGCCAGGAGCCGACATCTCCTTGCTGGTGATCGCTCCCGTTGTCGCTGTCATCTCGCTGCTGATCGTCGCTGTCCTGCGGTCGCGTCCCCGGCCCCAGCAGGTGTCCACACCGGCCCCGACGCTCGTGCCGGTGGGGGCGGCGGTCGGAGGTGCGGGTGCCGAGGCGACCCCCGAGTCGGCGATGGCGTCGACGGCGCCGGTCGCTGCACGGAAGCCGGGCCGCATCCGCGCTTTCGGCTTGTTCTGGTGGGACTTCATCGTCGGTGACGATTGGGTCATCACGGCGATCGTCGTCCTCGGACTCGGCGCCACCGCTGCGGTGGCGCTCTCCGTCGCGCAGCTCGCATGGATCCTGATGTCGGCAGTCGTTCTTGTCGCGATGCTGATCGGTATCGCGCGCGCCGCCCGGAGCTGACGGCATTCACGAATGGGCCCGAGGCGGCACGATCAGTGCCCCTCGGGCTCCTCGGCATAGACGCGAGCTGCGTACTCCTCGAGGGCCCGTTCGCAGCGTGACAGTCCGTCTTCGGCCGCAGCGCGTCCTTCGGCTCCGAACTGGTCGCGCTCTCCGACGCTCTGGAACCAGTTGACGAGCTTGTTGTAGTCGACCTCGTTCTCCTCGAGCTCGGCATAGGTGAAGTGGGATGCGTCCCACTCCTTCTTCAAGCCCTTCAAGAAGTCCTCGCAACGATCCACGATCTCCTCGAACTCGTCGGATCGCGCGGCTTGGAAGGCCCCGAGGACGGTGTCGTCACCGACGAGGATCGAGCTGTTCAGGAGGACGGCCGTGCCGGACATCTCGATGATGTCGTGGCGGAGCTTACGCAGAGCCCGCTCCGCTGTCGGCGTCCGCGGAAAGGCTGCGACCGAGTTCTGCAGGTACACCGCCCCGAGCGCCTTGAGACGCCGCCAGGCCCCGGATCGAAGGCGCGTGGGCTCCGCCGGGATCTTGTAGATCAGCACGAGCCACTCGCCCGCGTCAGGGGCAGATGCCTTCGGGGACGCCACGCCCTTACCCTAGCCAGCGCCGATGACCAGAATCCGCGGATTCTTGACGGGGCATCTGAGGTCGCGCCGCATGGTCAGGGTGTGAATCTCACCACGATCCTCGTCGCGGTAGGCCCCGCGGCACTCGTCGTGATCGGCGCGATGGTGTTCATCGAGAACGGGCTCCTGTTCCCGTTCCTCCCGGGCGACAGCCTGATCTTCGCCGCTGCGATCATCGCCGTCCCACTACACGTGCCCTGGTACCTGATCGTCGCGATCGCCGCCGGGTGCGCGATCGGGGGCGCCGAGGTCGGATTCGCCATCGGCCGCCGCTACGGCCGGCGGCTGTTCAAGCCGGACGCGCGTCTGTTCAAGACGCGCTACCTCGAGGAGGCCGACCGGTTCTTCGCGCGGTGGGGCCGCGGCTCGATCGTCCTGGCACGGTTCGTGCCGATCGTGCGGACCTACATCTCGCCCGCGATCGGCGCCTCCACCGTCGCGCACCGCACCTTCTCGATCTGGAACGCGCTCGGCGGCCTGGTCTGGGCGGCGCTGCTCGGGACGGCGGGACTCTTCCTCGGCTCGATCCCGTGGGTAGCCGGCAATATCGAGTGGATCGCGCTGGGCATCATCATCGTGTCCGTGGGGCCGATCCTGATCACCGCCCTCGTGCGCAGGCACCGCGCGAAGGCTGCCGAGTCTTAGACACTCATCTGAGAGATTTTGGGAACGTACGAGCGTGGCATCGCCCCTTGATCGTCTGCAACGGGTTCCGCAGCTCACCCTTCTCTTCTGGGTGGTGAAGCTGCTCAGCACCGGCGTCGGCGAGACCACCTCCGACTACTTCGTGAAGACCCTCGATCCCGTCCCGGTGGTCCTGGTCGCCGCCGTGCTATTCGCGATCTGCTTCGTGATCCAATTCACGGCCCGACGGTACGTGCCCTGGCGCTACTGGCTTTTCGTGTGCATGGTCGCCGTGTTCGGGACGATGGTCGCCGACGTCACCCACATCGTCATCGGGGTGCCGTACCTCCTCTCCACGATCGCCTTCGCCGCGGTGCTCGTCGTGATCTTCATCGTGTGGCGCATCACCGAGGGCACCGTCTCGGTCCACTCGGTCACCACCGGCCGGCGTGAGTTGTTCTATTGGGCGACCGTGCTCGCCACGTTCGCGCTCGGCACCGCGGTGGGCGACCTCACCGCCACCACGTTCACCCTCGGATATCTCGGCTCGGGGATCGTGTTCGCGATCCTCATCGCCATGCCCGGCATCGCCTACCGCTTCCACCTGCCGGCGACGATCGCATTCTGGTGGGCCTACGTACTCACCCGACCGCTCGGGGCCTCCTTCGCCGACTGGCTGGCCGTCGACCACAGCCGCGGCGGCCTCGCCCTGGGCACCCTCCCCATCAGCGCCGCCGGGGCCGCGCTGATCATCGCCGGCGTCGCCGTGATGCAAACCCGTCAACGGCGCCTGCAGCGCCTCACCGCATCAACATCTGAAGTTTCTTGAAGCCAGGTAGGGAGCATCCTTGACAGAGGAGCCCGCATGAACGACGCACGACCCCGTCTGCTGCTGATCGAAGACGATCGCGATCTCGGCCCGATGATGCGCGGCGTCCTCGAAGAGAGCTATGCGGTGACGCTCTGCGCGGATGCCCGGTCCGGGTTCGAGACCGCACGCGACGGCGAGTTCGACGCCCTCATCGTCGACCGCCGGCTGCCCGGCGCCGACGGGATCGACGTCGTCGAATCCCTCCGCAAGGCCGGGATCACCACCCCGATGCTCATGCTCACCGCGCTGGGGACCCTCCACGACCGGGTCCGCGGCCTTGACGCCGGAGCCAACGACTACCTGGTCAAGCCGTTCGAGTTCGACGAGCTCTTCGCCCGGCTGCGCGCGATCCGCCGCGTCTACTCCGGCGAGGGTCCCTTCATCCGCATCGGCGCGTGGGAGTTCTACCCGGACAGCCGCGCCATCTACTCCCCCTACGACGGACGATGCATCCTCACCCAGCGGGAGAACCAGCTGCTGCGGCTGTTCGCCGAGCACCCGCAGCGCACCTTCACCCGGGAGCAGATCCTCCGCGCCGTCTTCGACGAGGCAGACCTGCCGGGCAACGTCGACACCTACGTGCACTACGTGCGCCGCAAGACCGATCCTGACATCATCACCACCGTGCGAGGACAGGGCTACCGACTGGGTCAACTGTGACACGACAGCGGCCGGACGACCCCGACGAGCGGGCGATCCGACGCGCTTCCCTCATCGTCGGGCTGCAGATCACCGGCGCCGCCACGATCCTCGTCGTCGTGGTGGTGGTCGTGGCATTCGCGTTCGTGCTGGACCACATCCGGGCCGACCGGCTGTTCAGCCACCGCGAGGCCACGATCGACATCGGCGGCCTCGATATCATCGAAGGCGCGATCATCATCGGCGGTTCCGCCGTGATCCTCGCGGCCGCGCTCAGCTGGTTCGCCACCCGCCGAGCGGTCCGGCCACTGGGTGAGGCCCTCCACTCACAACGCGCGTTCGTCGCCAACGCCAGCCACGAGCTCCGCACACCCCTCGCCGTGCTGGACACCCGCCTGCAGACCCTCCAACGCAAGCTCTCCGATGACGACGTCGCCGCTCCCACGGTGATCGAGCTGCGCCGCGACACCGCCACGCTCGTGCAGATCGTCAACGACTTGCTCGAGGCTGCCGAGGACGGACCGGCCAGCGACGGCATCGTCCTCGTCAACCCCGTCATCGCCCTAGCCGTGGAGTCGCTGCAGCTCCTCGGAACCGAACGCGACATCACCGTGACGTTCACCGACGACGAGGAGATCCACCTCGCGGTGCCGGCGCCCAGCATCCACCGCTGCGTGATCGCGCTGGTCGACAACGCGATGAAGTTCTCACCGCCCGGCTCCACCGTCGAGGTCGGCCTGCGAAGCGACGGGCCGACCGCCGAGCTGTCCGTGAAAGACCAAGGCAGCGGCATCCGCGGCATCGACCCGGGCGCCATCTTCGACCGGTTCGCGCGCGGCACCGAGGTGGGCGACCGTGCCGGGTTCGGCATAGGACTTTCCCTGGTCCGCGACACGGTGCAGCGCGCCGGCGGGAGCGTCCGGGTCGAAGCGACCGGCCCGCAGGGCACCGAGATCGTCATCCGCCTCCCGCGGGCTGATGCGCCCCGCAGGCGCCGCCGCAGCTGACGCAATCGAGGTCTGGATCGCAGATCAAAGGATTCTGTGGTCCGCGCTGATGGCGTAGAGCCATGCTGCTGCCGCTGCGGTCCCGAGCCCGGGTCCATCTGACCCGATCGACCTCCGCTGCGCTCCTCGTCGGCATCATCGCGGTCGCGGTCGCCGCCATCGGATCCTGGATCCCGTCACTATGGGGCGACGAGGCCGCCAGCCTCCTCTCGGCCGAAAGGTCGATCCCATCGCTGCTGCTCGAGATCTCCCACGTCGACGCCGTGCACGGCACCTACTACCTGTTCCTGCACTTCTGGATCCAGCTGTTCGGCACCACACCGTTCGCCATCCGCTTCCCCAGCGCCCTCGCCATCGGCGCCGCGGCCGCCGCCGTCGTCCTCATCGGAGCCCGTCTGCGCTCGGTGCCCGTGGGCGTGACCGCGGGCCTGATCTGCGCCGTCCTCCCGCGGATCACCTACATTGGCGAGGAAGCTAGGTCCTACGCGTTCAGCGCCGCGATCGCCGCCTGGCTGAGCCTGATCCTGATCGTCGCGCTGACCCGACACGGCAAGAACCGAGGCGTCTGGATCGCCTACGGAGCGGTGCTCGCGGTCGGGGTGTACATGTTCCTCTACCTCGGGCTCATCGCGGTTGCGCAGGGCCTCGTCCTGCTGATCGCCGCACGCCGCCGCCGGATCCTCATCCCGTGGGCGATCGCCACCGCATGCGCCCTCGTCGCCGCCGCGCCGGTGATCGTCGCTGCCCTATTCGAGCGCAACCAGATCGCCTACCTCGCCACCCGCACCGAGATCACGGCCGACTCGGTGCTGGTCACGATCTGGTTCGGGCAGATCCCATTCGCGATCATCGGATGGCTGCTCACCGTCGCCGGACTCGCCATCGCGCTCGTCCCGTGGATCCGTCGGCGACCGGAGTCGCCGCGCAGCCCGATCGGGCTTCTCGTGGCGAGCTGGTTCCTGGTGCCGTCCGCGATCCTGATCGGGACCAGCCCGATCGTCGCCGACTTCACCGCCCGGTACCTCGCCCTGTGCAGCCCCGCCGTCGCGCTCCTGATGAGCCTGCCGTTGGCCGCACTGGCGACCCGGTGGCGACCCGCGCTGGCCCTCGGCACCGCGGTGGTTGTGGGCGTCGCGATCGCGCCGTGGGTCAGCCAACGCGGCCCCTACGCGAAGAACAACAGCGACTGGGCGGTGATCTCCGCCGACCTGCAGCGCGTCACCCACCCCGGCGACGCAGTGGTGTTCGACGAATCCGTGCGCCCCTCCCGTCGCACCCGGCTCGCGCTTCGCACCTACCCGGTCTCGGTGCAGCTGCGTGATCCCACCCTCGGGGTGCCGTTCTGGCAGAACACGACCTGGCACGATGACGCCCTGACCATCCCGGTCGCTGCCGCCGCCGGCCGGTTCAGCGGCGTCACGCGGGTGTGGGTGGTCGAGTACGCGATCGGGTACAAGGTCGACAGCTACGGCATCCAGGACCTCGCCAACCTCGGGTTCGTGCGTGGCAACACCGAGCTGGCCACCCACCGCAGCCGCATCATCGAGTTCACCCGTGCGGATTAGAGATAGATCTGCGTCGCCGGACGAGCCTCGATGAGGTGAGCGACTCCATCTTCACGCGTCTGTCCCGCCGCACCCGCAAGCTGATCACCCGGCTGGTGAGGGCATGGGAGGCGGAGGTCAGGGCCCGCGCCTTCCGGCAGCCGCTCTGGAACGACACGGTGCTGTACGAGTCCTTCGCCGGCAACGGTGCGCTCGACAACCCCGAGGCGATCTTCCGCGCCCTGCTCGCAGCCCCGGACCAAGCGCACCTGCGGCACATCTGGGTGCTCACCCGCGGCCACCAGGAGTTCCGTGCCGAGTTCCGCGATGACCCTCGTGTTCGGATCGTGCGGCACCGCTCGTCCGGGTATTTCCGCGCGATCGCTCGGTCGCGCGTGCTGATTAACAACGCGACCTTCCCGCACGAGTTCGACAAGCGCCCCGGGCAGCTGTACGTGAACACCTGGCACGGCACCCCGCTCAAACACATGGGGTACGACATGCCCGACGGCGCCCTCCAATCCGGCAACGTCCTGCGCAACTTCCTCGCCGCCGACGTCCTCCTCGCGCAGAGCCCGTGGATGACCCAGCAGATGTACCTCGACGCCTACAAGCTGCGCGGCATCTACGAGGGACGCATCCTCGAGATCGGCTACCCCCGCGTCGACCGGCAGGCGCTCACGCCCGCCGAAGACGCCGCGCTGCGCGCCTCGATCCGAGTCGGGAGCGACCCGGGCCGGCAGGTCGTCGTGTACGCGCCGACCTGGACCGGAGAGAGGTTCGGCGCACCACGCGACGAGGCCGACGCGATGCTCGCCACCGTCGCCGGCCTCCAACAGCGTCTCGGATCCACCTACCGGGTCGTCCTCAAGGCGCACCAGTCGGTGCACCACCTGCTCGCCGACCGGCCCGACGCACGATCGGTGCTGATCTCCAACGACCTGCCCACCAACGCGCTGCTCGGCGTTACCGACCACCTCATCACCGACTTCTCGTCGATCTTCTTCGACTACCTCGCCCAGGACCGGCCCATCACCTTCTACGTCCCCCAGGCGGGCCAGTATCGAGAGGAGCGCGGCGCGTACTTCGCCGACGACGAGCTCCCCGGTGAGGTCGTCCACGACCTCGACACCCTCGCCCACCGGATCCAGGCCGAGGTCGACCCGCACCTGGACAAGAGACGCGACTGGGCCGAACGATTCACCCCCCGCAGCGACGGGCACGCCGCCGACCGGTTCATCGACGCCGTGTTCCGAGATGGCATGATCCGCGCCGCTGACGCCTCGGACTCGCGCCGCAAGATCCTGATCTACGTCGGAGGGATGCGATCCAACGGCATCACCAGCGCCGCCCTGAACCTGCTGCGCTCCATCGACCACAGCCGCATCGACGTCTCCGTACTGATGGCGCGGCCCGCGAACGCGCAGCAGCGAGCCAACCAGGCCCTCATCGACTCCCGAGTGCGGCAGTTCATCCGACAGGGCGGCATGACGGCAGGCAAGACCGCGCTGGCTCGCCTCAAGCTCAGGGAACGGCTCCGACCCGACGCCGGCGAGACCGCGCACCAGACCCGCGTCTACCGCAACGAATGGCACCGCCTCGTTGGTGACGCCCGCTTCGACGCCGTCGCCGACTTCAGCGGGTACAGCCGATTCTGGAGCCAGATCCTGCTCCACTCGCCGATCGCTCGGCGCAGCATCTGGCTCCACAACGACATGGCCGCTGAAGTGCATCGCCCGATCCGTGGTCGCGCCCGGATGCGCCGCAGCCTCCCCGCGGTGTTCGTCCTCTATCCCCGATTCGATGCCCTGGTGTCGGTGTCGCCCGAGCTCGCGAAGCTGAACTGCGCCGCCCTCGCCCCCACCACGGACCTGTCGTCGGAGGTGTTCATTTCGGCGCGCAACCTCATCGACGAGGACCGCATCCGCAGGGGTGCTGCGGTCGCCGTCGCGACCCTTCCCGAGCTGCAGGAGCCGAGCCCTCCGGCGTGGGTGAAGGAGCTGAACAACCCAGAGCTGTCCTGGTTCATCAACGTCGGACGACTGAGCCCGGAGAAGAACCAGCGTCGCCTGCTGGACGCGTTCGCCACGGTGCACGCGGCGGTCCCCAGCGCGCGGCTGCTGATCGTCGGCGACGGCCCCGAAGCCCCCACACTCGAGCGCGAAGTCCACCGCCTCGGACTCGACGGCATCGCCATCCTCACCGGCGCGATCTCCAACCCCTTCGCGCTCATGGCCGCGGCGAAGTGCTTCGTGCTCTCCAGCGACTACGAGGGGCAACCGATGGTGCTCCTGGAGGCAGGAGCCCTCGAGCTGCCGATCATCAGCACCGACTTCGGCTCAGTCCGAGACGCCCTCCCCGGAGAAGCCATCACCGTCGTCGCGCCGAACCCGGATGCTCTCGCGGACGGGATGCGCGCCTTCCTCCGCGGCGAGGTCCCGCCCGCGCACCTGGACGTCGAGAGCTACAACCGCGACGCGCGTCGCGAGGCCGAAGCTGCGATCTTGGGCGACGCCTCGGTGAAGTCATCGTCGGCTTCGTCGTCCACCATCGACCCCACCTCCGCGAGCACCGCGATCAAGGCCCAGATGATCGCCACCAGCACGACCACCACAGCGGCGGCGATCCCGACGATCCACCACATGACGACCTCTACGGACTGATCAGCATCAACTGAGTCCCATGCTCGCGACGATGGTCACATGTCCCTCTAATCGTCCTGCTCGAGCGAAGCGGTGCGGCCCGCAACGATCTGAGGCATCTCAAAACCGTCCTGGTTCCGTGGACCCGTCAGCCCCCTTGAACAGGAGACCGAACTATGACCACCACCGCCGCGCTGCGACCGCCGACGAGCAACAAGGTGCCTCAGGTCACCGCGGTGTTCTGGATCATCAAGGTGCTCGCCACCACCGTCGGCGAGACAGCCGCCGACTTCCTCAACGTGCAGCTCGGCCTCGGGCTGCAGGTGACCTCCGTCGTCATGGGAGCCCTGCTCATCGTCGCTCTGATCGTGCAGTTCGCCCTGCGCCGCTACGTGCCGGCGGTCTACTGGCTCGCTGTGGTGCTGATCAGTGTCGTCGGCACCCTCATCACCGACAACCTCACCGACGGCCTCGGAGTGCCGCTGTGGGTCACCACGTCGGTCTTCACCGTCGTCCTCGCCGCCGTGTTCACCACCTGGTACGTCTTCGAGCGGACCCTGTCGATCCACTCCATCGTCACCCGCCGCCGCGAGACCTTCTACTGGCTCGCGGTGCTGTTCACCTTCGCGCTCGGCACCGCCGCCGGCGACCTCCTGGCCGAGAGCCTGAACCTCGGCTACGTGCTCTCGCTGGTGGTCTTCGCGGCCGCGATCGCCGCGATCGGACTCATCTACCGATTCGCCCACATCAACGCGATCCTCGCCTTCTGGATCGCGTACATCCTCACCCGCCCGCTCGGCGCCTCCACCGGCGACCTGCTGTCGCAAGACCTCAAGAACGGCGGGGCCGGACTCGGCACCACGTTCACCAGCCTGATCTTCCTCATCGTGATCGTCGTCCTCGTCGTCGTGCAGTCGATCCAGCTCCGCGGCCGGCGCGAGGCAGGCGACACGGCGGCGGAAGCGTGACCGACGTATCGCCGAGCCCGCTGCGGCCGCTGGCTGTCATCGCCGCGATCAGCGTCGTGCTCGTGATCGCGGGAGGGCTGGCCCTGCGTTCGAGCTCGTTCGACCTGTCCCCGGTCCAAGCCCTCAACGGATTGCACCGTGGCCTCATCGGGACGATCGGGGACGGCGTCTACAAACTCGTCGGGCCGCTGCCGGCGATCATCGGCACCGTGATCATCACGGTCATCATCGCGGCCGTGCGACGAGATCTCGCGGCAGCATCGACATTCGCGATCACGGTCGCCGCCACCTGGCTGCCCGCGGCCTTCATCAAGATCATGGTCGCCCGGCCGCGCCCACCGCAGTCATTACTGCCGCACCCTCCGCACACGCAACCTGACGCGTCCTACCCAAGCGGACACACCGTATTCCTTATCGCCCTCGCGATCGCCGCGGTGCTCATCACCCGGTCCCGCGCGGTTCGCCGAATCTGGGTGATCGCGGGAATCGCGGGGACCCTACTCGTGGCGTTCTGCGTCCTCACGGACGGGTTGCACTACCCGACCGACGTCATCGCCTCAGCCATCTGGGGCGGAGGAGTCGCGCCCCTGGTCGGTGCCCTGTGGTCGCGAGCCGTAGTGCCTCGGATCAGGCTCTTTCGCCCCAACGGCAAGGGCCCGACCTCATCGACGCAGACCCCCGCGCGCTAGCGAGCGCCGGGGGCTCGACGGGCGTGCGCGACGTTGTACCGCGCGGTGATCGCGTCAAGGTCGACGCCTGCGGCGATGGCCTTCCGGCCCAAGTCGTAGGCGCGGGCGCTCAGACCCTGGTACTGCACGTTCCCGTTCTTCGTCTTCCGGCAGAAGTACGCCGCATCGTCATCCTTGATCGCGAGATGCTCGATAAGCGCATAGCCCTGCTGCTGAGTGATGCCAAGCCGAGACCCGAACTCCCGTAGCCGGCCGCCGTACTCCTCGAACGGATCCATCGACCGATAAGCCAGAGCCTCTTCGTCACGGCGCGCCTTCCGGACTGGGATCGCCTCGGCGCCTCTGCCGACACGCAGGATCACCTCCTGCGCATCACCGTCGGGCGCGACAGGTGTCACGCTCAACGTCGCTAGTCCGGGCAGCACCCGCGTCCACTCTGTTCGGGCGCGCAAGGCTGCCTCAGCGCGTGCCACCTCCGCCTCGGTTGGCGGGTCGACTCGTCCCGTCGCCGCGCCGTCCAGACTCAGCAGAGGCCGCAGACGCGCTCTCGCCTCGGGACCCTTCCGCGTGCCCGGCGCAAGGAGAGCAGCGATCGTCGCGAGCTCATCCTCGACAAGAGCGTGCAACTCATGCGGCGGCTCAGTGCTCACGGGGATCACCCTCCCCGGCAAGAGGTCGGTCAAGTCGAGCTGGAGCTCGTCTCGCAGCAGGCGCCGAATGACCGAAATGCCCGATCGCATGTGCACCCAGAGCAGTTGCTCGCTCATCGAGATCGAATCGTGCGTCGCGCAGTCCCGATCCTGCTTGAGCGCGGCGATCAGGGCCCGCTCGTCCTTCGAAATGATCTGCAGGTCGTCCGCGGCAATGCCGATGCAGCGCGCCAGGGAGTAGGTCAGCTCGTCCCCACGATCACGGACCGTCCGACGCGCTTGGAAGATGATGCTCTTCAGCAACATCTCGAACGAGTGCCCGAGCAGCATCGGGACAGCGTGATCCCGCGCGATCGGGGAAGGGCGGTTGAAGAGCTCGATCGCGAGGACCAACGATTCGATCGCACTCTCCAGATACATGGCGGCCTGCCGACGCATCCTCACCGCGTCAGTATCTCCCCTGCTCTCGGCCGTGCCGATAACGATCGTTTTCGGCACAACTGCCGCATCGACATCCACACGCGCGACACGCCGATCGAGGCCATGCCGAAACCCTGTGCCGAAACCGGATCGTGCCGAAACGGGTATGCCTACGATTTCGGCACGACGCTCCTCGCCCAACCGACGCGCCGCGCCCACACAGACCCCTGACTGAGCACAGCCGATCGTGATCAGCAGGCCATTTCTCGGTCGGGTGCGAGGCGAGCGAGAGTACGTGGCGATGACCGAGAGCCCCGATCAAGCGAGAAAGTTCCGTCAGCGCGAACAGATCATGCCGTGGGTCGAGGTCGCTCAATCGGCTCGCATCAACGCTGACGTGCTGGAGCGGTCGATGCCTCCTCGAGAGGGCTCATATCTACTTCCTTAGTTGATGCTCCGACGGAGGCTCAGACTTTGTGGGTTCCTCTCGCCCGACGAATTCAAGTCCCACCGGTACCAGCGTGAGACCCCGCACTTACCCCGCACATTGGTCGTCAGTCAGCGGGGACGACGTCATCGGGGGCTTCTCGATTCCCCGTGATTGCGGGTCGTCGGCAAGTCCGTCATCCCGTGGCGACGACGTCGAACTAATCGTGGTGTCGCGGGTTCGAGTCCCGCCCTCGCTACTGGCCCGGATTTATCCGGGCCCTTATCGCGTTTCGCCGTGAAGGCGCTGCAGGAGCGCGATGAGGTGAGCGAGCTCGGCATCGTCGAGGTCTCGGACCAGCTCGTCGCCGACGGCGGCGGCGAGCTTGCGCGCCTCCCGGAACCGGGTCTCGCCGAGCTCGGTGAGGCGGAGGTGGACGAGGCGGCGATCCACGGCGTCCACGTCGCGGGCCAGGAGCGCCAGGTCCTCGAGCTCGGCGACCGTTCGGGCCATGCCCGCCTTGTCTCCGCCGGTCTGAGCGAGGAGGTCGCGCTGGGTGGAGGTGCCGTCGCGGTCGATGATCAGGAGCACCCCGAAGTGGCGCCCGGCCAGGCCGAGGGGAGCCAATGCCGCGTCGAGGGCCTGCGCCGCGCGTCGGTGGGACTGTCGCAGGAGCAGCCCGAGGCGCATCGCGCCATCCCTCATGTGGATCCTCTCTCCGCGCCCATGTTTTTCTCATCTGAAACCGTTCCAGATGAAACTAGTTGGGGGAACGTTGACCAGGTCTCTCGTGCACGACGAGGTCACGCCCGTGACCAGGAGCGGACCGCGGTGGCCGCGCTGGGTCTTTCGCGTCACGGCGACGCTGGCCGCGGTCATGCTCTTCGACCAGGCGATCTTCGCAGGTCAGTTCCTGTCGGGCGTCTACCCGGCGCTGGACCTGCATCGCGAGAACGCCACCTATGCCGGCATCTGCGTGCTCGTCGCCGCCGTCGCGGCGGTGCTGCAATTCCGGCCGGGCCGCGGGCCGTGGTGGCCGATCGTCGGGTACGTGCTGCTCTTCGGGCTCATCGGGCTGCAGATCCTGCTCGGCTTCATGCACACACTGGCCCTGCACATACCGCTCGGCGTCGCGATCATCCTGATCGCCACGGCCCTCGCCGTCTGGGCGTGGAGGCGGACATGGCCGCGGTGAGCCGCCGCGCGTTCATCGGCGGCGGCGTACTGGCCGGGGTCGGCCTCGCGGTGGGGCTGCCGTTCGCTCTCGAGGGCACGGGGCGGCATTCGACCGGTGAGCAGTTGCGGAGCACCGCGCGTCTGCCGCGCTCCTTCACGCTGCCGCTTCGGCTCCCGCCCACCCTCCGACCGTCCTCGACCGAGGAGGGCGTGGACCGCTACATGATGACGACCCGGGGGGCGACGGCGCACATCCTGCCCGGGCTCACGACGCCGATCCTCGGCTTCGAGGGGGTGTTCCCCGGCCCGACGATCGAGAGCCGGCGCGGGCGTCCCGTCGCGGTGCGGCACCGCAACCGGCTGCCGATCCCGATCGTGGTCCATCTGCACGGCGGGCACACCCCGCACGAGAGCGACGGCTACCCGACCGATGACATCTATCCCCAGGACATGACCTATCTGCATCGGCATCAGGGCATGACCGGGATGGATGGTCATGCCCCGATGCCGGCCGGCGACGTCAGCCACGGGGAGCGGGTCTACCGCTACCCGATGCAACAGCGCGCCGCGATGCTCTGGTATCACGATCACCGGATGGACTTCACCGGCCCCTCGGTGTGGCGCGGCCTGGCCGGTCTGCACATCGTGCGCGACGACGAGGAGGACGCGCTCGGCCTTCCTCGCGGCCGCTACGAACTGCCGCTCGTGCTCACGGACCGCGCGTTCGACGCCGACGGGTCGTTGCTCTATCCGAGTGTCGACGCCACGCTCGTCAACACGCCGGGCGTCACGGATCCGTACGTCGCCGGCGTGCTCGGCGACGTCATGCTCGTCAACGGGGTGCCGTGGCCGTTCGCCGACGTGGACCGCGCGACCTACCGCCTCCGGTTCCTCAACGCGTGCAACGCTCGCCGGCTGCGATTGCGGCTGGATCCGGAACCGCACGACGGGCTCCTGCAGATCGGCACGGAGGGCGGACTGCTGGCGGCACCGCTGCAGCACGACTCGTTCGAGCTCGCGCCGGCGCAACGGCTGGACGCGCTCGTCGACTTCTCGCGCTTCCCGGTCGGCGCGCTCGTCACCCTGTACGACGATTTCGCCGACGGCCGGATGCATCAGATCATGCGATTCCGCGTCGGCGAGCGCGTCGGCCCGCGTTTCACCGCGCCCGCGACGCTCTCGACGATCGAACCGCTCGACCCCACGAAGGCGACCGTCACGCGCACCTTCCGATTCCAGCGAGGCTCGGTGGGCCACCGCGACGGCTGGATCATCAACGAGGAGCCCTTCAGCCCGACCTCCGTCGCGGCCCGGCCGAAGCTCGGCGACATCGAGATCTGGCAGCTGTTCGCCGACTTCCACCATCCGGTGCACGTGCACCTCGACCCGTTCCAGGTGGTGGGTCGCGGGATCTACGGACCGGGCCCGTTCGACGCGGGATGGAAGGACACGATCGACCTCAGCCCCGGCGAGCAGGCCCGGATCGCGGTGCGCTTCCGCGACCATCCCGGCCGGTTCGTCTTCCACTGCCACAACCTCGAGCACGAGGACATGGCGATGATGGCCAACTTCGTCACGGCATGAGACGATCCGGGAGGCGCGCTCCATGACACGACTGATCTACGCGACGAACACGACCCTCGACGGGTACATCGAGGATGCGAGCGGAGCGTTCGACTTCTTCCCGGTCGACGACGAGGTGTTCGCGGCTCACACGGACCTCATGCGCTCCGTCGGCACGCTCCTGTACGGGCGGCGGCTCTACGAGGCGATGGCCGTCTGGGAGACCGACACCGACCTCGCCGCCCATTCCCCCCTGTTCGCCGACTTCGCCGCAGCCTGGCGAGCGCCGCGCAAGATCGTCTACTCCCGGACCATGGCCGCGGTCGCCACCGCCCGCACCCGGATCGAATCGACGTTCACCGCTGCTGCGGTGCGGGATCTGAAGGCCGCGGCGACCCGTGATCTCCTGATCGGCGGCGCCGAGCTCGCCGGCCAGGCGTTCAGGGCGGGACTGGTGGATGAGGTCCAGCTCTATGTCGTGCCCGTCAGCGTCGGGGCCGGCAAGCCCGCGATGCCGACCGACCTCCGGATCGAGTTCGAGCTCCTCGACGAGCACCGCTTCGGCAACGGCGTGATGCGACTGCGCTACCGGCGTCACTGAGCCCCGCGTCTCCGAGGTCCTGCGCTCCCGATACCGTGGAGCGGTGGACCTCGAGCGCGTCGACTTCGGTCCGCTGACCTCCTCGCCATCCGCGTCGCTCGCCGCCGAGGTGCACGCGAGGGCGCTCGCGGGGGATCTCGGCCCCGAGACGGTGGACGAGGTCCGATCCGAGCGGACCCGGGCGATCGTGCCGATCGCGGTCGTCGGCGGCACCCTGGCGGTGATCCTGGCGATCACCACCATCGTCGAAGCCGCGCAGGAGAAGGGTCCTGAGGCGGTGATCGGGCTCGAGGGCATCGCCGTCATCGCCCTCGTCTGCCTCGCGGTCTACGCGTTCGTCCGCCGCGTCGTGCAGCCTCGGGGCTGGCTCCGTCTCGTGCGGTTCGTGGCCTTCGCCGACGCCAACGGCTTCATCGGTCGGCCGGTCGCGGACCCGGCGCGCACCCCCGGACCACTGGGCCGGCGCACCTTCCGGTACCGTCGCGTCTTCCGGTTCCTGACGTGGGAACAGCGGGGCGTGCAGGTCGAGACCGGCGAGTACGTCGACTCGTCCACGGGCACGCGCTCCTCGGTGGGGATGAGGCTGCGATACCTGGCGATCCCCGTCCGCGACGCGCTCCCCACCGCGACGTTCCTCTGCGGCCGCTCGATGTCGAACCCGTCGCCGCGCTCCTTCGCCTGGGTGAACGCGCTCGGTCGCGGTCGCGTTCAGCTCCTGTGCGAGAAGGACGATGTGCGGGAGGTCCGCGCGTTCTTCACCGATGAGCTGATCGCCGCGCTCACCGACAAGCGCCGCCCCGCGCACGCCGCTCTCGAGGACGGCTGGTTCTTCGCCTACTTCCTGCCGGGCGGCTGGGAGAAGCCGGACATGTGGCGGTCCGTGTTCCGTGTCGCGGAACTGGTCACCCGCGCCGGGTAGCGGGCGGCGCCTCGATCGGCCAGCGGCGGTCGACGGCGATCGACGTTCGATAAACTGATATGACCGTCGCGTCTGTGGGTGGCGGAGGGGGACTGATGATGCTGAAAGCTGTCGTTCTCTGCGGCAACCCGAAGCCTCGTTCCCGGACGCTCGCCCTGGCTGAGGCGCTCGCGGCCGCCTTGCTCCCCGGAATCTCGATCGTGACCATCGACCTGGCTGCGCACGCCGATTCGATCTTCGCCTGGCCGTCCAACGACATGGACGAGCTGATCGCGGTGGTCGCGGGCGCCGACGTCGTGATCGTGGCATCACCGACGTACAAGGCCGCATACACCGGACTTCTCAAGGGGTTCCTCGATCGTTACGGACCCGGTGCCCTGGACGGGGTCGTCGCGATCCCCGTCATGACCGGCGCTTCCCTGGCGCACGCCATGGCGCCCGAGGCGCACCTTCGTCCCCTCCTCGTTGAGCTGGGAGCGAGTGTCCCCACCCGGGCTCTCTACTTCGTGACGGACAACATGGATGAGGTCGACCGCTCGGTCGAAGCCTGGGTCACGACGAACGCGCGGTACCTGCAGGCGACGCTGGGAAGGGACACGGGTCGCCACCCCAGCGGTGCCTAACCAGGCTCGAAGGAGTCGGGCAGCCATCCGCGAGCGTGCGGACCCGGCCCGGGAGCGATGAGTTCGCCGGCACGGACAGTCGTCCGCGGGAGGATCAGTCGGTCGAGCCGGAGCGTCTGTCCCACGGAGTCCACGGCTTCCCAGCTGCCGGTGACGACGTCGAGGATCGAGACGTCGGCCGTGCCGCCGATCGTGAGCGAGCCGACATCGTCTCGTCGGGCGGCATCGGCCGGCCCCGACGTGCTGAGCGCGATCACCTCGGCGAGGTCGAAGCCCAGCCCGAGGTACCGGCTCATCACCTCGGTCATCGTGTAGACGACGTCGCGGCGCCCCGCCGCCGTCATGTCGGTGCTGATCGCGTCGATCCGGATTCCCTGATCGAAGACCTCGCGAGCGACGTCGAAGCTGAAGTTGCCGCGGCCGTGCGCCGCATCGAAGCGGATACCGCGTTCCGCCGCCGCGAACGCCTCGGGGATCACTCGTCGCCGTCCATCGAGGATGCCGCCGGGGTGCGGTGTGAACAGGTGGGTCACGATGTCACCCGGCCCGAGAAGTTCCAGGGTTCGAGCGCCGAGGTCGGCCGGACCTTCGCCGTGCACGTCACCGATGTGCACCATCACGGGCAGACCGGCCGCGTGGGCGATCTCAACCGACCTTCGCAGCATCTCGATCCCGAGGATCCGAAGCGCGGGGTTGACCATCCGGACCTTCAGGCCGCCGATGAGCCCCTCGTATTGCGTGAGGGAGCGCTCGACGAGCTTGAAGTCGACGTCGGACTCGGCGGTGATCTCCGGGTTCGTGGCGAACCCGGTCGTCGCGATATGCAGAAACGGGATGACCCGAGTTCGCCGGTTCGGGATGATCCAGTTGGCGAACGCGCCGATCGTGCCCGCCCCCGCGCTCCCCGCGTCGACCACCGTCGTCACACCGGAGCGGATGCCGACGTCGTCGGGATCGGCGCATGAGTCGAGCACGCCGCCCAGCACATGCGTGTGCAGATCGACCAGTCCCGGGGTCACCAGGGCACCCGTGGCGTCGACGACACGAGCGGCACGCGCGCGCTCGATACGGCTCGCGATCTCGACGACCCGTCCGTCCCGGATGGCGAGATCCGCAAAGAGGTCGATGGCGCGCGATGGATCCAGGACGCGACCTCCTGAGATGAGCAGGTCGAGATCGGTCATGCCATGACGATGACAGCTCGTCCGGTGATCTCGCCGCGGGCGAGCGTCTCGTACGCGGCGGCGGCGTCCTCGAGTCCGAAGCGGCGGGTGACGAGGTGCTCCGTGTCGAATCCGCGGTCGGCGGCAAGGGCGACGACGGCGGGAAGATCCTCGCGCGTACGCGCACCGTAGGAACCGGAGATCGTGGTGGCGCGACGCACGAGAGGAGTGATCTCGATCTCGGCGGTCGTGGACCCGGCGGCGATCCCGATCGCCACCATCCGTCCGCCGTCGGCCAACATGTCGACCGCCTGCCGGAACGTCTGGGGGCGACCGAGCGCCTCGAACGAGACGTCGACACCGCGCCCGCCGGTGATCTCGCGCACGGCCGCGACGGGGTCGGCCGTGGACGCATCGACGACGTGGGTGGCGCCGAGCGCCCGCGCGGCTTCGAGCTTGTCGGCAGACACGTCGACCGCGATGACCGGAACGGCCCCGGCGGCCCTGGCCATCTGCACGACGCCGCTGCCCACCCCGCCGACGGCGACGACGGCGACCGCCTCACCGGGCTCCACCCGGGCGGCGCGGTGAACCGCTCCATAGGAGGTGAGAGCCGAGCAGCCGAGCACGGCCGAGGTCACGGGATCGAGTCCGGGGGCGAGTTTCGCGAGAGCGGTCACGGGGACGACCGCGTACTCGGCGAGTCCGCCCATCGAGTACATGGCCAGGAACGAGCCGTCCGGCATCGCGAGCCGGCTCTCGCCGTCGTAGAGCGTGCCGTTCAGCCGGTTCTGGCCGAAGAAGTTCTCGCACAGATCGTCGCGGCCGCGGCGACAGGCCGGGCACGTCGCGCAGGGCATGATGAACGCACCGACGACCGTGTCGCCGACCGCGAGGCCGCGAGCATCGCTCGTACCTGCGCCGATCTCGATGATCGCGCCGCTGATCTCGTGGCCCAGAACGGCGGGGCGCGGGAACGTCACCTCGCCCTTGATCACGTGGAGGTCGGTGTGACAGACGCCGCAGGCGATGATCTTGACCAGGGCCTCACCGGCCTTCGGCGTGGGAATCGCGAGCTCGACGATCTCGAGCCCGGGCTCTCGGTCACGGAGAACTGCGGCCCGCATCGTCCCGCCAGGCGGGGCCGTCTCACTGCGGGCTGATGCGCTGGCGGCGGGCATGGCACCCAGCACATCAGGATTCACGGCGGAAATCAATCCGTTGAGTGCACCAGTCTTGCCCTGCTCGAGTAGATCTGATCATGGATAGGACTCGGTACTCTGGCTGCTAAGTCAATCGGTTGTCGAACCCTCGGCCAACGGACGGAGCACGTCGTGATCGCGGTACCGCAGAAGCAGATTCCCGGCATCTACCACCGTCGTATCGGCGACATCGTCGTCACCGCGATCAGCGACGGCCTCATGATCCCGGATCACACGATGACGCGGAACCTCTCGGAGGACGAGCTGTCGCGCGCGCTGGCGAGCGGCTTCCGGCGACGATTGGCGTTCTCGGTCAACGCCTTCCTCCTTCGCACGCGTGATCGAATCGCTCTCATCGACACCGGCTCGGGCGCGTACTTCGGCAGCGCGACCGGGCATGTCCTGGAGAACCTCCGGGCAGCGGGCGTCGCACCCGAGGAGATCGACACGGTGCTCCTGACGCACATGCACCCGGACCATTCGGCGGGGCTGACTGATGTGGCCTCCGGATCGGCGATCTACCCGAACGCGGAGCTGCTCGTCCACGAGAACGAGCCGCGCCACTGGTTCGACGACGCGCAGATGGCTCGAGCCTCGGACCTCTACAAGCGGATCCACTTCCAGTACACGCGCGAGCAGGTGACGCCGTACCTCGACGGCATGCGCACGTTTTCAGGCGGAGAAGTTCTGCCGGGGGTGACCGCCGTGGAGCTCGCCGGGCACACGCCGGGCCACTCCGGATACCTCGTCGAGTCGGGCGGGGAGGGTCTCCTGATCTGGGGCGACATCATCCACATCCCCGAGATCCAGTTCGCACGGCCCGAGATCGTCATGGTGCCCGACCTCGACCCCGGTATGGCCGAGGCATCGCGGCGCCGGATTCTCGATCTCGCCGAGCAGGAGCGGGTGCTCGTCACCGGCGCCCATCTGCACTATCCGGGCTTCGGGTACGTCAGCCGCGAGAACGGCGTGTACCGCTACCACCCGGAGGCGTGGAAGCAGGAGTGGTGACCGCCGTCCCGGCGCGCGGCGGTCGTCCAGTCCGCCGTCTCAGGCGTGCGGCCTGCTCGTGGAGTGACGTGCGATGAGCTCCAGCGGGGTGTCGACGACCTGTTCGATCGCGTCATTCGGAGGCGTGTCGGCGAGCAGCTGCACGGCCAGCCGACCCATCTCATAGATGGGCATGCGGATGACCGTGAGCGCCGGGGACGCGTACTCGGCAAGGTCGAGGTCGTGGATCGAGATGAGCGACAGGTCGTTCGGGATGCTGACGCCCGCTTCGTACGCGGCGCTCATCGCGCCGAGCGCCGAGGTGACGTTCGCGGCGAGGACAGCCTGCGGTGGCTCGCTCAGCTCCAGCAGGCTCCGCATCGCCTGATACCCGCCGCGTGGCGTGTAGTCGGCGTTCACGATGTACGAAGTCGGGATCGCAAGCCCCGCATCCTGCATCGCCGAGAAGAAGCCGTCGAGCCGTCGCGTCGACGTGTCCAGGTCGCGGGGGCCCCCGATGTGCCCGATCCGGGTGTGACCGAGCTCGACGAGATGACGGACCGCCTGCCGTGCTGCCGCGAAGTCGTCGAGGATGACGTAGCGGTCGAGGCCGGGGATGCGGCGGTTCACCGACAGCACCGGCTGTCCGCGCTTGCGGAAGAGCCGCACCAACTCGTCGGCCCGGGCAGCGCCGGCTACCAGCAGCCCGTCAATGGTCCCGTTGCCGAACAGGGCTGCGAGTCGGGACTCCTCGTCGGAGGTCGGCGACGCGCTCACGGTCAGCAGCGCGTAGTTCATCGCATTCGCAGCGCTCTGGGCGCCGTCGATGATCCCGGAGTACACGCTGTTATGAAAATCCGGCACGACGAGCCCGAACGCGTCGGCTCGCGACCGCCGCAACGAACGCGCGGCATAGTTCGGCCGGTAGTCGAGCTGGGCGACGGCCCGGAGCACTCGCTCGCGAGTGGACTCCCGCACCGAGAGAGACGCGTCCCCGCTGAGCATCTTCGAGACGACTGCGACATCCACCCCGGCGAGTTGAGCCACGTCGCGCATGGTGACACGGCGTACCGACGACCCGGTGTTCTCGCTGCTTGCCACCGCCTCACCCCCGCATCACTGTGCTCGGCTCATGCCGAGGTTGGAACCTAGAGTGTAGCCACGCCACCGAGAAGCGCCGTGGCTTGTGCGGACAGCACCGCGCCGTTCGCATGAACGAGCGCCACGTCGGCCCCCGATACCTGCCGAGCGCCCGCGGCCCGCCGCAGTTGCCGGGTCGCTTCGATGAGCATGAAGATCCCGTACATTCCGGGATGCGTATACGACAGGCCGCCGCCATTCGTGTTGACGGGCAATCGACCGCCCGGAACGATGCTGCCGTCGGCGACGAAGGGGCCGCCCTCGCCCTTGTCACAGAAGCCGAGGTCCTCCAGGAACAGTGGCACATTGATGGTGAACGCGTCGTAGAGCTCGACCACGTCGACATCTGCGGGACCGAGACCGGCCATCTCGAACGCCCGTGCGCCCGAGTCGACCGCTGCTGTCGTGGTCAGGGACGGCATCTGCGAGATGCTCCGGTGCCAATGCGCCTCGCCCACCCCGAGCACGGGCACGAGCGGCTGGCGCAGCGTTCGTGCCCGCTCGGTCGTGGTGACGACGATCGCGCCACCGCCGTCGGTGACCAGGCAGCAGTCCGCGACGGTGAGCGGATCGCTGACCATCCGAGAGTCGAGCACGTCCTGCAGAGCCAGCGGGCCCCTCGCGAACGCGCCGGGCGTGAGATGCGCCCACGCGCGGGCGGCGACGGCGACGGCGGCGAGCTGCTCGCGGGTCGTGCCGAACTCGAACATGTGGCGGGCTGCGGCGAGCGCGTACATGGTCACCGGATATCTCGGCCGGTACGCCGTCTCGTAGAGGTTCGGCGCCGACGCGGTCACCAGCCTGCCGCCGTCGGAGAGCTGGGTGCTGCCGTATGCGATCAGCGCTGTGGAGCAGAGGCCGGCTCGGATCGCTGAGATCGCGTGGAGCAGGTGCGAGACGAAGGACGCTCCGCCCAGGTTGTTCGAGTCGGAATAGCGCGGACGGATGCCCAGATACTCGGCGAGCTCGAGCGCTGACATCGCGTAGTGCGAGGTGGCGCAGAACACCGCGTCGACCTCATGAAGCTCGATGCCGGCGTCGCTCGCTGCGGCTGCGGACGCCTGCGCAGCGAGATCGAGGCTCGTGAGACCTTCCGCGACGCGGCCCAGGTCCGATTCGGCGGCACCCGCGATCGCCGCGAATCCGCGCAACGCGTCGCTCATGACTCCGCGATCCGACTGAACTCGAGGGTCTCGGCGGTCGTGCCGGGCGGGACGATCGCGCGCACCCGGTCCCCGATCCGCACCTGACCGTCACCCGCATCGCGGACCGTGCACATCATCCGGAAGCCCTCGTCGAGATCGATCAGGGCGACGTTGTAGTCACCGGAACGACTGCGGGTGGTCGTCGTCGAGTAGACCACCCCCGAGCCCGCGCTGTCCTCCCATTCGAGCCGGGCGTCACCGCAGTGCGGGCACACGACACGGGGAAAGAACACCGCATGGCCGCAGCGCGTGCAGCGCTGGTAGCGCAACCGTCCACCGACGAGCCCCTCGGCGTACACCGCGGCGGGAGAGATCCCGATGCGCTCACCCATCACGAGACGGTGCCTTCGTGACGCAGTCGCCGGCGCTCCTCGGCGTCGCGGCCGATGCTTTCAAGCACGGCATCGGTGTGCTCGCCAAGGGCAGGGACTGGCCCCATGGATGGCGAGTATGCGGAGCTCAGGACCGGGGGCAGCACCGCGGCGATCTCGCCGACCGGGGAGCCGATGGTGGTCCATCTGCCGCGCTCCGTGAGCTGCGGATGCTCGACGACGGCCGCCATGTCGTTGACCAGGCCGTTCGGGATACCGGCCGCGTCGAGGCGCGCGCCGAGCTCCGCAGCCGTCATCGCGCGGGTCTTCTGGGCGATCAGGTCGTCGACGAAGTCGCGGTTCTCGGTACGGGCGATGTTGGTGCTGGTGCGGGGGTCGTCCACGAGGTCCGGCCGCTCGATCACCTGGCGAGCGAACGCGGACCAGCCGCGGTCGTTCTGGATGCCGATCAGCACCGCCGTCCCGTCGCCGGTCGGATACGCGTCATAGGGAGTGACCGTCGGGTGGCCGAGCCCGACACGTGGGGGCGGGGACCCGAGGTAGAGCTGACGGTAGATGGGATACCCCATCCATTCGACGAGCGCGTCGAAGAGGCTGACCTGGATGTGCTCTCCGGCATCGGTGCGCTGCCGGAGAAGGAGGGCCGCGAGAATGCCCTCGAGCAGATAGGTCCCGGCTGCGATGTCCGCCACCGGGATCCCGGCCTTGGCGGGGGCATCGCGGGAGCCCGTGATCGAGACGAAGCCGGCCTCGGCCTGGACCAGGAGGTCGTATGCCTTGCGCCGGCTCATGGGGCCCGCTGTGCCGTAGCCGGTCAGTTCCGCGACGATGAGTCTCGGAAAGCGCTGCCGGACGGTGTCCGCATCGAACCCGAGACGGCCGACCGCGCCCGGGCCGAGGTTGTGGAGGAAGACGTCCGCGGTGGCCAGCAGGTCGCCGAGCACGCTCTTGCCATCATCCGCCGCGAGGTCGAGGGCGATCGACTGCTTACCGCGGTTCAGCCACGCGAAATGCGTCGCGAGACCACCTCGAATGGACGAGTCGTAATCGCGCGCGAAGTCGCCACCGTCCGTGCGCTCGACCTTGATGACCTCGGCGCCGAGATCCGCGAGATGGCGCGTCGCGAACGGGGCCGCGACGGCCTGCTCGAGGGACACCACGCGCACTCCGTCCAAGGGCTTCATGCCGCTGCCTCTCCGCTCGGTGCCACCGGATCTCCACCGACGGCGAGGACGATCCGGCCGGAGGTGCGTTGCTCCTCCATGTCGCGATGCGCGTCCCGGACGGAGTCGAGCGGGATGGTCCGGTTGATGTCGACCGAGAGCTCGCCAGCGGCCACGAGCTCCATCACCTCGCCGAGCTCCGCATTGGAGCACGACTTCGTGCCCAGCAGACTGATCTCCTTCATGACCAGGTGGGCGATCCTGACCTCCGACGGCTTGCCGCTGACATTTCCGATGACGACGACGCGACCGCCGGTGCGCACCGCGTGCAACGACTGTGCGAGGGTGGGGTCACCGGCGACCTCGAGCACGAGATCGGCGCCGATGCCGCCCGTCAGCCCCTTCACCGCGTGGGCGAACTTCAGCTCGGGATCGGCGACGACCTCGTCCGCTCCATGCTCCAGAAGCATTCCGGTCTGGCCAGGACGGGAGGTGATCGCGATCACGCGTGCTCCGGCCTGTTTCACGACCGAGATCGCGTGCAGGCCGATCCCGCCGCTCGCGCCGGTGATGACGACATCCTGGCCCGCCGCCAGCCGCCCGCGTGTGTGCGCTGCGTGGTAGGCGGTGCCGAGGGTGCAGTTGACGACGGCGGCGACCTCGAGCGAGAGCGTGTCGGGCACGCGGATGAACGCGCGCGACGGGGCCCCCAGATATTCGGCGTACCCGCCGTCGAAGTCATCGCCCATGAATTGGGCGCGGACCGTCAGGCATACCGCCTGGTCGCCGGAGCGGCAGGCGGAGCAGTGCCCGCACCCCATGAAGATCGTCGACATGACGCGCGTTCCCGGCGCCCACGTCGCCGTCGGACCTGCCGCCACGACGGTGCCGCTCACCTGATGGCCCAGGGTGAGCGGGAGCGGCACGTTGGGGAAGGCGCCGGATCGTGTGAGGAGATCGTGGCGGCATACGCCGCAGTAGGCGACCTCGACGAGCACCTCGTCGCCGTCGACCGAGGGGACGGGCTCTCGACGGCGCTGGAGCACGTCGGGCGCGCCGAAGCCGTCGATCCGCCATGCGGTCATCGTGTCCGGGATCACATGTACCTCCCGCCGCCGATCTCGAGAACCGCACCCGTCATATAACTGGAAAGTTCGCTCGACAGGAACAACACGACCTTCGCCACCTCATCCGGCTCGCCGGCGCGACCCAGCGGGATCTCGGCGAGTTTCTGGTTCCAGATCTCCGGGGAGAGGGCTTCCGTCATGGCGGTACGGATCAGGCCGGGCTGAACCGCGTTGGCGCGCACGCCGAACCGGGCGTACTCCTTCGCCGTGACCTTGGTGAGCCCGATGAGACCGGACTTCGCCGTGCTGTAGTTGGCCTGCCCGAAGTTGCCGACCTTGCCCGATAGCGACGAGATGTTCACGATCGCCCCGCTCCGCTGCTCGCGCATGACCTCCGCCGCCGCCTTTGTCGCGAGGAACGCTCCCCGCAGATGCACGGACTGCACGAGGTCCCACTGCTCGATCGTCATCTTGCGGATCGACGCGTCGCGGGTGATGCCCGCGTTGTTCACGAGCACATCCAACGAGCCGGTGGCCTCGACCGTCGTCGACACCAGCCGCGCCACGTCATCGGGATCGCTGATGTCGGTGCGCACGGCGAGCGCCTCGCCGGAGAGTTCGCCGGCGACCGACTCGGCCGCCGCGAGGTCGAGATCGGCGATCACGACGCGTGCGCCCTCGGAAGCGAAGCGCGTGGCCATCGCCTGTCCAAGGCCTCCGGCGCCGCCCGTGATGACGACCGTCTTCCCGGGGAGGAGGAGTTCAGAGGGCATCGTCGGCCTTTCCGTCTGCGCGTTCCGAAGCGCGCGCGATCAATATGGGGCTGAGCGTTTCGAGCACCACGTCACCTCGTTGGTTGACGAGCTCGAGCCGGCGCGTGACGAGTCCGCGACCCGTGCTCGTGATCCGCAACTCGGCGACGGTGAACCGGCATCGCACGGTGTCGCCGACGAACAGGGGGGTGCGGAAGCGCATCTCGTCGAAGCCGAGCAACGCCTCGACGGTCGTCGAGAACCATCCGGCCGAGAAGATCAGCCCACCCATGATCGCGAGCCCGCACACTCCGTGGACGACGCGCCGACCGAACACCGAGTCGCGGGCGAACTCCTCGTCCACGTGGATCGGGTTCCAATCGCCGGAGAGCATCGCGAACTGGACGAGGTCGGTCTCGGTCACCGTGCGGGCGCCCGACACGAGCTCCAGCCCGGTGGCGAGGTCCTCGAAGTGAAGGGGGAACGGCCCTGTGCCCGCCGTGGTCATCGCACCGGGCCCTTTCCGGCGGTCCAGGCGGCCACGGCGGTCTCGACGACATGTGGCGCTTCGCCGACATAGGCGGCCGGGTCGATCGAATGCACGGCGTCGAGCTGATCTCGGGGAACGGTGCGTACGAGCGCGTCGAGCAGCCCGATGTTCTCGGAACGCGAGGTCTGGGCGGCCTCATACACCACGTCGTGCGCCCGCTCGCGGCCGAAGGCGGGCGCCAGACCGATCATGTACGCCTCGGCCATGATCAGCCCGTGGTCCAAGTCGAGATCCGCGCGCATCCGGTCGGCGTCGATCTGCATCCCGGTGACCAAGTCGACCATGCCGCTCAGCGAGGCACCCGCCAGCGACGCGAGCGTCGGCAGCACGAACCACTCCGCGTGCCACTCGCCGGCTGCGCGTTCATGACCCGGTTCCATGATGCGCGCGACGGCCGCGCTCAGCGCGCCTGCGATGATCGAGCACCCCACGATCGTCTCCGAAGTGATCGGGTTGCGCTTCTGCGGCATCGTGGAGGAGGCCCCGCGGTGATGACCCTGGCGCTCAGAGACCTCGGCGATCTCGTTCCGGGACAGGTCGATCACCTCGCGCGCGAATCGCGCCGCGGTGCCGATCGTGAGGATCCAGGACTGCGCCCATTCGGCAAGGCGTCCCCTCGAGACGTGCCAGGGCACGTCTCCGGCTTCGAGGCCGAGCTCGGCGGCGGCGAGTCGACGGATCTGCTGCGATTGCTCGCCGTACGCGGCCGATGTGCCTCCGGCGCCGTACAGAGAGATGGTCGCCACCCCGCGCCGGGTCTGGATCGCTCGCGCCCTGTGGTGGGTGAAGTCGTCGAGATACCCCGCGAGCTTCGCGCCGAAGGTGGTCGGGACCGCATGCATCGCATGGGTGCGGCCGGGCATGATGTCGCGGACATGCTCGACCGCCCGCTGCGCCAGCAGGTCGCCGATCCGGTCGAGCAGGCCGATGAGGTGGTCCGATGCGGCTGTCAGCTGCAGCACGAGCCCGGTGTCCATGACGTCCTGGGTGGTGGCGCCGAGATGCGTCGTGCCGCGAGAGGCCGGTGGCAACAGCGCGTCGAGCTGCCGGACGAGGGGGAGGATCGGGTAGCCGACGACGCGGGTCTCGTCCCACAGCCGCTCCCGGTCGATCCGATCGGCGTCGGCGGCCGCCGCGAGGGCGTCACGTACGTGGCGGGGCAGGATGCCGAGTTCGGCCTGAGCGGAGGCCAGCGCCACCTCGGTGCGAAGCCACCCGTCGATCACCGCGCGCTCGGAGAAGATCGCCTGGATCTCGGAGTCCCCCGCGATCTGCGACAGCAGATCGAAGGGTGCAGGGGGCCTGTCCCAGGTCATGACGAACTCCTCGTACAGTTTCGGTTGTCTCAGGAATCCACGCGGAAGTGTGCGAGCTTGTCCTCGTCGATCTCGACCCCGTTGCCGGCGACGGTCGGATCGACGTGCACCCGACCGGCCCGGATCACGGGTGCGCTCGTCACGATCTGGTCGCCGAGCCCGAGGAAGTAGTCCAGCTCGGCCGGCTCCCTGGCGGTCCACTCGAACGCGGCGCCGAAGGTGGCGGAGGTGATGGTGCCGATGGCCGAATCACCCTGACTGCCGATGATGGCCCTCGCGTGGAGCCCGCGCGCCAGGCCGAGGATCCGCGAGCTGGTGGTGTAGCCGGTGCGAGCGGGCTTGATGCTCAGCGCACGCGCGGAGCCGGTCGTGAGCTGCACCGCGGCCGTCTCGAGAGTCGTCGCGCTCTCATCGGCCATGATGGCGACCCCACCCGCAGCGGCGATGCGCGCCTTGCCGACGAGATCGGTGGACGGCACGGGCTCTTCGACGAGGTGGACGCCGAGCTCGGCCAAGCGGCCGAGGGATGCGACCGTCTCCTCGGCGCTCAGGCTCTGGTTGGCGTCGATGTAGAGCAGGGCGTCATCGCCCAGCTCGCGACGCAGTGCGGCGAGCAGCGCAAGGCTCGAGCTCATCCGGGTGTCGACCTTGACCTTGAACGCGTCGATGCCCGAGTCCTGTCGGGCGGCGGCGGCCTCGGCCACGACATCGGCGACCGAGCCGGTGCCGAGCATGTGCGTCACCCGGAGCGAGGTCGACGCCGCGCCGAGCAGTCGCCAGGTGGACTCGCCGACAGCCTTACCACGCAGATCGTGGAGGGCGATGTCGATCGCCCCCTTGGTGGTGTCGTTGGCGACGACCGAGCGCAGCACCTTCTGCGCGCTCTCCACCTCGAACGGGTCGAGACCCGCGAGCGCGGGCGCGAACCACGATCTCACCGCCTCGACGATGGAGGCCTGCGATTCGCCGTAGATCATCGACCGCGACACCGCCTCGGCGACACCCATCGGCCCCTCGTCCGTCTCGATCCGGATGAGGACATGCGCGGCCTCGAGGACGGTGCCGCTCGCCATATGGAACGGACGACGGTACGGAAGCACGAAGGGGACGGCCGTCACGGCGGTGATCCTCATTCAACTCCCATCAATCGGTTGATTTAGTGACACTCTAACCGCACTTGATCGGTGAGCCCACCTAAAATCTGTGTGGCACCGTATCGTAAGGCGGGCCCATCGCTCACAACAATCATGGAAATCAATCCTTTGATTTCTCGGCACGGGCGGGTTAGGCTCCCCGACGTATCGGATGTCCTCGGCGGCTCATAGCGGCGTCGCGGGAACAGAGGAGATGTGCAATGAAGCGAGAAGGGCTCCGCGTCGCCGGCATCGGCCATGCAGCTGCGTGGGTGGGACTGACGTGACGGCGCTCCCGGAGACGTTGCCCGCGGGCGCGGCACCCGGCACGCAGCCGGCGGCCGGCAGATCCGATGGCAGCCGCTTCACGCTGTTCAGCGGCATCAGCCTCGCCCTTGCGATCGTCTTCATGCTCCTCGCGATGTACCCGATCCTGTCGGTGATCGCCGGGCTCTTCTTCACGGACGGCACGTTCAACCCCGGTGCGGTATTCAGCCATGTTCTCGGTCTGCCCGGTCTCTGGCAGATGCTTCTCAACACCCTCGTGATCGTGGTGGTCAGCGGCGCGATCGCGGTCGTCTGCGGCTCGGTGCTGGCGTGGCTCGTCGTTCGCACCGACGCGAGGATCCGCTGGCTTGGAGGGATCCTCCCGCTGCTCCCGTTCGTCCTGCCCGCGCTCGTCGGCACCATGGGGTGGGCCATGCTGCTCTCGCCCAAGACGGGCCTCGTCAACATCCTGATCCGCAACATCCTCAGCCCCCTCGGCGTCCATCTCGACCAGGGCCCGCTGGACGTCTACAGCTACGGCGGCATGATCTTCGTCTACACGATCTACATGATCCCGTTCACCTTCCTCCTCGTCTCGGCCGGCCTGGAGAACTCGGATGCTCAGCTCGAGGAGCAGTCCAGGGTGAGCGGCGGCGGGGTGCTCCGCACGCTCTTCCGGGTCACCATCCCGTCCGTCCGGCCGAGTCTCGGCGCCGCGATGCTGCTGACCGTGTTCTTCGGTTTCGCCTTCTTCGCGGGCCCGGCGGTGCTCAGCACGACGTCGGGAATCGACATCCTCTCGGTGCGCATCGCCAACATCCTGAGCTTCAGCTACCCGGCCGACACGGCGGGCGCAGTCGGCCTGAGCACCTTCATGCTCGTCGCAGTCGCGATCGTCTGGTGGATCCAGACGAGGGTGCTGCGCCGGTCCAACTACGCGACGATCAACGGACGGGGCAAGGCCACCGAGATCCACCTCGGCAAGCTGAGGTGGCTGGGGCGACTGGTCATCATCCTGTACGCCTTGATCGCGGTGGTGCTGCCATTCCTCGCGCTGCTGTGGGTGTCGTTCCGCGGGTTCTGGTCGTTCGACTGGGACTTCACCACGTTGTCGCTCACGCAGTACACGACAGTGCTGTTCGGCGATGCGTTCTCGAGCACCGCCCTCATAACCAGCCTGCTGCTCGCCCTTCTCGGCGCGACTGTCGGCATGTTCGTCGCTGCGATCATCGCCCGCTTCGTGCGGAGCTCGCCCGGCCGCGTCGGTCGCGCGGTCGACATCCTGATCAAGGTCGGTGCGCCCATTCCGGCGGTCGTCCTGGGTGTCGGCGTACTGCTCGCGTTCGGCGGCGCCCCGTGGCACCTCGGCGGGACATTTGGAATCCTCCTGCTTGCCTACCTCGTGCACTTCATGCCGCAGGCGACGGTGAACGCCGACGCCGCGGCGGCTCAGGTCGGTCCGCAGCTCATGGAGGCCTCGCACATCTCGGGAGGCGGCGACGGCAGGACGTTCCTGCGGATCAGCTTGCCGCTGATGCTCCCCGACCTGATCGCCGGGTGGTCGCTGCTGTTCCTGTGGATGCTCGGCGAGCTCAACGCCTCGATCATTCTGGCCGGGACCTCCAACCCCGTGCTGGGCGAGCAGATGTACTTGCTCTACTTCCAGGGCTACTTCGGCAAGCTCGCCGCGCTGGCGATCATCGTCACCATCATCAGCGTCATCGTCCTGCTCGGTGCCAACCTCCTCGCGCGACGGCTCCGGGGTGGGCGACTCCGTCCGGGAGCCGTGTGACCATGACCGCACCGATGGAGGGTGCCCGCTGATGTCAGATCAATTGCTGGTGGAGAGGAATTCGATGGCTGCAGAGACCGCGCAGGCGGCTGACGCTCCGATGGTGAAGGTGTCGAACCTCGTCAAGCACTTCCGTCGTGCCGACGGCACGACGGTGAACGCCGTCGATGACGTCTCCATCGAGGTCATGCCGGGGCAGTTCACCGTGCTGCTGGGCCCGAGCGGGTGCGGGAAGACCACCCTGCTGCGCTGCGTGGCCGGCCTGGAGCACCCCGTCGGTGGACGAGTGGAGATCCGTGGTCGCACCGTGTTCGATGCGGCGACGAAGGTGAACCTCGCTCCCGAGAAGCGCGGACTGAACATGATCTTCCAGTCCTATGCGCTCTGGCCGCACATGACGGTGGCGGCGAACATCGCCTACCCGCTCGTCTGCAAGAAGGTGAAGAAGAGCGAGCACGCCGGACGCGTGGCGCGTGCGCTGGAGATGGTGGGCATCCCCGAGCTCGGCAAGCAGTACCCCAGCCAGCTGAGCGGTGGCCAGCAGCAGCGCGTGGCGCTCGCCAGGGCACTCGTCTCCAACAGCGACCTCGTTCTCTTCGACGAGCCACTGTCCAACGTCGACGCCAAGGTGCGAGAGCAGCTCCGCTTCGAGCTGCTCTCGATGCAGCGCGAGCTCGGATTCGCCGCCCTCTACGTCACCCACGATCAGTCGGAGGCGATGGAGCTCGCGCATTCGATCGCCGTGTTGGAGAAGGGCAAGGTCGCCCAGTCCGGCGGCCCCCAGGAGATCTACCGGAAGCCGTCGTCGCGCTACGTCGGCGGCTTCGTCGGGACGCTCAACGAGATCGATGGCACGGTGAGGCGGATCGACCCCGACGGAACGGCGGTCGTCGACACCGAGGTGGGCGAACTCTCGGCCGGTTCCGTCGCCGATGGGGTGAAGCAGGGCGATCTCGTCGTCGTCTCCTGCCGCCCGGAACGCGTCGAGCTCAACCTGGTGGAGCCGAACGACATCGCGAACCGCTGGCAGGTCACGGTCACGGCGAGCGTCTTCAGCGGCTCTCGCACCGAGCATGTCGTGACCTTCGCGGACCGCGACTTTCGCCTCTGGCGATCGGACTCGGTGCTCTTCGAGACCGGGACCGCGGCGTGGGTCGGAGTCGCGACCGAGGACCTCCGGGTCCTTCCGTTCTGATCCGCAACATACTCGTTGATTCGACAGGAGAACACAATGGCGCTCGCCGACACCATGGCCGCTTTCGTCGCCGACCTCAGCCTCGACACCATTCCCAGCAGCATCCTCGACAGTGCTCGTGATCGCGTGCTCGACGCCGTCAGCACGGCGGTCGGCGGCCACGACATGCCGGTCACAAAGGCGATCCTGGCAACGGTGGCGGCGGGCGGCGACGCCGGCGGCAGCACCGTGCTGCCGACCGGAGGCACCGCGGCGCCGCGTGACGCCGCGCTCGTGAACGGCACGGCCGTCCACTCTCTGCTCTTCGAGGACTACAACGCCCCGAGCGGCGACCATCCCGGCGCGGCCGTCGTGCCCGCGGCTCTCGCGGCCGCGGAGTCCGGGACTGCGCTGCGCGGTCGTCCGGGCACGGTCGGCGACCTCCTCGTCGCGGTCGTGGCCGGCTACGAGATCCAGGTCCGGCTCGGATTCATGTCGGGCAAGCGCATCTGGCTCCGCGGGTTCCGCACGACCCCGGTCGTGGGCGCCGTGGCCGCGAGCGCCGCGTCGGCCAGCGCCTTCGGCCTGTCCGCGCAGCGCACCGCTGTCGCGCTCTCGATGGGTGCGAATCTCTCGTCGGGCTTCCTCGAGGGCTTCGGCCACGGGACCATGGAGCCCTACATCCACGGCGGCATCGCCGCGCAGAACGGCCTGCTCGCCGGGTGGATGGGCTACGGCGGCGTGGAGGCGGCATCGCCGACGTTCGAGGGCGGTTCCGGCTGGTTCTCGGTCTTCGGCGACGGGGACCTCGCTCGGGAGACGTTCCCCGACGACTGGGCGCTGCCCACGGTGATCGCCAAGACGTATCCCGCGGCGGGGGGCAAGACCAACATGATGGAGAGCGCTGCGGCGGTCTTCGAGCAGGGCGTCGACCCGTCGCAGATCGACCACGTGCTGGTGCGCGAGCCGGCGGAGGTGCATGCGTTCCCGGGCGGCGACAACACGGGCCCGTTCGAGAACATGTACGAGGCACAGGACAGCACGCAGTTCCTGGTGGCCGCCGGCCTACTGGGGCGTCCGCTCACGTCGCTGGCGACGATGCGGAACTTCAACGACCCCGAGGTTCTCGAGCTCGCCCAACGGATCTCCTCGGTCGGTGAGGAGGGGCGCTATGCCACCGGCACCGCGGTCGCGACGATCGAGGTGACCCTGCGCGATGGGTCGACGATCGTGAGTGAGCGGGACAATCCAGCCGCGCACGCGCCATCGATCGCGACGATGTCCGCCAAGGTGCGCGAACTCGCCGACAGGACATGGTCGGCTGAGCGGATCGAGAAGGTCATCGGCTTGATCGTGGGCGACCCGCAGACCCCGATCACCGAGCTCAGCTCGGCCCTGCAGGGCGTGTAGGCCCGGCGCGGCACTGTCGCCGACTGCCGCTCATAATTCAATCGTTTGATTCTTCTCAACCGAAGAGCAAGCTACGGACGTGGAGGGACAGAGAACCTGGCCCACCCCGCTTCGAGGAAGGCCAATGGAAAGAACCTTGCGAACAACGCGACGCTCAAGTCAATCCATTGACATACCAAGGGCGAAGATCATACGCTCGAACCCGAGCCCGCAGTGTCTTATTGCCCACCGGAGTGCAGCAACACACCTAAGGAGAGATTCACATGACCCATCATTTGCATTGGGCAATCGCATTGCCGGTGATCGCCGTGATCGCCCTGGCAGGCTGTTCCGCGCCCGGCGGAACCACGCCGTCCAGCTCGTCAGGGTCGAAGGCGACCGGCGATCAGGGCGACATCACGGCCCTCGAGGCGGCGGCGAAGAAGGAGGGGAGCGTGGTCTGGTACACCGAGGAGCCCCCGGCTCTCGATGATCAGACCGTGGCGGCCTTCAAGGCGAAATTCGGGATCAACGTGCAGTACGTCGCCCTCAACAGTGGCCCCCTGACGCAGCGATATGAGGCCGAAGCACAGTCGGGCAGCCCTGCCGCAGACGTCGTCACGATGTCCGCAGACACGGAATTCATGAACAAGATGGTGTCCAAGAACTATGCGATGAACTTGAGCTCGGCGAAGCTGCCGGTCTTCAAGCTGAATACCTACCCGAAGGCGTACAAGCAGGCGACCCCCGACGGCAAGGGCTTCGTCTCCGCCACCATGGGCATCGGCGCGTTCGAGATCATCTACGACACGAAGACGATCTCCGGGTCGATGATCCCGAAGACGTTCAAGGACCTCACGAAGTCGAAGTACAAGGGACTGCTCACACTGCCGGATCCGACGGCTTCGGCGACGATCATGTCGTTCTTCGTCAACCAGGCCAAGCAGTACGGCGACTCCGTGCTGACAGGAATCGCTGCCAACAAGCCGCAGTACTTCAACACGATCTCCGCCGCCGGCCAGGCCATGGTCGCCGGACAAGGGGGGATCACCGTCCCGGCACTGCCGGCCGTGATGGCCGCTCTCAAGAGCTCGGGAGCGCCGGTGGACGGTGTCCTGCCTCCGATCACATCGGGTCCGGCGTTCAACGTCATGCTGACCGCCACCAAGAAGTCGCCGCACCCGAACGCGGGCAAGCTGTTCGCGAACTGGCTGCTCAGCAAATCCGGTCAGGACTCCTCGCAGGGCTCGATCGGCATTTCGGTCTACAGCCCGTCGATCCCGAAGGGCTACACCCCGGCGTGGACACCTACGGCGGCGGAAAGTGCGAAGGTCCTGAAGTTGCTGGGCCGCTCGGCCGGCTGATCTGTGCAGAGGCGGCGGGTTCGGCTCCTGGGAAGGGGTCGGGTCCGCTGCCCTCTTCGCCACGAACATCGACACGCCACCGAAGAGAAAGGCGCCGACATCAATGTCCCACCACACCGCTCAGCCAGGGTTCGTGATGATCGCCATCGACCCGGGGGATGACCTCGCTGCTCTGCGCCAGTGGTGCGCGACCGTCAGGACCCCGGCGGTGCTCGCCGTCCCAGGGGTATCGAGCGCGACCGAATGGGAGGTCGTGGTGTCGTTCAGGAACCGGGAGGGCGGCGGCAAGATCGCAGGCCCTCCGTACCCCGGCTACATCGTCCGTTACGAGCTCGAGGACATCGCCGTCGCGCACACCGATGCATTCCTCGATGCCGTCGGCCGCGGCTTCGGGCTGGAGATCGAGGTCAACGGCGCCCCCGTTGTCTTCGACCAGTTCATGCGGGTCACGGCGGTTCAGATCAGGGATCACGTGAACCCGGAGGCCGCCACCACCCCGGTCGGCGGGATGCTCGTGGTCTCCCACAGCCCTGAGCGGGAGTACATCGATCTCTACAACGACTGGATGGACGAGGAGCACGTTGACGAGCTCATGTCGTGCCCCGGCTACCTCCGCACCCGGCGTTTCAAGGCCGTGGACGGCATCCCGAACTTCTTCGCGATGTACGAGATCGACAGCCCCGATGCGCTGAACAGCCCGCGCATGCTGTCTTTCTCCACGCGCCGCGACGACCAGAAGCCTCCGCTGCATCAGAAGATCGCCAAGCACATGGTCGAGTCAATCTGCGACGTCTACCAGTTGCTCGCCTGATCGCAGACACCGAGAGAAAGGGCTGCACCCCGTGAACGACGCATCTCGCCGAATGGCGCTCACGCTCTACAACGCCCCGAGCGGCATCAGCATCGGGTCGTGGCGGCGCGACGACAGCACCTCCGATCGGGTCCTCACGCTCCGGCTGTTCGCGGACATCGCCATCCAGTGCGAGCGAGCCGGCATCGATGCCTTCTTCCTCGCCGACAACGTCTCAACCGGACCCGACGACTTCCGCCAGGCGCTCAACTACCCTCTCGAGCCCATGACGGTGCTCGGCGCACTGTCCGCGGTGACGAGCAAGATCGGGCTGATCGCGACCGGGTCGACCTCGTACATCGAGCCGTACAACCTCGCACGGTTCATGGCGTCGATCGATCATCTGAGCAATGGGCGCGCCGGGTGGAACATCGTGACCTCGGTGTCGGGAGCTCACAACTTCTCCGCGCCGAACCTCGACCACGACGAGAGGTACCGGCAGGCGCACGAGTACATGGACGTCGTCACCCAGCTCTGGGACAGTTGGCAGGACGACGCGATCGTCGACGACAAGGCGGCGGGGATGTGGGCGGACCCCGCCAGGATCCACCGGATCGATTTCGAGGGCGAGTACTACAAGGTCGCCGGACCTCAGAACATCCCCCGGTCGCCCCAGGGCTGGCCCGTGTTCGCGCAGGCCGGGTCCTCGCCGGCGGGGCTCGGCCTCGCCGTGAAGTGGGCCGACATCATCTTCACGCCACAGCCGACGCTCGACGGCGCGCAGCGGTTCTACGCCGACGTCCGCGAGAGGGCTGCCGCAGCCGGACGCGATCCGGACTCCGTGCGAGTGCTCCCGGGTTTCGTGCCGATCATCGGCGAGACCCAGCGCGAGGCGGAGCAGCTCGCGAGCGACCTTCTCGATCTGATCGACTACGACGCCGGACGGGCCGACCTCCAGCGGTTCCTCTCGCCGGTCGACATCAGCGACCTCGAATTGGACGAGCCGATCCCGACCGAACGCCTGCTGCCGCCGGACCAGGTGCAGACGGGGCGGACGAAGTACGCACAGTACTACGAGCCGGCGGCAGCTGGTGCGCCGCTGCGCGAGCTCATCCGCATCAAGTCGAGTCTCAATGACCACGCACACGTGACGGGCACCGTGGAGCAGGCCGCCGACCTCATGGAGGCCTACTTCACGCAAGGGGGTAGCGACGGATTCATGCTGATCCCGCCCTACATGCCGGGCGGGCTCGATGCGATCACCGAGCGGCTGGTCCCAGAGCTGAAGGACCGTGGTCTGTTCGACACGGAGTACATCGGCACGACCTTCCGTGAGCATCTCGGACTGGCGCGCCCCCGCGGCCGAGCGAGCTGAACGTACGCCACGAAGGAAGGAAGGAGCACCCGGATGGCCGTGCGCCCCCGCCAGATGAACCTCGCCCTCTACAACGCCTCGGGCGGCCTCAGTGTCGGATCGTGGAGGCGAGCCGGCTCGACGTCGGAGCGGCTGCTCGGACTGCCGTTGCTGGCGGAGATCGCCCAGCAGTGCGAACGCGCCTGCATGGACGCGCTCTTCCTGGCCGACAACGTGTCGACGGGGCCGTCGGACTTCCGACAGGCCCTCAACTACCCGCAGGAGCCTATGACGGCCCTCGGGGCCCTCTCGGCGCTGACCGACCGGATCGGTCTGATCGCGACCGGATCGACGACCTTCACCCAGCCCTACAACCTCGCCAGGTACATGGCCTCCATCGACCATCTCAGCGGGGGAAGGGCGGGCTGGAACATCGTGACCTCCTTCCTCGGCGCGGACAACTTCTCGGCAGCGGCGATCGATCACGACGAGCGGTACCGGATGGCCGACGAGTACATGGCGGTCGTCACGCAGCTATGGGACAGCTGGCAGGACGACGCGATCGTCGACGACAAGTCGACGGGCATGTGGGCGGATCCCGCCCGGATCCACCCCATCGATTTCGCTGGTGAGTACTTCACGGTGCGCGGACCCCTCAACGTTCCGCGGCCGCCGCAGGGCTGGCCGGTCTTCGCGCAGGCCGGCTCCTCGGCTGCGGGACTCGCGTTCGCCTCGAAGTGGGCCGACCTCATCTTCACGCCCCAGCCCGCGCTCGAGGGCGCGCAGCGGTTCTACTCGGATGTGAAGAAGCGCGCCGTCGACGCCGGCCGCGACCCCGACGCCGTGCGTATCCTGCCCGCTCTCGTCGTGATCATCGGTGACACCGAGACAGAAGCGAAGCGAATCGCGGAGGAGCTGCTCGACCTCATCGACTTCGAGGCGGGGCGGGCCGACGTGCAGCGCTTCATCACGCCCGTCGACATCAGCGACCTCGACCTCGACGAGCCGATCCCGGCCGAGCGCCTGCTGCCGCCGGAGCAGGTGCAGGCGGCGCAGACCCGGTATCGGCAGATCTACGACCGCGCCATCACCGGGGCGACCGTGCGCGAGCTCATCCGCTTCAAAGCCGGGGTCTCCGACGCGCTCCGGCTCGTCGGAACCGCCGAGCAGGTCGCCGACGTCATGGAGTCCTTCTTCACGCACGGCGCGGCCGACGGGTTCATGTTCCAGCCGTCTTACATGCCGGGAGGCCTCGACGGAATCACCGACCGGCTGATCCCCGTGCTCCGGGAGCGCGGGCTGTTCCGCACCGAGTACACGGGCACGACGCTGCGCGAGAATCTCGGGCTGGAGCGCCCGGGTGCTGGGGCCTCATGATCACGGAGCAGCGCTCGGAGATGTCGGTCGGCACGGGCGGCAACGAGACGGCTCCGGTCGATCCCGGCTCGTACTACCGGCAGGTGATCGGCCACTACCCGACCGGGGTCTCCATCATCACCGCCGACGTCGATGGGGACCTCCTGGGGATGGTGGTCGGCTCCTTCAGCTCGGTCTCGGTCGATCCCCCGCTCGTCTCGTTCTTCGGGGACGACCGCTCGCAGACCTTCGCCACGCTGAGTCGCTCCGCGTCGTTCTGCGTCAACGTGCTGAGCCGCACCCAGGAGCCCTTGGTCCGCCAATTCGTGAAGAGCGGCGCGGATAGGTTCGCCGATGTCGAGTGGCGCCGGGCGGCGTCCGGGTCGCCGATCCTCGACGGTGTCGTCGCATGGATCGACTGCGACATCGAGTCGATCTCGCGCATCGGAGATCACCAGATGGTCGTCGGCCGTGTGCGCGAGCTCGGGACCGACGATCCCGCGCCGCCGCTCATCTTCCACCGCCGGGGCTACGGCGAGTTCAACCCCCGGGCTCTCTACTCGTGGCCGGACCGCGATCTGCTCGACGCGCTCAAGCTCGTCGACCTCTCGCACGACGTCATCACCGACCTCACGGCCGAACTCGGGCTGGAGTGCACCGTCACGGCGGCGATCGGCGACGCCTCGGTGGTGCTCGCCAGGGTCGCCCCCCAGTCGACGGAACTGGTCGGTTCGCCGGTCGGGTACCGCATCCCGCTCGTCCCGCCCATCGGGCCGGCCCTGATGGCGTGGGCCACGGAGTCCGAGCTCGCTGCGTGGTTTGCGCGTTCCCCGGCGCCGCTGACCGACGAGGTCCGCCAGGGCTACCTCGCGATGCTCGGCCGCCTGCGGGAGGACGGCTGGACGTGGTTCACCAAGGACACCGACTTCATGCGGATTCAGGATCTGCTCGACAGCGCGGCGAACGAGGCGATGCCCGGCGAGGAGGTGCTGCGGGGCGCGCAAGGGATCGTGGGCGACCCGGAGTTCAACTTCATGCCCATCCCGCTCCAGCCGGGCGGCCGGTATGAGGTGTACAGCGTCGTCGCGCCCGTGGTGCTCCCGGGCCGTGACACCGTCATCGGGATGAACGTGCTCGGCGGCGGGGCGGAGTTCACGGCTGAGGAGATCGCCCACATCGGCGAACGGCTCCGTGCGGCGGCCGACGCGGCTGCTCGGCGCGGGACCACGAGCCACACGTAGCCGGGCCCCCCGATCGTGCCGCGCAGGCTGGCCGGATCGCAGGCGACGGCGCGAGGACAAGGGCGACAACACGACCGTGCACACCGTGACCAGAAGCAGCCGGCCGGTCGGTGCGCTCGGGTCCCCCTCGAACGGCTCCCCGACGACCGCCGCACCGGAGCGCGTAGCGTGATGACATGGCCACACGCGTCATGGTCACCTCGGCCGAAGGCGGCTCGGGCAAGTCGACGATCGCCGCCGGTCTGCTGGAGGCGTTGACGGGGACGGTCGGCTCGGTCGGCGTGTTCCGGCCGATCGGGCGCGGCGGCGTCGACTACGTGCTCGACATGCTGCGCTCCCATGCCGGCGCCTCGGAGGGCGACGGCGTCGGCGTCGACTATGCGGCCGTTCACGCCGACCGGGATGCGGCGCTCGCGCGCATCCTGGAGCGCTGCGCGGAGGCGGAGCGCGGTCACGATGCCGTGCTCATCGTCGGGTCCGATTACACCGACGTCGGCACGCCGACCGAGTTCGCGATGAACGCCCGGGTGGCCGCGACCCTCGCGGCCTCGGTCGTGCTCGTGCTGAACGCGCGGAACCCGGATGGCTCGCCGCGCACGGCCGACCAGATCGCGGAGATCGGCCTCACCGCGATGGCGGAGCTGCGGGCCGAGCACGCCCACCTCGTGGCACTCGTGGTCAACCGGGTCGATCCGGGCGAGCTGGATGCCGTCACCCGCGCGGTGCGGGAACGCTGCGGGATGCCCGCGTGGGGCGTTCCCGACGATGCCGCGCTCACGGCGCCGCTGCTCGGGTCCGTCCTCGCGGCGACCGATGCGGAGCTCGTCCGGGGACAGCAGGAGCTGCTGGACCGTCCGGTGTCGGGCACGGTCATCGCCGCCATGACCCTGGAGAACGTGCTGCCGCGCCTGCAGGAGGGCGCCGTCGTCATCGTCCCCGGGGATCGCGTCGACGTGCTGATCGGCAGCGTCATCGCCCATGCCTCGGCGACCTTCCCCACGGTCGCGGGCGTCATCCTGAACGGCGGGTTCGAACTCTCCGAGCCCGTCATGCGCCTGCTCGACGGGATGGGCACGTCGCTCCCGATCGCGCGTACCCGGCTGGGAACCTTCGACACCGCGATCCGCGCGACCCGGGCGCACAGCCGGCTGGCCGCGGACTCGCCCGCCCGGCACGCGAGAGCGGTCGGCCTCGTCGAGCGGCACGTCGACCTGCCGGAGCTGATCCGGCTCCTGCGCATCGAGGTCGACCCGACGATGACCCCGCTGCGGTTCGAGCAGACGCTCGTGGAGCGCGCCCGCGCGCACCGACGCCGGATCGTGCTGCCCGAGGCCGACGACGACCGGATCCTGCGCGCCGCCGCGATCGTGCTCCAACGCGGGATCGCCGACATCACGCTGCTCGGCGACGAGGTGCGCGTGCGCTCCCGCGCCGCCGAGCTCGGGCTGGACATCGACGCCGCGTCGGTCGTATCGCCCCGCGACCCCGAACTGGTGGCCCGGTTCGCGGCGGAGTACCGCAGCCGTCGGGCGCACAAGGGGGTCTCCCTGGAGCGGGCGGCGGAGCTCGTGACCGACGTCGCCTATTTCGGCACGATGATGGTGCTGCTCGGCCTGGCGGACGGCATGGTGTCCGGTGCGACGCACACCACCGCGCACACCATCCGGCCGGCCTTCGAGGTGGTGAAGACGCGGCCGGGGGTCTCGGCCGTGTCGAGCGTCTTCCTGATGGCGCTCGCCGACCGGGTGCTCGTGTACGGCGACTGCGCGGTGATCCCGGAGCCGACCGTCGAGCAGCTGGCCGACATCGCCATCTCGTCCTCGGCGACGGCGCGGCTGTTCGGGATCGAGCCGCGGGTCGCGATGCTCAGCTACTCGACGGGCGAGTCCGGCACGGGGACCGAGGTCGATCGGGTGCGGGCCGCGACGGCGCTGGTGCGGCAGAGGGCTCCGGAGTTGCCGGTGGCGGGGCCGATCCAGTACGACGCCGCCGCCGACCCCGAGGTCGGGAAGGCCAAGCTGCCCGGTTCGGATGTCGCGGGCCGCGCGACGGTGTTCGTCTTCCCCGATCTGGATGCCGGCAACACCACGTACAAGGCCGTCCAGCGCAGTGCCGGTGCGGTCGCCATCGGGCCGATCCTGCAGGGCCTGGCGAAGCCGATCAACGACCTCTCGCGCGGGGCGCTGGTGCGCGACATCGTCAACACGATCGCCATCACCGCGATCCAGGCGCAGGGCGACGAGCCGGCATGACCTCACCGGAGGTCTTCGTCCTCAACACCGGGTCGTCCTCGGTCAAGTACCGGCTGCTGAACGCCGACTCCGGCCAGACGCGTGCGCAGGGCCTGGTGGAGCGCATCGGCCCCTCCGGGACGGACGCGCCGGATCACGCCCATGCCGTCGACGGCATACTCGCCGAACTGGGGGGCCCCCGGATCGACGCCGTCGGTCACCGCGTCGTGCACGGCGGCGATCGGTTCCGCGCGGCGACCATCATCGACGACGCGGTGGAGCAGGCGATCGAGGAGCTGTCGCCGCTGGCTCCGCTGCACAACCCCGCGGCGCTCGCCGGCATCCGGGCGGCGCGGCGCGCGTTGCCGGACGTGCCGCACGTCGCGGTCTTCGACACGGCCTTCCACCACACGCTCCCGCCCGCGGCGTTCACCTATGCGATCGATGCGGAGCTCGCGGCGGCGCACCACATCCGTCGCTACGGGTTCCACGGCACCTCGTACCGGATCGTCGGCGAGCGTGCGGCGCAGCTGCTCGAGCGCCCGCTCGCCGACCTGCGGATGGTCGTGCTGCATCTGGGGAACGGCGCCTCGGTCGCGGCCGTCTCCGGCGGGCGCTCCGTCGACACGTCCATGGGCCTGACCCCGCTCGAGGGGCTCGTGATGGGCACCCGGTCCGGCGACATCGATCCGGCCGTGCTCATCTACCTCGCCCGGAACGCGGGCATGACGACCGACGAGCTCGACGACCTCCTGAACCGCCGAAGCGGCCTCCTCGGGCTGGCCGGCCGAGCGGACATGCGGGAGCTGGTCGACGCCGCGGAGAGCGGCGACCCCGCCGCCCGCCTGGCTCTGGACGTCTACCTGCACCGCATCCGGCACTACATCGGCGCCTACGCCGCCGAGATGGGCGGGCTGGACGCGGTGGTGTTCACCGCCGGCGTCGGGGAGAACAGCGCGGTCGTGCGCGCCGGTTCCGTCGCGGGGCTGGAGTTCCTGGGCATCCGCCTGGACGCGGCTGCGAACCAGTCCCCGTCGCGCGCACCCCGCAGCGTCGCCGCGGCGGGCTCCCGCGTCGAGGTGCTGGTGGTTCCGACGGACGAGGAGCGTCAGATCGCCCGGGAGACGGTCGCCGCCATCCTGGTGGGCGCCTGACCCGGATCGCCGATCCCGACTGCGCGTCCTCTCAGGATCGCACCCCGCGGCGGCCCGGGCGCTGTACCGTCGGGACATGTCGATCGCCACCGCCGTCCGTGCCCGTGTCGGCGGACTCCGTGCTCCCCGTCCTGTTCCCCGGGCGCGCGAGGTCGTCGTCTCCCGTCTCGTCGCGGCGCCCCTCCCGGTCGTCCGCGAGTGCTGCTGGGACGCGGTGCGCCACCACGTCGTGCACGGTCTCGGCACCGCGAAGGTGCGCATGGACTCGGTGAGCGGCACGATCGCGATCGGCCCCTTCCGCCACGAGTACCGGGCGGCCCTGGCGGCAGGACCCGGTGCCTTCCGCTGGCGCGGCAGCGCGTCGAGCGGCGAGATCCGGTTCGCGCCGATCGATCAGGACCACACGCGTGTCGACGTGGTCCTCCGATGGACTCCGCGAGCGGCCTGGGCGCAGGCGGCGGTTCGCGTCGACCTGGACCGCCGGCAGATCGAGGCGGACCTGCATCGGTTGGCGTTGATCGCGGAGAGCCAGGCGGCCGAGGACCGCCTGGGCCCCATCGCCGTCTGACCCGATCGGCTCACGGCCGCTCGGGCGCGCCGAGCAGTTCGAGGACGCCGTCGAGCGCGGCCTCGAGCGGGGCGGTGCTGCGGCGCAGCTGAGCCAGCAGGAGCCCGCCCTCCAGGGCGGCGAGCACCGTCGTGGCCAGTCGGCCCGGTGCGCCGCCGGTCGCGAGCGCGCCGCGGCGCGCCATCGCCTCCAGCCCGCGGCGGAACCGGCGCTCCCACTCGTCGAACGTCACGCCGAGGGCGCGGCGCGCCCGGTCGTCGATGTCGGACAGCTCGCTCGCGAGCGAGCCGAGGGGGCATCCGCCGACGCACGCCTGCGCCTCCTGGCCGGCCACGACCGCGTCGCGCCAGGCCCGCCAGGCCTCCCAGTCGTCGAGCCGCACGAGCTCGTCGCCGCCCAGGACGGACTCCGCGTGGTGCGCGATCACCGCCTCGACCAGCCGCGCCTTGTCGTCGAAGTAGTGATAGAGCTGCGACCGGCCCACGCGCGCCTCGGCGCCGACGTCGTCGAGCGTCGTGCGGGCGACGCCGTCGACGAGCATCAGCCGCGCCGCCGCCGAGACGATGCGCTCGCGCGTCGCGCGGCCCTTCGCGGTCGCCGGGAGCGCGGGGGCTGAGGTGCTCATTCGACGATTGTACTCGCCAGTACATTCTGTCGCGGCTGGGATGGAGCTCCGACCCCCTGGAGGAGACATGACCAGCACCCCCATCGCCGACGAGGTGAGCGCCCCGCACGCCGGCCGCCCGGAGAGCGCGTACTCCCGCGAGCAGGTCGCGCTGGCGATCCTGCCGCGGCCCGACCTCAGCGGTCGGATCGGGCAGCCCTTCCCCGACGCCGCCCTCCTCGACGTGCACCGCGAGCCGACCTCGCTCGCCGCCGCGGCCGCCGGCTCGCCGATCGTCGTGGTGCTGTACCGCGGCGCCTGGTGCCCATACTGCAACGTCGCGCTGCGGGTGTACCAGCAGCAGCTCGTCGAGCCGCTCGCCGCCCGGGGCATCCGGCTCGTCGCGATCAGCCCCCAGCACCCGGACGGCTCGCTCACGATGCAGGAGAAGCACGCGCTGACCTTCACGGTGCTCTCCGACCCGGGCAACCGGATCGCCGAGGATCTGGGCGTCGTGACCCAGCCCGGTGATGAGTCCCGCGCGCTGCAGCTCGAGAACGGGCTCGACGTGGCGGCCACCAACGCGGACGGCACACCGCGGCTGCCGATGCCGACGACGGCGATCCTGGATGCGGACGGCGTGCTGCGCTGGATCGAGGCGCGGCCGGATCACACGACCCGCACCGAGCCCGCGGAGGTGCTCGCGCAGCTGGACGCGCTCGGTCTCTGACCCGGCGGCGTCAGGCTCCGGCCGGCTCGCCGATCGCGCGGCTCGGCAGGTGGATGTCGAACCGGCTACCGCCGGCCACGTTGCTCGCCTCGATGCGGCCGTCGTGGGCGGACACGATGCCCCGGGCGATCGCGAGCCCGAGCCCGGCGCCGGCGCTGCGGCCGACCAGCGGCTCCGGCGTGCGCGAGGGATCGCCGCGCCAGCCGGCGTCGAAGATCCGCTCGAGCTGCTCGGCGGCGATGCCCCCGGCCGTGTCCTGCACGGTCAGGTGCGCGCGGCCGTCGTCGCGCCGTCGCGCGGTGACGCGCACCACGGAATCGTCGGGGGAGTGCTGCACGGCATTGACCACGAGGTTCGCGATCACGCGCGAGAGCAGACGCGCGTCGGCGACGATCTCGGCGTCGTCGGCGTCGACCTCGATCCGGATGCCACGGGGCAGGCCGATCGGGGCGAGTTCGGCGGCGGCCTGCGTCAGCAGCGCTCGCAGCGGAACCGGCGCCGCCGCCACGCGCAGCACACCGGCCTGGATCTGCGAGAGCTCGAACAGGTCGTCGACGAGCGCGCTCAAGCGGTCGACCTGGTCGCGCATCTGCCGGTAGTAGTTCGCCGGGTCGCGAGCGACCCCGTCCTCCAGCGCCTCGGACATCGCGCGGAGGCCGGCGAGCGGCGTGCGGAGGTCGTGCGAGATCCACGCCATGAGCTCGCGCCGCGAGGCATCGATCCGCGCGATCTCCTCCCGCGCGCTCGCGAGCCGCTCGCTCGTCGAGGTGAGCTCGGCGGCGAGTGCCGACAGCTCCGACCCCGACGACGACGCCACCGGCACCAGCTCCCCGTCGCCCACGGCGCGCACGGCGGTGCGCAGCCGTCCTGCCGAGCGGCGCAGCACGACGCCGAGCCCCGTGGCCATCGCGAGCGAGACGACGGCGGCGACGCCGCTGACCCAGAGCGAGACCAGCAGGTCGTGGGACGAGAGGTACATCGCCAGCGAGACGGTGGCGATCCCGGCGACCATCGCCACGACCCCCGCCGCCGAGACCACCTGCAGCTGCAGGGTGAGGGTGCGACGACGCAGCACCAGGAGGAGGGAGATCGCGACCAGGCCGACGACGCCCGCCGCGGAGGCGGCCATGCCGACGATGGCCAGGATGTCGCCGATCGTCACGCGGCGACCTCCGAGACGAAGCGGTACCCGACGCCCCACACCGTCTGCAGCGTCGTCGGGTTCGAGGGATCGGCCTCGACCTTCTCCCGTAGCCGCCGCACGTGCACGGTCACGGTGGATCGGTCGCCGAATTCCCAGCCCCAGACGGCCCGCAGCAGCTGGTCGCGACTCAGCACCCGATCCGGGTGCTTCAGCAGGTACGCGAGCAGGTCGAACTCGCGCATCGACAGCACGAGCGGCTCGCCGTCGAGGGTCACGAGGTGGTTCGAGGCGTCGAGCCAGAAGCGGCCGAGCCGGAAGGGCGCCTCGGGTGTCGTGTCGTCGACGCTGCGGCGCAGCAGCGCCGAGACCCGCAGCACGAGCTCGCGCGGCGAGAACGGCTTGGGCAGGTAGTCGTCGATGCCGAGCTCGAGGCCGTCGATGCGCTGATCGGTCGCGCCGAGCGCGCTCAGCATCACGACGGGGATCGGGCCGACCTCGGCACGGAGCCGGCGATACACCTCGAGGCCGTCGATCCCGGGCAGCATCCGGTCGAGCACGATCGCGTCCGGCCGGGTGCGGCGCACCGCCTCGACCGCCGAGAACCCGTCGGCGGCGCGGTCGACGATGAGGCCCGCAGCGTCGAGGTAGTCGCACACCACGTCGCGCACCGCGGGGTCATCGTCGACGACCAGCACCCGGCGGTCGGTGATGTCGGCGGTCGCGGAATTCATGGTGACGCCATTCTCGCGCGCCCGGCCGGCGCCGAGCCGGTGGAGACGGCGCCGCAGGGCGTCCGTCTCCACTTCGTAAGGGTTCGGCGGCCCGCCCGCGCTGTGCCCTCCTTAGCGTGGCGGCGTGAGCGCCTGCGTGGATGTCGTCCTGCCCTGCCTCGACGAGGCGGCGGCACTGCCCGGCGTGCTCGCGGCGCTGCCGCGGGGATACCGGGCGATCGTCGTCGACAACGGCTCGCGCGACTCATCGGTCGAGGTGGCGGCGGCCGCCGGCGCGGTCGTGGTGCGGGAGGAGCGTCGCGGCTACGGCGCCGCCGTGCACGCCGGCCTGGTCGCGGCGACCGCCGAGGTCGTGGCCGTGCTCGATGCCGACGGCTCGCTCGACCCCGGGCTGCTGCCCGCCGCGGTCGCGTTGCTCGACACCGCCGATCTGGTTCTCGGTCGCCGCCGGCCCGTGTCCCGTGCCGCGTGGCCGGCACCGCAACGGCTCTCGAACGAGCTGCTCGCCTGGCGGCTGCGCCGCCGGCTCGGCATCGCCGTGCACGACGTGCCGCCGTTCCGAGTGTTCCGGCGGGAGCCGATGCTGGGCCTGGGCCTGACCGATCGGCGCAGCGGCTACCCGCTCGAGACACTGGTCGCGGCGACGCGCGCGGGGTGGCGGATCGCCGAGCTCGACGTGCCGTACCGTCCGCGGATCGGGCGCTCCAAGGTGTCGGGCGACCTGCGCGGGGCGATCAGCGCCGTGCGCGACATGACGGCCCAGCTGCGGGCGGCCGGCGCATGACCGCCGTGGTCGTCGTCGCCAAGCACCCGGCGCCGGGTCGCGTGAAGACGCGCCTGCATCCGCCCCTCAGCCTCGCGGCCGCGGCCGCCGTCGCCGCGGCGAGCCTCGACGACACCCTGGCGGCTCTCGAGGGGTTCGGAAGCCGCCGGATCCTGTACAGCGACGCCGGGCATCCGCCGCCATCGGCGTCGGGCTGGGAGCTCTTGCGCCAGCCCGGGGGAACGCTCGACGAGCGCCTCGCGGCTCTGCTCGACCGGCTCGACGAGCCCATGGTGCTGGTGGGGATGGACACCCCGCAGCTCGGCCCCGCCATCCGGCCGGTGCTGCGGCCGTGGCCGGACGACGTCGACGCGTGGTTCGGTCCGGCGCTTGACGGCGGGTTCTGGGCGCTCGGGGTGCGCCGACCGGACGGGTCGCTCGTGCGCGGCATCCCGATGTCGCGCAACGACACCGGTGAGCGCACCGTCGGTCGGTTGCGGAGCGCCGGTCTGCGGGTGCGGCCGCTGCCCACCCTGAGCGACATCGACGGCATCGCCGATCTGGTCGCCGTGGCGCGGGCGATCCCGGCCAGTCGCACGGCCGCCGCGTTCGCCGCGGCCGCGCGCTCCGCGGCGCCGGCCGCATCGTGATCCGGCACAGCGTCGTCGTCGGCGAGCGTCGCGAGCCGGCGGCGTTCGGGGGCGATCCGTACGAGGCGGCCCTCGAGCGGGGCGGCGGCCTGCTGCGGGTGCAGGTGCTGACCGGCGGTCGCGCCGACGCGCTGGAGGTGGGGCGGTGGATGCGGCACGACGACGTCGATGCGGCCCTCGTCCGCCGAACGTGCGGCTCGCTGCTCGACGTCGGATGCGGTCCGGGTCGCCTGGTGCGGGCCGCCGTGCTGGCGGGGCGCATCGCCCTCGGCGTCGACGTCTCGCCGGCCGCGGTCCGCCACGCGATCAGACAGGGCCTGCCCGTGCTGCGCCGCTCGGTGTTCGGCGCCGTGCCGCGCGACGGGGAATGGGGCGCGGTGCTGCTCGCCGACGGCAACATCGGCATCGGCGGCGACCCGTGCGCGCTGCTCCGGCGCTGCGGCGAGCTGATGGCCCCCGACGGGCGGATCCACGTCGAGACCCACGTCGATGCCGGCCGCAATCGGCGCTATCTGGCGCGATTGAGCGACGACACCGGACGCCGGGGTCCGGTGTTCCCGTGGGCGGAGCTGGGCGCGGCCCGGCTCGCGGCCGTGGCGGCGGAGGCGGGGCTGAGCCTCGACGAGCAGTGGACCCGGGGCGGACGCAGCTTCAGCGTGCTGCGAAGGAGCGCCGGCGCACGCGCAGCGTGATGAGCACGATGCCCGCCGCGCAGAGCACGGCGAGCAGCCCCCAGACCAGCAGCAGGCGCGGCCCGTAGTCGCCGGGCAGCACCGTCGGGTTGGCCGGTCCGAGGTGCTGAGCCCAGAGCTCGGGGATCACCGCGAGCGTCAGCAGGGCGCCGATCGCGAGTGCGCCGCTCACCAGCTGCACCGCCGCGGATGGAATCCCGATCCGGCGGCCCGCGGCGTCGCGCACCCGGCCGACCAGCGTGAGCGTCGGCACCAGGATCGCGTCGTGCAGCACGATCGCGCAGCCCAGCCACAGCACGATCCCGGTCAGCCGCGGTCCGGTCGGCCGCCCGAACAGGAGCACCGCTCCGGTCACCAGCAGCGCGACGCCGATCCCGTACAGCGTGAGCCGGATCGCCCAGAACGCCCCGGCGGACAGCTCCCGCGGCGCCGCGCTCACAGCGCCTCCAGGCGGGCCAGCCACTTGGTCTGCAGCACCCCGGGACGCCCGGGCGCGATGATGCGCGCGGGGTAGCCGTGGTCGAGGTCGAGGGCCTCGCCGTTCAGCTCGAGCGCGACGAGGGCCGTGGGATCGCGCGCGAATTCGGTCTCCATCGTCGTCACCCGGTACGCGCCGTGGGTCTCCAGACTGCGCACCCGGATGCCCCGCGGCGTCGTCGACCCGACGTGCGCGAACAGCTCGGCGAGCCGCACACCCCGCCAGTGCGCGGACGTGCTCCACCCCTCCACGCACGCGATCGGCAGCACGGCCTCCGTCTGCGGCAGGCGACGCAACTGGGCGCGGCTGAACGCGGCGGTGCGCCCGTCCGCCTCCACCTCGAGCCGCCAGCCGGGGTCGAGGGCGGCATCCCGCACGCCCGCCTTGCGCGCCGTCCGGTTGATCGGAAGGCTCTGCGGCCCGGCTCCGTACCGCCGCGGCGCGAAGAGGTTGAACCCGTCGAACGGTGCGAAGCTCTGGCCCGCGGTGAGCAGAACGAGGGCGCCGGATGCCGCCGCGATCGTCCCGAAGAACGCCCGGCGGGTCAGGAGGTCGCGCCGCGGTTCAGGCGCTGATGTCGGCATCCCGACCCTCCGTTCCGTGGCGCTCGATCGGCGGCCGGTCGGGCCGCGGGCGCTCGCGCCGCGACCAGTGCTGCACGATGATCGGCAGCTTCACGCCCACGTGCACCGCGAGCGCGCCCACGAGCACCCAGGCCAGGGCGAAGTGCGTCTGCCGGAACGGGAACGGCCACGGGTACCACTGGTACGTGTTGATCAGACCGATCGCCGGCTCGAGCAGGGCCGTCGCGACGAGCACGCCGACCAGTCCGCGCTCGATCAGGTGCAGCACCCCGCGCAGCGGCGGCCATTCGAACAGCCGGCCGTAGACCGACCAGAGCTTGCCGAGCAGCAGCGGCACGAGCGCCAGGCCGGCCGTGACGTGCACGCCCTGGGTGAGCTGGTAGATCCACGCCGGCCGGGTCGGGAACACCATGCCGGGCAGCGGATCCTGCAGGAAGTGGCTGTACAGCCCGGTCAGGAAGCAGATCAGGAACGCGGGCCCGAGCAGCCGGCCGAGCACGACCGCGGAGCGGGGGCGGCGCACCGGGGAGCCGAGCCCGCCCTGCGCACGTCGCATCCGGGCCTCGAGGGCATCGCCCAGGCGCTCGGTCAGCTGCGTCACGAGTCGATGCTCGCCGGTGCCGGCCCGAGCGGGGCGCGGCAGTTCTTACGGTCCGCGAACGGATGCCGCGTTCGGGCCGGATGGCCGCGACCCGCAGGCGAGCATCGAGGGATGCGCGTGGTGCTGCCGATCGTGGGCGCCGCGGCGGCGCTCGCGGTGGCCGTCGCGGCGGTCGTCGTCGGGCACGCCTTCCAGCTGTTCGACCGCTCCGGCGCCTGGCCGCTGACGGCGGTCGGCGCCATCGCGCTCGCGGGGTTCGCGGTGGCCGTCACGCTGCTGTTCCGGGTGCGCGGGCGCGCCGCGCTCGTGCTCGTGGTCGTCGGCGCGGCGGTGCTGGGCGGTGCCGCGCTCGCGGGGCCCCCGCACCTGAGCACCGACTCGGCGCGCTACGCCTGGGACGGCATCGTGCAGGATGCCGGCGTCTCGCCCTACGAGCACGTGCCCGCCTCGTCGGCGCTGGCCGGGCTGCGGCCGGGGTGGTTGTACCCGGCGCCCGTGGACGGGCGCTGCGCCGGCCAGCGGATCATGAGCACCCGCGAGGAGCCCGGCGGCGCCCTGCTGTGCACCGCGCTGAACCGGCCCCGGGTGCCGACGATCTATCCCCCGGTGAGCGAGGCGTACTTCGCGGCGGTGCGCGCGCTGGTGCCGACGACCGCCGCGTACGCGCCGCTCCAGGTCGGCGGGCTCCTGCTGGTCGGCGCGGTCGGCGCGCTGCTCGCCCTCCTCCTGCGCCGCGGCGGGCGCGATCCGCGGTGGAGCGCCCTGTGGCTGTGGTGCCCGTTCGTGCTCGACCAGGCGGTGACCGACTCGCACGTCGACGTGCTGGGCGTGCTGTTCGCGGTCGCCGCCACCGGGGTGCTCGCGGTGCCGGTGCTCCGCCGTCGCCGTGCCGTCGTGGGCGGCGTGCTGCTCGGACTCGGCGTCGCGACGAAGTTCATCCCCGGTCTGGTCGCTCCACCCCTGCTGCGCCGGCGTCCGGTGGCGGTGGTGCTGGCCGCGGCGGGCGCCGTCGCCGCCGTCTACGCGCCCTACCTGCTGGCGAGCGGTCCGAAGGTGATCGGATACCTGCCGGGGTACTTCTCCGAGGAGGGGTACGAGTCGGGATCGCGCTCGGCCCTGCTCTCGCTCGTGCTGCCCGGATCGTGGTCGACCGTCGGCGCGGCGGTCCTGGTCGCGGTGGTGGCGGCGTTCGCGGTCTGGCGTGCCGATCCGGAGCGCCCGTGGGGCGTGCAGGCGGCGGTCGTCGGCGCGACGCTGCTGATCGTCACCCCCGCCTACCCCTGGTACGCGCTTCTGCTCGTGCCGTTCGCGGCGATGGCGGGCAGGCCGGAATGGCTCGTCGTGACCGTCGCGATGACGGTGCGGCAGCTGCATCCGGGCCTCGCGACCAGTCGCGCCGCCTTCGGAGCGGCCGTGATCGTGCTGCTGGTCGCGCTCGCCGTCCGGCACCGGGCCGAGATCCCGGCGGTCGTCTCCCGCCTTCGACTCCCGTTCGGCGCCCGCGCGCCCCTGCCCGAGAGGACCTCCCGATGAGCGCCACCGCGTCCGTCGCCATCGCCGTGATCGGCGGTTCCGGACTGTACCGGCTGTTCGACGATCCGGAGCGGATCGACCTGCAGACGCCGTACGGGTCGCCGTCGGATGCCGTCACGATCGGCGAGCTGGCCGGCCGGCGGGTCGCGTTCCTGCCCCGGCACGGGGAGGGGCACCGGCTCGCGCCGCATCGCATCAACGCCCGCGCCAACATCTGGGCGCTCGCCCGCCTGGGTGTGCGGGCCATCGTGTCGTCGTCGGCGGTCGGCGCCGTGGATCCGGCGCTGCGCCCCGGCGACCTGGTGCTCCCGTCGCAGCTCATCGACCGCACCTGGGGGCGTGCCGACACCTACTTCGACGACGACGTGCAGCACCTGCCGGCGGCCGATCCGTTCGATCCGGAGCTCCGGCGCCTCGCCGCGGCGGCCCTGCGCGCCGCGGGGGAGAGCCCGGTCGACGGCGTCACGAGCGTCGTCGTGCAGGGTCCGAGGTTCTCCACACGCGCCGAGTCCCGCTGGTTCCGTGCGGCCGGCGCGCAGATCGTCAACATGACCCAGTACCCGGAGGCCGTGCTCGCGGCCGAGCTCGGCGTCGGCCTCGTCGCGCTCTCGTTCGTGACCGACATCGATGCCGACATCGATGCCGAACGCGACGGCGCGGCGACGGGCGACGGCGCCGACGCGGAGCTCGTGCTGCGCCGGATGGCCCAGGCGGCTCCGCGCATCCGCGCCGCGATCGCGGCGATCGTGGCGGCGATCCCCGACGACTACGCGGGTCGCCGCCTGCTGCCGGCCGCCGCGATCGATGCGGTGCTCGCCCGATGAGCCGCATCCTGGTGACCGGCGGCCTCGGGTTCATCGGATCGCACGTCGTCGAGCGGGCGATCCGGAGCGGGCACACGGTGCGCGTGCTCGATCGCGCGATCGGCCGGGTGCCGGCCGGCGTGGAGCTGATGCACGACGACCTGACCCGTCCGGGCGCCGCCGACTCCGCGCTGCGCGGGATGGACGCGGTCGTGCACCTCGCGGCGAAGGTCGGGCTCGGGGTCGACTTCGACGACGCGCCCGAGTACACGAGCGTCAACGTCACGGGAATGGCGCTGCTGCTGGCGGCGATGGCGCGCGCGGAGGTGCGCCGGCTGGTGCTGTCGTCGTCGATGGTCGTCTACGGCGAGGGCGCGTACCGCGACGCCCGCGGCCCGGTCGCGGTGCCCCCGCGATCCGTCGCGGATCTGGAGGCGGGGCGCTTCGACCCGATCGGCGACGACGGGCACGCTCTCGTGCCGCAGGTCGTCGACGAGTCGGCCGTGCCGGATCCCCGCAACGTGTACGCCGTCAGCAAGCTGTCGCAGGAGCAGCTCGCGAGCGCGTGGGCGCGGGCGGTCGACGGACGCGTAGCGGCCCTGCGCTATCACAATGTCTACGGCCCCCGGATGCCACGCGACACCCCCTATGCCGGTGTCGCCGCGCTGTTCCGGTCAGAGCTGGCGCACGGCCGGGCGCCGCGGGTCTTCGAGGACGGCGGTCAGCGCCGCGACTTCGTGCACGTGCGCGACGTGGCGGCCGCGAACCTGGCCGCCCTCGACTGGGCATCCGCGATCGCCGATCCGGGGCTGCGCGCGTTCAACATCGGCAGCGGTGTCGTGCGAACGGTGGGCGAGCTGGCATCGTCGCTGGCGGCGGCCGTCGGGGGGCCCGCGCCCGTGGTGACCGGGCAGTACCGCCTGGGCGACGTGCGACACATCACCGCGTCGTCCGATCGGGCGCGACGGGAGCTCGGCTGGAGCGCGGTCGTCGCCTTCGAGGACGGCATGCGGGAGTTCGCCGCCGAGGCGGCCGCGTGACGACCCTCGTCGCGGTGCCGGTCGACGCGCCCCCGGCATCCCGGCGGCCCGCGATCGCCGCGGCCTGCGGTGTCGGCGTGGTCGGCGCCGCCGTCGCGCTCGCCGGCGCCGGCATCCCGTCGCTGTGGGGCGACGAGGTGGTCAGCATCATGTCGGCGCGGCGCTCCTGGGGGTCGCTCGCGGACGAGCTCGGCTCGATCGACGCCGTGCACGGGCTGTACTACGCGATCCTGCACGTCTGGGTCGTCGTCACGGGCTCCGACGCCGTCGCGGTGCGCGCCCTCTCGGCGCTCGCCGTCGCGCTCGCGGCCGCGGGCATGGTGCCCCTGGTGCGCTCGCTCGGCGGCGGACTCCGTCCGGCGCTCGTCGCCGGCCTCGTGTTCGCGGTGCTGCCCCGCGTCGCGTACGCGGGCAGCGACGCGCGGTCCGCGGCGCTCGAGATGGCGGGCGTGGTCGCCCTGAGCCTGCTCCTGGCGCGCGGCGCCGTCGCGCGGCCCGGATGGCGCTGGCTCGGCTACGGAGTCGGGCTCGGCGTGCTCGTCACGCTCTTCCTCGACACGGCGCTCGTCGTCGCGGCTCATCTCGTGCTCGTCGTGCTGCTCACCCGGGCCCCCGAGCGCCGCGCCGCGCTGCGCCGGTTCGCCGCGGCCGTGGGGATCGCCCTCGTCCTGAGCGCGCCCGTCGTGATCGCGGGATGGCGTCAGCGCTCCCAGGTCGGCTTCCTCGCCGACCGCGCCCCGACGCCGCGCACAGTGCTCGTGACGCCGTGGTTCGGCGACGCCGCGCTCGCGATCGCGGCGGGCGGGTCCCTGCTGCTCGCCGTCGTCGCAGTCCTCAGGCGGGCGCCGCTCGCCCGGGCGGGGATCGTGGCACTGGTGGGCGCGCTCGTGCCGTCGGTCGTGATCCTGACCCTCGGCGCGGCGCTCGGCGGGTTCTACGCCGCGCGCTACGTCGGCTTCACCGCTCCGTGGGTCGCGCTCCTGCTCGCCGTCGGGGTCGAGGAGGCCGTGCGCCGGCTCCCGGCGGTCGGACGGGCACCGGCCTCGGCGGTCGCGATCGCGCTCGTGGCGGCCCTGGCCGCGCCGACGGTCGTGTCGCAGCGCGCACCGACCGCGCGCAACGCCGGCACGGACTGGAACGAGGTCGCCGCGCTGATCGCGGCCCGATCGCACCCCGGCGACGGGATCGCGTTCGACGACGGCGTGCGGCACTCCCGTCGTCCGCGCCTCGCCCTGCACGCCTACCCCGACGCGTTCCGCGGGGTCACCGACCTCGGACTCGTCACGCCGTACGAGCGCACCGATGGCCTCTGGGACCTCACCCGACCGCTCACCCCGGGGCTCATCGGTCGTTCCGACCGGGTCTGGCTGGTCACCCGCAGCCGGCACGGCGCCGCGCAGGTCGAGGCCCTGCGTCTGGCGGGGCTGCATCCCGAGCGTGCGTGGTCCCTGGATGCGGACGTCGTCACGCTCTGGGGGCGGCCGTGACCCGCGGCGAACGCGACGGGACATCGACGGCTACGCTGCACGCATGCCGGAGGCCGCGAGCAGCGCGCCGGTCGAGATGCTCGCGCGCGCCGGGATCGATCTGCACCTGGAGCTCCGGGGCTCGCGAATCCGGGCGTCGCTGACCGACGCGCTCCGCGAGGCGATCCGCACCGGCCGGCTCGCGCCCGGGACGCGGCTGCCGGCCTCGCGGGCGCTCGCCGCGGACCTCGGCATCGCGCGCGCGACGGTGACGGACTGCTACGCCGACCTCGTCGAGGAGGGCTGGCTGACGGCCCGGCACGGATCGGCGACGCACGTCGCCGATCGGGTCCCGTGGTCGGCCGAACCGGATCCGGCGCCCCCGGCGGCACCGGCGCCCTCGCGAACCCTCAGCCCCGGTGCCGCCGACTTCGCGGACTTCCCGCACGGTCCGTGGCTGGCCGCCGCCCGTCGGGCACTGCCCGCAGCCCCCTACAGCGCCTTCGGCTACGGTGACCCCCTCGGGAGCAGGGAACTGCGCACGACGTTGGCCGAGTACCTCGGGCGCGCTCGCGGCGTGATCGCCCGGCCCGAGACGGTCGTGATCACCTCCGGGTTCCATCACGGACTGACGCTCCTGGCGCGAGGGCTGGCCCGCTCCGGAACCGGAGCCATCGCCGTCGAGGGCTACGGCCTCGACATCTACCGCCTCACCCTCAACGACGAGGGACTGACCACGCCGCCGCTCACGGTGGATGACGAGGGCGCGCGGATCGGGGAACTGGACGCCCGCCCCGACATCGGCGGCGTGCTCCTGACCCCGGCGCACCAGTTCCCGCTGGGCGTCGCGCTCTCCGCGGAGCGGCGGATCGCCGCGCTCGAGTGGGCGCGCAGGACGGGCGGGCTGATCCTCGAGGACGACTACGACGGCGAGTTCCGCTACGACCGCAAGCCGATCGGCGCGATGCAGGGCCGGGATCCCGATCACGTCGTCTACCTGGGCACGGCCAGCAAATCGCTGGGTCCGGCACTGCGCCTGGCCTGGATGGTCGTGCCCGAACGCTTGATCGCCATGGTCGGCGAGGGCAAGGGCCGGGTCGAGACCGTGAGCGTCACCGATCAGCTCACCCTGGCCGAGTTCATCCGGTCGGGAGCATTCGACCGCCACGTGCGGGCGCGGCGGCAGAAGTACCGGCGCCGCCGGGAGGAGCTGATCCAGGCGCTCGCACGGTCGGCGCCGCGCGTCCGCGTGCTCGGGATGAGCGCCGGCCTCCAGGTGGTGCTGGAGCTTCCGCCGGGCGGGGAGGCCGCGACCGTGCGGGCGGCGGAGGCCCGGGGCCTCGTCGTGAGCGGGATGGCCGAGTTCCGCCATCCCGACCAGTCCGCGTCGGTGCCGCTCGACGCGCTCGTGGTCAACTTCTCGGCGCTCTCGGACAGCGCCTGGCCCGCCGCGCTGGAGTCGCTCTGCGAGGTCGTGGGGGACAGCCCGATCCTGACACCGGAAGTGGTCTGTAATCCCGGCGAGTGAGTGGTCCGTAAATCCAGTCCACATCTGACTAGCTTGGCAGTCGTCGGCACGAAATCCCTCGGTGTCGTCGTCCACGTCGAGGAGTCCCGATGACCTCCGCATCTTCCGCTCGGTTCCTGCCCGCGGGTGTCGCCACGGCCGGTTCGGCGGTCGCCTTCTCCAGCCTCTATCTCGGCGCGGGGGCCCTGACGCCGCTGCTCGTGGCCTATCAGACGCGATGGGACTTCCCGCCCGCGATGCTGAACGTCGCCTTCGCCGTCTACGCGGTCGGCTTCCTCGTCGCCGCGCTGACGCTGGGCTCCCTCTCGGATCACGTCGGCCGTCGACCCGTGCTCGCCGGTGCGCTTGTCGTGCAGCTCGCATCCGACGTGCTGTTCCTGGTCGGCACCGACATCGGCTGGGTCATCGCCGGCCGCGTGGTGCAGGGCGTCGCGAGCGGGGCCGCGACGTCGGCCTTCACCGCAGCGCTCGTTGAGCTCGCGCCGCGGGGCCGGAAGAACCTCGGCGCCGTCCTCGGCAACGTCAGCCTGACGGGAGGGCTCGCGCTCGGCTCGCTGCTCGCCGGCCTCGCGCTCCAGTTCAGTCCCGACGCGAACGAGATCGTCTTCGTCGTCCTCATCGTGCTCACCGTCGTCGGCGGCGTCGCCGTGATCGCCTCGCCCGAGACCGCCGGCGGGCAGGGCGGCACGGCGCGGTCCCTCGTCCCTCGCGTCACCGTTCCCGCCCCGGCGCGCGCCCAGTTCGCGGCGCTCGCGCCCGTGATCGCCGCAGTCTGGATGCTGGCCGGCCTCTCCGGCGGGCTGGCGCCCGCCATGGTCCGGAGCGTCTTCGCGCTCGACAGCGGCTTCGTCAACGGCTTCACGGGATTCGTGGCTCCAGCCGTGGCGACGCTCGTCGCGCTGCTGTTAACGCGCATGAGCGCCGGACGGGCGACGGGGATCGGCATCGCCGCGTCCCTGATCGGCTCCCTCGGCATCGTCGCGGGCATCTCCGCGGACAGCCTGGCGATCGTGCTCGCGGGTCAGGCGATCGCGGGTCTCGCGTTCGGCGCGTCGTTCAGCGGTGCGATCCGGCTCATCCTGCCGCTCGCCCCCGCGCATCAGCGTGCGGCCGTGGTCGCGGCCGTCTATGTCGTCTCGTACCTCGCGTTCGGCGTGCCGATCGTGGTCGAGGGCGTCCTCGCCACCCCGTTCGGGACCGTGCCCGCGGTGGTCGGCTACACGATCGTCACCATCCTCCTCACGCTCGTCAGCCTCCTGGCGCAGCTGCGACTCCGGCGCACCGTGTGAGCCGGTCCGTGATCCATCCAGAAGAGAGCAGGTACCCCCGAATGTCCAGAATCTTCCTTGCCGGAGCCTCCGGTGTGATCGGCCGCCGGCTGATCCCGCTGCTCGTCGAGGGCGGACACACCGTCGCCGGGATGACGCGGTCCTCGAGCAACGCGGCGCTTCTCGCCGACCTCGGCGCCGAACCCGTCGTGGTCGACGTCTTCGATCGCGACGCGCTGATCGAGGCGGTCGCCGCCTTCCGGCCGGACGTGGTCCTGAACGAGCTCACCGACCTCCCCGACGACGTGACGCGGATTCCCGAGCACGCCGAACGCAACGCCCGGATCCGGACGGTCGGCAACCGGAACATCATCGACGCGGCCCGCGCGAGCGGGTCGCCGAAGATCCTCGCCCAGACAGTGGCCTGGCAGCTTCCGGACGGCCCGGATGCGCTGGCCGTCCGGGAGCTGGAGTCGAGCGTGCTCGCGGAGGGCGGCGTGCTCCTCAGCTACGGGCAGTTCTACGGTCCCGGCACCTACAACGAGGCGCAGCTCCCGGCCGCGCCCCGCGTGCAGATCGACACGGCGGCGGAGAAGACCGTCGCCCTGCTGGATGCGCCGAGCGGGGTCGTCGTCGTCACCGACGAGCCGGTCGCGGCGGCCTAGTCCCCGTCCCTGATCCGGCGCAGGAACGCGCCGACGTGCTCCCGCAGCGCGTCGATCCGGCGCAGGCGCTCGGCCTCCCGGTCGAACCCCGGGTAGGCGAGCACCGGCATCCGGCGCACGTTGCGCGAGCACTCGAAGCCGGCGCAGGCGAGCGTGCCGACCGTGTCGCCGCGACGCCCGGCGTGCCCGGCGCGCCGGGCGCTGAAGAAGGCGACGTCGTTGGGCAGCTGCACGTCGTCGCACCACGAGCACTGCGCCCGGGCGCGTGGTGCGCGTTCCGCCTGCCGGAGCAGCACGCCCGCCGGCTCGTCGTCGACCAGCGCGACGACGTAGCCGGTGAGCGGCTGCTTCGGATCGCGCCAGCCGAGGTAGTCGAGGTCGGGCCAGGGCAGCTCGGCGAATCCGGGCGGGAGCGCGAGCGCCGTGTGCTCGCGCAGGCTCGCGTTGAGAAGGGACGCGCGGACGGCGTCCTCGGAGAGGGCGTGCATGAAGGGATGTCCTGTCGAGAGAAGAAGAAAAAGGGAACGCGGGTCGACAGGACCTACCTCGGGTCGGCGCAGGCGCCGAGGACCTCCATCCGGATCGCGTTCACCCCTCGATCGTACGACTCGGCCGGGGCCGGACGTCAGGACCGGCGCCGGCGTGGCCCGACGAGGGCGTCCCGGTTCACGGCGATCGTGCGGACCCCCCGCCCGATGCGCAGCGCCATCCCGAGCGGCGTCCGCAGCGGCCGCGACGAGATGTGCAGGGCCAGCCCCGGCTCGTAGCGCACGCGCGAGCCGCGGGGCAGCGCGAAGCTCAGGTCGAGATCGTCGTGGACGCGCGGGTCGGTGCGATGCACGCGCGAGCGGGCCGACGCCCAGACGTCCCGCGTCATTGCGAAGTTCGAGCCGAACAGCGCAGGGCGACCGAGCAGCACGACCGACAGCGCGAAGTACGACCGCATGTACAGCAGCGTCGCGATCGGCCGGAGCAGCCGCGGCACGGAGTCCAGCCGGCCCGGGCCGGTGATCGCGTCCAGGCCGGGCTCCGCGTCCCAGGCGGCGTGGATGCGAGCTGTCCAGCCGGGCGGCGGCACGGAGTCGGCGTCGAGCCGCGCGATGATCTCGCCGGAGGCCGCGTCGTACCCGGCGGACGCGGCGGGCGGGATCCCGAGCATCGGCTCCTCGAGAAGCCGCACCCGCCGGCGCCGCGCGATGGTCGGCGTGCGGTCGCTGCTCCGGTTGTCGACCACGACGATCTCGTCGGGCGCGACGGTCTGCCGGTCGAGCGCCTCGAGGCAGCGCTCGAGGAAGTCGGCGTCGTCGCGGACCGGGATGACGACCGACACCGTGCGCCGCACGCCCTCGGAGCTCATCCGGCATTCAACCGCGTCGAGCGCCCTGGTAGGCGGCGCGCTGCGTCTCCTCGTCGGCGACCCGCACGCCGTACCGGTACGCCAGCTCTCCGCCCAGGAACCCCGAGACGCCCAACAGCACCACGGCGATGATGTCGAGCGTCAGCGGGCCGGCGATGCCGTCGGTGTTCACGCGCACGATGAGGTTCACGATGAACAGCACCACCACGACGAGGTTGATGGTCATGTGGATCAGTGCGACGCGCTGCGCCCGGGTGCCCGAGCGGAGCCGGCTGAGGTCCATGAGGCCGAGGACGGCGGCCAGCACCGCGCCGATCAGGCCGATCAGGATCAACCAGCCGGCGGCGTCCCGGTACCCGTGGTCGGCACCCGCCGCCCTGGCGATATCGAAGATGAGCGCCCCGATCCAGGTGCCGATCGGCACCGTGACCAGGAGCGAGTGGAACGGATGGCCGTAGGGCCCGGCGAGCGGGGTCAGCGGTCGCTTCGCGCGGCGGAGGGCTTCGTCGTTCATCTGTTGTCCTTCAGAGCCGGACATCGTGGCATCTCCCTTTCGTTGGATGCGCTCCACTCTGTCCCCGCTGCCCGCGCGATCGCAGAGGCTTGCGGAATCACCGGCCGTGCGCAAGACGGTCGGCGTACACTGGACGTCATAGCCTGCGCGGTCCGGTCCGCGGGGTGAACCGGATGGCCCGAGGGTGCGCTGTTCCCCGAGAGATACCGTTCGGTAGACGTCTCGCATCTTCCGATCACGACATCGTCGTCTCGGAACGAGTGAGAGGTCCATCGTGACCGGATTCAGCTTCCTCAGCACCTATCCCCCGACGCGATGCGGCCTTGCGACCTTCACCGAGGCGCTCGCGATGGCGATCACGCGCGACGGCGAGCCGGACGCACGGATCGTGCGCATGATGGATGAGCTCGCGCAGCCGGCGGTCGCGGCGATCCGGACCCGCTCGCGGATCGTGGCGGAACTCGCGTCCGTGGGAGCCGCCGATGAGTCGGCGATCCGTGCCGCGGCGCGGGCGCTGAGCGCGAGCGATGTGGCCATCGTCCAGCACGAGTACGGCATCTTCGGCGGCGAGGACGGATCGGATGCCGTGCGGGTGCTCGAGCTGCTGACCGTGCCGAGCATCGTCGTCCTGCACACGGTGCTCGATGCGCCCACGGCCGGCCAGCGCGCGGTCCTCGAGCGGGTCGCGGGGTCGGCGAGCGCCCTGGTCGTGATGACCGCGGCGGCGCTCAGCCGGCTCCGCGAGCACTACGCGATCGACCTCCGCAAGGTCAGCGTGATCCCTCACGGCGTCCCCGCATGGGCGGCGGCACCGCGTGAAGCGGGCGACCATCGTTCCGTCTTGACCTGGGGCCTCATCGGACCCGGCAAGGGCATCGAGCACGGCATCCGCGCGATCGCCGCGCTGGCCGGCAGTGAGCCCGACGTTCGCTACATCGTGTCGGGTCAGACCCATCCGAAGGTCGTCGCGCACGAGGGCGAGACATACCGCGAGAGCCTGCATGCCCTCGTGGCCGAGCTGGGACTGGAGGATCGGGTCGTCCTCGAGGACCGCTACCTGGATGCCGCACAACTCGCGGCGCGGGTGGGCTCCGCAGACCTGGTGCTGCTTCCCTACGACTCCCGCACGCAGGTCACATCCGGCGTCCTGGTCGAGGCGATCGCCGCGGGCAAGCCCGTGGTGGCCACCGCCTTCCCCCATGCGGTGGAGCTTCTCGGCGACGGCGTCGGCACCGTCGTGCCCCATGAGGATCCGGCTGCCATCGCGGACGGCGTGCGGGCGGCGCTGGGCCGGCTCGATTCTCCGAATCGGTCGGTCGCCGCCGCGATCACCGGGACGAGTTGGGCGGACATCGCGCCGAGGTATCGCACTCTCGCCGACGACCTCATCGCACACGCCGCCGTGCTCACCGCATGATCGCACTCGATGAACGTCGTCTCGTCGAACAGACCACCGAGCTGCCCCTGACGCATCTGGCGTCCATGAGCGACCACCTGGGCCTCTTCGAGCACGCCGATCACTCGACGCCTCGCCGGGAGCACGGCTACTGCCTCGACGATGTCGCCCGGGGGTTGATGGTGGTGGTCGGCTCGAAGGATGATTCCGCCACGGCGGCCGACCTCCTGGAGACCTACCTGCGATTCAGTGAGGCCGCCATCGCCTTCAACGGACGGGCGCACAACCGGCTGAGCCGGATGGGCGCCTGGACCGATGAGCAGGGCCTCGGCGACTGGTGGGGGCGTGCGATCCGAGCCCTCGGCGTCACGGCCGCCTCCGCGGTCGATCCTTCCGTGCGACAGCGCGCGCGGGTGGCGTTCGAGCGGGCCGCCCGACAGCGATCCCCCCATCTGCGCGCCATGGCGTCGGCCGTGATCGGTGCGGCGTCGGTGCTGGCGATCGATCCGCGCTCGGAGACGGCACGACGGCTGCTGATCGACGGCGTCGCGGCGATCCCGGAGTCCGAGGATGCGACCTGGCCGTGGCCGGAGCCCCGCCTGCGCTACGGCAACGGCACGATCCCGCACGCGCTGCTCGTCGCGGGCGCGGCACTCGGCGACCGGCGCCTGACCGAGCGCGGACTCGCGGCGCTCTCCTTCCTGGTGCTCGTGCAGACCCGTCGAGGACACCTTTCCGTCACGGGCGCGCTCGGCCGGGGGCGCGGCGACGACGGCCCGCAGTTCGACCAGCAGCCGATCGAGGCCGGCGACATCGCCGATGCGGCCGCATGCGCTCATCGCCTGGGACATGGGGAACGGTGGGCGGACACGGTGCGGATGGCGTGGGCCTGGTTCCTCGGCGACAACGATGCCGGGGTCGCCATGATCGATCCCGCCGTGGGGGCGGGATTCGACGGGCTGCAACCCGCCGGCCGCAACCGGAACCGCGGAGCCGAGTCGACGCTCGCCGCTCTCAGCACGTCTCAGCACATGCGGTCGTTGACCGACCACCGGACCCTGTGATGGGCGCGCTCGATCTGACCGACGCAGGCGCCGGGCTGCACGCCGACCCGGCGCGGGTGACCGCGAGGCTCTTCCTGCCGGGCGAGGGGCCGACCCGGGTTCGCTCTCGCGCCGGCGAGATCGTCGACCGCGTCCTGGCCCTCCCTCCGATCACTCTCCGGCAGAGCGCCGAGGCCATCGTCCGCGACTTCGGCGAACGACACGACGGGCTCATCGACCTGCTGACGCGCCATGCCGAGACGGTCGCGTCCGCGGGTTCCGGATCGCGTCCCGCGCAGCTCACCCCGGAGCAGACCATCGTGCTGGGCGCTGTCTTCACGATGGAGTACGCGGTGGAAGGCGCCGCGTTGTGCAACCCCAGCGCGACGCCGCACCCCGACCAGAGCGGGCTGGCCCCCGGAGAGCTTCGCGTCGCGGTCGCGCTGCGGGCGATCGGCGAGGGCCACGTGTCGTCCATCGGGTTCGCCTCGGCCGTGATCGGCTCCGCCGGCTGGGTCTTCGAGCATCGGGACCTCCCGCTGTCGAGCGCGACCATCAGCGAGGGCGACTGGACGCGTGACCACTTCCGTGAGGCGCTCGAGCAGGAGACGCGGCTCAATGAGCTCTCCGCCGCGATCGTCCGCGGGCTGCCGGCCTCCTTTCGCAGCGGGCAGATCGAGGACGCCATTCGCGAGCTCCCGGTCGACCTCGCCCAGCGCCGCGACCTTCACGGCGATCTCGAGGTCGTGCGGGCCATGGCCTGGTCGGCCTACCACGCCCGCTTCGCCGACTCCAGCGACCTGACGCAGCGAGTGCTGCTGCCCTTCTCGTCCGAGGAGAGCCACGGTATGGAAGATGCGCGCTTCGTCCAGGTCGAGAACGACGACGGCAGCCGCGAGTACCGCGCGACGTACACGGCCTACGACGGGCGCACGATCGCCCCCCGCTTGATCGTCTCGGCCGACCTACGGCATTTCCGCATCCATCGTCTGTCCGGCGCCGCTGCGGTCAACAAGGGGATGGCTTTGTTCCCGCGCAGCGTCGGCGGCCGGCAGCTCGCACTGACCCGCACCGATGGCGAGAACCTCGCGCTGGCTCATTCGCAGGACGGCCTGGTCTGGACGGACGACGGCATCGTGCATGCCCCGAGCCGCCTCTGGGATGTCGTCCAGAGCGGCAATTGCGGCTCGCCGATCGAGACGGACCGAGGTTGGCTGGTGCTGATCCACGGCGTCGGACCGATGCGCACCTACAGCCTCGGCATGGTGCTGCTCGATCTGGACGATCCGAGCCGCGTCATCGCCCAGCTGGACGACCCGCTCCTGTATCCCCACGGTCTGCTCCGCGACGGCTACGTGCCCAACGTCGTCTACTCCTGCGGGGCGCTGCTGCACGACGGGACGCTGTGGCTGCCGTACGGCGTGGGCGATGCGCACATCCGCGTCGGCTCGGTCGGATTGGACGAGCTGCTGGCTGCGCTGACACCGGTCGCCGCATGAGGATCGGCATCCTGGCTCCCGTCGCCTGGCGCACCCCGCCGCGCCACTACGGGCCGTGGGAGCGCGTGGCCGGCCTGCTCGCGGAGGGCCTGGTCGCCGCCGGCGAGGAGGTGACCCTGTTCGCGACCGCGGACTCGGTCACGAGCGCCACTCTGGATGCCGTCGTGCCCTACGGCTACGCCGAGGACGACGAGCTCGACGGCCGGGTGCAGGAGGCGCTGCACGTCGGCCACGCGATCGCGCGCTCCGGCGACTTCGACCTGATCCACAGTCATCTCGACTGGCTTCCGCTCGCCCTCTCCCGGTCGTGGCGCGCGCCCGTCGTCACGACCATCCACGGATTCTCCGGACCGCGGATTCTGCCGGCTTATCGAGCGGCCCAGCAGGTGCCGAGCGCGGCCCACTACGTCGCGATCTCGGACTCCGATCGCAGCCCGGAGCTGAGCTACGCCGCAACCATCCACCATGGCATCGACCTCTCCGAGTTGACGGCGAGCGCGCACGCGGGCGACGCCCTGATGACGCTCGGACGGATCCATCCCGACAAGGGCACGGCGGATGCGATCGAGATCGCCCGGCGCAACGGACGGCCGCTGATCATCGCGGGCATCATCCACGACCAGCGCTACTTCGACGAGGAGGTCGCCCCGCACCTCGACGGCGAGCACGTCCGGTATCTCGGGTCGATCGGCCCCGAGGAGCGGTCGCGACTTCTCGGTTCGGCCGCCGTCTTGCTGCACCCGATCCATTTCGACGAACCCTTCGGCCTGTCGGTCGTCGAGGCGATGGCCTGCGGCACGCCCGTCATCGCCTACCGGCGGGGATCGATGCGCGAGATCATCGACCAGGGCGTCACCGGCTACGTCGTCGATGACCTCGACGCCGCGAACGCCGTCGTCGAGCCCGCGGCCCGGCTCGATCGCATCCGGATCCGGGGCACGGCCGAGCGCCGCTTCGCCGTGGACCGGATGGTGCGCGACTATCTGGAGGTCTACCGGCGCGCGGTGTCGCGGGTGCCCGCCGGACCAGCATTTCGCGACCGGACGGGTGCAGGCCTCTCCTCCGGGGCGGAGCGCACCCACCGGGCGCCCGAGCGTTGACTGTGCGATGCGGATCGCGTTCCGTCCTGCGCCTACCGTCAATGGATGCTGATCCTGGTCATCGTGCTGCTGGTGCTCTGGGCGATCCTGTCGGTGGTCGGCTTCGCCATCAAGGGTCTTCTGTGGCTGGCGATCATCGGCGTGATCCTGTTCGTCGCGACCCTCGTCATCGGCCTGATCCGGCGAGCCGCCGTCCGCCGACGCACCAAGGCATGATCGGCACGACCGAGGCCCTGCCATCGACCGGATGCGGCGGTCGCCGCTCGAGCCGGACGGCAATCCGTCGCCCGGGCACGGACGTTGACGCCCCCGATCCGGTGTGAAATCATAACCGAACGGCAGGTCAGTAAATCGGAGGCAGCGTGGCCGACGCATTCCTGGTGGGCGGCGTGCGGACCCCCGTCGGCCGCCACGGCGGCGCGCTTGCGGGCGTGCGGCCCGACGACCTGGCCGCGCTCGTCGTCGGCGAGGCCGTGCGACGGGCGGGCGTCGATCCGGCCGCGATCGACGAGGTGGTGCTCGGCGCCGCGAACCAGGCGGGGGAGGACAACCGCAACGTCGCCCGGATGAGCGTGCTGCTCGCCGGCCTGCCCGATGCGGTGCCCGCGTACACGGTCAACCGGCTGTGCGCCTCGGGGATGACGGCGATCGTGCAGGCCGCGCAGGCGATCCGCGCGGGCGACGCCGACGTCGTGATCGCCGGCGGCGTCGAGTCGATGACGCGCGCCCCGTGGGTGCAGGCCAAGCCGGCGAAGCCGTGGGGCGGGCCGGGGGAGTCCTTCGACACGTCGATCGGATGGCGGTTCGCCAACCCGCGACTGCTCGCCCGCGACAAAGCGACGTATTCGATGACCGAGACCGCGGAGGAGGTGGCGCGGCTCGACGGCATCCGCCGCGACGAGGCCGACGCGTTCGCCCTGCGCTCGCACCGGCGCGCGGTCGCCGCGATGGAGGCCGGGCGCTTCACCGCCGAGATCGTCGACGTCGAGACCGCGACCGGGGTCGTCGCGGTCGACGAGGGACCGCGCCGCGATACGAGCCTCGAGAGACTCGCGGCGCTGCGCCCGGTGGTACGGGGCGGCCGCGTCGTGACGGCCGGCAACTCGAGCGGGCTGAATGACGGCGCCTCCGCGATCGTCGTCGCGAGCGGCGCGGCCGTCGAGCGGTACGGGCTGCGGCCGAGGGCGCGGGTCGTCGGCTCGGCGGCGGCCGGGATCGCCCCCGAGATCATGGGCCTCGGGCCGGTCCCCGCCACGCAGAAGGCGCTCGCCCGCGCTGGGCTCACGGTGGGCGACCTCGGCGCGATCGAGCTCAACGAGGCGTTCGCCACGCAGTCGCTCGCCTCGATCCGGCGGCTCGGCCTCGACGAGGAGCTCGTCAACGCCGACGGCGGCGCCATCGCCCTCGGCCATCCGCTCGGCTCCAGCGGCTCGCGGATCGTCGTGACGCTCCTCGGCCGCCTGGAGCGCGAGGACGCGCGGTACGGTCTCGCCACCATGTGCGTCGGCGTCGGCCAGGGGCAGTCCCTGATCCTGGAGCGGGCGTGAGCGAGGTCCGGATCACCGCGGCCGCCGATCGCGTCGAGGTCGTGCTCGACCGCCCCGACGTGCGCAACGCGATCTCCCGCGCGATGGTCGACGAGCTGCACGCCGTCTGCGCGGAGCTCGAGACGGATCCGCGCATCCTGATCCTCGCCGGATCGACCGCGGCATTCGCCTCCGGCGCCGACATCGCCGAGCTGCGTGAGCGGAGGGCCGCCGATGCGCTCGCCGGCATCAACGCGCGGATCTTCGACCGGATCGCGCGCCTGCCGATGCCGGTGATCGCCGCGATCGACGGCTGGACGCTGGGCGGGGGAGCCGAGCTCGCCTACGCCGCCGACATCCGGATCGCCGGCGAGGGCCTGCGCATCGGCAACCCCGAGACCGGGCTGGGCATCATCGCCGCGGCCGGCGCGATGTGGCGCCTGCCCGAGATCGTGGGCCGATCGCTCGCGACCGAGCTGTTGCTCACCGGCCGCATCCTGGACGCGGCCGAGGCGCTCGCCGCCGGCCTGGTCAGCCGGGTCGTCCCGTCGGCGGAGCTCATCGCGACGGCGCACGAGCTCGCCGACCGCATCGGGCGCAACGACCCGCTCGCGACGCGGATGACCAAGTCGGTGCTCGCCGCCCCGCGCGAGGAGCATCCCGGGGTCGACGAGGAGGCCCAGGCGGTGCTCTTCGAGTCGCCGGAGAAGCGGCGGCGCATGACCGAGTTCCTGCAGCGGCGGAGCCGGCCGTGAGCGTGCCCGCGCGCGTCGGCGTGCTCGGCGGCGGCCGGATGGGCGGCGGCATCGCCCACGCGTTCCTCCTCGCGGGGGCGCAGGTCGTGGTGGTCGACCGGCCGGAGGTGCTCGACCGCGCGCGGGACGGCATCCGGGTCTCGGTCGATCGCAGCCTCGAGCGCCACGGAGCCTCGCGCCCGCGCGACGAGCTGCTCGGCGCGCTCGAGGTCGTCGCCGACCGGCGCGCGCTCGCCGACCGCGAGCTCGTCATCGAGGCGGTGCCCGAGCTGCCCGAGCTCAAGGCGGAGGCCCTCGGCGGCGTCGAGGCGCTGCTCGCCCCGGATGCCGTGCTCGCCTCCAACACCTCCTCGCTGTCGATCGACGGCCTCGCCACCGGCCTTCGCCGTCCACAGCGCTTCCTCGGCCTGCACTTCTTCAACCCGGTGCCGGCGTCGTCGCTCGTCGAGGTGGTGCGCGGCGCCGCGACCGAGCCGTCGATCGTCGCCGCGGCGCAGTCCTGGGTGCGCGAGCTCGGCAAGGCCCCCGTGACGGTCGCCGACGCGCCCGGCTTCGCGTCGTCGCGCCTCGGCGTCGCGCTCGCGCTGGAGGCGATCCGGATGCTCGAGGCCGGCGTCGCGAGCGCCGACGACATCGACGCCGCGATGACGCTCGGCTACCGCCACCAGACCGGCCCGCTGCGCACGACCGACATCGTCGGGCTCGACGTGCGGCTCGACATCGCCGAGCATCTCGCCGCGGAGCTCGGCGACCGGTTCGAGCCGCCCGCGCTGCTGCGACGCATGGTCGCCGAGGGCCGGCTCGGCCGCAAGTCCGGTGCCGGGTTCTTCGACTGGCCCGATCCCGAGAAAGGCGCCCGATGACCACGATCCTGCCCAGCTACGTCGAGGACGCCTGGTGGATGCCCGCCGACGAGGCCGACGCCACGCCGGTGCGCGACGCCTCCACCGGCGAGCTCGTCACCTCGATCAGCACCCGTGGGCTGGACCTCGCCGCCGTCCTCGAGCACGCCCGCACCATCGGTCAGGCATCGCTCGGCGCCCTGACCTTCCACCAGCGCGCACTGCTGCTCAAGCAGTTCGCGCTCGCCCTCACCGAGCGCAAGGAGGAACTGTACGAGCTGTCGGCACGCACCGGGGCCACCCGGCGCGACGCGGCGATCGATGTCGACGGCGGCATCGGCGTGCTCTTCACCTACGGGTCGAAGGGGCGGCGCGAGCTGCCGAACGCGACGGTCTACGTCGACGGACCGCCCGAGGCGCTCTCGGCCGACGGGTCCTTCCTCGGGCAGCACGTCTACACGCGCCTGCCCGGTGTCGCGGTGCAGATCAACGCGTTCAACTTCCCGGTGTGGGGGCCGCTGGAGAAGTTCGCGCCGGCGTTCCTGGCCGGGGTGCCGACGCTCGTGAAGCCGGCGACGCCGACCGCGTACCTCACGGAGGGCTGGGTGCGGATCCTCGTCGACTCGGGCCTGCTGCCGGCGGGCACGCTCTCGCTGGTCTCCGGCGCCGTGCCGGAGCTGTTCGAGCACCTGCGGCTCGGCGACCTCGTCGCGTTCACCGGGTCGGCGAGCACGGCGGACCGCCTGCGGTCCCACGACGCGGTGCAGACCGGCGGCGTGCGCTTCACGTCGGAGACCGACTCGCTGAACGCGTCCGTGCTGGGGCCCGACGCCGTCGCCGGCACGCCCGAGTTCGACGCCTACGTCGCGCAGCTCGTCACCGAGCTGACGGCCAAGGCGGGGCAGAAGTGCACGGCGATCCGGCGCGCGATCGTGCCGATCGACCGGGTGGATGCCGTGGTCGAGGCCGTGCGCGCCCGGCTCGACGCGCGCGTGGTGCTCGGCGATCCGCGCACCGAGGGCGTCACGCTGGGACCGCTCGCCTCGCTCGCCCAGCGCGACGAGGTGCGCCGCCAGGTGGCGGCGCTGCAGGCGGCCGGCGGCCGGATCGCGATCGGCGATGTCGGCGATCCGGTGGGTGCGCGGGCGGAGGGGGCGTTCCTCGCCCCGATCGTGCTGACCTTCGACGACCCCGACGCGTCCGCGGCGCACGACGTCGAGGCGTTCGGACCGGTGGCGAGCGTGCTCGGCTACGACGGGCTCGCCGACGCCGCCCGCCTGGTCGCCCGCGGCGGCGGCTCACTCGTGACGAGCCTCGCGACGCACGACCCGGCGGTCGCCGTGGCGCTCGCGGCCGCCATCGCGCCCTACAACGGCCGGCTGCTCGTGCTCGACCGCGACGACGCCCGCACGTCGACGGGCCACGGCTCGCCCGTGCCGCATCTCGTGCACGGCGGACCCGGACGCGCGGGCGGAGGCGAGGAGCTCGGCGGCATCCGGGCGGTGCTGCACCACATGCAGCGCACGGCGATCCAGGGCTCGCCCACGATGCTCACGGCGCTGACCGGGGTGTGGCATCCGGGGGCGCCAACCGACGCCGGGCGGCACCCGTTCCGCAAGAGCCTCGCCGAGCTGCGCCTCGGCGACCGGGTCGCGTCGGGCTCGCGCACGGTGAGCCTCGACGATATCGAGACGTTCGCCGCCTTCACCGGCGACACCTTCTACGCGCACATGGACGAGGAGGCCGCCGCCGCGAACCCGTTCTTCCCGGGGCGGGTGGCGCACGGGTACCTGCTCGTCTCGTGGGCGGCGGGACTGTTCGTCGACCCGGAGCCCGGTCCGGTGCTCGCGAACTCGGGGCTGGAGAACCTGCGGTTCGTGACCCCGGTGTCGCCGGGCGACGCGATCCGGGTGGAGCTGACCGCGAAGCAGATCACCCCGCGCGAGACCGACGACTACGGCGAGGTGCGCTGGGATGCCGTGCTCCGCAACCAGCGCGACGAGGTCGTCGCGACCTACGACGTGCTCACCCTCGTCGCGAAGCAGCCCGTGACGGCGTAGCCGACTTTGCCAAAAACGCCCAGTGCGCCCA
>NZ_BAAAQO010000002.1:178086-180801 GCF_039531715.1 Pseudolysinimonas kribbensis | reverse complement strand
GGGGCTAGCGGCGGAGGCCCTCGAGCGCGAGCCGCAGCACGTCGTCGGCGAGCGCCTCGACATCCTCCGGTCCGCCGGGGCGGTACCACTCGACGATCGAGTTGATCATGCCGAACAGCAGCCGCTCGGCCACCCGCGGGTCGATGTCGTCGCGCAGCGTGCCCTCGTCGCGGGCCGCATCCATCAGCTCCGTGACGGCGCGGTCGAATCGCCGCCGCCGGGCGAGCGCCGCCCGCTCCACCTCGGTGTTGCCGCGCAACCGCAGCAGCAGCGTGACGCTGGGCAGTTCGGCGACGAGCACGCGCACGGCGCCGCGCAGCACGTGGGTGAGCCGGTCGGCGGCCGCGCCGTCCCGCGCACCCGGCTCCGTGAGCACGCCCTCGAGCGCCCCGAGGGCCTGGTCGAGCGCAAGCCGCAGCAGCTCCTCCTTCGACCCGACGTGGTGGTAGATGGCCGCCTTCGACAGGCCGAGGCGCTTCGCGATGAGAGCGATCGACGTCGCGTCGTAGCCGTGCTCCGTGAACTCGGCGACGGCTCCGCGCAGGATGCCGGCGAGGTCGTACCCGGGGCGACCCCGGCGCGCGGGCGTCTCCGGCATCCGGACCGCGCTCGCCGCCATGTGCTCCCTCTCCCTTGTCAGGACTCCGCGTGACCAGTGTGGCGCGAGCGGGGGTACCGCGCCGCGCGCCGCGCTCCTATACTAAGTGAACGTCCGGTCAGTAAAGGAGATCGTGATGGCGCAGAGCCCGACGGCACAGGTGCCGACGACCGAGATCGACGACGACCCCGACGGCCGCGCCCGCTTCGACGAACTGATCGCCGCCGACTCCCGGATCGAACCGCGCGACTGGATGCCCGCGGCGTACCGCAAGAACCTGGTGCGCCAGATCTCCCAGCACGCGCACTCCGAGATCATCGGCATGCAGCCGGAGGCCAACTGGATCAGCCGCGCACCGAGCCTCAAGCGCAAGGCGATCCTCATGGCCAAGGTGCAGGACGAGGCCGGTCACGGCCTCTACCTCTACTCCGCCGCGCAGACGCTCGGCACCCCGCGCGACGAGATGTTCCAGGCGCTCGTCGACGGCCGGGCGCGCTACTCGTCGATCTTCAACTACCCGACCCTCGGCTGGGCCGACATGGGCGCGATCGGCTGGCTCGTCGACGGGGCAGCGATCTGCAACCAGGTGCCGCTGTGCCGCGCGAGCTACGGCCCGTACGCCCGCGCGATGGTGCGCATCTGCAAGGAGGAGTCGTTCCATCAGCGGCAGGGTTTCGAGATTCTGCTCGAGCTCATGCACGGCACTCCGGCGCAGCGCGCGATGGCGCAGGATGCCGTCGACCGCTGGTACGCACCCAGTCTCATGATGTTCGGACCGCCCGACGAGGAGAGCGTCAACTCCCAGCAGTCGATGGCCTGGAACATCAAGCGCTTCAGCAACGACGACCTGCGTCAGCGATTCGTCGACATGCTCGTGCCGCAGGCCGAGGCGCTCGGTGTGACGCTGCCCGACCCGGACCTGCGCTTCGACGAGGCGACCGGGCACTGGGCGTACGGCGAGCTCGACTGGCACGAGTTCCAGGAGGTGCTCGGCGGTCGCGGACCCTGCAACACCCAGCGTCTCGCGCACCGCCGCGCCGCGTTCGAGGACGGCGCGTGGGTGCGGGAGGCCGCCGCGGCCTACGCGCGCAAGCAGGCCGACGCCGCGGAGCAGGCAGCATGACGACGCCCGGCGCCGCGGACGCGCGCGAGATCTGGCCCCTCTGGGAGGTCTTCGTGCGGGCCAACCGCGGACTCTCGCACGTGCACGCCGGGTCGCTGCACGCGCCCGACGCGACCATGGCGATCCAGAACGCCCGCGACCTCTACACCCGCCGGGGCGAGGGCGTGTCGATCTGGGTCGTGCCGGCCGAGTCGATCACGACCTCCGACCCGGATGCCCGGGGCGCCTGGTTCGAATCCCCCGCGGGCAAGAACTACCGCCACGCCGTCTACTACACGAAGTCGGAGGGGGTGCCGCACCTGTGACCCGGGCCGACCCGCACGGCGAGGTGATCGTCGACCGCCTGTCGCTCGCCGACGAGATCGTCGGAGGCGGCGAGGAGGCGGCGACGGCCGATGCGGCCGAGTACGCGCTCTGGCTGGGCGACGACGCGCTCGTGCTCGCGCAGTGCCTGGGGTGGTGGATCTCGCGCGGCCCCGAGCTCGAGGAGGACATGGCGCTGGCCAACATCGCCCTCGATCTGCTCGGCCACGCGCGCTCGCTGCTGAGCCACGCCGGAACCGCCGACGGGCGCACCGAGGACGACCTCGCGTACTGGCGGGACGAGCGCGAGTTCCGCTGCGCGCAGCTCGCCGAGCTGCCGAACGGCGACTACGCGCACACCCTCGTGCGGCAGCTGGCGTTCGCGGTCTTCCAGGTCGAGCTCTACGACCGGCTGCAGGAGTCCTCCGATGCGACCCTCGCCGCGATCGCCGCGAAGGCCGCCAAGGAGGTCGCCTACCATCGCGAGCACAGCACGGAGTGGTTCCGCCGCCTCGCACTCGGCACCGACGATTCCCGCCGCCGCCTGCTCACCGCGCTCGAGCATGTCTGGCCGTACGTCGGCGACCTGTTCCGCGACGAGCCGCTGCTCGACCGGCTCGAGGGCGTCGCCGTGCGGCCCTCGACGCTGCGGGCGCCGTTCGATCAGGCGATGGGCGCGCTCGCCGCCGAG
>NZ_BAAAQO010000002.1:0-178042 GCF_039531715.1 Pseudolysinimonas kribbensis | reverse complement strand
GCACGGCATCCACACCGAGCACCTCGGCCTGCTGCTGGCCGAGCTGCAGGTGCTCGCCCGTGCGCATCCGGGAGCGACCTGGTGAGCGCCGTGACCGCGACGCTCGACCGGGAGGCGGCCTGGCGCCTGGCCGCGACGGTCGTCGACCCCGAGATCCCGGTGCTCACGATCGAGGACCTCGGCATCCTGCGCGCGGTCGAGGTCGCCGACGGCGTCGCACGGGTCACGATCACGCCGACCTACTCGGGGTGCCCGGCGATGGACGCGATCCGCGACGACCTGGGCCGTGCATTCCATCATGCGTTCGGCGCTGGGCGCGTCGAGGTGCGCACGGTCCTGCACCCGGCCTGGACCACCGACTGGATGAGCGAGGCCGGCCGCCGCAAGCTCGCCGAGTTCGGCATCGCGCCGCCCTCCGGTCGCGCCGGGCACGCGGGCGGTCCCGTGCGGCTGACCCTCGCCACCCGCTGCCCGCGGTGCGGCTCCGCCGACACCGTCGAGGTCTCGCGGTTCGGCTCGACCTCGTGCAAGGCGCTCTACGAGTGCCGCTCGTGCCTCGAGCCGTTCGACTACTTCAGGGTGCTCTGAGCGTGGCCGCGCAGAACCTCGCGACCCGGCGCCGCGCACGGTTCCACCCGCTCGCGGTGCGCGAGGTGCGCCCGCTCACCCCGGACAGCATCGAGGTGGCGTTCGCGGTGCCGCCCGGGCTGCACGGCGACTACGACTACGCCCCGGGGCAGTACGTCGCGCTGCGCACCCGGCTCGCGAGCCCGGACGGGCTCGAACTGCGCCGCAGCTACTCCATCTGCCAGCCGCCGGAGCCCGGCGAGCTGCGCATCGCGATCAAGCGCGACGTCGGCGGCCGGTTCTCGACCTGGGCGCTCGAGCAGCTCGCGCCCGGCATGACGCTCGACGTCATGAGCCCGCAGGGCACCTTCACGACCGACCTCGCGGCGGCGGAGGGCCGGCACTTCGCCGCGATCGCGGCCGGCTCCGGCGTGACCCCGGTGATGGCGCTCGTGCGCGCCGTGCTGGGCGGCACCGAGCGTGCGCGGTTCAGCCTCGTCTACACGAATCGCACCTCGCTCGAGGTGATGTTCCTCGAGGAGCTCGCGGACCTCAAGGACCGGTACCGGCAGCGGTTGGCCCTGCACCACGTGCTCACCCGCGAGGAGCGCACGTCACGGCTGCTCTCCGGCCGCATCGACGCGGAGCGGCTCGACGGCATCCTGGCCGCGCTCGTGCGCCCCGCGGATGTCGACGAGTGGTTCCTGTGCGGGCCGCTGGACCTCGTGGAGCTGTGCCGCGCGCGTCTGACCGGGGCCGGCGTGGCGCGGGAGGCCATCCGTTTCGAGCTGTTCACGACGGGGCGGCCCGAGCATCCGATGCCGGCCGTCGCCGGACGTGCGCCGGACCCGGCCGTCGGCGTCGACGCGGCGACGGTGCGGTTCACCCTCGACGGCCGCACCTCCACCGTCGTCATGCCGCAGCCCGCGGTCGAGAGCGTGCTCAACGCGGCGCTGCGGGTGCGCGCCGACGTGCCGTTCGCCTGCACGGGCGGCGTCTGCGGCACCTGCCGCGCGCGGCTGCGCGAGGGGTCGGTGCGGATGGCGGAGAACTTCGCGCTCGAACCCGACGAGCTGGAGGCGGGCTACGTGCTCACCTGCCAGTCGCATCCGACCTCGCCGGCGATCGTCGTCGACTACGACGCCTGAAGGGCACGACCATGCCGCACCTCGACCTCGACGACGGCGTCGCCATCATCACCCTCGACCGCCCCGAGAAGCTCAACGCCCTCGACGAGGGCGCGATCGCCGATCTCGACGACGCATACCGGGGGGCCGAGGCGGCGGGCGTGCGTGCGCTCGTGCTGCGCGGGGAGGGGCGCGCGTTCTGCGCCGGCCGCGACATCCAGGGCGTCGATCCGGCCGACGACGACGTGCTCGGGTACCTCGGCGGGCTCGTGCAGCCGCTGCTGCAGCGGATGAGCGCGTTCCCCGCGCCGACGTTCGCCGCGGCGCAGGGCGCGGCGCTCGGCGTCGGGCTCGGGCTGCTCATCGCGACCGACGTGGTCTACGTCGCCGAGTCGGCCCGGATCGGCTCGCCGTTCGCGAACCTCGGCGCGACCCTCGACTCGGGCGGGCATGCGCTGTTCGTCGAGCGGCTCGGCGCGCACAAGACGCTCGACCTGGTCTACAGCGGGCGGCTCATGACGGGCGACGAGGCGGTGCGGGCGGGCCTGTTCAGCCAGGTCGTGCCGGATGCCGACCTCGAGCAGGCGACGTTCGCGGCGGCCCGGCGCGCGGCATCCGGGGCCACCCGCGCGTTCCTGGCCAGCAAGCGGCTCGTCGCCCGGCTGCGCGACGAGCGGCTCGGGCTCTGGGCGAGCATGACCGAGGAGAACGCGGCGCAGGCCGAGCTGTGCGCGACCGCCGATTACCGCGAGGGGTTCGCGGCGTTCCAGCAGAAGCGGACGCCGGACTTCACCGGGCGCTGACCGCCGCCTCGTCGAGCGGCTCGAGGTCTTCGAAGATGAGCGAGGTGCGGGTCGTGCGCACCTCGGGGATGGCCTGCAGCTCCTCGAGCACGACCCGGCGCAGCTCGCGGTTGTCGCGCGCCCGCACGAGCAGGATCACGTCGAACTCGCCGCCGATGAGCGCGATGTGGGCGACGGCGTCGATCCGCAGCAGCTGCTCGCGCACCTGCTGCCACGACTCCTGCCGGATCGACAGCTCGACGTAGGCCGAGGAGTGCTGCCCGGCGCGCACGGGGTCGATGCGCACGCCGAAGCCGGTGATGACCCCCGCCTCGATCATCCGGTTGACGCGCGCGTAGGCGTTCGCGCGCGAGATGTGCACGGCCTGGGCGACGACGCTCATCGCCGCGCGGCCGTCGCGGCGCAGCTCGGCCATGATCTGCCGGTCGGTCTCGTCGAGCTGCATCGCACGTCCCGTCTTGCGCCGCTGGACAGATCGTACCCAACGGGGCGCCGACGTGGACGGAAATCCACGATCCATCGGAATCCCTGGCACACGGCGTCACCTCGGCCGAGGATTTGTATACAGACCGTCCAGGCGAAGATGCCGGAAGGGGGCACCGTGGCCCACGAGGACTCCGAGCTGCTGCCGGGCGAGACGCCCGTGCGCTTCCTCGACCAGGACGGCCGCGCGCTGGACGAGACGCGGTACCCGATGCCGCCGCTGAGCGAGCTGCAGGCCGCCTACCGGGCGCTCGTGGTCGCGCGGCGGATCAACGAGCAGTGCTCCGCGCTCGTGCGGCAGGGCCGGCTCGCCGTGTACCCCTCCTCGCACGGCCAGGAGGCGTGCGAGGTCGCCGCGGCCCTCCCGCTGGCGGAGCGGGATTGGCTGTTCCCCACCTACCGCGACGCGGTCGCCGTGATCGGGCGCGGCGTTCCGCCCGCCGAGGCGATGGTGCTGCTGCAGGGCGACTGGCACAGCGGGTACGACCCGCGGGAGCACGGCGTCGCCCCGCAGGCGACCCCGCTCGCCACCCAGCTGCTGCACGCGGCGGGTTTCGCGCACGCGGCGAAGCTGCGCGGCGAGGACACCGTGGTCGTCGCCATGTGCGGCGACGGCGCGACCAGCGAGGGCGACTTCCACGAGGCGCTGAACCTCGCCGCGGTGTTCGGGCTCGCGGTGGTCTTCCTCGTGCAGAACAACGGCTTCGCGATCTCGGTGCCGCTGTCGCGGCAGACGGCGGCGGCATCCCTCGCGCACAAGGCCATCGGCTACGGGATGCCGGGCGTGCGCGTCGACGGCAACGACGCCGCGGCGCTCCTGGCCGTCATGCACGCCGCCGTCGACCGGGCGCGCGCGGGAGGCGGCCCGACCCTCGTCGAGGCCCACACCTACCGCATCCAGGCGCACACCAACGCGGACGACGACACCCGCTACCGCGATCGCGCCGAGGTGCAGGAGTGGGTGGCCCGCGATCCGCTCATCCGGCTGCGGTCCTACCTGCGCGTCTGCGACGCCCTGAGCGCGGCGGCGGAGGACGAGATCACGGCGGAGGCCGAGGCGGTCGCGGCCGAGCTGCGCGACGCGTTGCAGGCCGAGCACGTGCCCGACCCGGAGGACCTGTTCCGGCACGTGTACGCCGAACGCACGCCGCGGCTCGAGGAGCAGTGGGCGATGCTCGCGGACGAGCTCGCCCGCGACGCCGAGTCCGAGCATGCCGAGTCCGAGCACGCCGAGCACGAGGAGGCCCGATGACGCTCACCCACGAGGCGCCCGCGACGACCGCGGCGACGGTCGAGTCCCTCACCCTGGCCGGCGCCGTCAACCACGCCCTCGCCGACGCCCTCGCGGCCGACCCCTCGGTCGTCGTCTTCGGCGAGGACGTCGGCGTGCTGGGCGGCGTGTTCCGCGTGACCGACGGGCTGGCGGCCCGGTTCGGCGAGGCGCGGGTGTTCGACACGCCACTGGCCGAGTCGGGCATCGTCGGCGCCGCGGTCGGCATGGCGATGAACGGGATGCGGCCGGTCGTCGAGCTGCAGTTCGACGCCTTCGCCTACCCCGCCTTCGAGCAGGTCGTGAGCCACGTCGCCAAGATGGGCAACCGCACGCGCGGCGCCCTGCGCATGTCGATGGTGATCCGCATCCCGTACGGCGGCGGGATCGGCGGGGTCGAGCACCACTGCGACTCGTCCGAGGCGTACTACGCGCACACCCCCGGCCTGACGGTGATCGCGCCCTCGACCCCGCAGGACGCGTACTCGATGCTGCGCGCCGCGATCGAGTCGCCCGATCCGGTCGTGTTCCTCGAGCACAAGAAGCTGTACTGGGCGAAGGGCCCCGTCGACTCCGTGCGGCGCGTCGGGCTCGGGCGGGCCGTGGTCGCCCGGGAGGGGACCGACGCGACGCTCGTGGCCTACGGCGCGTCGGTGCTGACCGCGTTGGAGGCCGCGGAGGTCGCCGCCGCGGAGGGACGCAGCCTGCAGGTGGTCGACATCCGGTCGCTCGCGCCGCTCGACGACGCGACGATCGAGGCCGCGGTCCGCTCGACCGGGCGCGCGGTCGTGATCGCCGAGGCGCCCGGCTCGGTGAGCGTCGCGGCGGAGCTCGCGGCGCGGATCGGCGAGCGCTGCTTCGAGTACCTCGAGGCGCCGGTGCGGCGGGTGACCGGATTCGACGTGCCGTTCGCGCCGCCGAAGCTCGAGCGCTACTACCTGCCCGACGTCGACCGGATCCTCGACGCCGTCGACTCGCTCAACTGGGACGACCGGTGAGCCGCGCGTTCACGCTGCCCGACCTCGGCGAGGGCCTCACCGAGGCGGCGATCGTGCGCTGGCTCGTCGCGCCGGGCGACGAGATCCGGATCGATCAGCCGGTCGTCGAGGTGGAGACCGCGAAGAGCGTGGTCGAGGTGCCCTCGCCGTTCGCGGGCACGGTGGCGGAGATCCGGGGCGCGGAGGGCGACGTTCTCCCGGTCGGGGCGCCGCTGCTGATCGTGGAGACTGCCGCGGTCGACCCCGAGCCGGTGCGGTCCGAGCCGGTGGCGCGCGAGCCGGTCGCGTCTGAGCCGGCCGAGGCGCGGTCCGCCGAGGCGCCGGATGCCCACGCCGCCTATCGCGCCGAGGAGCACGCGGGCGGGGCCTCCGGCAACGTTCTCGTCGGCTACGGAACGAGCGGGCACCGGTCCGCCGGTCGCCGGCGCCGGCCGCGTGCCGCCGCCACGACGTCCGCCCCCGCCGACACGGTCGTCGCGCCCGGTCCGGTCGCCGTGCGCTCCCCGATCGTGCGCCGGATCGCACGCGAGAGCGGTGTCGATCTGCGCAGCATCCCGGCCAGCGGCGTCGACGGAGCGGTCACCCGCGGCGACGTGCTGCGCGCCGCCTCCGTCCTGCCGCCGACGGGCGAGGTCGACGCGGCATCCGGCCTCCGCGTGCGCCGCCGCGAGCCGCTGGGGATGCTGCGCCGCACGGTCGCCGCCCGGATGACGCGCAGCCGCGCCGAGATCCCCGAGGCCACGGTGTGGGTCGATGCCGATGCGACCGAGCTGTGGGACGTCCGCCGCGCGATGTCCACCCCCGCGGTCCCGGCGCCGTCGCTCACCGCCTTCCTCGCCCGCTTCGCGATCCTGGCGCTCGACGAGCGGCCGGCACTCGCCGGCCGGCTGAGCGACGACGGCACCGAGCTGATCGAGTTCGACGGCGTCCACCTCGGGGTCGCCGTGAACACGCCGCGCGGGCTGCTGGTGCCGGTCGTGCGCGACGCCCACCGGCTCGACGTCGCGGGGCTGGATGCCGAGGTGCGCCGCGTGAGCGCGACCGCCCGCGAGGGCACGGCCTCCCCGCACGAGCTGACCGGGTCGACGTTCACCCTGAACAACTACGGCTCGCTCGGCGTCGACGGCTCTGCCGCGATCATCAACCACCCGGAGGTCGCGCTGCTCGGCGTCGGACGCGCGCTCGAGCGCCCGTGGGTGGTCGACGGCGCGATCGTGCCGCGCCGCATCCTGCAGCTCTCCCTCGTCTTCGACCACCGCGTGTGCGACGGCGGGTACGCCGCGGGATTCCTCCGGGCGGTCGTCGACGCGATCGAGAAGCCGGTGGCGCTGCTGGCGCGGCTCTAGGCGAGTCGCAGTTTGCCGCGTTCGGGCCGGACGTTCAGCGCACCGACCGGATGAGGACCACCGGCACGACCGCCGCCGTCGCGAACACGAGGCTCGTGACCAGCAGCGCCGGATACCCGCCCCAGCCGATCGCGAGCGCCCCGACGGCCGGCGCCACGGCCTGCCCGATGCTCGTCGCGACGGTGATGACGCCGAGCCCGGTGGCGGCACCCTCGACCTGGTTCGGCAGCACCTGCGAGCCGAGGGCCCGGCCGCAGGAGATCGAGAGGCCCAGCCCGACGCCGAAGACGGCCGCCGTGGCGAGAACCGACGGCACGGAGGGGGAGGCGAGCAGGAGCAGATCGCCGAGCAGCAGCGCCGCGCTGCCGATCAGCAGGAAGAGCCGTCGCCGGCGCAGCCGGTCGCTCAGCCAGCCGCCGAGCAGCACGCCGACCAGGGCGGCGGCGCCGCCGAGCACCGTCGCCAGCCCGATCAGCCGGCCCGCGTCGCCCGTCGGCACCCCGACGAGGTCGGTGATGAGGTACAGCAGGTAGCCGAAGACCGCGCCGTAGGCGATCGAGAACGCGACCCGCCACAGCAGGAGTTTCACGAAGTCCGGGTGGGCCGAGACGGCGGCGACGACCGCGCGCGCTCGCGCACCCGGAGGCCGGCGGGGTCGTCGCAGGACCGGGGTCGCCCGGTCGTGGACGAGCGATGCGAACGCGATGACGGAGACCGCCACCAGCGCCGCGAGCGTCCACGACACGACCGAGGGGGAGCCGGCCAGCGACCCCGAGAAGACGGCGCCGACGCCCGCGCCCACGACGACCGCGATGCCCGCGATCCCCGCCGCGCGTCCGCGGCGGTCCTCCGGGAACACATCGACCAGATAGGCGTCGACGGCCACCTGAACCCCGTGCAGAGCCGACTGCGCGATCACCCACAGGATCCCGATCAGGATCACCGACGGCGCCCCGCCGACCAGCCCGATCGCGAGACCCCCGACCAGCGCGCCCGCAGCCGCCCACGGCAGCCGGCGTCCGAACCGGGTGCGCGTGCGGTCGCTCAACGCCCCCACGATCGGCAGAGCGACCGCGGAGACCACGAACGAGATCGAGAGGATCGCCGCGAGATACCCGACCTTGCCGTGCGGGTCGAGCTCCGCGATCCGCGCCGGCAGGAGCACCGAGACCGCGGCGGCGAACGTCGCGAACAGCGCGACGTCGACCGCGATCTGGCCGCCGAGCACCCGGACCCGGCGCGAGCGGTCCGGGAAGGTCTCGGCGCTCACCGGTCGAGCCTGCCAGGTGCGCTCGGCGCGCCGAGGTGCGGCACGCCCGTTCCTGGACGCCAGCTATAAAGTCGGTGGGGAGTCGTCGTGCTGGGGAGAAAGGCGACCCGTCCGTCCCTGTGACCACCGCGAGGTGGAGATGAGCGAGCGAGCCCTGTTCGGTGTGCCGCGAATCCCCGACGGCATGCTGACGCGTCCGGCGCTGCGCGATGGGGTCGGCCGCACGCCGCTGACGGTGGTCCGCGGCCCCGGCGGCAGCGGCAAGACGGTGCTTCTCTCCCAGTGGGCGGCCGGCACCGCGCCCGGAGTCTGGGTCACGGTGGAGCCCGACCGAAGCGACCGGCTCGCGTTCTGGAGTGCGGTCGCCGAGGCCGGCGCGCACGCGGGACTGGAGCTCCGGATGCCGCCACCGCCCGCCGCGCGAGCCGACCCCGGGGCGATCCGGTCGGCCCTCGTACGGGCCTTCCGCGACCATGCGGGTCGGTTCGCCCTCGTCGTCGACGACGCCCACGAGCTGCGCGGCCCGCTCGTGCTCGAAGACCTCCTCGAGATCCTGCACGCGTGCCCGGAGGTCGTGGTGGCCGTCGGCACCCGGACGCAGAGCGCGCTCGAAGCACCGAGCCGGGCCCTCACCCTCGATATCGCGGTGATCGCGCCCGACGACCTGACCTTCTCGGCGGGGGACATCGAGCAGCTGGCCGGTGGCGGTGCCGAACGGGCGACCGAGCTTCTGGAGGCATCCGGCGGCAACGCCCTGCTCCTGCGCGCGATCCTGGCGTCGGGCGCGCAGAGGTCGGCGAGCGCCGTCGTCCGTGACCTGCTCACCGCGACGCTGGATCGGCAGGCGCCGGAACTCGCGGCGTTCGCCTCGTCGGTGGCGATCCCCGACGACGTCGACGCGGCCCTCGCCGAGCAGCTCAGCGGCGCCGATGCGCAGGAGGCGTCGGCGATGCTCGCCGCCCTCGAATCGGGCGGCCTGCTCGTGGGCCGCCAGGACCCGGAGGGTCCGAGGTACCGGCTGCACCCTCTCGTGCGCGACGAGCTGCGCGACGACCTGCGTCGCCGGTATCCGGAGCGGTATCGACGCCTGAGCCTCGTGGCGAGTGCGGCCGCGGAGGCACAGGGGCGGTATCTTCCGGCGCTGCGGCACGCCGTCGACGCCGAGGACTACGCCCGTGCCTCCGACATCTGCCTGCACGGGGGGCTCACCCTGCTGCGTGCGACGGGAGCCGGCGCGATCCTGCAGCGGGTTCCGCTGCGCTACGTCGCCCGGCTGCCGTTCATCGCCATCGTGCTCGCGCTCACCGCGAACGCGCGAGGCGAGCGATGGAAGGCGCTCGAGCTCATGACGCTCGCTCTCGGAGCGAGCCGGGCGTCGCGCGGCCGTCAGCGGGTCGCCGAGCGGGCCGGGCTCGCCCTCATCGAGAGCGTGGTGCTGCGCATCACCGGGCGCGCTGCGGACTCCGTCGTGGCCGCGCGACGGATGAGCACGCTGCTCGATGAGGCGCCGCCCGCCGACCTCGAGGAGATCGCCGACCAGATCGACGGCTACCGGCTGCAGGGCGCGCTCAGCCTCTTCCGCGGTGGGGCGCTCTCCGCGGCCCGCGTCGCGGCCGAGCGTGCCGGGTCCTCCGCCTTCGCGTTGAGTTCGGGCCGGCCCGAGGCGCTGGGGGCCGCGTCGGTGGTCGGGGCCGTTCAGGCGATCCTCGGCGAATGCCGCGATGCCGACAAGACGCTCGCCCGGATCGATGCGAGCGACTACCCGGACACGCTGCGCGACGGCTACGTGGGATCGCTCAGCCACCTCGCGCGCGGAATCCTGGCGCTGGAGCGCAACGACCCCGACGCCGCCGAGCGCGCCGTCGGGCTGCTGCGCGATCACGACAACATCGAGCACGGCATGCTCTTCACCGTGCTCGGCGCGCTCGCGTGGCTGTGGCGCGGGCGGCCCCAGATCGGTCTGCAGCTGCTGGACGAGCGGGAGGCGGTCGACCGCCCTCGGGACCGGACGTCGCAGGAGGATCGCCGGGCGCTGGCCGCCGGTCGCATGCTGCTGCACTCGGCGCTCGGCGAGTACGGCGCGGCGCGCGGCGCCCTGCGCGCGTTCGAGCGCAACGATCCGGTCGCCGGTGTGCTGGAGGCGAGCGTGCTGCTGCTCGAGCAGCGCCCGGACCTCGTGGTCGAGCGCCTGGGCCGCATCCGCGACCTGCCCGGTTCCCGGCTGCAGGCGGCCGCCGACCTGCTCGTGGCGTGCGCCGCGCAGGTCGCCGGCGATGACGGCGTGACGGAGACGGCGATGCGCCGGTTCGTCGCGCTGGTCGCGGTGCACGACGTCGTGAGCCCGTTCGTGCTGATCCCCGAGGAGCACCGCGCGGCGCTCCTCGTGATCGCCGAGCGGGTCGGTGCGGACGCCGCGACGCTCGCCCGGCTCCGTGACCTGCCGGCGCCGTTCCGGGCGACGGGCACGCGCGTGGCCCTGACCAGGCGCGAGACGGAGGTGCTGGAGAAGTTGAGCACGAACGCGAGCCAGGCCGACATCGCGCGGGCGCTGAGCGTGTCGACCAACACCGTGAAGTCGCAGGTGCGCAGCCTCTATCGCAAGCTCGGGGCATCGCAGCGTGACGAGGCGCTCCGGGCGGCGTATCTGCAGGGGCTGCTCGAGGGCCCCGCGCCGCGGCACGACGACCCGGGCCGACGCCCCCCGAACGAGGGGTGATGAAACCGGGGGTGAAATCCGGATGCCGCCCCCGGCTCGCATCCGGCCCCCTGAAAGCCTGACTCCGGCACGTGCGTCCAGGGGGGCGTCGTCGCCAGGGGGACTCGCCATGAACCTGCGCTTGCGCATCGCCCGGATCGTGGTCGCCACCGCGGCCGTACTGGGACTCGCCGTGTCGGGCGTCGTCCTGTCGGGGCCCGCGTACGCCGCGGGCGACTCGGTGACGATCACCCCGACGTCGAAGACCACGCCGAGCAACACGCTCGTGACCTACACGCTCGCGGCCACCTGCAGCACGACGTGCGACGCCGCCACGACGGTCACGATCCCGACCGGCACCGTCACGAACGACGGGACGACCACCGACTTCGGCACCTGGCTCACGACGCCGCGCACGTGCTCGCTCGCGAGCAACACCGGCGGGCTCATGACGTTCGCCTTCCCGACCCTGGGCAACGGCAGCGCCAGCTGCACCTTCAGCCTGCGCGCCCCGAACAAGACGACACGCAACGGCGCGGTGGCGACGATCACGCCGACGATCAACACCGCCGGCGGGTCGACGCCCGCCGCGACGCCGGCGGTCCTCACGCTGGCGAGCGCGAGCTCGGGCCACAACGACTCGCTGGGGGCGAGCGTGAACGGCAACCCTGTCGCCAACGTCTTCTCCGGCGCCCCGATGACATTCGCGTTCGTCTTCAACTGCGGCACCGGCAGCGGCGACCTCGGCCTGTCGCCGAACCTGAACATCTCCGATCACCTGCCCGCCAACTTCACCTTCAGCGGCCTGACCACCTCGCCGCTCGCCACGAACCTCCAGGGCACGATCACGACGCCCGCCGTGGGGTCCTCCGGCGGCACCATCACCTACACCGGCGACGGATCGGACTGCGACAACCCCGCCAACAACCGCATCATGTTCACCGTCAGCGGCACCGCGTCGACCAACGGGACACCGGATGCCGTCGGCGGCCCGCAGATCTGCAACAGCGGCATCACCGCCGACTTCACCTACGTCGACGGCTTCGCGGTCAGCGGGGCGGTGCCGTCGGTCACTCCGTGCGCCACCGTGGTCGACATCGACTTCACCGGCAACAAGGGCACAGCAGCCGGCACCTATTTCAACGGCGGCCCGCAGTATCTCGCGCTCGACGGCTCCGCCCAGTCGCGGTACACGTTCCCGGGCGACTGGGACGCCACGGGCGGTGACACGACGTTCACCATCGCATTCTCGTCCAGGCCGGCCGTCAGCAACGCAGGTCTCAGCTACGCGATCCAGGACCCGCTGCCGTGCGCCGACACGGCCAGCGGCGCCTCGAACGCCTATTACGTGAGCAAGGCCCCCGGAGCGACCTGCGCCACACCGGCCTTCGCCCCGAAGGTGATCACGGCGAGCGGGTTCACGCCGGCCGCCGGGGCGACGATCACCCTGCGCTACTCGAACGGCACGACCACCACGGTCGGCTACGTGGCGGGGACGGGCTGGACGATGCCGGCATCGCCCCTGGCGGTCTCGGAGGTCGACTTCCCGGCCTTCCCGCAGGAGGGCACGAACTCCGCGGCGACCATGAGCTTCACGATGGCGGGCTTCGTGCCGGCATCGATCACCCCCGGTCACGTCCTGACCAACACCGCCACGACGTCCGCCTACTTCTCCGGCACCACGAATCAGGTGAAGACGGCGCAGATTCACAGCGCCAACATCCTCGTGGCGGACCCGGCGCAGACCGTCGGCGGGGTGCCCACGAGCGGCACGGTCGCCTACCCCAGCCTCACCGCGCAGCAGGCCGGCACGACCTGCAGCGAGAACGTCTCGTTCAACAGCACCACGAACGGCACCCTGTCCAATCAGATGGAGTTCGCCCAGGCGCAGTCTGCACCGGTGTACTTCGACTACCTGGCGCCCTCGGGCGTCACCGCGGCCGACATCACCGGGACGACGACGACCTTCACATTCAACGGTCCCGGTGGGCATTCGTTCACGTCGCCGAGCATCGTGCCGGCGGCCACGGCCGACTACAACGGCAGCGGTCGCACCCTGCTGGAGTGGACGATCCCGGCCGGTGTCGTCACGACCCCGGGGAAGTACTCGATCCGGCCGTCCGCCAACACGTTCAGCGTGGCCCTCCCGCTCGGTTGCGCCGGCGCGTACCAGAACAACCTGTCGATCGGCTACGGGGCGCCCCTCACGGAATGCCTCTGGGACAACTACGTGAGCGCGCTGTACCAGCGGGCGCCCATGCAGCCGCCGACCGGCGACACGACGCTGGGCAACCTCAGTGCGCCCGCCAACTACTGCGCGTACAACGCGCCTCTCTCGATCGCCCCGATCCTCCCGGGCTATACCGTCAACAAGACGGTGCAGGGCGACCTGGACGCCGCACCGGTCGGTGGCATCGGGAAAGTGAGCCCCAGCAACGGCAGCGCGACCTATACGGTCACCTTCCGCAACAACGGCCAGGCCAACCTGCACGATCCGGTGATGTACGACATCCTGCCGACCGCGAGCGATGACACCGAGGCGACGACGACCACGACCCGCGGTTCGCAGTTCCCGGTAGTGTTCGCGGGCGTGATCACCACGGGACCGCTCGCCATCCCCGCCGGCATGACGGTGCAGTACTCGACCTCGTCCAACCCGTGCCGCCCCGAGGTGCTCCCCGACGCGTCGAACCCCGGTTGCACGGACACCTGGTCGGCGACACCCCCGGCCCAGCTGTCGGACGTCACCGCCCTCCGGTTCTTCTACGACGGCACCGTCGGAGTCCCCGGATCCACCGTGTACCCGACGAGCTTCTCGGTGTCGTACTCGGTCACCACGACCGCCGCGACCAACGGGGCCATCGCCTGGAACTCCGTCGGAACCAGCGTGCACAAGGGCGACACCGGTCCCGCGACCGCCACGGACGACCTGATGGCCGCGGCCGAATCGCCGCGCACCGGCCTGACGGTGTCGAACGACGTTCCGCAGATCGTCAAGGCGACCTCGACGCCGACGTTCACCCAGGTGGGCGATCAGGTGCAATACACCTTCGACGTGACCAACAACGCCGGAGCGGACCTGCCGAGCGTGACGGTCGCCGACGCGTTCACCGACGCGCCCGCTGGTGCCACACCCCCGACCGTCACGTGCGACTCGGTCTCGGGTGAGGGGTCGTGCACCGGCGCGACGACCGCCGCGATCCCCTCGGGCGAGACCGCGCACTTCGTCGCGACCTACGTCGTGACCCAGGCCGACCTCGACCACGGATCCCTCATCGATGTCGCCACGGCCACGGGTACCACGGCGGGCGGCGGCACCATCAGCAACACCTCGAACGCGGTCACGGTGAGCGCCGCGGCCGTGCACGACTTCACGCTGCAGAAGATCGCGACACCCACGGTCGTCAGCGACACGTCGACGCCGATCACCTACTCGTTCCTGCTCGAGAACAACGGCAATCAGGCCCTGCACGGGGTGACGGTCACCGACCCGATGCTGGGTGCGGCGGTGACCTGCCCGAGCGCCACCATCGCGGCGGGTGCCTCCGAGACCTGTACGGGCACCTACACGCCGACGCAGGCGGACCTCGATGCGGGCTCGATCGACAACTCCGCGACCGCCGGTGCCCTCGACCCCGCCAACGGGGCGGTGGGCGACACGTCGAGCTTCACGGTGGCCGTGACGCAGAATCCCAGCCTGACGCTCACCAAGACCGCCACGCCCATCTCGGTCGGAGCCGTGGGCGACTCCGTGGGCTACGCCTTCCACGTGGTGAACGACGGCAACGTGACGATGAGCGCCGTCACGGTCACGGAGTCCGCCTTCAGCGGCAGCGGCACGGCTCCCACGGTGGACTGCCCGGCGGGCCCGATCACGCTCGCGCCCGGTGACGCCGAGGACTGCACCGCGAGCTACCTCGTGACCCAGGCGGATCTCGACGCCGGCTCGATCACCAACACCGCGACCGTGGATGGCACCGACCCGAGCGGCGCGACGCTGACCGCCCCGCCGACGTCGAGCGCAGCGGTCAGCGTCGTGCAGACCGCGGCGCTGACGCTCACGGAGACCGTCGATGCGCCGAAGGCGACCGCCGCGGGACAGGTGCTGCACTACACGTTCCATGTGGAGAACACCGGCAACGTGTCGATCACCGGGCTGACCGTGCAGGAGACCGGCTTCACCGGCACGGGCGGTGCACCGACCGTGACCTGCCCGACGACCGCGCTCGCACCGGGTGACTCGACGGACTGCACCGCGAGCTACACGGTCCAGACCGCCGACCTGAAGCTGGCGCGGATCGACAACCCGGCCTCGGCGACCGGTGTGACGGCGGGCGGATCGGTGGCCCCGGCGACCTCGACCACCCAGGTGATCGTCGACCCGCCGGTCATCCCGCCGGTCGCGTCGGCCCTCGCCGCCACCGGCCTGGTCGCCGACGCGGCGTACGGGATCGCGTCGGGGCTCGGTCTGCTGGGTCTCGGCCTGGTGCTGCTGATCCTCCGTCGACGGCGGAGTGCCTGACGGCGTGCGCCGCATGAGGCTGCTCGGCAGCGGGCTGGTCGCGATCGCCCTGGCGGTCGCGCTGGTCGGCTGCACGGGCGGCCCCGCGGCCACCCGCTCGCCATCCCCCACGCCGACATCCGCGGCGGTGCCGAGCTCGATCCCGAACGACCCGGCACTGCGCGCGGATGTCCGGATGCGGTCGTGCGCGGCCGTCGAGGGCGGGTGGGCCGCGGCCGGACGGATCGCCAACACCTCCGGTGAGCGCCACGACTACCGGATCACGGTTCTGTTCACGTCGAAGAACGCCACGGTGATCGGCGTCGGGGCCACCACCGTCCCGGTGAAGGCGGGAGCGCAGCGGAACTGGCGCATCCGGTCGTCCTTCGTGGCGGCGTCGCCGACGCTCTGCGTGCTCTCCGGCGTCGCCGACCACTGAGACAATGTGGACAGCGTCCACATCGTGTGCGACGCTCGGGACATGACGATGGCAGACGACCTTCGGCTCTTTGCGGTCCTCATCTACGCCCATGACTCGGCTCACGCGCTGGATGCCACCCCCGCCGAGCTCGCCGAGCCGAACGGCCACGCCGACGAGCTCAAAGCCGCCGGCGCCATGACCGCGGCGTACGCGTTCACGCCCCGCGAACTCGCGGTCTCCATCCGCGAGGGCGGCGTCACCCCGGGTCCCTTCATCGATGCGCCGGCGATCGTCGTCGGCGTGTACGTGATCGAGGCGCCGGACCTCGATGCGGCGCTGGAGATCGCCGCGACCAATCCCGCGATCCGCGGCGTCGGCGGGGTCGAGGTGCGCCCCATCCACAGCGGCGGCGTCGTCGAGCGCTGACGGGGAGGGGGCGGGTCCCGTCAGCATTCGAGCCGGGCACGAGAGCGCATTCGCGGCGTGCTCTTGATGCGCGCCGCTCGGCAGGGCACGCTCAGTGCCATGGGACGTCTTATCTACGGGGCACGCGGGATGCACATCGAGATCGAGGATCGGCTCCTCGCCCACGTGCAGGCGGTGGTGTTCGCCAAGCTGCGCCGCCGGGAGCCGTTCCCGATCACCTGGCTGGAGCCGGTGCGCGAGGGGAGCGGGCGTCGCTCGATCTGGATCAACGAGTCGCTCGAGCTGGCGTTCGAGTTCAACGGGTCGCGGCAGGTCGAACTCGACCGCGAGCTGCTCGAGCAGATGACCCAGCGCGCCAACTCGACCGCGGGGATGAACCTCGCCGACCATGCCCACAATCCGAAGCCGGCCGCCAAGGTGACCCCGGTCAGCTGATCCGGCGTCGGCCGACCTCGCGCCGTCCGACCCGATATCAGAGGTCGAGGTCGAGGTCGAGCAGGTCGCTCTCGGCCGGCGGTCGCCACTGCAGTCCGTCGATGCGCCGCTCGATCTCGGCGAGCAGCTCGGTCGGGTCGGGAAGCTCGCCGAGGTGGTCCGCCGGCTCGACGAGGAGCTGGCTGGCCGGTCCCACCAGCAGTTCGTAGTCGTCGACGCGGCCCTCGTCGTCGAGCCCCGGAACCCGCAGGCCCGCCGCGCGGTCGACGTTGGCCAGTGCGGCCGCGTAGCGCATCAGCGCCCCGGCCTCGCGATCTCCCGTCACGAACGTCCCACCCGCGTATCGCACTCGCCGCATCGCTCCACGATGGGGGATTCTGCGCCCGAGGCCGTGCTCTCCCAGGAGGAATGAGGGTTCGGGCAGCGCCGCGCCGCGGACCCTCTTGCGGGCGCGCTATTCAGCGCTACTATGTACTGGTACTCAGCGTCGCTGAATACCAGCGCTGCTGAGTAGCAGCGAGGTTCCGCAGTGGAGAGAGAGGGTCCATGGGCAAGCAGGAGACCGAGATGCTCAAGGGCACGCTCGAGGGGATCGTGCTCGCCATCCTCGCCAGTCGTGCCGCCTACGGGTACGAGATCACGGCGTGGCTGCGCGAGCAGGGGTTCGCCGACATCGCGGAGGGCACGATCTACGCGCTCCTCGTGCGGCTCGAGCAGCGCGACCTCGTCGACGTGCAGAAGGTGCCGTCCGAGAAGGGCCCGCCGCGCAAGGTGTACTCACTCAACGCCGCCGGTCGCGCGTACCTCGGCGACTTCTGGAGGACCTGGAGCTTCCTCGCCGAGCGGCTCGAACAGCTCCGCACGACCACCATCACCGAAGGGGAATGACCATGACCAGGAACATCATCGAGCTCGTCGTCGGCGATTTGTCCGACAAGAAGAAGTGGCGCGAGTACAAGGCGCGCGTCAAGGCCCTGCCCGGCGGCTACCGCACCGCGGTCGAGGGCATCGAGAAGTACCTCATGTACTCGGGCGGCATCACGAGCGGACCGCAGATCGTCGCGATGGTGAACGACCTCGCCGACCTGTTCGAGCGGGCGGCGGCGGACGGCACGCCCATCCGGAGCATCGTCGGGAGCGATCCCGTCGAGTTCGTCGACGCATTCGTCGCGAACTACTCCGACGGCGGCTGGCTGGCCAAGCACCAGCAGAAGCTGAACGAGGCGATCGACAAGGCCGCGGGGGAGCAGGACGGATGAGCGCCGCCATCCAGGTGCGCGGGCTCGAGAAGTCGTTCAAGGACCTGCACGTTCTGCGCGGCGTCGACTTCGAGGTCGAACGGGGCAGCATCTTCGCTCTGCTCGGCTCGAACGGCGCGGGCAAGACGACGGCGATCCGGATCCTCTCCACCCTGCTGCGCGCCGACGCGGGCTCCGCCGTCGTCGACGGTCACGATGTCGCGATCCACCCCGACCAGGTGCGGGCCGCGATCAGCCTCACCGGGCAGTTCGCGGCCGTCGACGACAAGCTGACGGGGCGCGAGAACCTCGTGCTGGTGGCGCGCCTGCGGCATCAGCCGGAAGCCGGCCGCATCGCCGACGAGCTGCTCGAGCGCTTCGCGCTCACCGAGGCGGCCTCGCGCAGGGTGGTGACCTACTCGGGTGGCATGCGCCGCCGGCTCGACATCGCGATGAGCCTCATCGGCGCCCCGTCGGTGATCTTCCTCGACGAGCCGACCACGGGCCTCGACCCCGAGGCGCGCAACGAGGTCTGGGCCACGATCGAGAAGCTCGCCGAGCACGGCACGACCGTGCTGCTCACCACCCAGTACCTCGACGAGGCCGAGCAGCTCGCCGACCGGGTCGCGATCCTGCACCACGGCCGGACCATCGTGAACGGCACCCTCGCCGAGCTGCGCGCCCTGCTGCCCGCGGCGACGAAGGAGTACGTCGAGAAGCAGCCCACCCTCGAGGAGGTCTTCTTCGCCCTCACGGGGGAGAAGCACGAGAAGGAAGGACAGGAGACATGACCACGCGCTTCCTGCGGGACACCGCGACGCTCACCGGCCGGTCGCTCACGCACATCCTGCGCAGCCCGGACACCATCATCACGACGGCGATCATGCCGATCGCGTTCCTGCTGCTGTTCGTCTACGTGTTCGGCGGGGCGATCGACACCGGGTCCGGCGTCGGGCAGGGCAGCTACGTCACCTACCTGCTGCCGGGCATCCTGCTCATCACGATCGCATCGGGGATCTCGTACACGGCCTACCGGCTGTTCCTCGACCTGCAGGGCGGCATCTTCGAACGGTTCCAGTCGATGCCGATCGCGCGGTCCTCGGTGCTCTGGGCGCACGTCGTCACCTCGGTCGTGTCGATCCTGGTCTCGCTCGTCCTGGTGGTCGGGGTTGCGCTCCTGATGGGGTTCCGCTCGGGCGCCGGCGTGCTCGAGTGGCTCGCCGTGCTGGGCATCGTCGTGCTGTTCACGCTCGCGCTGACCTGGCTCGCCGTCATCCCGGGTCTCACGGCGAAGTCGGTCGACGGCGCGAGCGCGTTCTCCTACCCGCTGATCTTCCTGCCGTTCATCAGCTCGGCGTTCGTGCCGACGTCGTCGATGCCGGGGCCGGTGCGGGTGTTCGCCGAGTACCAGCCAGTCACCTCGATCGTGAACACCATCCGGGCCCTGTTCGCCGGCGCGCCGGTGGGTCCGGACATCGGGGTCGCCATGGCGTGGACGGTCGGCGTGCTGGTGGCGGCCTACGCGATCGCGATGGTGGTCTACCGCCGCAGGATCTCCTGAGCCCGGGACTCTCCAACCCGCAGGCGACGTCCAGCTTGCCGGGATCACGGGGCGGGGAGGGCCGGTACCGGCCCCCTGCCGCACCCGAAGCGGCCCTCATCCCCGGTGGATGAGGCCCGCCTCATCGTGCCGACATAACGTCGACGTGACGGGGGACAGCCAAGGAGGATCCGTCATGAACAAGGGGCGACAGAGGTGAGCACCGACCCGCAACGCACCCGGCGCGACGTACCGCTGAGCCGGCGCCGCGAGGTCGCGATCATCACCATCGGGTACCTGGCGGCGGCCGCAGCGGTCGCGAGCACGGTGCTGGCGAGATGAGGAGGACCACGCGCGGTGCGGGTGGCGACGTGATCCTGATCGTCGTGACCTCGGTCTTCGCGCTCCTCGCGATCGGCGTCGCCCTGCTCGGGCTCCGCTTCCTGCTGGGCTCCTAGGGCACCTCGGCCACCGGCGCCGCCGTCTGCGTGACGTGCGCCTCGCTGCCGAGCACCTCGAACCCGTACTGGGTGACGAGCGCCGGCAGCTCGGCGAGGCCCGCCGCGACGGCGCCCTCCAACTCCGCCCGCTCGTCGCCCTCGCGCACACCCGCGGCGGCGGCGAGGTCGTGCACGGCCTGGGCGTCGCCGACCCGGACGGTGATCGTCGCCGTCACGGTGAAGATCTCATCGCTCATGGGCGAACGTTAGGGCCTGCCGGGGCCCGCGCCCATGGGTCACGGCGGATCAGCAGGTGCCGGATGTCACATTCCGCCGGGCTGCGTCGTCTTCCTTGGTGTGAGAGGGATTTCGATCACCGGGCGGCTCGAGACCGCGATCGGCCGCACCCGGGCGGGACGCCGCGCCGCGGACGTCGTGAGCGAACTGAAGGAACGGGTCGTGCCGACGCACTGGTCCAGCCTGTTCGGCGTGGTCACCGGGGCGAGTCTCGCGACCGTGTTCATCAGCGGCATCGTGCTCATGTTCTTCTACGTGCCGAGTTCGCAGCTCGTGACGTATCACGGGGCATACGCCCCGCTCGACGGCGCCACGATGTCCACCGCGTACCGCTCGGTGCTCGACCTGTCGCTCGGCACGCCGGGCGGGCTGCTGCTGCGGCAAGTGCATCACTGGTCGGCCCTGCTGCTGCCCGTCGCCGTCACCGCCCAGCTGCTCGCGACGTTCTTCACGGGCGGGTTCCGCCGTCCGCGGCAGTGGGCATGGCTGGTGCTCGTCCTGGTCTTCGTCGTGACGCTTGCGGCCGGATGGTCGGGGTACGGGCTGCCCGACGACCTGCTGGCCGGCACCGGCCTGCGCATCGTGCAGGGGATCGTCGTCGCGATCCCGGTGCTCGGCGCCTGGGCCTCGTCGGTGCTGTTCGGCGGCGGATTCCCGGGCACGATCATCGAGCACCTCTACCCGATCCACCTCGTCGCCTCGGCGGCGCTGCTCGCGCTGGTCGTCGTGCGGGCCCGGATGGCGTGGCGGCACGGTCCGACGCAGTTCGCCGGCCCGGGCCGCAGCGACGACGTCGTGGTGGGCGTGCCGATCCTGCCGACGGGGGCGGCTCGCGCGGCGGCTCTCGGCGCGGCGGTCGCGGCCGTGCTCGTGCTGGTCGGCGCCACGTTCACGATCGCGCCGATCTGGGTCTACGGCCCGTCGTCGCCGAGCGACGCCTCGGCCGGCAGCCAGCCGGACTGGTACACCGGCTTCCTCGACGGTGCCCTGCGGCTGGTGCCGCCCGGGTGGGAGTTCGAGGTCGGCGGCTACACCGTCAGTCTCGCCGTGCTCGTGCCGCTCGCGGTGGTCGGGCTGTTCCTGCTGCTGCTCGCCGTGTACCCGTTCCTCGAGCTGTGGGCGGTGGGCGATCGCCGCGAGCACCGCCTGCTGGAGCGGCCGCGCAGCACGCCCGTCCGCACCGGGATCGGCGTCGCCGGCATGGCCTTCTACGGCGCCCTGTGGGGCGCGGCGAGCGCCGACATCGTCGCCGTGCGGTTCGGCATGAGTCTCGAGACCGTGGTGCATCTCTTCCAGGTGCTTCTCCTGGCGGGACCGGTGGTCGGCTTCGTGCTGGCGGAGCGGATCTGCATCGCCCTGCAGAAGCGCGACCGCGAGGTCGCGCTGCACGGCTTCGAGACGGGACGGATCGTGCGGATGCCGGGCGGCCGCTACGTCGAGCTGCACCGCAGCGTCGATCGCTACGAGCGCTTCCGGCTCCTCGCGGTCGAGCCGGCGCCCGACGTGCCGGTGCGTCCGGATCGGCGCGGCCGGCTGCATCCGTCGCTCCGGCTGCGCGCGGCGCTCGTGCACGTGCTCTTCCAGGACCGCCTCGCGCCGCCGACCCGCGACGAGCTCGCAGCGATCGAGCAGGACGAACGCGTGGAGGAGCTCTCGGCCGCCTGACCGGGCGCGAAACCGCGCGCCGCCGACCCCCTACGCTGGAAGACGAACCAGCGACCACGCGCGAGCCGACGGGAGGCGGGCATGTCCGGGACCTCGACCGCGCTGCCGGTCCGGGTGGGGCTGCGCGAGGAGCGGATCGCCGTCGACGATCCGTTCGCCACCTTCGTCGCGTTGCGTTCGCGCTTCGGCGAGCGCGAGGTCGCACTGTTCGAGTCGCTCGGCGGGCCGGACATCGACAACCGGGCCGCGCTCATCCAGGTCGGGCGCCTCGTCGAGATCTCGGTGCGGGATCGTCGCGTGGAGCTCGACGGCGACGCCGCGATCTCCGCCCACGTGCGCGAGCGGCTCGTCGCGGCCGGGCTGGTCGGCGAGGAGGGCGACGCGCTGCCGATCGGCGCCGGGGTCACGGTGTGGGATGTCGCCCGCACCTGCGAGGCCGCCTTCGCGCTCGAGGACGCCGCCTCCGATCGTTTCGACTTCGGCTTCAGCGTCGTGCTCGGCTACGAGGTCGCCGCGGAGATCGAGAACCTCCGGTTCGAGCATCCGGGCAGTGACGATCTGCCCGACGTCGTGCTCACCGCCTACGCGAGCACCGTCTCGTTCGACCTCGTCCACGCGACGGCGACGGTCATCGCGACCGAGTCCCCGCTCTGGGGCTCGCGCTACGACGAGGTCGCCGACGCGCTGCGCGATGCGGCGGCTGCGCCGGTCGTGCTGCCCGCCGATCCCGCGGCGCCCGGCACCGACGTCTCCGACTCGCTCGGTGAAGCCGAGTACCTCGAGATGGCCGAGGTCGCGCTCGAGCACATCCGTGCCGGCGACATCTACCAGGTGCAGCTCGGTCACGAGATCCGGGTGCGCGGCGCGCGCGACGACCTGGCGGTCTACGCCCGGATGCGGCGCGACAACCCCTCGCCGTACATGGCCTTCATTCCGGTCGGGGAATACGCGGTGCTGAGCGCCAGTCCGGAGCTGCACGTGCGCGTCTCCGGTGACGAGCTGCTCATGCGCCCGATCGCCGGCACGGCGCGCCGCGGCGCCGACGAGGAGCAGAACGCGCGCAACCGCGAGTGGCTGCTCGCCGACGACAAGGAGGCCGCCGAGCACGTCATGCTCGTCGACCTGTGCCGCAACGATCTCGGCCGCGTCGCGGTGACCGGATCGGTGACCGTCGACCAGCTGATGACGGTCGAGACCTACTCGCACGTCTTCCATCTCGTGAGCACGGTGTCGGCGACGCTGCGGTCCGGGCGCGACGTCTGGGACGTCGTGTGCGCGACGTTCCCCGCCGGCACGATGACGGGCGCGCCCAAGATCCGCGCGATCCAGATCATCGAGGAGCTCGAGAACTCGCGTCGCGGGTTCTATGCGGGGGTCTTCGGCCTCGTCGGCGTCGGCGGGTTCGCCAATCTCGCCCTCAGCATCCGCACGGTCGTCGCCGGTCCCGACGGGTACTCGCTGCGCGCCTCGGCGGGTGTCGTGATCGACTCGTCGCCGCAGTCGGAGTGGAACGAGACCCTCGCCAAGATGGGCGCCCCGGCGCGCGCGACGACCGGGAGGGACCTGCTGTGAGGGCTCTGCTCGTCGACGCGTTCGACAGCTTCGCGCACATCATCTACCAGTACCTCGAGGTCGCCGGCGTCGAGACGGAGGTCGTGCGCAGCGGCGAGCTGACACCCGAGCAGGTGCGCGACGGCGCGCACGACTTCGTGCTGCTGGGGCCGGGGCCCGGAACCCCGGAGGACTCCGGCCACGTCGAGCTCGTCCAGGCGCTCGCGGGGGTGAAGCCCGTGCTCGGCGTCTGCCTCGGCCATCAGGCCATCGCCGTCGCGTTCGGCGGCATCGTGGATCGTGCGGCCCGCCCGATGCACGGCAAGACCAGCGCGATCGAGCACGACGCCCGCGGCGTGTTCACCGGTCGCGTCGCGTCGTTCCCGGCCACCCGCTATCACTCGCTCGCCGTCGTGGAGGGGTCGCTGCCGAGCGAGCTCGAGGTCTCGGCCCGCGCCGCCAACGACGGCGCCGTCATGGGGCTGCGGCACACGTCGCTGCCGATCGAGGGCGTGCAGTTCCACCCGGAGTCGGTGCTGACCGAGGCGGGCCTCGCGCTGTTCCGCTCCTTCATCGCCACGGTGCCCGCGCCGGTCGACTGAGAACCTCTTCAGCCGGCGCCGCGCAGATCCCCGGTCGGCCGGGGCGGACTCCCCGGATCGCCCGGGAGCATGGGTCAGTGCCGCGAACGAACGACGACGCCGTCCGCGTGCCGCAGCCGACCGTCCTGTTCTGGGTCATCAAGCTCCTGAGCACCGGGGCGGGGGAGGCGATCTCCGATTTCTTCGTGAAGACGTTCGACCCCGTGCCGGTGGTGCTGATCGCGGGCGTGGTCTTCGCGGCCTGCTTCGCGATCCAGATCACCGCCCGGCGGTACGTGCCGTGGCGGTACTGGCTCTTCGTGAGCCTCGTCGCGGTGTTCGGCACGATGGTGGCCGATGCGACGCACATCGTCGTCGGGGTGCCCTACCCGATCTCGACGGGCGCGTTCGCCATCGCGCTCGCGGTCGTGCTGATCGCGTGGCGGCTCGCCGAGGGTACCGTGTCGATCCACTCGATCACGACGGGCCGGCGCGAGCTCTTCTACTGGGTCACCGTGCTCGTCACCTTCGCGCTCGGCACGGCGCTCGGCGACCTCACCGCGACGAGCTTCGGGCTGGGCTGGCTCGGATCGGGCGTGCTGTTCGTGGCTCTGTTCGCGATGCCCGGGATCGCCTTCCTCCTGCGCGCTCCGGCCACCCTCGCGTTCTGGTGGGCGTACGTGCTCACCCGGCCGCTCGGCGCCTCGTTCGCCGACTGGCTCGGCATGCCGCCGGATGCCGCCGGCCTCGGGTTCGGTCCGCTGCCGGTCGGCGCCGTGGGCGCGGCGCTGATCGTCGCCGGGGTGGCCCTTCTCCAGCGCCGGGGGCGCGCGATGCCGGTGCCCGCCGCGCCGTATCGTGGCGAGGGATGACGTTCACGCCGCCTTCCCCGTTCACCACCCGGCCCGAGCTGCACGGCACGTTCGGCATGGCCGCGACGACGCACTGGCTCGCGACGGCCAGCGCGCAGGCCGTGCTGGAGCGCGGCGGCACGGCGTTCGACGCGGCGATCGCGGCCGGGTTCGTGCTGCACGTCGTCGAGCCGCACCTGAACGGCGCGGGCGGTGACCTGGTCGGCCTCTACGCGACGGCCGGCGACCCGACCCCGCGCGTGCTCGAGGGGCAGGGCCCCGCGCCCGCCGCCGCGACGATCGAGCACTACCGCGCCGAGGGACTCGGCGGCGTCCCCGGGGCGGGCGTGCTCGCGCCCGCCGTGCCCGGTGCGGTGGCCGCCTGGCTGGCCCTGCACGAGCGGCACGGCACCTGGGAGCTGGGCGACCTGCTCGCCTTCGCGCTCGGGTACGCCCGCGACGGCCATCCGGTGCTCGGCCGGGTGGCGGCCACGATCGGCCGGATGCGCGAGGTCTTCGTCGAGCACTGGCCCACGTCGGCGCGGCGCTGGCTGGTCGAGGGCGCGCCGCCGGCCCCGGACTCGATCGCCCGCAATCCCGAGTACGCGCGCGTGCTCGAGGGCCTCGCCGCCGACGGGCTCGGCTACTGGCACGGCGAGGTGGCCGACGCGATCGGGGCATTCGCGGGCGAGCCGACGTGGCATCCGGTCGACGGCCGGGAGCACCGCGGCGTGCTCACCGCCGACGACCTGCGCGCGTTCCTGCCCGAGGTCGCCGGCACCGCGATGACGTACCAGTTCCGCGGCACGACGGTCGCGAAGGCCGGCCCGTGGTCGCAGGGCCCCGTGCAGCTGCTCATGCTCGCGATGCTCGACGGCCTGCCCGATGAGCGGCTCGACCCGTCGACGGCGCTCGGGGTGCACACGATCGCCGAGGTCGAGGCCCTCGCGATGGCGGACCGCGACGCGTGGTTCGGCGACGGGTGCGACATCCGGGGCCTGTTCGATCCCGGCTACCTCGCCGAGCGCCGAGCGCTCATCGGCGAGCGGGCCGCACGCGACTACCGGCCGGGCAGCCCGCAAGGGCGCACCCCGTGGATGCCGCCGCTCAGCACGGAGGGCGAGCTCGCGGGCAGGCCGCCGGGCACCGGGGAACCCACGGTCGACCTGCGGTCCAAGGGCGCCCCGCGCGGCGACACCTGCCACCTCGACGTGATCGACCGCTGGGGCAACATCGTGTCGGTCACGCCGTCGGGCGGCTGGCTGCAGTCGTCGCCGACGGTGCCGGAAATCGGCTTCGCACTCGGCACCCGGTTGCAGATGGCCTGGCTCGACCCGGCGTCGCCGACGGCGCTGCGACCGGGGATGCGTCCCCGCACGACGCTGAGCCCCACGCTCCTGCTGCGCGAGAGCCGCGCGGTGGAGGCGCTCGGCACGCCGGGGGGCGACCAGCAGGACGAGTGGCAGCTCACCTACCTGCTGCGCCGGCTCGTCGGCGGCTGGCCCGCGCAGGCCGCGATCGACGGTCCCGGTGCGCACTCGACCGCGCACGTCGGCTCGTTCGAGCCGCGCACCTGGACCCCGGCCGGGCTCGCCGTGGAGGATCGCCTCGGCGACGACGTCATCGCCGACCTCGAGGCCCGCGGCCACGTGGTCACGCGCGAGGGCGACTGGTCGCTCGGGCGCATGTCGGCCGTGGGCGCGCACCCCGAGGGCGGGTACTTCGCCGCGGCGAACCCCCGTGGGTCGCAGGGCTACGCGGCCGGCCGCTGAGCCGTCTCGCGCCCGCTATCCGTTCTGGGGGAAGCCGAGGTTGATGCCGCCGTGGGAGGGGTCGAGCCAGCGTTGGGTGATCGCCTTCTCCTGGGTGAAGAAGTCGAAGCCGGCCGGGCCGTATGCCTTGCTCGCGCCGAACAGCGACTGCTTCCATCCGCCGAAGCTGAAGTAGCCGACCGGCACGGGGATCGGCACGTTGATGCCGATCATGCCGACCTGGATCTCGTTCTGGAAGCGCCTCGCGGCGCCGCCGTCGTTCGTGAAGATCGCGGTGCCGTTGCCGAACCGACCGGTGTTGATGAGCTCCACGCCCTCCTCGAAGGTGGCGACGCGCACGACCGACAGCACCGGTCCGAAGATCTCGTCGCTGTAGACCCGGGATGAGGTGGGCACGTTGTCGATGAGCGTGGGGCCGAGCCAGAACCCGTCCTGCGCGCCGTCGGCCTCCACGCCCCGGCCGTCGACGACGACGTCGGCGCCGTCCTCGAGCGCGAGGTCGATGTAGCCGGCGACCTTGTCGCGGTGCTCGCCCGTGACGAGCGGCCCCATGTCGGGGTTCCTGCGACCGTCGCCGACGCGCAGCCCCGCCATCCGCTCCCTGACCTTCGCGATGAGGGCGTCGGCGACGGGGTCGACGGCGACGACGACCGACACCGCCATGCACCGCTCGCCCGCGGAGCCGAAGCCCGCGTTGACCGCGGAGTCCGCGACCAGGTCGAGGTCGGCATCCGGCAGCACCAGCATGTGGTTCTTGGCGCCGCCGAGGGCCTGCACGCGCTTGCCGGTCTTCGCCGCGGTCTCGTAGATGTACTGCGCGATCGGCGTCGACCCCACGAACGAGATCGAACGCACCTCCGGATGGTTCAGCAGCGCGTCGACCGCGACCTTGTCGCCGTGCACGACGTTGAAGACGCCGTCGGGCAGGCCGGCCTCGGTCCAGAGCGCCGCGATCCAGTTGGCCGCCGACGGATCCTTCTCGCTGGGCTTCAGCACGACCGTGTTGCCGGCCGCGATCGCGACGGGGAAGAACCACATCGGCACCATCGCGGGGAAGTTGAAGGGCGAGATGATGCCCACGACGCCGAGCGGCTGCTTGATCGAGTACACGTCGACGTTGGTCGACACGTTCTCGGAGTGCTCGCCCTTGAGGAACTGCGGGAACCCGCAGGCCAGCTCGACGATCTCGAGCCCGCGGGCGATCTCGCCGGCCGCGTCGGAGAGCACCTTGCCGTGCTCCGAGGTGATGATCTCGGCCAGCTCGTCCCGGCGCTCGTTGAGCAGCTCGCGGAAGCGGAAGATGACGGCCTGCCGCTTCGCGATCGACGTGTCGCGCCATCCCGGGAACGCCGCGGCGGCCGAGAGCACGGCCGCGTCGACCTCCTCCTCGGAGGCGAGCGCGACCTGCTTGGTCACGGCGCCGAGCGCGGGGTCGTAGACGGGGGCGGTGCGACCCGAGGTCGAGGGGTGCGGGGCCCCGTCGATCCAGTGGTCGACGGATGCCGTGCTCGTGCGGGAAAGGGTGTCGGTCATGGTCTCCTCCGGAGCGGTCAGAGCGCGCCGAGCGCGGTGTCGATGATGCCGAGGCCGCGGTCGACCTCGGCGGGAGTGATGACGAGCGGCGGCACGATGTGCAGCCGGTTGTCCTGGACGAACGGCAGGAGCCCGCCGTCGAGCAGCGCCTTCTTGAGGCGCCCCATATCGGGTGCCGGCAGCGGCGCCCGCGTCGCGCGGTCGGCGACGAGCTCGACCGCCCAGAACGCGCCGAGGCCGCGGACCTCGCCGATCACGTCGTGCGTGCGCTGCAACGTCGCGAGACCCGGGCCGAGATGATCGCGCCCGATCTGCGCGGCGTGGTCGACGATCCCCTCGTCCTCCATCGCGTCGAGCGTGGCGAGGATGCTGGCGGCCGCGAGCGGATGCCCCGAGTAGGTGAGCCCGCCCGGGAACACGCGCTCGTCGAAGTGGTGCGCGATCGGGTCGGAGATCATGACGCCGCCGACCGGCACGTACCCCGAGTTGACGCCCTTGGCGAAGGTGATGAGGTCGGGCACCACGCCGTCGTGGTCGAGCGCGAGCCAGTGCCCGGTGCGGCCGAAGCCCGCCATGACCTCGTCGAGGATCAGCACGATCCCGTACCGGTCGGCCAGCTCGCGCACGCCCGCGAGGTAGCCGGGCGGCGGCACCAGGATGCCCGCGGTGCCGGGCACGGTCTCGAGCAGGATGCCGGCGATGGTGTCGGCGCCCTCCGCCTGGATGACCCGCTCGAGATGGTGCAGCGCGCGCGCCGACTCCTCCTGGGGCGTCGTCGCCCAGAACTCGGAGCGGTAGAGGTAGGGCCCGAAGACGTGCACGTGGCCGCGCGCGTACTCGTTCGGCATCCGGCGCCAGTCGCCGGTCGCGACGATCGCGGCGCCCGTGTTGCCGTGGTAGCTGCGGTAGTGCGACACGATCTTGTCGCGGCCGGTGAACAGCCGCGCCATGCGCATCGCGTTCTCGTTGGCGTCGGCGCCGCCGTTGGTGAAGAAGATCTTCGAGAAGCCGGCGGGCGCGTGCTGCAGGATGCGGCGGGCCGCCTCCGAGCGGGTCGCGTTGGCGGTCGACGGGCCGATCGTGGTCAGGAGGTCGGCCTGCTCCTTGATGCCCGCCACCACCGCCGGATGCTGGTACCCGATATTGACGTTGACGAGCTGGCTGGAGAAGTCGAGCCAGCGGTTGCCGTCGAAGTCCCAGACCTCGCAGCCGCGGCCGCCTGCGATGACCATCGGGTCGAGCGCGCCCTGCGCCGACCACGAGTGGAAGACGTGCGCGCGGTCGAGCGCCTTCACCTCGGCGTTGGTGCTCACGTCGCGGATCACGTCGGTCACGGGTGCCTCCTCGGGGCGTCGTCGCGCTTCGATCATCCTCCGCCGGTCGGCTGCGCCGGTATGCCGATCTGGCTAACGTGGGCATAATCCTCGACGAACTGGCAAAGGGGTGCCCATGGCCGCGACGCTGCGCACGCTGCTGGACACCGCGCGCTTCCACCTGCGGCTCATCGTGCCGCCGATCGATGCCGCCGTGCTCGACGAGCCGCTGGCCTGGGCCCACAGCTCCGACCTGCCCGACCCCACCCCGTGGCTCGAGCCCGGCCAGCTGCTGCTGACCGACGGCGGATACTTCCGGCGGCATCCGGGGCGGGATGCCGCCGACGCCTACGTCGAGCGCCTCGCCGGCGCGTCGGTGCGCGCGCTGGGGTTCGCGACCTCCGTCATCCACGACGAGGTGCCGCCGGCGCTCGTCGACGCGGCGCGCCGACGGGACTTCCCGCTGATCGAGGTCGCCGATCGCACGCCGTTCATGGCGATCATCCGGCATGTCGCCGACACGATCGCCGCCGACCAGCGTGAGCGGCTCGACTGGCTGCTCGACGCGCAACGGGCGATCGCGCGGGCCGCGCTGCGCGTCGACGGGCTGAGCGCGATCCTGCACGAGCTCGAGGATCGCCTCGACGGGTGGGTGGCGCTGTTCGACGCCGCGGGGGAGCGGGTCGCGATCCCGACCGAGCGGCGCATCCCGGAGGAGCTGGGCGGTGCCGTGGAGCACGCGGTGCGGCGGGCGCTCAGCACCGGAACCCGGCGCGGCGGGCGGATCTCGACGGCCGGCGGGGAGGTCACGCTGCAGACCCTCGGCCGTCGCGACCGGTTGCGCGGCGTGCTCGCGATCGGCAACCCCGCGCCGCTCGACGAGGCCGGCGCCGACCTCGTCGCGAGCGTCATCGCGCTCGCCTCGATCGCGCTCGAGCAGAGCCGCGCCCTCGAGGACGCGCGCCGCAGCCTGCGCGCGGGCGTGCTCGACCTGCTGCTCGCGGGAAGCGTCGACGTCGCGGCGCGCAGCGCCCAGCTGCTCGGCAGCCCTCTGCCCGCCGAGCCGGTGCGGGTCGTCGTCGCCCCTGCCGGCGCCGCACGGCGGCTGCTCGTGGAGGAGCTCGAACTCGACGCCGAACGCGGGCGAGGCCCGTTCTTCGCGCTCGACGGGGATCGGCTCGTGCTGCTCGTCCCCGACGCGCGGCTCGATGCCCTGGCCGCCGTCCTGCGCCGGCACCGCACCATCGCAGGCGCGTCCGGTCCGGCGGGATGGGGCGAGCTGCGAGCGGCGCTGGCCGAGGCCGAGCGCGCGGCCGCCGCGGTCGCCGATGGGGGGTCCGGCGCGCTCCAGCGCTTCGACCAGCTGGCCGCCGACGGGATGATCGGACTGCTCGCCCGCTCGGGCGGCCGCGAGGCCTCCCGGCGGCTGCTCGAACCGCTGCGCGATCGGCCGGCGGGCGACGTCGACGAGCTGCTGGGCGCTGCGCGCGTGTGGCTGGGCCACAACGGGGCGTGGGATCCGGCGGCGAAGGAGCTCGGCATCCACCGGCACACCCTGCGGGCGCGCATGGCCGGGCTGGGGTCGGCGATCGGACTCGACCTCGACGATTTCGCGGGGCGGGCCGAGCTGTGGGCGGCGTTGCAGCTCTCGTGACCGAGTCTCGCCTCGCCCGAGCGTTGACTGTGGGATGACGCGTGCTCGCCGGTGCCGTGGCTACCGTGCAGGAATGCTGATCCTGGTCATTGTGCTGCTGGTGCTCTGGGCGATCCTGTCTGTGGTCGGGTTCGCGATCAAGGGCCTCGTCTGGCTGGCCATCATCGGCATCATCCTGTTCGTCGCCACCCTCGTCATCGGCCTGCTCCGGCGAGCGGTCACGCGTCGGCGCAGCAAGGTGTAACCGCAGAGATACCGGCGAACGGCGCCCCCCGTTCGGGGAGATCGCTAGGGAATCGGCCGCTTGGCGTGTATACCTCGGAATAAGGGAAGGTAGAACGGGGGTTCTACCCTTTCGCGCTGGAGTTCGTCGCAGCCCATGCGAGATGAGGCCGTCATGGCCGCAGGAAACTCCACGTCCATACTCCGTATCGCCGCGCTGGCGGTGCCGCTCGCCGCGGCCCTGGCGTTGGTCACCGGGGTCGGCTCGGCCATGGCGGCCGAGGCTCCCGTCGGGATGCTGACGAACGAGCAGGTTGCCGTGCTGGCGGGCTCCACCGTCACCAACACGGGGCCCACGATCGTCTCGGGTGATCTCGATCTCAGCCCCGGCTCATCGGTCACGGGCTTCGGACCCGGCACCGTCACGGCGGGCACGACGCACGTCGCGGATCCCGTCGCGGTCCAGGCTCAGGCAGATCTGACCACCGCCACCGGCGACGCGTCCAGCCGCGCCTCCACCGGCAACGTGCCGGTGGATCTCGCCGGGCTGACGCTCGTGCCGGGCGTCTACGACGGCGCCGCGCTCTCCCTGTCCGGCACGCTGGTGTTGAACGGCGACGCCGACTCCGTCTTCATCCTCCGAGCCGCGAGCACGCTGATCACCGGCAGCAGCAGCGTCGTCTCGATGATCGGTGGTGCCACCTCGTGCAATGTGTGGTGGGTGGTGCCGAGCTCAGCGACGCTCGGCAGCGATTCGACCTTCGTCGGAACGATCCTCGCCGGGGCCACGATCACCGCCGACACCGACGCCACCATCGCCGGACGCCTGCTGGCCAGCACCGGCGCGGTGAATCTTCACTCCAACCTCGTCACCCGTCCGGCCGGATGCACGAACACCACGGGAGGATCCTCGAGCGACGGTGGCGGTACCGACGGCACGGGCGGGAGCGGAGGCACCGGCGGTTCGGCGACGGGCGGATCGTCGACGACAGGCGGCCCATCGTCGTCGCCCACTCAGACCGGGACGCTCGCAGCGACGGGAGTGAGCACGGTGCCGGCGGGTCTTGCGCTCGGCCTGCTCGCGAGCGGCATCGTGCTCACCGTCCTGCGTCGACGCATTCTCCAGGCGCGCCACTGAGGTTCGTCGGGCGGGATGGCCTTCGGGGGCGTGCGGAGCGCCCCGCGATGTGCGTCGGCCGGTCGCCAGGCCGCCGCCGACGCCGCTGAGAGGCGGCTGCGATGGTGACCCGGCAGCGCACCCGCGGGCGAATGCTCGGAGCATGGGCAGAGGTGTGGCGGTGGTGACGGGCGGCAGCGCGGGACTCGGGCGGGCGATCGTGCGGGAGCTCGCGGGCCGGGGCTGGGATGTCGCGGTGCTCGCCCGCGGAGCGGACGGCGTCGAGGCCGCGGCCTCCGAGGCGCGCGAACGCGGCGTGCGGGCGATCGGCGTCACCGTCGATGTCGCCGACACGGATGCCGTGGAGGCGGCCGCCGACCGCGTCGAGGCCGAACTCGGCCCGATCGAGCTCTGGGTCAACGACGCGATGGTGTCGGTCTTCGGCCCGTTCGACCAGATCGAGCCGGCCGACTTCGAGCGGGTCATCCGGGTGGTGTTCCTCGGGTTCGCGAACGGCACGCGCGCGGCCGTGCGGCGCATGGAGCCGCGGGGGAGCGGACACGTGATCCAGGTGGGGTCGGCGCTGGCGCACCGCGGCATCCCGCTGCAGTCGGCGTACTGCGCGTCGAAGCACGCGATCAAGAGCCTCAGCGAGTCGGTGATGGTCGAGCTGGAGCACCGGGGGTCCGACGTGCGGATCTCGCAGGTCGACATGCCCGCGATGAACACCGTGCAGTTCAACTGGGTGAAGAACCTGCTGCGGCACCACCCGCAGCCGGTGCCGCCGATCCTGCAGCCGGAGGTGTGCGCCGCGATCCTCGCCGACGTCGCCGACCGACCGCGCCGGCGCACCTGGGTGGGCGAGGCGACGGTCGCGACGATCCTCGGCACGCGCCTCTCGGCGCGGCTCGCCGACCGGCTCGCGCTGAAGTCCGGGTTCGCGCAGGAGGACCCGTCGCTGCACGAGCCGATGCTGCCGCCGAATCTGTGGGAGCCGGTGCCCGGCGACCACGGCGCGCACGGCGCCTTCGACGATCGGGCCAAGGCCCTCACCCCGCAGACCTGGGCGCAGCAGCACCGCGGGCTCGCCGCCGCGATCGGCGCCGCGGGGGCCGTGGTCGCCGCCACCGCCCTTGCGTCCGGCATGCGCGCCGCGCGACGCTAGAGGCGATGACACACTCGATCGACTGGACGCCCGTCACGCCGGACCACGTCCGCACCGCGCTCGCCGACTACGACCGCCTCGGCGCGGAGGAGTTCCTGCGCACGGCCGGCTTCGGGCCGACCACGACCTACGACCTCGTCGTCGACGACCGCACCTACCCGCCCAAGGCGATCCTGGGGGCCGCCTACGCGGACGCCACCGGCACCCGCCTGGAGCCCGGCGACTTCGAGGGCGGCCGCTCGGGTGCCGTGCGCGTCCTGACGGCGCTCGGCTTCGACGTGCGCGAACGGGCACACTGACCCCGGATGACGCGTGCGCTCCCGCGGCGTAGCGTCGTCGCGTGGTCCCGATCGCCTACAGCCAGCTCGCGCCTCGGATCGTCTTCGATGTGCTGGTCGGGTTGCTCGCGCTGGGCGAGGTCGTCATCCGGATCCGCTCGTCGATCAACTCCGCCGGGTCGGGCACGCGACCCGAGCGCGGCAGCCTGATCCTGCTCGTCGTCGCGCTGGTGCTCGGCCTCGGCGGGGGAGCCGTCGTCGCCGGTCGCGTCACCACGCTCACCCTGCCCGGGCAGCTGCCGCTGTTCGTGATCGGCGCCGCCCTCATGGCGGCGGGACTCGCCCTGCGCTGGTGGTCGGTGGTTGTGCTCGGCCGGTCGTTCACCGTCGAGGTGCGCGTGCGCGACGAGCAGCAGGTCGTGGATCGCGGGCCCTATGCGGTCGTGCGGCATCCGTCCTACACGGGGCTGGCGCTCGTCTTCGTCGGGTTCGGCCTGATGCTGGGCAACGGTCTCGCCCTCGCGCTCGCGGTCGGGATCCCGCTCGCCGGACTCGTCAACCGCATCCGCGTGGAGGAGCGGATGCTGGCCGACGGCATCGGCGAGCCGTACCGGCGCTACCTCGCGAGAATCCGGTACCGCCTGGTGCCGTTCGTCTGGTGAGGGCGTGGAGCAGGCTAGGCGTGTCGGGCGTCGCCGAGGCGTCTCGAGAGGGTGTGCGCCGCCTCGAGCAGCAGCACGCCCAGCTGCGCGGTGCGCTCGCCCGCGAGCCGTGACTCCACGCCGTTGAGGCTGATCGCCCACGCGGGCGCGCCGTCGTGGTCGAAGACGGCGGCGCCGAGGCCCCAGCTGCCCGCGACGATGAGGCCCGGATTGACCGCGTAGCCCAGTCGCCGGGTCTGGGCGATGCGCGCCAGCAGGGGCCGGATCGCGTGCGCGGCCCCGTAGGACGCTTCGAGCCGCGGCCCCTCGCGGCGGGTGTACGCGTCCGACTCGGCCGGCGGCAGGTGGGCGAGGATCGCGAGGCCGGCGGAGGCCACCCCGAGGGGGAACCGGATGCCCTCGTGCAGCACGTGCGAGCGCAGCGGGAAGCTGCCCTCCTGGGCGATCAGGCAGACCGTCTCGTCGCCGCGCCGGGCGGAGAGGAAGGCGCTCTCGCCGGTGCGCTCGGACAGGGCCCGCACGACGGGGCGCGCGGTGGCGGTGACGTCGTAGCGCTCGGCGGCGACCGCGCCGAGCAGGAACATCTCCGGGCCGAGGTACCAGCGGCCGCGCGCCGTGTCGCGGTCGACGAACCCGTCAGCGGCCAGGGCCGCGAGCACGCGCTGCGCCGTCGAGCGCGGAAGCCCGGTCGCGGCCGCGACCTCCGACGTGCTCACGCCGGCGGACGCGCTCGCTCCGACCTGCCGCAGGATCGCGGTCGTGCGGCCGATGAGCTGGGTCCCCGCCATGCTCATATTGTGAGCACACACTGCCCAGTCGCGCCATCGCGCGGGCGAACCGGAGCCGGGTGCGGCCGGCGGGGTTAGCGTCGAGTCGTCGGCCCGAAGGAGTGCGATGACGAAGCTGGTCCCCCGCGCCGCGGACGCCATCCAGGCGATCGCGCGCGACGGCATGACGGTCGCGGTCGGCGGTTTCGGCCTCTCGGGCAACCCGAGCACGCTGATCCGGGCGCTCGTCGAGACGGGCGTGCGCGACCTGACCGTGGTGAGCAACAACATGGGCGTCGACGGCAAGGGGCTCGGCCTGCTGCTGGAGAACAAGCAGGTCGCCAAGGTGCTCTCGTCGTACGTCGGCGAGAACCGGCTGTTCGCGCAGCAGTACCTCGACGGCGAGCTCGAGGTCGAGTTCGTGCCGCAGGGCACGCTCGCCGAGCGGCTGCGGGCGGGGGGCGCGGGCATCCCGGCGTTCTACACGCCGACCGGGGTGGGCACGCCGATCGCGCAGGGCAAGCCGGAGGCCGAGTTCGACGGGGTGCGGGCGATCCTCGAGCGCGGGATCGTCGCCGACCTCGCGCTCGTGCGGGCGCATCGCGCCGACCTCGAGGGGAACCTCCGCTACCGGCTCACGGCGCGCAACTTCAACCCGCTCGTCGCGACCGCCGGGCGGGTGACGGTCGCGGAGGCCGACGAGGTGCTGCCGGAGGGGGAGTACCTGGGGCCGGACGACATCCACACCCCCGGCATCTACGTGCAGCACATCGTCGCGGCCGATCCCGCCGACAAGCAGATCGAGCAGAGGACCCTTCGTGTGGAGTCGTGACGAGATGGCGGCGATCGCCGCCCAGGAGCTCGCGGACGGCCAGTACGTGAACCTCGGGATCGGCATCCCGACCCTGGTGGCGAACCACCTGCCGCCGGGGGTGCGGGTCACGCTGCAGAGCGAGAACGGGATCCTCGGCACCGGACCGTTCCCGGTCGAGGGCGACGAGGATCCCGACCTCATCAACGCGGGCAAGCAGACCGTCACGCTGCTGCCGGGCGCCTCGATCTTCGACTCGGCGACGTCGTTCGGCATGATCCGCGGCGGGCACGTGCAGATCGCGATCCTCGGCGCGCTGCAGGTGGCGGCCAACGGCGACCTCGCCAACTGGCAGATCCCCGGCAAGCTCGTGAAGGGCATGGGCGGCGCGATGGACCTGGTCGCCGGCACCCCGCGCGTCGTCGTCATCACGGAGCACGTCGCCAAGGACGGCACGCCGAAGATCGTCGAGACCTGCACCCTGCCCCTGACCGGCGTCGGCGTCGTGAACCGGATCATCACCGATCGCGCCGTCTTCGACGTCGCCCCCGGCGGCCTCGTGCTCCGCCGACTCGCCCCCGATCAGACCGCCGCCGAGCTCCGCACGCTCACCGGCGCACCCTTCCAGGAGGACCTCGCATGACCGCCGCCGTCATCACCGGGTACGCCCGCACCCCGTTCGCGAAGTACACGGGCGCGTTCGCCAAGGTGCCCGCGACCGAGCTCGGCGCGCACGCCGTGAAGGCGGCGCTGGCGCGGTCCGGAGTGGCTCCGGATGCCGTGCAGCGCGTCATCGGCGGCCAGGTGCTGCAGGGCCTCGCCGGCCAGAACCCCGCGCGCCAGGCCGGCGTCGGCGCCGGCGTGCCGTTCGACGTGCCTGCCATGACGCTCAACGTCGTCTGCCTCTCGGGGCTGGAGGCCGTCATCGCGGCCGCGCACCTCATCGAGCGCGGCGACGCCGACGTCGTGGTCGCCCTCGGCATGGAGTCGATGTCGCTGGCCCCGCACGCCTTCCCGGGCCGGGCCGGCACCCGCTACGGCGCCATCGAGCTCGTCGACACGCTCCACCACGACGGGCTCACCGACGCGTTCGAGAAGGTCTCGATGGGCGCGTCGACCGAGGCCGGCAACGACAGGTTGCACCTCGACCGCGCCGCCCAGGATGCCTGGGCCGCCCGCTCGCACCAGCGGGCCACCGCCTCCCGCGAGTTCCTCGCCGGCGAGATCGAGCCGTGGTCCAACCTCGCCGAGGACGACGGCGTGCGCCCCGACACCACCCCCGAGACGCTCGCCCGGCTCCGCCCCGCGTTCCGCCCCGAGGGCACGATCACGGCGGGCAACGCGTCGCAGGTGACCGACGGCGCTGCGGCGCTCGTGCTCATGAGCGAGGATGCCGCGGCGGCGGCGGGCGCCACGCCGATCGCGCGCGTGCTGGGCTCCGCGCTCGTGGCGGGGCCCGACATCCAGCTGCATCACCAGCCCTCGAACGCGATCGTGGCCGCGCTGACGAAGCTCGGCGCCGACGCCTCGGAGCTCGGCCGTGTGGAGATCAACGAGGCGTTCGCGTCGGTCGCACTGGCCTCCGTGGATGCGCTCGCGATCGATCCCGACATCGTCAACGTGCACGGCGGCGCGATCGCGCTGGGGCATCCGATCGGGGCGTCCGGAGCGCGGCTCGCGGGCACCCTGGCGCGCCAGCTGCACGAGCCGGGGGCCTCCGGCATCGGCGCGGCGGCTCTCTGCGGCGGCGGCGGGCAGGGCTCGGCACTGATCCTCGAGGCGGTCTGAGCCGATCAGGAGCCGAAGCCGGCCCGACCGGCCACCGCCCTAGGGGTGCAGCACGACCTTGACGCAGCCGTCCTCCTTGTCGCGGAAGGTGAGGTAGAGCTCCGGCGCCTCGTCGAGCGAGCCGTGATGGGTCACGAGGTCCGTGACGCCGAGAGGGTCGGCCGGGTCCTCGACGAGCGGCCACAGCTGCGGGATCCAGCGCTGCACGTTGCACTGGCCCATGTGGATCGAGATCTGCTTGTCGAACAGGTTGAGCATCGGCAGCGGGTCGCCGACACCGCCGTACACGCCGCTGATGGACACCGTGCCGCCGCGTTGCACGATGTCGAACGCGGTCATCATCGCGGCCAGCCGATCGGCGCCGACCGTCTTCATGAGCTTCTTGGCCATGGCATCCGGCAGCATGCCGGCGGCGTGCTGGCTGAACGCGGCGACCAGGTTGCCGTGCGCCTCCATGCCGACCGCGTCGACGACGCCGTGCGGTCCGCGGCCGTCGGTGCGATCCAGGATCTCGTCGCGCAGCCGGTCGCCGAGGTCGAGGGTCGCGACGCCGTGCCGCTCGGCCATGGCCCGTCGCTCCGGCACCGGGTCCACCGCGATCACGTCGTAGCCGAGGTGGCGGCCGACGCGGGAGACCAGCTGCCCGACGGGGCCGAGGCCGAGCACGGCGAGCGAGCCGCCCTCCGGAACGTTCGCGTACTGCACCCCCTGCCACGCGGTGGGCAGGATGTCGCTCAGGAACAGGTAGCGCTCGTCGGGGAGGTCGGTCGTGATCCGCATCGCGTTCGCGTCGGCGAGCCGCACCCGCAGGTACTCCGCCTGCCCGCCCGGCACGCTGCCGTACAGCTCCGTGTAGCCGTACAGCGATGCGCCGGTGTCCTGACCCGGCGTGCGGGTCCTCTCGCACTGGGTCGTGAAGCCGCGCCGGCACTGGTAGCACTCCCCGCAGGCGATCACGAACGGGATGACGACCCGGTCGCCGATGGAGATCTTCGACACCGCGCTGCCGGTCTCGACCACGACGCCCATGGGCTCGTGCCCGAGCACGTCGCCCTTGTGGAGGAACGGTCCGAGCACATCGAGCAGATGCAGATCGGAGCCGCAGATCGCCGTCGACGTGATCCGGACGATCGCGTCGGTCGGCTCCAGGATCTCGGGGTCCGGAACGTCGATCGTGCGGACGGAGCGGGGGGCCTGCCAGGTGAGCGCCTTCATGAGCCCAGTGCACCGCAGCGCCGGCGACCGCTCGCGGGTTCCCCGGAGGCGCCCAGCCTGCCGGGGGTCAGTCCGGCGGGGCGATCGCCCTCGTCGTGAAGATCGAGTCGCCGTGCAGCTCGTCGGGCTCGACACGACCCGACTCGACGAAGCCGAGCTTCGCGAGGACGCGGCGCGACGCGGTGTTCCACTCGCGGACCGTGGCCCACAGCCGCCGGTGCCCGGATGCCTGTGCCCAGCCGATCACGCCGCGGGCGGCCTCCGTCGCATATCCATGGCCCCATGCCCGCCGCAAGAGCTCGTACGCCAGCTCCGGCTCGTCATCCTGCCCGTACGCGTTGGCGATGAGGCCGCAGTATCCGATCGCGCCCTGGAGGCCTCTGCGTTCCACCGCCAGTATGCCGAGCGACGGCGGCGGCTGGTCGCGCCGGGTCCGCTCCTCGAGTTCTTCCTGGGTCGGGTGACCATCCGAGGTGATCCGCCGGTGAGCGGGAACACGGGGATCGCGCTCTCCCCAGAGCTCGTGCTCCACGGGCGCGTCGCCCACCCGCCACCTCCGCAGAAGCAGGCGCTCCGTTCTCACGAGCAGACCGTCACCGGGCGCTCGATCGGTGTCCATCGCCCGCAGGCTAGCAAGCGCACCGGACGCTCCCGCTCGACACCTCGGCGTCTACGCCTCGCCGTCGGACTCGTCACCGGCGACCGGGAGCAGCGCGATGCCGACGCCGGGCGCGATCAGGAGCTGCGCCGGCGCCATCGAGCCCTCGCCGTAGTTGACCTCGATCCATCCGCTGCCGCGGCTCAGGATCTGATCGATCTCGGCGCGCAGGTCGGCGAGCGCACGCCCGCCGACGCTGTAGTGGCGGCCGCCGTAATAGATGTCGATGCGCTTCACGTCACCTCGTCGGAGTCGGGGCGGTGCGGCGGTTCGGGCACGAGGTGCAGCCCGGCTGCCGAGTTCGCGGTGGCCATCAGGTCGTCGACCCACGCCCGGTTGATCGCCGGGCTCCGTCCTCCGAAGAACTTGTAGACCATCGAGACGCGGGGGTGGATCCAGATGATCGTGCGGCCGTCGCCGATGGACGCCTCATCGCGCCAGCTGAAGTGGAACGACTCCCCCCGGCGCATCTTGTTGCCGATGACCAGCTGGAGGTGGGCGAGGACCCGATCGTCGAAATCGACGGCGATGGTGCCGTCGTAGGTCAACCTGCCCATGGCGGACCTCCTTCGGCGACCGGCGCAACGATCCTCGTTCCCTCGCCGTGCGGCAACCCGGCCGGAACGACGCCCAGCAATCGCGCATCTTCGCGAAGCTGCGTGTCAGCGCAAGGACGCGTCCTCCCGGCCCGGATGCGCGCACCGTGGAGGCATGACCCATATGACGTTCGAGGTGGCGTCCGGCCACCGGCTCGGCATCAGCGGCCTGGGCGAGCCCGCGTCGACCAAAGTCGCGGTGCTGTGCCATGCGGCTCCCGGCACCGGCGCGATCGATCCGGATCCACTCGCGAGCAACCGCAGCGGGTTGCGCATCATCGGCATCGACCGGCCCGGCTACGGCGCGAGCGATCGCTACGAGGGCGAACCGGATCTCGACGTCTGGCTCGCCGACGTGCGCGACTACCTGAGCCGCCTGGATCCCACCTCGCGGGAGGCGTCGGGGCTCGACATCGAGTTCGCCGGCGTGATCGGCATCGGCTACGGCGCCTTCTACGCGGCGGCGCTCGCCGCGACCGTTGCGGACTGCCCGCGCCTCGTGCTGCTGGAGCCCTCGGCGCCCCTGTTCCGCAGCGAGGCGCTCGACGACCCGTCGCAGTGGGATGCCGAGGGCGTCGACCCGATGTCCGGTGCGGTCGACCGCCAGAGGCCCGCCCTCGATGCAGCGGATTCCTACGGCGCCGCCGCCGACCACCTGCTCCTCGCCGACCTGGGCTGGACGCGCCGGGTGCGCGACGTGCATGTGGACTCCACCGTGATCGGCGTGCCCGACGATGCGGGAACGGCGTGGTGGAGCCGCCACCTGCACCACCCGAGGACGATCGACCTGCCGGAGGGCGGCCTCCCGGGTCTCGGCTTCGGGTGGGGCACGGCTCTCACCGTGCTCGGCGGAGCCGCCTGACCCGGATCAGGGGTGAAGCAGGCGTTCGGCCTGCCGGGCCGCGAGCGCCATGATCGTGAGAGCCGGGTTGGCGCTGCCCTGGGTCGGCAGGATGCTGCCGTCGCTGATCATGAGGTTGCGCACCGCGAAGCTGCGGCCGTCGCGATCGACGACGCCGTCGCGCTCGGTGGCGCCCATGCGCGCGCCGCCGACCAGGTGCGCGAAGCGCTGGATGGTCATCGTCTCGGTCGCGCCGGCCCCCTCGAGGATCCGCTCCATGACCTCCTGCGCGGCCGCCAGCAGCTGCCGGTCGTTGTCGCACTGGTCGTAGTGGAAGTCGGCCACGGGCATCCCGAACCGGTCGGTCATCGACGCCAGGGTCACGCGGTTGCCGGGCAGCGGGAGGAACTCGCACAGCGACCCCAGCACCGCCCAGTGCGGGTAGTCGCTCATGTAGCGCCGCAGGTCGGCGCCCCAATGGCCCTGCGCCGCCACGTGCTCGGCCCAGGTGATCGGCAGCGGCGAGACGGTCTGCACCGAGAAGCCGCGCTGGTACGGCTTCGACGGATCGGTCTCGTAGAACTGCTCGGTGCTGACCTCGGGAGGCGGCGCCTTCCACATGCGGATCTCCTCGGAGAACCGGCCGGCGGTCTGCGGGGCGCCCTGCACCATGACGTACCGCCCGACGAGGTCGTGGTCGTTGAGGAGCCCATCGGGGAACCGCGGCGAGGTCGAGTTCAGCAGCAGGCGCGGCGTCTCGATCGAGTAGCCGGCGATCGCCACCAGCGCCGCGCGCTGGAACCGCTCCACCCCGTCGCGCACGTAGTGCACGCCCGTCGCGAGGCCGGTGCGCTCGTCGTAGCCGATCCGCGTCACCATCGAGTCGGCGCGCACCTCGGCGCCGTGCGCGAGGGCGTCGGGCAGGTGCGTGATGAGCGGCGACGCCTTCGCGTTGACCTTGCAGCCCTGCAGGCAGAAGCCGCGGTAGATGCAGTGCGGCCGGTGGCCGAAGCGGCCGTTCGGGATCGCCACGGGTCCGACCCGCACGTCGATTCCGGCCGCGAGACCGCCGCGCTGCATGACCTCGCCGTTGCCGCCGACCGGATGCGGTCGGTGCGGATAGCCGTGCGGATCGCCCCACGGCCAGTGCTCACCCGCGACCGGCAGCTCGGCCTCGATCCGCTCGTAGTAGGGGCGCAGCTCGGCGTAGTCGAGCGGCCAGTCGGCTCCCACCCCGTCGACCGACGCGGTGCGGAAGTCGCTCGGGTGGAACCGCGGCGCGTAGCCCGCGAAGTGCACCATCGATCCGCCGACACCGCGCCCCGAGTTGTTGGAGCCGAGCGGCACGGGGCTCGAGCCGCTGATGACGCGCGGGTCGGTCCAGTACAGCGTGTGCGATCCCGCCTCGTCGCTCACCCAGTCGGCGTCCGGATCCCAGAACGGCCCGGCGTCGAAGGCGACCCCCCGCCATCCGGCACGGGCGAGTCGCTGCAGCAGGGTCGAGCCGCCCGCGCCGGCGCCGACGATCGCGATGTCGACCTCGTCGGCGTCGTCGAACCGCCGCATGTCGCGGCGCAGCCCGTGCGGCAGGGCGCCGCGCTCGTCGAGCAACCAGGCGGAATCGTTGCGCTCGCGCACGGCGGCCTCCGCGGTCCAGGTGGTCATGCGCCCACCGGGTCCTCGTCGGCGCGCGTGTCGGCGACCTCGAAGGGCTCCCGTTTGCCGATGCCGATGTTCTTGTAGCCGCGCGGGTAGGCGGGCCCCGAGAAGCCGATCTCGTCCCACGCCCACGGATGCGCGTAGAAGGCGGTGGCGGCGTACCGGGTCCAGAGGCCCCAGATGTGCGTCGCGGGCATCGCGTGCCACGGGCTCATCCGGAGGTCCTGCACGGCGCCGAGCACGGCGCGCTGCTGTGCCACCGTGGCCTCGGCGAAGTCCGCGTTGGCGATGAGCCGGGCGTCGTCGTCGAGACCGGCCATCGACCGGCGCCACGCCTCGGCGTCGATCGGCATGTCGTCGTAGTGCCAGCCGTCGGTCTCCTCCGCGGCCAGCCGCTGGCCGATCATGACCTCGACCTGGATGCGCGGCTCGCCGTCCTGCGCGAGCAGCCGGTCGACCAGGGCGCGGCACGTCGCGAGCTCGTGGTCGTCGAAGAAGCCTACGCGCCGGGGCGGATCGAGCCGGCGCTGCACGGTCCGGCGCGTCACGGCATCCCAGTGCGGCCCCTGATCGAGGGTGCGGAACCCGGGGTAGCGGCCGCCGCCGTCCTGCTCCGGAAGGGGCAGCGCGCTCACTTCTCGCGCCGCAGCACGGCGGCCAGGATCGCCATCCCGCCCACCATGGTGACCAGCAGCGGGGCGAGCAGGGGCGGCCCCATCTCGAGGTTGTACCGGAGGTTGTGGAACCCGCCGGGCTTCTGGTGGATGCCGCGCGCGTGCAGGTAGACGCCCTGCAGCCCGTTCGCCACGATCGCCGCCCCCGCGATCGGCAGCGCGATCTTGGCGGCCCGCCGGCTCGCGACCCCGGCGACGCCCGCGACGGCGCCGACGGGTCCGAGCGCGACCGGCACCCACATCCACGGGTTGCCGAAGCTCGCCTTGTCGTGCTCGAAGTAGATCTCGCCCGCCGTGACGAGCGCGCCGGCGGCGGTCAGCGCGGCGAGCGAGCGCTCGAACCGGCCGTGCCGGACATCCTCGACGAGACGGACGGCCTCGCGCGTGCCGCTCCGGGACCACGATCTTCTCCGCACGCTCCCACGTTAGGAAGGCCGTTCGACGGCCGCGACGGCATCGGGCGAGTTCCCAGGTCGTTTCGTGGCTGAAGGTTTTCCGCGACCCCGCTCGATGGGCACGAGACGGGCGCAGGCTGGGGAAATGGCACGCATCGCATCCGAAGTCCTCATCGAGCGCCTGTCCGAGTGGGGGGTCGACACCGTGTTCGGCCTTCCCGGCGACGGCATCAACGGGATCATGGAGGGGCTGCGGAGGTCGAAGACGATCCGGTTCGTGCTCGTGCACCACGAGGAGGCCGCGGCCTTCATGGCCGCGGCGCACGCGAAGGCGACGGGGCGGATCGGCGTGTGCCTGGCGACGTCGGGGCCGGGCGGCATCCACCTGTTGAACGGCCTGTACGACGCGAAGCTCGACCACCAGCCCGTGCTCGCGATCACCGGCTCGCAGGAGACCAGCGTGCTCGGCACCGGCTATCAGCAGGAGGTCGGCCTCGAGCACCTCTACGAGGACGTCGCCGAGTACAACCTCGTCGTCGACAACCCCGCGCAGCTGCCGGGCGTCGTCGACATCGCCATCCGCACGGCGTACGCCCGCCGCGGTGTCGCGCACCTGACGGTGCCGAACGACGTGCAGGTCGCCGATGCGGATGCCGACCCGTATCAGCACGTCGCCCCCGCGACGCCGCCGGCCACGTCGGCCACACGCGCGTATCCGATCGGCATCCCGCGCGAGCAGGATCTCCGCGCGGCGGCCGAGGTGCTCTCCGCCGCGGAGCGGCCCGCGATCCTCGCGGGCGCCGGATCTCTGCACGCGCGAGAGGAGCTGCTCGCCGTCGCCGACCTGCTGGGCGCCCCGATCGTCAAGACGCTGCCGGGCAAGGCGGCGATCCCCGACGACAGCGAGTTCGCGGTCGGCGGCATCGGGCTGCTCGGCACGAAGCCGGGCGCCGAGCTCATGGACGACTGCGACGTGCTGTTCATGGTCGGCACGAACTTCCCGTACACCAAGCACCTGCCCGCGCCCGACGCGGTCAAGGTCGTGCAGGTGGATGCCGATCCCGCGCGGATCGGCGCGCGCCTCCCGATCAAGGCCGGCCTCGTCGGCGACGCGAAGGAGACCCTGGCCGCGCTCGCTCCGATGCTGACCCGGCGGGACGACCGCGCGCACCTGGAGAAGTACCAGAAGGCGATGGGCGACTGGCGCTCCAACATGGAGGCGCTGGAGAACAAGGACCGCTCCCCGATCGCGCCGCAGTACCTCATGGGTGTCATCGACGACGCTGCCACGGACGACGCGGTGCTGACCTGCGACTCCGGCACGATCGCCACCTGGGCCGCGCGGCACTGGACGATCCGCGGCGGGCGCGAGTTCTACCTCTCCGGCAACCTCGCGACGATGGCGCCGGGGCTGCCCTACGCCAACGCCGTCCAGCACGCCTTCCCGAAGCGGCAGGTGATCGCGTTCGTCGGCGACGGCGGGTTCGCGATGCTCATGGCCGAGTTCCTCACCGCCGCCCAACACGGCTGGCCGATCACCGTCGTCGTCAACAACAACAACTCGCTCGGGCAGATCCTCTGGGAGCAGATGGTGCTCGGCTATCCCGAGCACGGGGTGCGGTTCGAGAAGCCGGAGGGGAACTTCGCGGCCTGGGCGGAGGCGTGCGGCGGGTTCGGCCGGAAGGTGACCGACGCGGGCGAACTGGAGGCGGCGATCCGGGGCGCGCTGGCCTTCGACGGTCCCGCGCTCGTCGACGTCGACGTCGATCCGAACGAGCCGCCGCTGCCCGGCACGATCGCGTACGAGCAGGCCAAGAAGTTCGCGACGGCGTTCCTGCGCGGGCAGCCGCACAAGGTGGCGATCGCGACGACGCTGTTCAAGGACAAGATCTCGCAGCTCGGCTGAGCCGATGACGGTCTCTGTGCTGACCCGCGTCTTCCGGGTGCCCACCGAGCGGCCGGAGGCCGATGGCACCTTCGCCTGGGATTCGACCACGGTCGTCGTGGTGCAGTGCGAGAGCGAGGGGATGGTCGGCACCGGCTGGACGTACGGTGCCGCGGCGGCCGGCGCGCTCATCGAGGAGGTGCTCGCGCCCGTGCTCGACGATCCCGACCCGGTGGCGGCCGCCGAGGCGATGGGGCGGGCGCTGCGCAATGTCGGGCGGCCGGGCGTGGGCGCGACCGCCCTCTCCGCGGTCGACCTCGCCCTATGGGATCTCGCGGCGCGACGTGACGGCATCCCGCTCGTCGCCGCACTCGGCGGACCGGTGCGCGACGCGGTGCCGGTGTACGGCAGCGGCGGGTTCACGACGTTCGACGAGTCCGAGCTCGACGCGCAGCTCGACGACTGGATGGCGCGGGGCATGCGCGCCGTCAAGATCAAGATCGGGCAGGATCGCGGCACCCGGGTCGAGCGCGACCTCGCCCGGGTCGATCAGGTCGTCGCCCGCGTGGGTGACCGGGCGGCGGTGTTCGTGGATGCCAACGGCGGCTACGACGTCGACCAGGCGATCGAGGTGGCCGGCGCGCTCGCGGCGCGCGGGGTCGCCTGGTTCGAGGAGCCCGTGAGCTCCGACGACCCGGCCGGACTCGCGCGGGTGCGTGCGGCGACCCCGATCGACGTCGCGGCGGGGGAGTACGTGTGGCGCCGGTGCGACGCCGAGGCGCTGCTCGACGCCGGCGCCGTCGACTGCCTCCAGCTGGATGTGACGCGTTGCGGCGGCCCGACCGCCTGGCGCGAGCTCGCCGCGTTCGCCGCGGATGCCGGCGTCGACGTCTCCGCGCACTGCGCCCCGCAGCTGTCGGTGCACGTCGGTGCCGTCACACCGGGGCTCCGCCACCTCGAGTGGTTCAGTGATCACGAGCGGGTCGAGGCGGCGCTCTTCGACGGCACCCTGCCCGTACGCGACGGGGCGGTGCGACCGGGCGACGCACCGGGGCACGGGATGACGCTCAGCACGCGCGGGAGCCGGTTCCGTGTCGCGTGACCCGCGCGTCGTGATCGTGCCGGGCCTGGATCGGCCTCGGCATCCGGCCGGCTCTGCGGCTGCCGCTGGAACGGGTGATGCCGCACGTCGCGGCCGACCGACGCGTACCGCCGCTTCATCGCCGAGCGGCTCGCCCCCGGGCGCCCCGGTGTTCGTGGTGGACGACGCCTCCGACTGGCCGGTGACCCGGGTGGGGAGCGGCACGTGTTCCCACTCGGCGGCCGCGGCGGGCTGACACCCGAGCAGTACCTGCAACGCTCGCACGCGACCACGGCCGACGACCGGGGCGCGGCGACGGGGCGCGGCGCGAGCGCGCGGCACCGAGGCGCGCGGCGGCACGCTCAGGCGGCCCGCGCCGTCGCGCCCCCTTTCCATCGGGCGCGCCCGATGCGTCTCCACTGCTGTTCCGGGTCGACCCAAGGCGGTGCCAGCAGTTGCGGCAGTCCCTCGAGCATGCGCAGGCGGAAGTCGCCCTCGTGCACGAGATGGTGGTGGTACGCGCAGAGAAGGACGCCGTTGTCGACGTCCGTCGCACCCCCGTGCTGCCACTCCACGACGTGATGTGCGTGAGTCCAGGACGGGGGAGCGGTGCACTGCGGCATGGCGCATCCGCCGTCGCGCACCGCCAGTGCCCTTCGCTGGGCGGCGGTGAAGTATCGCTGTCGTCGTCCCTGGCGCAGCGGGCGTCCGTGGTCGTCGACGACCGTCACCGCGATGCCCCCGTCGCAGCCGATCTCCGCGGCGGTGCGTGCCGACACGGGCTCGGTGACATCGTCGAGCCAGGCGAGACCCGATCCGCCCTCGAGGTCGGCCTCCGTGACGACCACCTGCACGGTCGCCACCCCGTGGAGGCTGGTCGCGACATCCCGGTCGACACGCACGCCCGCGGTGAGCAGGCCCATCAGCACGTCGTAGGCGCGCTGCTCCCGGGAGCGTTCGTCCCGGATCGGGAGCGGGTCGGCGCCGCGTTCGACAGCGGGTTCGTCGTCGGCCACGAACCGCGGCGTGCGCGACGGCGCCGTCCGCTCGGCAATGGCGGCGCGCAGCAGGGCCGCGCCCACCGGATCAGCGAGCCCGTGGAACGGAGTCATGCCGTCGACCTCCCGCCCGATGCGGAATGTCCGACGTCGTCGCAGCTCGGCCTCGCGCGGTTCGGCGCCATCGGCGTCGAGGGCCTGCCCCATGATCTGCGCCTGGACGGCGACGAGATCGGGCAAGCCGGTGCGCGCCTCGGAGACCAGATGGCGCTCCGCCTCGGCCAGCATCTCGGGTGCGATACGGTCCGCCGCCCCGGCGAGCGGGCGCACAATGGCGGCCACAGCATCCACGCCGATCTCGCCCGCCCGCAGCGCTTCGGCTACGGCGGGGAATGGCGGCTCGATGACCGCGCTGAACGGGGTGATACGAGGTGAGACGAGCGTGCCCAGCCGGATGCGCCGCGTCGCCTCCCGCTGAGAGACTCGCGCCGCGCGTTCCAGCACCTGCGCCGCGCTCACCACCCCCAGCCGTCGAGTCAGTCGCGGCGTCGCGGAGCCGTCGGAGACATGGTCGGCGCGCACCGCGAGCTCGGCAGCGGCCTGCAGCCGGAGCGCATCCACCAGCCTGCCGAGCCGTTCGACGTCGGACGCACGGCGGTAGACCCCCTCGTCGGGGAGCACCGCGAGCGGCTCCGCCGCTGTTCCCGCGAGCACCCGGATCGCCTCCGAGATCGCCGCCTCTGCCTCCATGCTTCGACTATGGCAGGGGCCACCGACATCCCGAATTGCCTGGTCAGGAGAGCTTTCGGCTGTGGATCAATCGCCGGATGCCGCCCTGTGGAGGAGAGACTCAGGGCGGCGTCCGGCTCCCGCGCGCTCAGTGCGCCCCGGTGTCGCGGGGGATCGTGGTGTCGGGCGGCGCCTCGACCGCGCCCCCGTCGTCGGGACCGCCGGTGCCGGGAAGCGTCTGCACCGCATCCGGATCGACGTCGTCGGTCGCCGGGCTGTCGGCAGGATCGCGCTGCAGCTCCTCGGTCTCCCGACCGCTCGCCGGGGAGTAGCTGCGATCCTTCAACAGCTGGTCGTCGTCATCCAGCGGTGCGTCACCCGTGTCGCCCACCGCGCGGTCGCTCACTCGGGCTCCTCCGCAGCGCCGCCGGAGACCGTGTCCTCCTCGGTGTCGGCATCGTGGTGCTGCTCCTCCGATCGCGCCTCGTCCTGCGGGGTGTTCTCGGCGCTGCGTTCTGTCGGCCAGTCCGTGCTGTCGCTCATGTCGCCATCATCGAGCGCGCGCGCCGCGACGTCGCCGGAGTTTGACACGATGCACAGGCGCCCGTAACGTCGAACCCCCCGAGCGACGATTTCCGCGCCGGTGGAGGGGATCCCTCTCCACGAAAGGCACGTCATGTCCCTCCCGTCCGCGCCCTCCCTGCGCGCCTCGCGCGACTTCCGGCTGCTGCTCGCCGGCCAGACCACGAGTCAGTTCGGCAGCCAGATCGGCGGGGTGGCGATCCCGCTGCTCGCGGTCGTGTCGCTGCACGCGACCGCCTTCGAGGTCGGCCTGATCGCGGCCGCCTCGACGATCGCGTTCGCCCTCATCGGCCTGCCCGCCGGCGCGTGGCTCGACCGCGCCCGCCGCCGTCCGGTGCTCGTGGCGAGCGACCTCGCGCGCGCCGTGCTCTACGCGACGATCCCGGTCGCATCGTGGCTCGGCATCCTGACCATCGCGCAGCTCGTCGTGGTCTCGCTCCTGGTCGGCCTGGCGCGGGTCTTCTTCGACGTGGGATACCAGAGCTACGTGCCGGTGGTCGTCGGCCGCGACCGGGTGCTCGCCGGCAACTCGGCGATGGAGTTCCTCCGCTCGAGCGGCCAGGTCGCCGGCCCCGGGCTCGGCGGCCTCCTCGTGACACTGATCGGAGCGGCGTCGGTGGTGCTCGCGCAGGCGATCACCTTCGCGGTGTCGGCGGCCACCCTGCTCGGCATCCGGGTGCACGAGCCCGCGCCGGAGCCCGAGGCCCCGCGGCACCTGGGCCACCGGATCGCCGAGGGCGTCCGCTACGTCGCCCGCGACCGCACCCTCCGCGCCCTCGCGCTCGCGAGCGCCGCGAGCAACCTGTCGTTCGCGATCGCGTCGGCCGTGACCGTCGTCTTCCTCGTGCGCGACCTGCATCAGCCGGCCTGGGTCGTCGGCCTCGTGGTGGCGGGCGGCGCACTCGCGGCGATGGCGGGGGCGGCGCTCACCCCCCGGGCGAGCCGCACCCTCGGCCCGGTCCGCGTGATCTGGGTCTCGCTCGCGGTGACCGGACCGCTCGCGCTCCTGATCGTGCTCGCGACCCCGGGCTGGGGGCTCGCGTTCGCCGTCGCCGGCATGGCGGCGGGCGAACTCGGCCAGATCGTCTACGCGATCACGAGCGTGAGCCTGCGCCAGCGCATCTGCCCCGACCGGATCCTGTCCCGCGTCAACGCGACCATGCGGGTCGCGATCATGGGGCTGTTCCCGCTGGGCGCCCTGCTGGGCGGGGTGCTCGGCGAGGCGATCGGCGCCCGCGGGACGCTGCTCGTCGCGGGGGCGGTGGTGCTCATCGCGCCGGTGCTGCTGGTCGTGGGGCTGCCCCGCACCCCCGAGCGGGTCGAGTAGCGGCGCGCGGCGCCGACCCGCTCTAGAGGGCGAGCACCGCGCCGTCGGCCGCGAGCGTCTCGCGCAGGGTGCCCACGTCGATCCGGTCGGGTGCGACGTCCGCGGCGATCGCGAGCGCCGCCGCCGTGCCCGCCGCCTGACCGAGCATCTGGTACTGCACCTCCATGCGGATCGACGAGAACGCGACGTGCGACGCCGAGACGCAGGTGGACACGAGGAGGTTGGTCGCGACCCCGTCGGGCGGCAGCAGCGCCGCGTACGGGATGCCGTAGACCGGCACCGGCACGGAGTAGTACCCCTCGCTCACCACCTGCGCGATCGGGCGCGGGTGCTCGTACACCCAGCGCCACGCGCGCTGCACCTCGCGCACATCGAGGTGGTACGAGCCGAGCGCGATCGTGTCGTCGGAGACCGTGCCGCCGAGCAGATCGTGCTCGGTCAGGATGCGACGCCCCTGCATCCGCCGCGCCTCGCGCACGTAGAGCTGGTGCGGCAGGTGGCCGGTGTCGGCGAACTCGTCGGCGGCGAGGCCCCAGCGGTCGATCTCGCTGCGCACGTCCGGCGGCACCGCGGGGTCGGTGCGCAGGAAGTGCAGCAGGCCGAGGGCGTGCCGGCGATGGTGCTCCCGGATGCCGTCCCGCTCGGGCTGGTCGGCATCCGGATACCGCCACGCGCTGCCGTCGAGCACGCTGAGCGAGAACGGTCCGAGCGAGTTGCCGTCCGCCTTGCCACCGGGCAGGTTCGGCTCGAGACCGACCATCCGGCCGGCCGGGCGCTCGACGCCGCGCGCCCGCTCGGCGGCGAGGATGCGGCGGCCGAGCTCCCAGCGCGCCGGGTCATAACCGGCCGGCTCGTCGAACGGGATGCGGTCGGATGCCGTCGACAGGCACAGCCGGTACCCGTACGACATCACGCCGCCGTCGCCCGCGCCCACGTCGGCCATCGGTTCGGCGCGCACCTGCGGCAGCAGCACGCCGGGCTCGAGCCCGGCGGCGTCGTCGCGGAACGGGGAGACGCCGTCGGGCATCGAATGCATGCCGGGCACGACCTCGCGCCGGCCGGCGAAGCGCTCACCGTGCAGCGCGCGGTCCTCGCGGCCGACCCGGTACGGCACGCCGGCCGCCGCGAGCAGATCGCCCTCGTAGCCGGCGTCGATCCAGACACCCGCCTCGACCGTCAGGTCGCGGAACGACGCCGAGGCGATCGCGTCGCCGCGCATCGCGACACCCGTGAGGAGCGCGCCGGTGACCAGCTCCACCCCTGCGGCGTCGAGCCACGCGAGCAGGATCGCCTCGGCGACCTGCGGCTCGGGGCCCGCGTAGCGGCCCGGAGCGACGCCGTAGTGCTCGGCGACCGCGTTCCGGAACCGTGCGGCCGCGCCGCCGAGCACCCGCAGATCCCCGACGTCGGTGTAGCCGAGGCCGCCGCTCGTCATGCCGCCGACGTGGGCGCCGGGCTCGAGCAGCAGCACGCGTGCGCCGTGCTCCGCCGCGGCGACCGCGGCGCAGACTCCGCCCGCCGTGGCGCCGAAGACGGCCACCTCCGCCTGCCGCACGCGCGTCATCCGGGCCCCCGCTACCGCGCGACCGCTGCCGCTCCGAGGTGTTCCACCGGCGCGACGACCCGCTCCCGCGCCGACGCGTAGGCGGCGAGGATGATGCCGAGCACCTCGGTGCCCTCGACGTGGGTGTGCAGGGGACGCGATCCGGTCCGGATGCTGTGGGCGAAGTGCGCGATCTCCGCCGCGAACTCGTGCACGGGCTCGAATTCGATGCGTACCGGGTCCTCCCCCCGCAGCCGGTACTCGAGCACGGTGCCGTCGCTCCACAGCGAGCCCTTCTCGGCGACGACCGAGAACTTCTCCGTGTTGCCGCTGGGCTGGTAGGCCCAGCTCGTCGCGAGGCTGCCGACGACGCCGTTGTCGAAGCGCACGAGGAGCTGCGCCGAGTCCTCGCCCTCCATGAAGTCGAGCCGGTGCCGGCTCAGCACGGCCGCCACGTCGACGGGCGAACCGCCGGCCAGGTGCAGCAGCAGGTACGTCGGGTGGTAACCGGTGTCGATGAGCTCGCCGCCGCCGCTCGTCGCGGCGTGTGCGCGCCATCCCATGCTCTCGGGCGTGAACTCGTTGACGAAGCTGTCGGTCGTGCGCACCTCGTACACGGTGCCGAACAGCCCCTCGTCGAGCAGGCGCCGCGCCTCGGCGACCGCGGGAAGGAAGAGCTGATTGTGCGCGCACATGACGGTGACGCCGTTGGCCTGCACGGCCGCCGCGATGTCGCCGGCCTCCTCGGGGGTCAGGCACAGCGGCTTCTCGCAGAGCACGTGCTTGCCCGCCTCGGCGGCGGCCACGATGGCGTCGCGGTGCAGGTGGTGGGGCAGGCAGATGTCGACGGCGTCGATCGGCGCGCGGGCGAGCATCTCGCGGTAGTCGGCGTAGATCTCCGCTTCGGTGTCGCCACGGCGTCGCTCCGCGTTCTCGCGCACCGGGTCGGCCACCGCGGCGAACACCACGGAGTCCGGATTGCGCAGGTAGCCGGCGACGTGCGCGCCGGCGATGCCGCCCGCTCCGATGAGGCCGATGCGGACGGGGGCGGTCGGGGTCATGGGGTTCCCTTCGGGGCGATTCCGGTCAGAGGGCGGCGGTGTTGGCGCGGACGACCACGCGGGTGAGCTCGAGCGCGGCGCGCTGATTGGCCTCGACCTCGGCGGCCGCGGCGCCGCGCATCGCGCGCACCCACAGAGCGAACGGCGCCTCGCCCGGCTCGGGCAGCGCCACCGCCGTCCACGCGTCGCCACCCAGCCGCGGACCCTTGCCGAGGAGCACCTCGCTGCCGAACCCCGAGAGGAGACTTCCCTCGGTGCCGCGCAGCTCGAACGTCGCCGCGCCGGGGGTCGTCACGAAGCTCGCCTCGGCGACGCCGATCGCGCCGTCCGGGTAGCGCATCGTCACGACCGCGTTGTCCTCCACCCCGCGCCCGGTCACGCGGGCGTAGCTGGCGTCGACGCGCTCGGGCTCGGCGCCGAGGAACCGCTGCACGAGATAGACCGGGTGGCAGCCGAGGTCGGCGAGCGCGCCGCCGATCGCGGTCGCCGGATCGCCGAACCGCTCGGGGAGCCAGCCGCCGATCCAGCCGTCGTGCGCCATCCGGAACCGGGCGTAGGTCAGGCGCCCCAGCGCGCCCTCGTCGAGGAGCCGCGCGGCGGCGAGCGTGGTCGGCTCGGCGAGCCGGGGGAGCGACACCACGAGCGCCGCCCCCTGTGCAGCGGCACGCTTGAGAAGGTCCGCGGCCTCCTGCTCGGTTCCGGCGAGGAGCTTCTCGGTGAAGACGTGGACGCCGGCGTCCAGGGCCGCTGCGATGACCTCCGGATGCTCGCTCGTCGCCGTCGTCACGCTCACGCCGTCGACGTCGTCGCGCGCGAGCACCGCGGCGAGCTCGGGCTCGTAGGGCACGCCGAGGCGGGCGGCGCCCTCCCGCCCGCGCTCCGGGTCGGGGTCCCAGGCCGCGACCAGGCGAGTGCCGGGGTGTTCGGCCGCCTCCTGGGCGTACCCGTCGGCGTGCACATGCCAGAAGCCGAGGATCGCGACCCCGAGGGGGCCGTCCGACGCCGATGTGGGATCGTTGCCAGCCATCGTGCGGCAGCCTAGCTCAGCTGCGGCGCGGCGCCGCCATCGAGCCTCGTGCCATCACCTGGGCGTCGACCACCTCGGTCTGCGGCGGCAGCCCCCGGTCGCCGAGCCGCTCGAGCAGCCGGCCCACCGCCGCACGGCCCACCGCAACGGCATCCTGCGCGACCGCCGTGATGCCGGGAGTGACCATGCTCATCCAGCGCGAGTCGTCGAACGACACCAGGCTCAGGTCCTCCGGGATCCGCAGCCCGAGGTCGCTCGCGGCGCGCCAGACGCCCTCCGCGAGCAGGTTGTTCACGGCGAAGATCGCGGTCGGATGGTCGCGGCGCGCGAGCACGTCGATCGCCGCCGTCCGTGCCAGCGCAGCATCCCACCCGGCCTGCACGACGAACGCGTCGTCCCAGGCGACGCCGCCGTGGGTGAGGGCCTCGCGGAATCCCTCGGACCGCGCGTTGCCGGTGGTCCAGGCGGTCTCGTCGACGAAGAGCGCGATGCGGCGGTGCCCGAGCTCGAGCAGATGCTCCGTCATGCGCCGCGCGGCTCCCGCGTTGTCGATGACGACCGCGTCGCAGCGTCCCGCCGCGAACTGCCGATCCGCCTCCACGACCGCAACGTGCTGGCGCAGCAGGTACTCGACGACGTCTCCGGAGAGCGCCGTGAGGATGACGCCCGCGACCCGCGTCGCGACGAAGGCCTGCGCGGCGTGCATCTCCGCCTCCGCCGAGCCCTGGTCGTCGGTGAGCATCATGGTGTAGCCGGCCCGCCGCGCCGCGTCGGCGATCCCCGCGGCCAGGTCGGCGTAGAACGGGTTCTGCAGGTCGGAGACCAGCACGCCGATCGTCTGGCTGTCCTGCTTGCGCAGGCTGCGGGCCATGGCGTGCGGAACGTAGCCCAGCGTCTCGGCTGCGGCGAGCACCCGCTCGCGCACGTCGGCGCCCGCATAGCCCTCACCGCTCAGCGCGCGGGAGGTCGTCGACTGCGACACCCCGGCGAGCTGTGCGACGTCACGGAGCGTCGCGCGGCGCGGCGGCTGATCGCCGACGGTCGACGACATCTCGTCTCCTCGAGTCACTCCGGCGCCCGCTCGGGGCGGGCCTCGCTCACCCTAGCGCCGGGATGCAGGCGCTTGCCGCAAACCGCCCGGGAGCGCAAGCGTCTTGCGTCCCCGCCGGTCGGCCGCTTAGGCTCCCGCCATGTGGCAACGTTGCCACACTTCGAGCCACACACCGATGTGAGGGGGTGCGCCATGAGCGCCACCACCGCGGATACCACCTCCGCGCCGACCGCGGACCCGGATGCCGAGCCGCGTCGCTACCGGCACCGCAAGTACGACCGGCGCGAGGCGATCGCGGGCTACCTCTTCATCTCGCCCTGGATCGTCGGGTTCCTCGTGTTCACCCTCGGGGCGATGATCTACAGCCTCGTGATCTCGTTCACGCACTACAACCTCGCGACCGGCGTCGCCAATCCGGCCGGCTTCGACAACTACACGCAGCTGCTGAACGACCCCAAGGTCGCGACCTCGCTGTCGAACACGCTGTTCTACGCCGTCATGGCGGTGCCGGCCGAGATCGTCTTCGCCCTGTTCCTGGCCATGCTGCTCAACCGGGTCGGTCGCGGCGCGGGCATCTTCCGCACGATCTACTACCTTCCCAAGATGACGCCGGCGGTGGCGACGGCCTCGGTCTTCCTGCTGCTGCTCAATGGCAACACGGGCGCCATCAACAAGGCGCTCGCGCTCATCGGCATCGAGGGCCCGCAGTGGCTCATCGACCCGAACTGGGTGAAGCCCTCGATCGTGATCATGACGCTCTGGGGCGTCAGCGGCACCATGGTCATCTTCCTGGCCGCGCTGAAGAACGTGCCGCAGGATCTCTACGAGGTCTCCTCGATCGACGGAGCCGGTCCGGTCCGGCAGTTCTTCAACATCACCCTGCCGATGATCTCGCCGGCGGTGTTCTTCAACGTCATCGTCCTGACGATCGCCGCATTGCAGGTCTTCGACCAGGCCTATCTGCTGTTCTGGCGCGATCAGACGAACTACTCGCCCGACTCGTCGCTGTTCTACGGCGTCTACCTGTTCCAGCAGGCGTTCCAGCAGTTCAACTTCGGATTCGCCGCCGCCATGGCCTGGCTGCTCTTCGTGATCATCATGATCATCAGCCTGATCCAGGTGAAGGTGAGCAACCGGCTGGTCTACTACGAGAGCGAGAACTGATGTCCGTCACCACGACCCGCGTTCCGGCCGTCACCGCCCTCGAGGGCGGCACCCGTCGATCCAGCACCCTGCGGCCGAGTCGGTGGTACCGGCCGCGCACGGTGATCGGCAAGGTGATCCTCTGGATCGTCCTGCTCGGCTTCATGTGCCTGTTCCTCTATCCGTTCGTCTGGCTGCTCGCCGCGAGCTTCAAGCCGCGCGGCGAGGTCTTCGACAACGCGCTCATCCCGAAGACGTGGGTGCCGCAGAACTACGTCGAGGTCTGGAATCAGCTGCCGCTCATCAACTGGGCGGTCAACAGCATCCTGATCGCGCTCATCGCTGCCACGCTCGTGGCGGTGTCGAGCTCGGTCGTGGCGTTCGGCTTCGCGTACTTCAAGTTCCCGGGGCGCACCCTGCTGTTCGGGCTCGTGCTCGCCACGATGATGCTGCCGGGCGCCGTCACGATGGTGCCGCAGTACCTGATCTGGAAGGGTCTTGGGCTGGTCGGCACGTGGGTGCCGCTGTTCGGCATGAACCTCTTCGGATCGGCGTTCTACATCTTCCTGCAGCGCCAGTTCTTCCTCGGGCTGCCGCGTGAGCTCTTCGAGGCGGCGCGGCTCGACGGAGCGAGCTACTGGCGGATGTTCTGGCGGATCGCGATGCCGCTGGCGGTGCCGTCGTTCGTCATCGTGTTCCTGTTCGAGTTCCAGGCGGCCTGGAACAACCTGCAGGCGAGCCTCATCTACCTGAACGGCGGGACGCCCGACCAGTTCACGGTTCCGCTCGGCATCGCCTACGCCATGACGAAGTTCTCGCCCACCAACGGCGGCCACGGCGATTACCAGTACGTGATGGTGGCGAGTCTGCTCGTGACGCTGCCGATGCTCGCGCTGTTCGCGTTCGGTCAGCGGTACTTCATCGAGGGCGTCGCGACCCAGGGCCGTAAGGGCTGACGGGCTCCGGCGGCATCGCGGGGCGCGCGTGCTGGTATCGATTCCATATCGATGCCGGACCCGCGCGCGCGCCCGCGCCGCCGCCGCGGGCGTGCGCGCGGCTGGGCACTCGGTTGGAGGCCCGTCAAACGCTTGTGCGGCGGGCTGACCTCCGCTACCTTCCGATGTGGGAAGGATTCCACATCCGGATCCCCCGACAGTGCGGTCGGTCCCGTCCTGCCGCACTCATCCACCTGAAAGGGACATTCGATGAAGAAGAGGCAGGCGGTTCTGGTCGCCGCGGCGCTCGCCACGTCGGCGACGCTGCTGGTCGGCTGCTCGGGCGGAGGCTCCGGCTCCGGCGGTGACAAGGGCTCGTTCAGCACCAAGCCCAGCGGCACGCTCAACGCGTGGGGCTTCAACAACCCCGACGACGTCGGTCAGTCGCGGCTCGACTACGCCAAGAAGCAGCTCAAGGGCGTCACCATCAAGATCGACGAGACCGCCTTCGACGCCCAGAAGTTCACCACCCGCGTCGCGGGCGGCAACGTGCCCGACGTCGTGCAGATGGACCAGAACTTCGTCGCCACGTACGCCGCGCAGGGGCTCATCCAGCCGCTGGACAAGTGCTTCTCGGCACACAACGTGAACCCGACGTCGTACTACTACAAGTCGGTCATGGACTACGTCACGTACAAGGGCGCGATCTACGCGGTGCCGCAGTTCTACCAGCCGCCGGCCATCATCACGAACGAGCGGGTCATGAAGGCGGCGGGAGTCACCGACGCCGACATCGACACCTCGAACCCCGACAAGCTGCTCGCCGCGATCAAGAAGATGTACACCGAGTCGGGCGGCAAGCCGACCCGGCTGGGCTTCGACCCGGTCGCGGGCGGCCAGGCGCTGCTGTGGGTGCTCGGTGAGGGCGGACAGCTGGCCGACGGCAACGGCAAGCCCACCCTCGACGACCCGCGCAACGAGAAGGGCCTCGAGGTGCTCAAGCAGATCACCGACGCCCAGGGCGGCTACGCCAAGGTGAAGAGCTTCAGCGACACCTTCGACACCTTCGGCGACAACAACCAGTTCGTGAAGGACCAGGTCGGCGCGCAGGTCAACGCCCAGTGGTACGTCAACGTGCTGACGCCCTACGTCGACAAGGTCGACATCGGCGCCGTGCCGTTCAAGGGCCCCGACGGCAAGCCGTTCACGGCATCCAGCGGCACCGCCTTCGTGATCCCGGCCAACGCCAAGAACAAGGACGCCGCGTGCGCGTGGGCGCTCGACCTGACGAGCATGGCCGGATGGCAGGCCGCCGGCGAGGCGCGCAAGGCCACGCTCGCCAAGAAGCCGGGCGCGATCAACACCGGCCTGTTCACGGGCTCGCCCGTCGCCGACAAGAAGCTCCACGAGGAGTTCACGCCGGCGCCGGACAACCCCGGCTTCGCCAAGGCGATCTCGACCTACTACGACATCGTGGGCAACGGCCACTCCTTCGGGGCGTCGCCGGCCGGTCAGCAGATCCAGACCGAGGTGAACAACGCGGTGCAGAGCGTGCTGCTGGGCAACAAGACGCCGAAGCAGGCGCTCGCCGATGCGCAGAAGGCCGCGATGGTCGCCTACGACCAGGTGAAGAACAACAAGTAGGACCCGTGAGCGGGCTGGGCGGCGCCGGTGGCGTCGCTCGGCCCGCTCGCTGTTCGCATGAGCGCTCTCTCCCGCATCCTGCTCGTGGGCCACACGCACCACGACGTCGGCTACACCAACAGCCCCCGCCTCATCGACGGCGCGCACGCCCGGATCGTCGGCGAGGTCCTGGATCTCGCCGACGCGCACCCGGGCGCCGGACCGGATGCCCCGGACCGGTTCCGCTGGACCTTCGAGGTCGCCCGGCCGGTGCTGAACTTCCTCGCCGCCGCGAGCGATCCCGACGTCGAGCGCCTCCGGGCGCGGGTCGCCGCGGGCGACGTCGCGGTGACCGGGGGCTACCTCAACATGACGCAGCTGCCGGACGGCGCGGAGTTCGCCGCCGCCTACCGCGCGCTCGACGCGTTCCGGCGGGTCGGCATCCCGGTGCGCACCGAGCAGCACGGCGACGTCAACGGGATCGCGTGGGGCGCCGCCGACCAGATGCTCGACGCCGGCATCGACCGCCTCGTCATGGCGCTCAACCCCGACCACGGACGCGCACCGCTCGAGCAGCCGAGCCTGTTCCGCTGGGAGACGCCGTCGGGCCGGCTGCTGACCGTGTTCCTCTCGACCCACTACGGAGTGGGCGAGGAGTGGGGCGTGGTCGACGGCGACCTCGCGCGGTCGGAGGCGGCCATCCGGGGCTTCGTCGACCGGCTCACCGGGCGCGACGACTACCCGTTCGGCACCGCGGTGGTGCATGCGGCCAACGACAACCGCTGGCCCGGGATCGCGTTCCTCGACGTCGTGCGGCACTGGAACGCCCGGCATCCGGAGCTTCCGATGGCGACGGCCACGATCGATCAGGCGCTCGACGCGCTCCTCTCGGAGGCGCCGGCGGACCTGCCGGTGCTGCGCGGCGAGTGGGCCGACTGGTGGGCGCACGGGCATGGCTCGACGGCCCGCGAGGTCGCGGTCTACCGCGAGGCGCGGCGCTTCGCCCGGGCGGCGGCGGCATCGTTCGAGCTCGCGGCCTCCCGCGGCGAGCACCCCGACCGCCGGGCGACGGTGCTCGGCTACCGGCGCGGTCCGGTGCGGGTGCGCGACGCCGCCGAGCTGGCGACCGACTCGGCGCGCGTCGACGAGCAGCTGCTCCTCTACGGCGAGCACACCTGGGGCTCGTGGGAGACCTACCGGGCGCCGTTCTCGACGTTCACGCTCTCCCATCGCAATGCCAAGGACGCGTTCGCGTTCGGCGCCTACGACCTCGCGCGCGATCTCGCGATCGAGGCGATGCACCGCGTGGCGGCATCCGGCGACGGCGTGCCGATCGGCACCGGGGAGGGCATCCTGCCGGCGCACGACGCGATCCTGGTCGTCAACGCGACCGCGCACGATCGGCGGGAGCCCGTCGAGGCGGAGGTCGACGGCCGCCGACGCGTGACCCTCGTCGCGGACGTGCCCGCATCGAGCGTCCGGGTGCTGCCGATCCCGGCGCCGGAACCCGCCGCGTCGCCCGGCCTGCTGCTGGAGACCGGGCGGTACCGGGTCGAGGTGGATCCGGTGCGCGGCGGGATCGCGTCGCTCGTCGACCGCGCCGACGGACGCGAGCTCGTCGACGCCGCCGCGCCGCACGGGCTCGGCGCGATCGTGATCGAGGTGGTGCCGGATGCCGAACGCGCGCATCCGATGTTCCGTGATCCACGCGACTTCCACCCCGCTCACCCGGGGCCGCGGTTCGAGCGCGTGCACGGCACCGCGGGCGACGCGGAGATCGTGGAGACCGGCGACCTGGCCCGGCTGCGCTGGTCGTCGCGGATCGGGGGTGTGCTCGAGGCCGAGCACACCGTGACGCTGCATCGCGACAGTCCGCTCATCGACCTGGCGGTGCGCATCGACAAGCCCGCGCGGCTCGAGCCGGAGAGCATCTTCGTCGCGTTCCCGTGGGCGATCGCGGGCCCCGAGTTCCTCGTCGAGACCGCGGGGGCCGTGTTCGCGGCGGACACCGAGCAGCTGCCCGACACGAGCCGGGACTGGTACTCCCTCCAGCACGCCGTCGGCGTGCGGGGCGGGGGCGCGGCGGTGCTCTGGGGCTCGGTCGATGCGCCGCTCGTGCAGCTCGGCGGCTTCCAGACGGGTCGGTGGGCCCGGCGCCTCGATGCGCCGGCGGGGCACATCAACAGCTGGGTCATGAACAACCTGCACTTCACGAACTTCGCGGCACGGCAGGAGTTCCACGGAACGCTGCGCTACCGCTTCCGGCCGATCGCGCCCGGTGGGCTGCGGGATGCCGTGCGGGCGTTCGGCGAGGATCTCGCGCTGCCGCTGCAGGCGCGTGCGGTCACTCTCGGCGCCGAGCGGGTCGAGTAGCCGCCGTCGGCGCATCGAGACCCGGTGCATCGGGCGTGAGGTCTCGATACGCGCCCCGGGGGGCGCTCCTCGACGCGCTCACTCGGCCAGGGGGCGCTCCACGAGGTCGACCTCGACGATCGGGGCCGCGGGGTCGCGCGGCACGCGGAAGGTGCGCAGCCGGTACGGCCCGAACTCCTCCTGAATCGCCCGGCCGAGGAACGGCAGCTCGATGTGCGACAGCGCCGTCGTCCCGCGGGTCTCCACCGCTCGCACGATGACGTCCGTGCCACCGTCGGCCGCCGGATCCTCGGATCCCTTCACCGCCGTCACCATGACCGCGCCCGCTCCGTCGCTCGCGAACGAGTGCTCGGCCGGCAGCGTGCCCGGGTGCGACGACTCCTGCATGGCGCGCACGGGCTGCCCGAGCAGTGCCGCCCGCCGGGTCGGCTCCCCGGCGCGGCGGTCGCCCGCGTGCGGCACGAGCTCGTAGCTGAAGCGCTGCACGCCCTGATCCTGGAACGTGTACACGCCCTCCGGGTCGAGCAGGCGCGGGTCGTGCCAGGAGTAGACGGGGCTGCGCACCGCGGTGACGCCGATGCTCGGCCCCGCGGTCTCGGAGCCGGGCCCGGAGGCGGGGGAAGCAGGGGAGACGTCATAGGCGTGCTTGTTCGTCGTGATCACGGTCAGGCCCGCGGGGGCGCCGTCGATCGTTCCGGTCAGGTCGACCCACGACTGCGCGGGCTCCTCGGCGCCGTCGACCGGTCGCTCGATCTCGCCGAACGGGATCTCGTAGTGCGCCTGGGCGTCGTCGAGCCGGGTCGGGAAGCGCAGCTTCAGCAGGTGCGCCTGCTCGCGCCAGTCGAGCGTGACGTCGACGCGCAGCACCGGGGAATCCGCATACAGCACCAGCTCCTCGACGAGCGTCGAGTCGTGCCAGCGGCGCTCGACGCGCACGCGCGCGCGCAGCGGCCCGGTCTCGCGCACGATGATGCGCCGCAGCTCCATCGGCGCTCCCGGCCAGGCGTAGGAGACGACGCGGTGACCCCAGGTGTCGGTCGGGTCCTCGCACACCTGGGTGTGCGTGCCGTCGTCGGTCATGAGGTCGAGCCCGGTGGCCTTGTCGCGGTACGAGCGGATGGAGCCGGATGCGGGGTCGAGCTCGATGCGCACGTGCGCGTTCTCGAGCACCGTCTCGCTCACGGTGAGGCCGCCATCCGGAGCCGCCGCATCGACCGCCGTCGGCGCGTCGCCGGGACGCAGCCGGTAGAGCCGGTACCCGAGGGCGGGCACGTCGGCGCGGAAGACGAGCGCGCCGCGGGCGCCGTCATCCGTCGTCGAGACCGACTGGGTGCGCTGGTTGGCGACCGGTCGGTCGTCGGCGTCGACGACGTGCGCGCCCCATTTGAGCGGGCCGTAGTTCATGGGCACGTCGGTCGACACCGGCCACGGGTGCGGGTTGAACACCAGCACGGGCTGGGTGCCCTCGACGAACGCCACGTCGACCTGCCGGCCGATCACGTTGTGCGCCAGCACGGTGATGCGCTTGGCGATCGCGACCGCCTCGCCGAGCTGGTCGCGCGCGTCGTCGTAGGCCGACTCGATCGCCGATCCCGGCAGCACGTCGTGGAACTGGTTGAACAGGATCTGCTTCCAGGCGTGCTCGAGGTCGTCCCGCGGGTAGGCGATCCCGTCGGTCACCGCCGTGATCGCCGCCCAGCGCTCGGCCGTGAGCACCGCGTGCTGCGCCCGGCGCTGCCAGGCCTTGATGCCCGAGTGCGCCGAGTAGCAGCCCGGGGCGTGGTGCTGCAGGTCGTCGGCGCGCTCCGGCAGCTCGGCGAGGAAGGCCTCGCCGCGGGCGAGCACCTCGTCGAAGTACCTGCGGGGAGAGGACATCGTCATCCTTCCGAACGAGCCCATCCGGTCGTAGCGATGGATCGACTCGATGTTGGCCCTGGTCGGCCCGCCGCCGTGATTGCCGACGCCGTAGTAGACCATCATGTCGCCGACCCGGCGGTCGAGGGCCTGCAGCGCCTTCTCGGTCTGCCCGTCGACCGAGCCGGGCGGGCTGCCGTACTCGAAGGGGATGCGGTAGCCGAGCACGCGGCTGCCGTCCGGAGCCCGCCACCAGAACAGCGACGGCGCCAGGTCGGACTCGTGCGGCCCCGGGCGCAGGAACGTGTACGAGTCCATGCCCTGGCCCCGCAGGATCTGCGGCAGCATCGCGTTGTGCCCGAACGGGTCGACGTTCATGCCGACGGTCGACGGGATGCCGAACCGCGAGATCAGGTAGCGCTGGCCGTACAGCCCCTGCCGCACGAAGCTCTCGCCCATCGGCATGTTGCAATCCGGCTCCACCCACCAGCCGCCGGCGTTGACCCAGCGGCCCTCGGCGACGCGGGCCCGGATCTCCTCGAACAGCTCCGGGTCCTGCTCCTCCACCCAGCTGAGCAGCACGATCTGGTCGCAGGTGAAGACGAAGTCCGGGTACTCGTTCATGCGGTCGAGCACCGAGCGGAACGTGGCGCGGGCCTCCGCGTAGCCCTCCTGCCACGGCCAGAGCCAGACCGGGTCGAGGTGCGCGTTGCCGATCATGTGCAGCACACGCTGCGGCGTCGCATGCGGGCGGGGAGCCGCCGGCAGGTCGCGCGGCTGGCGACCGGCCGGCGCATTGGAGACCGGGGCACGGTCGGGCGTGGTCCCGCCCGCGGCGCGGCTCATGCGAAGGCCTCATCGCCGGCCGCCCACGCGTCGACCCGCTCGGAGATCACGTGCAGCCAGAACGTGTGCAGCTCCTGGATGCGCGGGGTCGTCGTCGAGGGGGCGATCAGGGCGTGGTCGGCGAGCTCGCGTGCCGGTCCGCCGTCGCCGCCCGAGAACAGCACGGTCGTCGCGCCGGCCTCGCGGGCGGCGCGGAGTCCCCCGAGCACGTTCGCCGAGCGGCCGCTCGTGGTGAAGGCGGCGACGACGTCGCCGGCGCGGGCGAGGCCGGTCACCTGGCGCGAGAACACGTCGTCGTAGGAGTAGTCGTTGGCGATGCAGGTCATGGTCGTGGGATCGGTGCTCAGGGTGACGGCGCCGAGCGGGCGTCGGTCGCGCTTGTAGTGTCCGATGATCTCGCCGGTCAGGTGCTGGGCGTCGGCGGCGCTGCCGCCGTTGCCGAAGGTGTACAGGATGCCGCGGTTCGCGAACGACGCGCACAGCAGGTCGGCGACCGCGCGCACCTGCGGCAGCAGCGGGCCGGCCGCCTCGGCGGTGGCGATGTGGTCGGCGAGCTGGTCCGCCATCCAGTCGCGGCTCGCGGGGGCAGGCGTGTCAGGCATGTGCGGTCTCCTTGCTGCGGGCGTCGAGCAGGTCGAGGGCGATCGCCCCCGCGCCGACGGCGCACACCTCGTCGCCGAGGCCGGCGAGCTCGATGCGGGCCGCCGCGGCGGCCGGCGGCATCGCGTCGCGCGCGACCCGGGCCCGGATCGGCAGCAGCAGGGCGTCGCCGGAGCGGGTGACGCCGCCGCCGAGCACGACGACCTCGGGCTCGAAGACATTGACGAGGTCGGTGAGCGCCGATGCCAGCACGTCGATGGTCTCGGCCCAGAGCTCGCCGGCCAGCCGGTCGCCGGCCTGTGCGGCGGCGATGACGTCCTCGGCACGGGGCTCGGCGATCCGGGCGAGTGAGGAGCCCGCGCCGCGATCCGCGACGGCCTCGGCGGCGCGTACGGCGATCGACGATCCCGAGGCGTAGGCCTCGAGGCAGCCGCGCCGTCCGCACAGGCAGACCCGACCGCCGCTGCGCACGAGAACGTGGCCGAACTCGCCGCCGTTGCCCGCGGCCCCGCGGTGCAGGCGGCCCTCGACGACGGCGCCGCCCCCGATGCCGGTCGAGACGGTCAGGTAGATCATCGTGCGGGCGCCGACGGCGGCGCCGTAGCGGTGCTCGGCGAGGGCGCCCAGGGTCGCATCGTTCTCGAGGGCGGCCGGCACGCCGAACGCCTGCTCGGCCATCCGGACGATCGGGATGTCGACCCAGCCGGGCAGGTGCAGCGGGCCGGTGAGCACCCCGGTGCTCGCGTCGAGCGGACCCCCGCAGGAGATGCCGACCGCGCCGATCGGGCCGAGGCCGGCCTGCTCGACCGCGCGATGACCCATCGCGAACAGGCGGTCGATCACGTCGGCGGGGCCGCGATCCTTGTCGGTCGGCTCGACCGTGAACGCGGACGTCGTGCCGTCCTCGGTCAGCACGGCGACCGCGAGCTTCGTGCCCCCGATGTCCAGGCCGAGGACGGGCGGTGCGGCGGAGGACACGGAGCGGCTCCTGGTGGTGGTGGCGGGCGGCGGCGCCCGAGTGTGGAAACGATCCCACACTATCCATTCGATTCGGGACGGGTCAACATGATGCCCTCAGACGGAGGGGGGGAGCGACGTCGGCGACCGCGTCCGCCAGCTGGCCCAGGCGACGGCCGTCGAAGGTGACGTCGGCCGCGAGCCGCTGCCGGCGCCCGGGGTCGCCCACCCGCACCGAGAACGTGAACCGCGCCTCACGGTGAGGCGGGATCGCCATCGCGTCGGGAGGGGATACCACCTCCCAGCCCGCGGGGAGCGCGAGCTGCACCGAGGCCGCCACCTCGCTGTCCCGTGCATTGTGCACGATCGCCACGTATTCGACGGTGTCGCCCGTGACCCACTGCCGGTGGAACGGCTCCAGGAGCACGAGGTTGCCGTCGGCCGGCGGCGCCTCGTCGGCGAGCAGCTCGGCGTGCACCGCCGCGGTCTCGGCGCCCTGGGCCGCGAGCTGATCGAGGTAGCCCTCGTCGACCCAGCGTCCGCGCCAGTGGCCGGTGACGAGAAGACCGGGCGCGACCCGCCGGTACAGCGCGGCGCTGTCGACGTAGTCGGTCGTGCGGAAGCGGTTGCGGTACTGGTAGTTCAGGATCTCGCGGGCCGCCAGCGGGCCCTCGAGCGCGGTCTGCTGGTCGCCGGTCGCGAGCACCCGCACGCCGTCGACCTCGAACTCGAACGCGGCCTGGTACAGCGTGTGGCCGGGCAGATCGTGGGTCGTGATCCGGTATCCCGACCACTCGACCGTGCCGCCGAGCTCGAGCACCCGATCGGCCGGGATCGGGTCGAACCACTGGCACGGCAGGTCGGTGCGCATCGGGTCGGCCAGGATCGGCGCCACGTGCTCCGGCAGCCAGACCTGGGTGCCCTCCACCTCGCGCAGCAGGTTGAGCCCGGCGACGTGATCGTCGTGGTAGTGCGTCGCGAGCGCGACCTCGACGCGCTCCACACCGAAGTCCCGGCGCAGGGCGGGGAGCGAGGCGAGCCACGGCAGCCGCGCGGCGCGGTCGGTGCCGGCCGGCCATCCGGTCGACACGTCGTAGCCGTAGTCGATGAGCAGCGCCCCGCCGGCGTCGTCGAGCAGCACGTAGCTGCACGAGTTCGCCGCGCGGTTGACGAGCAGGTGCTGGGTGATGCGCACGAACGGGTGGTCGAGCCAGTCGCGCAGGGCCCACGGCTGCAGGCGGCGCGAGTCGACGTAGGCCTGGGCGCGCTCGGTCAGCAGCTCGAGCGCCGGCACCGGGTCCGCGATCGGCTCGCCGTGCGAGGGCAGCACGAGCGACGGCGCCTCGCGGGCGAGCAGCATCGAGCTCAGCACGAGCATCGCCGGACCCTCGTTCTCGGTGTACGACCACTGCGTCGCGGCGAGCGACCACACGCGGCCCGGCGCGGCGATCAGGTCGCCGCTGAACGCGATCGGGCCGGCGCCCGGGTCGTCCTGCGGCTCGACGAGGTAGGTGACCGAGCCCATCGTGTGCCCGGGCGTCGGGATCGCGCGCACGGCGATCCCGCCGTACTCGACCGTGCGGTACACCGCCGCGGTGCCCGCGACCGGCACCGGCGCGAGGATCGAGAACCGGTCCTGCCGCAGGTTGTAGTCGTTGGCGAGGGTGCGGGTCGCCCACATCTCGTCGACCCGTCCGAAGAGGTCCTGCTCGGTCGGCGGCACGATGATCGGGATGCCGGCCTCGACCGCCCGCGGCAGCCCCTGCCCCTGGTCCCGGTGGTGGTGGGTCATGAGCACGGCGTCGAGGCGCTCGATGCCGAGTTCCGGCAGGGCGTCGAGCACGGCGCCGGTGCCGAAGTCGATCGCGATGGCGTGGCCGTCGCGCTGCACGACATAGACCTCGCAACTGTCGCGCACCCGATGCACGCCGGGGGCGACCAGCTCCACGGCGGTCATGCGCGCCTCCGTCGAAGGCCGGTGCGGTAGGCGCGCCAGCTGCGCGCGATCCGGTCGAGGTCTCGCGGCTGCACGCGCTCGCCGCTGCCGTCGATCGAGTCGACGTAGTACAGAGCGGGCACGCCGAGCTCCGGCTGCGCCTCGGCGTAGGCGAGCCAGCTCGCCCGGTCCGGCATCGGCCACTGGTCGGTGTCGATCGGATGGTCGGGCAGCACGGCGTGTGCGACGGCGTGCCGGAAGCGCAGCTGATCCTGCACCGGCACGAGGGCGCCCGCGACGTCGCGCTCGAGCACGTCGTTGAGCCGGATCATGTCGGTGACCGGCGCGAACGACGGGTGCATGGTGTGCGTCACGACGAGCGCGTCGGGCTTCGCCTCGTGCGCGGCGGCGTGCAGCGCGCCCACCAGGCGGTGCAGGGCGGCGAGCCCCCACACGCCGTCGTCGGCGCCGCTGCCGGGGGATGCCGCGAGCATCCGGCCCGACGGCGCGCGCTGCGTGAAGTCGACCTTGAAGCCGTCGGCGTCCAGACCGTCCGGCGCGAGCATCCGGTGCACCTGCCGGCGCAGCTCGGCGAGGTAGGCGGGATTGCCGGGGTCGGTCGCCACGGGCCGGCCCGACGGATCGCGCAGCGTGAGCTCGGGGTCGAGGCCGTCGGGATCCCACGCCTTGAACCACAGCAGCACGCGGCGTCCGGCGTCGTGCTGCGCGCGGATCCAGGCGCGCAGGTCGGGCCACTTCGCCGTGTCCGGCTCGTTCGTGCCGTAGGCGGCCTGCCAGCGGTCGTCGATCACGACCGTGCCGGGGTCGATGCCGTGCCGGGCCAGCGTCGCGAGCCAGCCGTCGTACAGGTCCTGGCGCGCGAGATCGGGGGCGGCGCCCGCTCCCTCGGGCAGCACGAACCCCGGCGGCGCCTCGGCGGGCACGATGCCGTGTGCCGCGAGATCGACGGCGTACGCGCACTGGGCACCCCAGCCGCAGAACAGGGGCTCGAGATGCCAGGCGGCACCGGCCGGCGCGTCGCCCGCGAAGCCGTGCGCCGCGACGTCGTCGCGATAGTCGGTCAACGCCGCCACCGGCGAGCCCGCGGGGCGCAGCACCAGGTCGGGGCTGGTCCAGGCGCCGCGCACGACCGTGCGCCCCTCGTACGACAGCCGCAGCAGGAACCCGCCGTCGAGCGGCTCGTAGCCGAGCGCGGTGAAGCCCATCCGCTCGATCGGCGCGACGACCGACAGCGCCAGCCAGTCGCCCGCCGGCAGGGCGGTCGCCTGCGGCGCGATGTCGCGGCCGAGCGCGAGGCACAGCGGCGCGGGCGAGAAGACGGCGTGCAGGCGTCCCCGCTCGGCGTCGCCGACGACGCCGATGCGCGCCCCGGATACCGAGCTCCGGATGCCCTGCACCGGCTCGGTCGGCGTCGGCACGAAGAGCGCACCCGCCTCGATGCTCGACCGGAAGACGCCCCCGGCGCCGTTCGCCAGCACGGCGCGGCCGCCGAGCAGCGTCACGTCGTCGAGGCGGCCGTCGCCCTCGACGTGCACGCGCAGGCGCAGCTCGCCGGGCAGGCAGTCGATCTCGACGACGCGGGATGCCCAGGCCGTGCTGCGCGCGGCGAACCGCACGCGCGCGCCGTCCGCGGTCTCGACGAGCTCGGCATCCGGGATCTCCCACGCCTCGTCGACCGCGTCGGAGCGGTCCACCGAGGCGAGCAGGGACAGGTCAGACCAGATGCGGCCGTCGGGCGAGGCGAGGCGCAGCTGCGCGCGCCCCGGCCGCAGCCGGAGGGTGTAGGCGGGCGCGACGACGCGCACCGCGGCGGCGTCGCGTTCGATGCGCACGAGGTCGGTCATCCGGCCGTCATCCCCTCCGCCGCCAGGTCGTCGATCCCGCTGATCACGCGGCTGCCCGATGCGTCGCGCAGCTCGATCTCGAACGCCGGCTCGCGCGTCGCCACGGTGAGCCGCGCCATCGCGCCGCCGGACGTGCGGGTCAGCTCGAGCCGCCCGTCGCCCCGCACACGGTAGCCGAACGCGCCGTCGAAGGCGGCGTGCCGCGTCCGGATCCGCACCAGCTCGAGGAGGGCGCGCGTCACGGGCGTCTGCAGTGCCGCCTCGATCTCGTCGGCCGGGTACACGTGCCGGTTCACGTCGCGCCCGTTGCCCGTCCGCTCGAACAGGGCCGCGTCGTCGAGTCCGCCGAGCAGGCCGACGTAGTAGAGCTGCGGTTCGCCCGGCACCCACAGCTGCACCGCGCGGCACAGCAGGTACGCGGTCCCGTCGCCGCCGAGCGCGCTGAGGAACGTCGCGTTGATCTGGTGCGGCATGGCGGCCCACTCGGGCACGACCGACGCGACGCTCGAGTGGCCGTCCGTGGCCTCGGCGGCGCGCGCGAAGACGGCGGCCATCTCGTCGGTCGAGAGCAGCCCCGGCCGGCCGGCCCCGGGACCCGCGTCGACGACGCCGATGCCGTCGTGGGTGTCGAGCACCGTGACCGCATTGTCGGGGCGGATCGCGAGCCAGTCGGCGATCCGGTCGACCGTTCCGGTGCCGAGCGAGTGCAGCAGCAGGGCGGGCAGCGCGAAGTCGTAGACGAGGTCGACGAGCGGCGCGATCGCCTGCTGCTGCGTGTAGTGGGCGTGCACCTCCACGAGCACGCGCATGCCGGCCGCGCGCACCATCGCCGCGATCTCCCGCACGAACTCGAGCGTCGCCGGCGTCATGAACGAATCCGTGCCGGGCGTCTTGACGGCGTAGCCGACGGCATCCAGGCGCACCGTCGTCACCCCGCCCTCCCGCAGCGCGTCGAGCACCCGGCGCAGGTAGGCCCGTGCCGCCGGATGCGCGACGTCGAGATCGATCTGGCTCGGCAGGAAGGTGGTCCAGACCAGGCGGCGCCGCCCGTCGGCGGCGCGGTACGCGGTGAACGGCAGGCCCGGGCGCGGGCGGTAGAACGCGGTGATCTCTTCCTCGGTGCCGCCGTCGGGGAAGACGCGGTCGTAGGTCAGGAACATCCCGTCGGCGGCGCTGTCGGCGCCGTGCCGCAGCCAGTCGGCGAACTCCGCGGACGCGCTCGACACGTGGTTCACGATGAGGTCGGCCGTGACGCCGCGGCGCTCGGCGATGGCGCGCACGTCGTCCCAGCCGCCGAGCCGGAGGTCGACGGCCGCGTGGTCGACGGGGTCGAATCCGGCATCGGCGCCGTCGAAGGGCGTGAAGAAGGGCAGGATGTGCACCCCGGCGAACTCGGCCAGCGGCCCGTCGAGCAGGGCACGCAGCCCGGCGAGGTCGCCGCCGAGCCGGTCGGCGTAGGCGAGCAGGTCGACGCCGCGCGAGCTCATGCCTGATCCCAGGGGCGGCCCTCGCGGTCGACGAGCTCGCCGAGCGCCGCGAGCCGCGGTGCGGAGATCGCGCGCAGCGCGCCGGGCACGTCGTCGGCGCCGAGCACGTCGCTCCACAGCGCCCGCCCGGCGAGGAAGCCGCTGGCCCCGGCGCGGCACGCGGCCAGCACGGCGTCGGAGAAGTCGCCGGGGGTGACGCCCTGCGACAGCACGACCCACGGCCCGGTGATCGCCTCGTCGAGCCGCCGGCTCGCGGCGAGCTGCTCCTCGGCGGTGCCGCGGCCGCCGAGCGGCACCTGCACCTTGTACAGGCTCTGGCCGAGCGGTGAGAGCTCGCGCGCCGCCTCGCGGATCGCCTCCTCCTGATCCCAGGTGCCCGCGGCGGTCTCCTCGGGGGTCGCGCGCACCACCGGTTCGAGCACGGAGAGCACCCCGCGCTCGCGGCAGAGGGCGACGAAGCGCTCCACGACCTCGTGCCGGTGCACCCGGCACTCGTCGCGGCGCCAGATCACGAGCAGCTTGAGCGCGGCGACGCCGTGCAGGTCGAATCCGGGCGCGGCCACGACCTCGTCGAGCTCGGTCTCCTCGACCGGACCGCCGACGTCCTGGGTGAGGGCGTCGGCGGCGAGGATGAGTCCGCTCGAGGCGGGCAGCAGCGCCTCGTCGCGCACCCGGTCGAAGCCGAAGTCGCGGTCGATGAGGAACCCGGATGCCAGCGGCCCGAGCACCCGTGCCACCTCGAGCTTGAACGCGACGATCGCATCGTGGCCGGGCCGGCCGCGGCCGGCGGCGTCGAACATCGCGACGAGGCTCTCGCGCTGGTCCATCGCGGTCATCGCGAAGGTGCCGCTGGCGCGGGCGATCGCCTCGAGGGTCGGGGCGGCCGTGGGGGCGGGGGTCATGAGGTCTCCGGGGTGAGGTGGTGGTCGAGGGAGGCGGCGACGAACGCGGCGAGCAGGTCGTCGGCGCCGGGGTCGAGGTCGAGCGGGGCGACGTCGACGGGCAGCCGGATGCCCGACTCGCCCAGCCCGGCGCGCACCGCCGCGAGCAGCGCGGCGCCCGCAGCGACCGGCTCCGCGATCCCCGTGGTGCGCGCGAGGAGCGCGGGGGAGAGCCGGCGCTTCGCCGCCCACCACGGTCCGGCGACGGCGTGGGCGGCACCGGTCACGACGGTGCGCGTCGCGGGCGAGCCGAGCACCCGGTCCTGTGCGGCGGCGATCCAGCGCGCCTGCAGGGCGAGTCCGGCGCTCACGGCGCGCGCGGCCACCGCCGGGTCCGTGGGGATCGAGGCGTCGGCGCCGTCGGGGGTGATCGCACGCAGCACGGCCGCGCCATCGGGTCGCGGCGCCTGCCGGCCCGCCGGCGTCGGCAGCATGATCGGACCGGCGAACGAGTCGGCGGGCTCGTCGCCGCCGACGCGGCCGGCGAGCTCGGCGAGCAGCCGGGATGCCGCCGGGATGCCGCCGACGAGCGTCTCGTACCGGCCGTCGACCGTGCGTCCGACGCTCATGCCCTCCGCGATCGCGGCGGTGCGGTCGATCTCGCCGGCGGCAATGCGCACGAGGGCCTCCGCCGTGCCGATGGAGTCGCCCGTCTCGCCGGGCTCGCGCATGCCCGCCGCCCACGTCGCCACCGCATGGTCGTGGCCCGCGATCGCGACGGGGATGCCGGCGGGCAGGCCGAGCGAGCGTGCAGCGGCGTGATCCAGCGCGACGGTCTCGCCCGCGACCAGGATCCGCGGCAGCGCCTCGCCGGGCAGGCCCGTCGCGGCGAGCAGCTCGGCGTCCCACGCCACCGGCTCCCCGAGTCTCGGCAGCGTCGCGAGCATCGTCCGCAGGGCGAGCGTCGGGTCGGTCACCGCCCGCCCGATCAGCGCGAGGGCGGCCAGCTCGGCGCCGCCGGCCCACGAGACGGCCCCGCGGCGGCCGGGCAGCGCCGCCGCCACGAGCGCACGGGTCGACTTCTCGGGGCGCGGCACGCCGGTGCGCTCGCTCAGGCCGGGCTCGACGGTTCCGCCGGGCCGCGCGGCATCCCAGCGCAGCAGTGCGCCGATCGATCGCCCGTCCGCGTCGAGCAGGGCGCCCGTCTCGGCCATCGAGGCGATGCCGATCGCCGCGACGGGAGCGCCGCCGAGCGTCTCGACCGCATCGCGCACCAGGCCGCGGACCGCCGTTCGGATCCCGTCGCCGTCGCCGGCGGTCGGTCGCCGCAGCACGCGCAGCTCCCGCACCTCCGAGCCCGCGATCTCGACGACGGCGACCTTGGTGTTGGTCGTCCCGACGTCGACGCCCAGGGCGCGGGTCACGGGGAGCACGTCCTCAATTTTGTTCGTTTCTCCACAAACAGGTCAAGTGTGTTCGATTCTTGACAGTTCGTCGCGCGGCCTGGTGGGATAAGCGCGTGCGGTACACGGACGCCCCCGCCCGCCGCGACGAGCTGTTGCGGCGGTTGCAGAACGACGGTTACCTCTCGATCGCCGAGGTGGCCGACGAGCTCGGTGTCTCGGAGATGACGCTGCGCCGCGACCTCCGCCAGCTCGAGGCCGACGGCCTCGCCCGGCGCGTGCCGGGCGGCGCCGCGGCGCCCGCCGGCCGCGTGCTGCCGTTCGCCGAGCGCGACCGTCGCGGCGGCGCGGTCAAGGGCCGGCTCGCGGCGGCGGTCCTCGCGTACGTCGAGGCGTCGTCGACCGTCGCGCTCGATGCGGGAACGACCATCGCCCCGCTGGCCCGGATGCTGCCGGCCGGAACGACGATCGTGTCGCACTCCGAGCCGGTCGTCGCGGCGACGGCGGCGCGTGACGACGTCGATCTGGTCGCCATCGGCGGCGACTACGACCGCGGCACCCGCAGCTTCACCGGTCCGCTCGCGGTCGCGGCGCTCGAGCGCCTGTCGGTCGACGTCGCGGTGCTGAGCGCCGTGGCGATCGACCGCGACGGCCTGCTCTGCGCGACATCGCGCGACGCCGAGCTGAAGCCGGTGCTGGCGCGCATCGCGCACCGCAGGGTGCTCGTCGCCGAGTCGTCCAAGCTGCGCGCGCGGGCCCACCTGCGCTTCGCCCGCCTCGACCTGCTCGACCAGTTCGTGACCGACGACGACGCGACCGAGGCCGAGCTCGCGCCGCTGCGCGACGCGGGCGTCGACGTGGTGGTCGTCGCGCGCGACGCCGCTACAGCTTCTGCGCCCGGCTGAGCCGCGCATAGATCCCTCCCGCCGCGACGAGCTCCTCGTGCGTGCCGATCTCGGCGACCCGGCCGCGGTCGAGCACGACGATGCGATCGGCGCTGCGCACGGTCGAGAGCCGGTGCGCGACGATGAGGGTCGTGCGGCCGGCCAAGAGCCGATCCAGAGCCTCCTTGACGAGCGACTCCGACTCCGAGTCGAGTGCCGAGGTGGCCTCGTCGAGCAGCAGCACACGCGGGTCGCGCACGAGCGCCCGGGCGATCGCGAAGCGCTGCCGCTGCCCGCCCGAGAGCCGCGCACCGCGCTCGCCGATGCGGGCGTCCCAGCCCTCGGGCAGCGCCTGCACGATCTCGAGCGCGTTGGCATCCCGCAGCGCGGCGAGCACGGCCTCGTCGTCGACATCACCGAGGCCGTAGACGACGTTCTCGCGGATCGTGCCCTCGAACAGCACCGGTTCCTGCGGCACGACCGAGACGAACGCGCGGAAGGTGCGCAGGTCGAGCGTCTGCATGTCGACCCCGTCGAGCAGCATCCGGCCGGCCGTCGGTCGCAGGAATCCCAGCACCGCGTTCAGCAGGGTCGACTTGCCGGAGCCGCTCGGCCCGACGAACGCCACCGTCTCGCCCGGCGCGATGTCGAGGTGGATGTCGTCGAGCGCCGCGCGGCCGTCGGACGGGTAGCGATACCCCAGGTGGTCGAACGTCAGCCGGCCCTGCACCGCCTCGACGGTCGCTTTGCCGCTGTTCTGCTCGACGTCGGGATCCTCGAGCACCTCCGAGATCGACCGCACCGACTCGCGGCCCCGCGCCAGCACCGGCATGAGGTTGAGCAGCGAGACGACCGCCTGGGTCAGCAGGGTGAAGTAGCTGCTGAGCAGCACGACCTGGCCGGGGGTGATGGAGAGGAATCCGGTGAGGGCGGAGGCCGCGGCCGCGAACAGGCAGAACACGGCGAGCAGCTGGAACGAGAGCCACGACACCGCCCCGAAGCGGCCGGCGATCTGGTCGAGGGAGAAGCCGGCGGAACGGAGCCCCTCGGCGCTCTCCGCGACCCGGCGGGCCGCGTGCCGCTCGAGTCCGTGCGCGCGGGTGATGGGCATGAGCGTCGCCATCTCGCCGACTCGGGAGGAGAACTGCTCGACCGTGCGCCGGAAGGTCTCATTGCGCTGGTTCGACCGCCGGCGCACGAACCAGACGAGCGCACCGCCGAGTGGCACGGTGACGGCGAACACCAGGATGAAGGCGGGCACCTGCAGGGCCGTCATCGTGATCGCGCCGATGAGCACGAAGGTCGCCGACATGACCGGCGGGAACGACGACTGCAGCATCTGCTCGATCGTCTCGACGTCGCGCACGACCTTGGTCTGGATGACCGAGGCGCTCGCCCGGGAGTGGAATCCGATCGAGAGGTTCTGCAGCCGGTTGACGAGTGCGTTGCGCAGGTCGGCGCCGATCCGGCGGTAGACCCGACTCCACTGGTCGTTGTAGAAGATGCCGACCGGGTAGTTCTGCAGGAGGACGAGCGCGGCGAGCACCGAGAGGCCGGAGAGCCGCAGGAACGCGCCGTGCTGCACGACGGTGTCGATGATCGCCGCCGTGAGCACCGGCAGCACCCAGTTCGGCGAGTCCTTGATGGCGTAGGCGACGACGATGATCGCGAACCGGCGCCGGTGCATCGCGAGCAGCCGCAGCAGCGAACGGAACGGATGACGGCCGTCGACGCGACCGGGCGGGATGATCGGGATCGACATCGTCGTCGTGGGTACCGACACGACGTCCATCCTGCCGCGATTGTGGGAACGATGCCACAATCGCGGGCGTGTCACCCGTCGCCGGGGCGGCGCGCTCCGGGTGGCGCCGGGGCACGGCGGGCGGGCGTCGGGAGCGGATCGGGGCGACGACGACGGCCGCGTTCGACGAGTTCGCGCGCCGTGAGCGCCGTGCTCGCGCCCACCGCGACGGCGAGGGCGACGGCGGACCAGGCGGCGGATGGGCCGGCGGGCCGGACGGGGGATCGGCGGCGGGTCATGCGTCCATGGTGCGCCGCCGCGTGTCCCCCGCAAGGGGGTAGCGCGCGGCGTCGCGATGCGCAAGCCCCTCGCCGAATCCGCGCCCCTGCCTACCGTGGATACCGGACGACCCGTCGCTGGGAAGGGGACCGTTGATGACCGATGCGTGCTTCGTCGCGACCGGGGTCGCGCTGCTCATGCCCGCGGATTCCGCCCCGGAGCTCGCCGTGCTGCTCGGCGATACCCGAGCGCCGGACGGGGTCGTCGTCGCCCTCCGCGGCCACCGCCTCTCGTTCGTCCGCATGCGCCACGGACCGCTGGCGCACGGGGTGGTCGAGCCGTACCGCCAGCGCGAGGTCTGGGATCAGGGCCTGAGCGGCACGCTCGAGATCACCGAGCACACGCACGGGGTCGCCCGGCTCGGCGACGCCGGGCGACTGTTCGGATCGGGCGACGTCACGGTGCTGATCCCGCGGGACGCCGAGGGCGGGATGCACCGCGAGCTCACCATCCCGTCGGGCCCCATCGGGCGCGCCCGCCGGATGCTCATGCGCCGCGGCGACGGCGACATCGACCCCGTGTACGAGGTCGTCGAGGAGCTGGAGGATCCAGGCTGGGTCTGCCGGATCTGCGGGCGCCTCAGTCCCGACCCCGAGCCGCACACCTCCGCGCACGGCGTGCCGGGCCACCTGCGGGCCGGCGCGCTCCCCGGCGAGCCGCTGGACGAGACCCGCACCTACGCCGTGGGCTGACCGGGCCGCGTGCGGCTCCGCATCGCCTGAACGCGCGGGCTCGGCCCGCACCGGCATGCCTACCGTGCCGCATGGCCGACTTCGCACCGCACCATGCCATCGTCACCGCTTCGGACTCCGGCATCGGCCGGGCGAGCGCGATCGCCCTGGCCGACGCCGGGCTCGATGTCGGCATCACCTGGCACAGCGACCGCGACGGCGCCGAGGGGACGGCCGAGGCGGTGCGCGCCCGCGGCGTCCGTGCGGTCGTGACCCGGCTCGACGTCGCCGACGCTCCCGCCTGCGGCGACGTGATCGACGGTCTGATCGACGAGCTCGGCGGCGTCGACGTCTTCGTGAACAACGCCGGAACCGGTGGCGGCACGCCGTTCTTCGACCTGACCTGGGACGAGTGGCGCACCACGATCGCGACCGACCTCGACGGGGCCTTCGTCGTGCTGCAGCGGGCGGCGCGGCGGATGGTGGATGCCGGTAACGGCGGCCGGCTCATCGCGATCACGAGCGTGCACGAGCACCAGCCCCGCGTCGGCTCCGCTGCCTACGACGCCGCCAAGCACGGGCTCGGCGGCCTCATGAAAACGCTCGCCCTCGAGCTCGGCCGGGAGGGGATCACCGCGAACGCGGTCGCCCCCGGCGAGATCGCCACCGAGATGAGCCAGTCCGGCGGGCAGGATCCGTACCGCACCGAACGCCCCGGCGTGCCGCTCGGGCGACCGGGGCACGTCGACGAGATCGCGGCCGTCGTCGCCTTCCTCGCCTCGCCGGCGGCGTCGTACGTGACCGGGGCATCCTGGGCGGTCGACGGCGGGATGCTGCAGATGGGCCCGCAGGCCGGCTCGCACCTCACCGCGCACGACTGGCGCGAGCCCTGATCATCGGCTGAACACCAGTGCCGCCTCTCGCCGATCGACCTACCGTCGCGACATGAGCTCCACCGACCTCTACGCCCCGACCAATGTCGCCACGAAGTACCCCGCACCGCCCTTCCCCGCGGCGAAGCAGAGCGGACCGGGCTCGGTCGCCGAGATGGACCCGGCACCCGACCACGGCGAGCAGAGCTACCGCGGAACCGGCAGGCTGACCGGCCGCCGCGCGATCGTCACCGGAGCCGACTCCGGCATCGGGCGGGCCGTCGCGATCGCCTACGGCCGGGAGGGTGCGGACGTCGTGCTGAGCTATCTGCCCGACGAGGAGGAGGACGCGCAGCAGGTCGCCGAGCTCGTGCGGGCCGAGGGTCGCACTGCGCAGTGCCTGCCGGGCGACCTGGCCGACGAGGAGTACTGCCGTCGCCTCGTCGAGGACGGCGCGGCGGCGCTCGGCGGGCTCGACCTGCTGGTGATGGTCGCCGGGCAGATGCCCACCGTCGACGGCATCGAGGACTTCGACACCGCGGTCTGGAGACGGCTCGTCGACACCAACCTGAGTTCACTGTTCTGGCTGACCAAGGCGGCGGTGCCGCATTTCGGTCCCGGCGCGTCGGTCATCGCGACCTCGTCGGAGCAGGCCTTCACGCCCTCGCCGTCGCTCATCGAGTACGCGGTGACCAAGGCCGGCATCGCGAACTGGGTGCGGGGCATGGCGCAGCAGCTCGCCGAGCGCGGCATCCGGGTCAACGGCGTCGCGCCCGGACCGTTCTGGACGCCGCTGCAGCCGGTGTCCGACCCGCCGGAGAAGCTCGAGCACTTCGGCGAGGGGGCCCCGTACGGGCGTCCGGGCCAGCCCGTCGAGATCGCCTCGACGTACGTGTATCTTGCCTCGCAGGACGCGAGCTACACGAGCGGGGAGGTCGTCGCCGTCACCGGGGGCACGCCCGTGCACTGACCCGGGCGAGCGCCGCGCGCCGCATAGTCCATCCGCCGCCGGTGAGCAATCCCCCCGGACCGATGGGTTCGAAATCGCGCCCTCGCGCCTAAAATCGTGGTCGGCGATTCGATCGGGAGAAGGGCGGCTCCGTCGTGCGCGATGTGGTTCCGGATGCCGTCCCGTGCGGGCTCGTCGAGCTCGACGACCAGGGCGCGATCGTCGGCGCGAACGAGGTCTTCCGCGCGTGGACCGGCACGGTCTCGGTCGCCGGCCGCCTGCTCACCGACTTCATCGACTCGATCGATCCGCAGCGCGGCCTCGCGGCCGGCGACATCGTCTTCCTCAAGAACGACGACGGGATGCGCCGCCCGGTCCTCGTCGAGGGCCCGCTCGGCGCAGGGATCGCCGTCGTGTTCGACGCGACGCACCGGCAGGCGGTCGAGGACGGCCTGCTGCAGACGCACGCCCTCGTCCGCCGCACCCAGAACCGGCTCCAGCTCGTCATCGACGCCTCGATCGCCTTCTCGGCGGCGACAACCGAGGAGGAGCTCGGCCAGCTGCTCGCCGAGACCGCGGCCCGCGCCTACGCGGCCGAGGAATCGATGGTGTTCCTCTCCGACGACGGCCGGCTCCGCCAGGTCGCGGGCACCTATCCGTTCGCCGAGCTGGACGTCGGCGAGCTGCTCTCGATCCCCGCCCTGCGTCGCGGCGAGGTCGTCAAGATCGCGGGCGCCGAGGAGGCCTATGCCGTCGCGGCGCCGCTCGGCCGGGCTTTCGTCTCCGCCGGCGTGCACTCGATCATCGCCTCGCCCATCTGGCACGAGGACGACGTCCTCGGCGTCTTCGTCTGCTTCTTCCTGCACCCCCGTGGTTTCGACGAGCAGGCGTCCCCACTGGCCAGCGCGCTCTCCGGCCAGGCCGGTCAGGTCATCACGAGCCTGCGACTGCAGCGGGCTCTCGAGCACGCCGCGACCCACGACGAGACGACGAGCCTGCCGAACCGGCGCTTCCTCGAGGAGCAGCTGCAGCTGCATGAGCGCGTCGACGGTCTGACCGCGATCTTCTTCGTCGACCTCGACGGCTTCAAGCACGTGAACGACGGTCACGGGCACGCGGTGGGCGACCGGCTGCTGCGCGAGGTCGGCGCGCGACTGCGCTCCATCGTCCGCGGTGACCATGTCGTCGCCCGCTACGGGGGCGACGAGTTCGTGGTGGTCGCCGAGGTGCCCGATCCGGATGCCGCGGCCGAGATCGCCGAGCGCATCCGCATCCGCCTCGCCGAGCGCTACGAGTCGATTCCGGCGCACCTCCCCCTCTCGGCGAGCATCGGGGTCGCCCTCGCTGACGCCTCGACCCCGATCGGCACCGACCAGCTCATCCGGCTCGCCGACCAGGCGATGTACGCGGCGAAGGACGCGGGAGGCGACCGGGTGTCGGCCGCGATCGCTCCGACCGTCCGAAGCACCCTCGGCGATTTGGCGAGCGGACCCGCTCTGCAGTAATTCTGGAATCAGACGCGTGGTGCGTCGCCGACCGGATCCTGGACCCCGACCCGGTCGCTGTCCGGTGTGGTCCGTGGAGGCGCCCGCGATGGGCAGATTCACCTACGACGCGACGCTCTCCGTCGACTTCGACGACCGGGTCCTCGCGCACCTGCAGGCGGTCATCGGCGCCAAGCTGCGGCGGGGCGAGTCGTTCATGTTCACCTGGACCGACGACGTGGCCCTGGGCAGCGGTCACACGGCCGTGTGGCTGAATCCGACGTCGTCGATCTCGTTCAAGTACTTCGGCAACCGGTCACCGGCGCTCAACCGGCGCTGGATCGAGCAGCTCATGATGTCAGCGAACTCGACGACCGGCCTGCAGGTGGTCCCCGAGCCGAACGGCGATGCCAAGGGATCAGAGCTCGAGACGCCGTGACACGATCTGCTCGGCGACCTCGCCGAGCGGTTGCCGGCTCTGCCGCGCGTGCGCGCGGATGACGTCGAACGCCTCGGCGGGCGACATGTCGCGCCGGACCGCGACGAAACCCTTGGCCTGCTCGATCAGCACCCGGCTGTCGAGGGCGTGCTGCAGCTGCTCACTGCGCTCGTGGGCGCGGTCGACCTCGCGCGACTGCAGGATGCCGATGGTCGCCAGATCGGCGAGGGCCTGTGCCGCTGAGGTGTCGGCATCCGTCCACGCGCCCGCGGTGCTGCGGAAGAGGTTCATCGATCCGACCGTCGCCTCCCGCAGCCGCAACGGCACGGAGTGCACGGCGAGCACGCCCTGCGCGAGCGCGGCATCGCGGAACACCGGCCACTCCGCCTCGTCGCGGATGTCGTCCACGCTCACGACGTCACCGCGCCGGTAGCTGTCGACGCACGGCCCCTCGCCCACTCCGGCCTGGAGCAGCTCGAGCACCGTCGCGGTGTCGTCGCTCGTGGCCGCGATCTCGAGCCGGTCGCCGGCATCCGCGAGCAGGACGCCGGTGGTGGTCGACGGGATGAGCTCCCCAGCCACCGTGACGACCGCCCGAAGGAGGTCGGCGCCGGCGATCACGCCAGCAAGATTATCCCCGAGTGGCGCTCAGCTGGTTCACAGCGGGGATCGGGTCTCCTCATCGCCCTCCGGCCAGAGGCCGGACGGATTCACCTCGCCGGTCTGCTCCGTCTCCTCGACGGCCTCCCTCTCCTGCATGTCGTCGGGCTCGTCGCCCGTGTCGTCGTCTCTCGGGTCGGACATGCCGGTTCTCCCTTCTCCTCAGCGCAGGGCGTGCGAGCGCGATGTCCCCGGATGCACGCCGCGCGCCCCACCATGAGGCCAGCCTGCGCCGCATCCCGTGCCGCGCACCCGGCCCCGCACGCGACGTTCAGGCTCGCGTCAGGACGGCCGCGTCGATCCGAGCCGGTAGAAGAGGAACGGGATCGCCGACAGCACGCAGCTCACGGCCGGCACGAGGGTGATGCCCGCGTAGACGATGCTCTGCATCGTCGCGGTGACGTGCACCCCCTTCTCGTAGCCCGCGAGCACGATGAACAGCCCGAAGACGAGCACCGAGAGCGCGTTCATGATCTTGGCCGAGAAGGTCAGCGTCGCGAACGAGATGCCGTCGTTGCGCATGCCCGTGCGACGCTCGGCGTCGTCGACGGCATCCGCGATCATCGTGGTCTGCACGACGCCGAACACCCCGAGGGTGAGACCGGTCAGGAAGATGAAGACGATCAGCACCGGGATGCTGCGGTAGCCGACGAACCACATCGCGATGTAGAGGGCCGTGCCCACGAGCGAGCTGCCGACCACGAGCGTGCGCGGCTTCATCAGCCGCAGCAGGAAGGGCGTCGCGAAGGACGCGATGACCAGGCCCGCGATGATCGCGGCTCCGACGATCGTGAACAGGCCCTCGCTGTTGTAGGCGATCACGACGAACAGCGCGCCGCCGGCCTGCACGATGTAACGGCCGAACCCGAGCACCGAGCCGAGCAGCACCATGAGCAGCGGCCGGTTGCGGAACAGCGCACGGAACAGGCCGGTGAACGTGAGGCGCGTCTGGGCGGTCGTCCGGCGTTCGCGGCCGAAGACGCCGGCGAGCACGTAGAGGACCATGCCGACGATCGAGGTCGAGAAGACCGCGATCGACCATCCGGCGCCGGTGGTCTTCGGGCCGAAGGAGAGCGCATGGGCGAGCCACGGCATCCCGAGCGTGGCGAGGCCGAGGGAGATGGAGCCGAACACGCGCACGTTGGCGATCACCCGGGTGCGCTGCGCCGGCTCCTCGAACGCCGAGCCGATGAGGCCCCACAGCGGCACGTCGCACACCGTGTAGAGCACACCCCAGACGAGGTAGACGATCGCGAAGTACAGGAGCTGCCCGGCCTCGGGGAGGTCCGGAACCGAGAACAGCAGGCCCGACAGCACGGCGACCGGCAGGGCCGAGAACAGGATGTACGGTCGCAGCTTGCCCAGCCGCGTGCGCGTCATGTCGATGATGCTGCCCATGACGGGATCGCTCACCGCGTCGAGGATCTTGGCCGCGGTGATGATGGTCGTGACCACCGCGAGACCGGCGGTCGAGATGCCCGCGTACTGGCTGAGATAGAGCAGCACGAACGTCGTCACCGTGGTGAGGATGACGTTCTGCCCGAAGCCCGCGATCACGATCGCCACGTGCTGCGTGCGCGTCGACGGGCCGGCGGGACGGTCGGTGGGCACGGCGGCGGTCTCAGCGCTCATGAACACTCCAGGTGGATGGTCACGATCTCGAACGGGCCCAGTTCGAGGTGTCGCAGGTCGGCGGGGCCGAGCGGGCGTTCGAGCAGGTCGGTGAACGTCGCGCGGGAGTGCGGGATGCCGACCGAGAGCGCCGTGGTTCTCGCCTGCCCGAGTCCCTCGTACAGCCGCACGACGACGCCCTCGCCCGACTCGGCGGGCTTGACCGTCTCGACGACGACGCCGGGATCGGAGCTCGCGACCGCGCTGTCGAACGCGACGCCCTCGGCGATCCGCAGCGGGTTGTTCAGGCGATAGCCGTCGGCGATGACACCGGTGAGGCCGGTGTCGCCGGGCGCGAATGCACGGAAGGCGTACGTGAACCGGTGCTCGCCGCGATCGGCGGTGGGATCGGGGAAGGTGGGGGCGCGCAGCAGGTTCAGGCTCAGCAGCCCGGCCTTGGCGCGGTGACCATAGGTGCCGTCGTTGAGCACCGCGAACCCGGCCTCGGCATCCTGCACCGCGAGCCACTTGTGCGCGCAGATCTCGAACTGCGCGCGCTCGACCTCGTCGCGTTCGGTCGTCGGGCGCAGCAGATGCCCGAACTGGATCTCGCAGCGCGCCTGGTCGCCGTAGTGCGCCGGCCGGAACTCGGCCCGCAGCATCCGGTGGCTCTCGCGCCAGTCGACGCGGGTCTCGACCCGCACGAGGTCGTCGCCCGCCTCGAGCACGATGCGCTGCTCGACCTCGCCGCGGCCCCAGCGGAACACCTGGCGGCGCCACACGGTCGGTCCGTCGACGCCCGACTCGATGGTGCGCGGCACGAGCACGTCGGGCGTGCGGCGCAGGTAGCCGGGGCCGATGTCCCACGCGTCCCAGGGGAACTGGTACGGGTCGCGGTGCAGCACCAGCCGGTTGAGGCCCCGTCCTGCGTGCTCGCCGCCGTCGGCGTCGATCATCGACGTCACGTCCCCGGAGCTCCCGAACCGGAGGGTCACCCGTCCGTTGGAGATCGTGTCGGCCGTGGTGCGGAGCTCCGGAGAAGCGGAAGGCGCGGGCAGCAGCGGTGCGGCCGCGTACGGCGCGACCTCGGCGCGCATCCAGACGCCGTCCTGGCGCACGTGCTCGACCCGCGGGAACGACGTGAGGTTGACGGCGGTCGGGACGGCGTCCGAGCCGACGTCCGAGCCGGGCAGCCGCTCGACGAGTCGCTCCGCGATCCCGTCGAGCTCGCCCTCGATCCGCGCGTAGGTCTCCCGCGCCTCGCGATTGACCCGCTCGATCGCCGACCCCGGCAGGATGTCGTGGAACTGGTGCAGGAGCACGTCGCGCCAGTGCGGTTCGAGCTCCTCGCGCGTCGGCTCGCCCACGATCGCGGCGAGCGCCTCCACCTCGTGCAGCATGCGCTCCACGCGCCGGTTGTGCTGCTTCGTGCGGCGCTGGGTCGTATAGGTGCCCTGATGCGCCTCGAGGTAGAGCTCGCCCTGGTGGGAGGGGACGACGTCCTTCTCCTCCAGGGCGCGGAAGAAGTCGCCCGCACTCGAGTACGCGACCTTCGGCAGCCCGCGCAGGCTGTGCTCGCGGCCGGTCACCTCGAGATGCACCTCGCCGGGCCCGCCGCCGCCGTCGCCGGAGCCGAAGACGAGCAGAGCCGTGTCGAGCGCGCGCTCCGGGTAGCGCCGCAGCCCCCTCAGCAGTCCGTCGGCCGCCCCACGGGAGTTGTAGTCGCCCTCCGGCGGCATGTGCACGAGCACGCCGGTGCCGTCGATGCCCCTCCACTGGAAGGTGCGATGGGGGAAGTCGTTGACCCGGTTCCAGGCGAGCTTGATGGTCTGGAACCAGTCCATGCCGCTCTTCTTCAGGATCTGCGGCAGCGCCCCCGAATACCCGAACGTGTCGGGCAGCCAGCACAGGCGCAGGTCGTCGTCGCCGAGCCCGAACTCCTCCTGCAGGAAGCGCCGGCCGACGATCGCCTGCCGCACGAGCGACTCGCCCCCGGGCAGGTTCGTGTCGGTCTCGACCCAGAACGAGCCCTGCAGCTCGATCCGCCGCTCGGCGACCGCGCGCTGCAGTCGCGCGTAGATCGCGGGCTGCTCGGCCTTCATCCAGGCCAGCTGCTGCGGCTGGCTCGTGCCGTAGACGTACCCCGGATGCTCGGCGACGTTGTTCAGCTGCCGCGCGTACGTGCGCGCGGCCTTGCGCTTCGTCTCGCGGATCGGCCACAGCCACGCCTGGTCGAGGTGGCCGTGCCCGATGGCCGAGTAGGTGAAGTCCGACTCGGAGGCCTGCGCGAGCGGCCCGGCCAGCTCGCCGCGCGCCGCCGCGGCGTCACCGGTGCGCAATCGCGACCACGCCGCGTCGAGGGCCGCGCGCAGCGATCGGGCCAGCACGGCATCCGGCGTCGACTCGGCCAGCACGAGCAGCGTCAGATAGTCGTAGTACAGGCCGAACGCCGTGTCGTCGCGCACGGCGATCCGGGCCCCGTCGTAGACGCCGCGGCCATAGGGGTAGAGCAGCCACCCGTTGTAGGCGATGTCCGCGTACAGCTCGATGGGCCCGCTCGTGGGGGCGCCGCGCACCGGCCGGAACCGGCCGCCGCCGTGGGGCAGGTCGCCCTGCTGCCAGACCGTCGAGACGCCGTCGAGCACCTCGCCGCCGGCGTCGAGCACGAGACCCTCGCCCCGGATGCCGAGCAGCAGCACCGCGCCGGGCGGTGCGTCGGCGGGCGCCTCGCCCTTGATCCGCAGCCACGCGCACTCCAGCGTGCGGCCGAAGCCCTGCCCCGGACGGATCGGCCGGAATGCGTCGCGGTCGAGATCGGCGAACGGGATCGGCTCGGCCGAGCGCACGACCTCGGCCTTCAGCTCGACGACCGGGCGGTAGATCGTGCGGGCGATGCTCTCGAGCCGGGGGATGCGGCGCGGGCGCTCCCGCAGGCGGCCGGCGGCCCAGATCGCGAACTCGCGCATCGACCCGCCCTTCCGCGATCCGTCCACGTCGGCGTGGCCCGCCCGGAGGCCAGCCTACGGGGCGCCCCGCCCGCGCGTGCGAGCATCCCGCGCCGCGCCCGCGCGCCCAACGCGCGCCCGCTGGACGTGCGTCCCTTCGCCGCTGGACGTGCGCCCCTTCGCCGCTGGACGTGCGCCCCTTCGCCGCCGTGCCCTACCGCGTCCAGCCGCGTCCGTCCGCGTCCTTCCGCCGCCGTCCCCGCGTCAAAAGTGCAGGAGACGGACGACGTGTCGTCCCGGTACGGGACCGGATCGCCGCGATGCTCCTGCACTTTTGACGCTCGCGGCCTCGCGGCCTCGCGGCCTCGCGCGCTCGCGGCGTCGCGGCCCCGGGTGGGAGACGGGGTCGGGCCGGGAGACGGGGGTCGGGAACGGGTGACCGCGGGGCTACTTCACGCTGCCGGCGAGCAGACCGCTCACGATGTAGCGGTTCAGCAGCAGGGCGATGACCGCCGGGATCGCGATGGCCAGCACGCCCGCCGCGCTCATGAGCGAGAACGGCACCGTATGCCGGCCCTGCAGCGCCGCGATCGCGACGGTGAGCGGCTCGGTCGACAGGTCGCTGGAGAGCACGAGCGGGAACAGGAACTGCCCCCACGCGAACAGGAACGTGATGATCGCGGTGGAGACGATGCCGGGCCGGGCGAGCGGCACGACCACATGCCAGAGCACCTTGAGCCGGCTCGCCCCGTCGACGGTGGCCGCCTCCTCGATGGACCGAGGCAGGCTCGACATGTAGTTGTAGAGGATCCACGTCGCCAGCGGCAGGAATCCGGATACGTACACCAGCACGATGCCCGTGTAGGTGTTGACGAGACCGAGCCAGCTCATGATCTTGTAGATCGGGATGAGCGTCGTATACGCCGGGAACGCCATGGTCGCCAGCACGGCGTAGAACAGCACCTGCCGTCCGCGGAACCGCATACGGGCGAACGCGTAGGCGGCGAGCGTCGACAGCAGCACGGTCACGATCGTGGCGGCGAGGCACTCGATGACGATGTTCATGATCGAGGCGCGCATGGCCTGCGCCGTGTCGGTGTCGGCCGTGAGCAGGGCGGCGTAGTTCTGCAGGGTCGGTGTCGGCGGCAGGTAGTTGGCCGGGCGCGACGTGACCTGCGCGTCGGTCTGCAGGCTCGTGTTGATAGTCCAGTAGATCGGGATGAGCGTCCACAGCAGGATGAACGCGACGCCGATCCAGCGTCCCCAGTGCGTGCGGCGCATCAGAACTCCACCGGTCGATAGACGAGCTTGAGCACGATGAACGAGATGACGAGCGTCGCGATCGTGATGAGCAGCGAGAGCGCGTAGCCCTCGCCGAAGTCGAGGTTCTGGAAGGTCACGAAGTAGGTCTGCATCGTGACCGACGATCCGGTCGCGGCCGCCCCGTTCAGCACGTAGGGCTGGTCGAAGACGTTGAGCGTGGCGATGACCGCCTGCACCATCGCCACGGTGATCCCCGGCCGCACCAGCGGCAGCGTCAGGCGCGTGAAGGAGCCCCAGGGGCCCGCCCCGTCGATGGAGGCCGACTCGTAGATCTCGGCCGGGATGTTCTGCAGCCCGGCGAGGATCAGCAGCGTGGAGAGCGGCGTGATCTGCCAGACCTGCACGATCTCGGTGAGGAACACCGTGAGGAGCTGGTTGTGGCCGAGGAACACCTGGTAGTGGTCGATGAGGTGCGCCGACGTCAGCACGCTGTTGAGCAGACCGGTGTTGCCGTCCCAGATGCTCACCCAGATGATGCCCTCGACGACGCCGGGAAGCGCCCAGGGCAGGACCAGGATCGCCACGACGGCCGAGCGCCCGCGGAACGGGCGCTGCAGCGCGACGGCGAACGCGATCCCGAGCACGGTCGAGAGCGCGACGCCGATCAGCACGTAGAGCAGGGTGTTGCCGATGCTGGAGGTGATCGCATCGTCGCCGAACAGCCGCACGAAGTTGCCGAGGCCGATGAATCGGGTCGGCGGGTCGAGCTCGTCGACCCGGAAGAACGCCGCCCCGATCGTGAACGCCGCCGGGATCAGCGCCAGGGCGACGATGAACAGCGCGAGCGGCGAGACGAGGAAGTACGGCAGGAGGTCGGGCCGCCGCTTCCGGCGAAGCGCCGCGGGGCGGCCGTCCCCCGGGCGAAGGGAACGGCCGTCCGCGTGGAGCCCGATGCTCACGAACCGGAGGCCAGCTGGTTCGCGGTGTCGGCGATCTTCTTGATCGCCTGGTCGACGGTCATGGTGCCCGCCGCGGCGGCGTGCAGGTTGGTGTACACCGCGCGCGAGAACTCGGGGTACCACGACGGAGCTCCGTCGGGGAACACCGGCTTCGAGTCCTTCAGGAGCGTCGCGAGCACGTCGCCGCCGTCGAGCGAGCCCTTCTTGTTGAGCACGTCGACCGCACTGAGCCGCGACGGGAGCGCGTAGCTGGGCAGCACCTTGCTCGGGCCGTCGGCTCCGGCGAAGCCCGCCTGCGCATCCGTCGAGGTGAACCACTTGATGAACGTGGCGGCGGCCTTCGGGTACTTGGCGGTCATCGGGATGCCGATGCCGTCCGCGTTCGTCAGGTTGGGGCCGACGCCGTCGACGCCCGGCGTCGGGATGTACTCGACCTGGCCCGTGACCGTCGACGACGACGGCACGTTGTAGAGCGAGCCGACGTTGCCGGAGTAGTCCGAGAAGATCGATGCGGCGGCGCCCTTGGCCATGAGCGTCTGCATGCCCTGGCTGTCGCTCACGTTGATGTTGGCGGGGGCGACCAGGCCGTCCTTGAGCGCCCCGATCATCCACTCGGCGGCCTTGTAGCCCGGCGAGCTCTTCGAGGTGAATTGCGGCTTGCCCGCCCCGTCGAGGACCTTGCCGCCGAACGCGCCGGTGGTCTCGTACCAGTAGGTCGACAGTCCCTCGGACGCCGCGAAGGGGATGTTCAGCGGGTACTGCACGCCGCCCGCCTGCACCTTCTTGAGGTCGGCCGTGTACTCGTCGATCGTCGTCGGCATGGTCGTGATGCCGGCGTCGGCGAACATCTTCTTGTTGACGGTGGTGACCATGTAGGACGCGTCGAAGGGGATGCCGACCGTCTGCCCGTCGTCGGTGAACGATGCGAGCTGGGGCATGTCGCCCTTGAGCTTCGACACGTTCAGGTAGTCCTGCATCGGGTGGAACCACTTGAGCTTCGCCAGCTGGCCCACGCGCGACCAGTCGACGTCGGTCGCGTCGGCGAAGTAGGTCTTCGCCGTGGCGGCCGCGGCGATCTTCGTCTGCAGGCTGTCCCAGTCGACGTTGGACCACTTGACCGTGATGCCGGTGTCCTTGGTGAACTGGTCGAGCGTGGCCTTCGGCGGCGGATCGACGGCCAGCACGACGCTGATCGTCACTCCCGTGGTCTTGTCCGCATCGCCGCCGCCCGACGCGGTCGACGAGCATCCGGTGAGTGCCGCTCCCGCGGCCACCAGCGCTGTGACGCCTGCACCGATCCGCAGGGCTCTCGTCCTCGAGTTCATGTGTGATCGCCTCTCCTGTGAGGTGGGATTCCTCATTGTCACGACAGGTTGGGCGAATGCGCACTCCTGGCGCTCAAACGCTCAATCGATCTGCACGGATCGCAACATGACGGAAACATGAGCGGCGGAAACCGCCAACCGCGCAAAGCGTCTGCGCATTTGCTTGTCTCCGTCCGAATGGGTGATCTACCGTCCGACACCAACGGCGGGGGTCGCCGGCGAGGGGAGCGGATCGTGGACGTCGAGGGGCTGGGCGAGCTGCGCCTGCGGGATTTCCGACCGCGGCCGACGGTGCGACTCGCCGAGCACGAGGTGCCCCGCTCGAGCACCCCGGCGGTCGACGCGCACAACCATCTCGGCCGCTGGCACGACGGCCGGTGGCGGGTCGCGGACGTGCCGGCGCTCGTCGATCTGATGGATGCCGCCAACGTCGCGACGATCGTGAACCTCGACGGGTGCTGGGTCGACGAGCTCGAGGCCAACCTCGACCGCTACGACCGCGCGTTCCCCGGCCGGTTCGTGAGCTACGCGCGGGTCGACTGGCGTGAGACGACGACGCCGGGCTGGCCGGATCGCATCGCCGCATCGCTCGCCGACTCCGCCGCCCGTGGTGCCACGGGCGTCAAGCTCTGGAAGGACATCGGGCTGAGATTGCGCGACGAGCGCGGCGAGCTGTTCTTCCTCGACGATCCGCGGCTCGAGCCGATGTGGGCGGCGATCGCCGAGGCCGGCCTGCCGGTGACCGTGCACACGGCCGACCCGGCGGCGTTCTTCGAGCCGCTCGACGAGCGCAACGAGCGCCTCGAGGAGCTGCTGCGGCATCCGGACTGGCGGTTCATGGGCCCCGGGTTCCCGCCGCTGGCGCGCCTGCTCGATGCCCTGGAGGGCGCCGTGGCCGCGAACCCCGGCGTCACGATCGTCGGCGCGCACGTCGGCTGCATCGCCGAGGACCTCGACTGGGTCGACCGGATGCTGACCGCCTATCCGAACTTCGCCGTCGACACCGCCGCGCGCATCGCCGAGCTCGGACGTCAGCCGCGTCGGACCAGGAGGCTCATCGAGGATCACCCCGGTCGCGTGGTCCTCGGCACCGACGTCTCCCCGCCGACGGCCGAGGACTACGCGATCTACTTCCGCTTCCTCGAGACCGCCGACGAGTACTTCCCGTACGACGCCGAGGATCCGCCGGGCAACGGCAGGTGGCGCATCTCGGCTCTCGACCTGTCGCCGGAGCTCGCAGCCGGCGTCGCCGGCGACAACGCCCGCGCCCTCATCCCCGCCCTGCACCACCGCGACACCTAGGAGACACGCATGCGCATCCAGAAACCGTCCCGCCGCTCGGTGCGGCTGCTCTCGGCGGCCGCCGCCGCCGTCGCGGCGGGCCTCGTGCTCGCCGGCTGCTCCGGTGGCGGCTCGGGCTCCGGACCCGTCACGATCAGCTACGCCGTCTGGGACGACACCCAGGCCAAGGTCATGCGCACGCTGGCCGACGAGTTCCACCAGCAGAATCCCGACATCACGGTCAAGGTGCAGCTGACCCCGTGGGAGCAGTACTGGACCAAGCTCAAGACCGCCGCGACGGGGGGAGCGGCGCCCGACGTCTTCTGGATGAACGAGTCCAACTTCGCGACCTACGCCAACGGCGGCGTCATCGCGGACCTGTCGGACAAGCTCAAGGGCTCGAGCCTCACGATGAGCGACTACATCGACATCCAGACGAAGGCGTACACCTGGAAGGGCGACGTCTACGGCATCCCGAAGGACATCGACGCCATCGGGCTCTGGTACAACAAGACCCTCTTCCAGCAGGCCGGCGTCGCAGCACCCACCGCCGACTGGACCTGGGATGACATGGTGGCCGCCGCGCAGAAGCTGACCGATCCGGCGAAGGGGGTCTACGGCATCGCTGCACAGCCGGCAGCGCAGCAGAGCTACTACTCCACGATCCCGCAGACCGGCGGCACGGTGATCTCGGCCGACAAGAAGAAGTCGGGCTACGACACCCCCGAGGCGATCAAGGGCGTGCAGGTCTGGGTCGACCTGATCAACAAGTACCACGTGTCGCCCACGCTCCAGCAGATGACCGACACCGATCCCGACTCGATGTTCACCTCCGGCAAGGTCGCGATGATCTACGAGGGCTCCTGGGCGGCGGCGGAGTTCGCCGACGTGCCGTACGCCAAGGCGAACGCCGACGTCGCGCCGATGCCGAAGCTCGACAAGCCGGGCGGCGTCAGCAACGGCCTCGCGAACGTCATGGCGGCGAAGACGGCGCATCCCGACCAGGCGTTCAAGTTCCTCGAGTTCCTCGGGAGCAAGAAGGCCGAGACCGCGCAGGCGGCCGCCGGGATCGTGATCCCCGCGTACAAGGGCGCGGCCGGCGGTTGGGTCGACTCGTTCCCGAACTACCACCTGCAGGTGTTCGTCGACGCGCTGAAGAACTCGTCGCAGTACCCGTCGTCGCTGAACTCGGCGATCTGGCAGGACGCGGCGACGGCGGAGTTCAACAAGGCCTGGACCGGCGACGAGACCGTCGCCGCGGCGGCCAAGAAGGTCGCGGCGCAGATGGACAAGGCGCTGGCGGCGGAGAAGTGATGCGACGCGTCGCACACCGATGACCGCTCAGCTCGCGACCCCGACGGGGCGGGGAACACCATCCCCGCCCCGTCGGGGCGCCCATCGCTCGCCCCTGCACCGCGGCGACGCGCTCTGGGGCTATCTGCTCATAGCGCCGACGGCGATCGGCCTCGGCGTCTTCTCGCTCTGGCCGGCGATCCAGACGTTCTTCTTCTCGTTCACGACGTGGGGCACGTTCGGCGGACACGACTGGAGCGGGCTCGAGAACTACACCCAGGTGGTGCAGGATCCCGAGTTGCTGCGGTCGCTGCTCAACACGCTGATCTTCACGGTCATGACCCTCATCGGCATCCCGATCTCGATGGTCGTGGCGGCCCTGCTCAGCAGCAGCGGCCTTCGCGGGGTGAGCGTCTACCGCACCCTCTACTTCCTGCCCGTCGTGACGCTCCCGGCCGCGGTCGCCCTCGTGTGGAAGCTGCTGTACAACGGCGACTTCGGGCTGGTGAACTGGGGGCTCGGGCTGGTCGGCATCGACGGCGGGCACTGGCTCTCCGACTCGTCGACGGCGATCTACGCGGTCGGCGTCGTGTCGATCTGGAGCTCCATCGGGTACAACATGGTGCTGTTCCTGGCGGGCATGCAGTCGATCCCGGGGGAGTACTACGAGGCGGCGGCCATCGACGGGGCCGGGCGCATCCGGCAGTTCCTGCGCATCACCGTGCCGTTGCTGACCCCGACCACGTTCTTCGTGACGGTCATCACGATCATCAACTCGCTGCAGGCGTTCGACCTCATCTACCTGATGGTCGGCAAGGACAGCCCGGCGATCCCGGCATCGGAGACCGTGGTCTATCTCTTCTACTCGAAGGGGATCCTGCAGGGCCAGGGCGGCTACGCGTCCGCGATCGCGTTCGTGCTGCTCGCGCTGATCCTCGTGATCACGCTCTTCCAGTTCCGGATGCAGCGGAGGTGGGTCCACTATGTCTGAAGCCGTCGTCCCGCGGACGGGCGCCCTCGCGGCGTCCGGCGAGAGGGTCGCGAAGAAGCGGCGCCGCAGGCCGTCGCACCTGGTCGTGCACGTCATCCTGATCGCCGGCGCGCTCCTCATGGTCGTGCCCTTCTTCTGGGAGATCTCGACCTCGCTGAAGACCTACGCCGAGTCGTCGTCGGTCCCACCGACCGCCCTGCCGGCGACACCGATCTGGAGCAACTTCAGCGACGTGTTCGGCACCCTGCCGTTCGCCGCGCAGTTCACGAACACGGTGGTCATGACGGTGCTGCGCACGGTGTCCCAGGTGCTGTTCTGCGCGGCCGCCGGGTACGCCTTCGCGCGACTGCAGTTCCCGGGGCGCAACGTCATCTTCGTGCTGTTCCTGTCGGTGCTCATGATCCCGTCGCAGCTCTTCCTGCTGTCGCAGTTCGAGATCATGCAGCACCTCGGGCTGCTCAACACGGTGATCGCGCTCGCGCTGCCCGGCATGTTCAGCGCGTTCGGCACGTTCCTGATGCGGCAGTTCTTCCTCACCCTGCCGGAAGAGCTGGATGACGCGGCGCGGCTCGACGGCTGCAACCCGTTCCAGGTGTGGTGGCGCGTCATGCTGCCGCTGGCCAAGAACGGCATGCTGGCGCTCGGTATCCTGACCGCGATCTGGTCGTGGAACGACCTCCTCTGGCCGCTCGTGGTCAACAACGATCCGGAGCAGATGACGCTCTCGGCGGGGCTCGCGACGCTGCAGGGGCAGTTCCTGACCGACTACCCGGTGCTCATGGCGGGGTCGTTCCTCGCGAGCATCCCGATGATCGTGCTGTTCGTCGTGTTCCAGCGGAACATGCTCGAGGGCATCGCCTCGGGGGCCGTCAAGGGCTGACGCGGCTCAGGCGGGGCTGAGCTCGACGAGGGCGCGCAGCCGGCGCAGGTCGTCCTCGCGGTAGACGGCGGCGCCCGGCACGAGCGCGTTCGCGGTGGCGGCGGCCGTGGCGACCGCGAGAGCACCCTCGAGCGGCTCGCCCGCGTCGAGGGAGGCGACGAGGGTTCCGAGCATCGTGTCTCCGCTGCCGACGGGGAAGCCGCCGCGCACACCCGGCAGCAGTGCCCGGATGGCGTGCTCGCCGTCGACCGCGACGACGCCCGCCGGACCGTCGGTCACGATCGCGACCCCCCGGGTGCGCTCGTGCAGGGCCAGGGCGAGCGCACGCGCGTCGCCGTCGGCTCCGAGCGCCTCCGCCGCCTCCGCCTTGTTGACCTTCACGATCTCCGGGGCGAGCTCCATCGCGCGCCGCAGCGCCTCGCCGTGGGTGTCGACCGCCCAGCGCGCCCCGGCCTGCGCGACCAGCCGCGCGACGTCCCCGAGCGGGTCGGGAGCGCCGGTCGGCGGCACGCTGCCGCTCAGGAGCACGTGGACGGGGCCGGCGGTGGCGAGCTCCGCCCCGATCGCGGTGAGCATCCCGGCCCACGCGTCGGCGATCGGCGGGGCCTGCTCGTAGATCTCGGTCATCGTGCCGTCCACCCGCGCGAAGACCGAGACGCACGTGCGGGTCGGCCCGGTCGGAACGGCGTGCAGCGCGATGCCGGCGTGCGCGAGCTCCTCGGCGATGAACGCGCCCGACGTGCCGCCGAGCGGCGCGACGACGCGCACCTCGGCGCCGAGCGCCCGGGCGGCTCGGGCCGCGTTGATCGCCTTGCCGCCGGCCACCCGGTGCACCTCGAGCGGACGCACGTGGCCGCCCTCGACGAGCTCCTCGACCACGTACGTGACGTCGAGGGACGGGCTCGGGGCGATCGCGAGGATCACGGCAGCGCCCGCAACGCCTGCAGCACCTCGGCGCGGGTCGCCTGCGCCCCCGTGCCGCCCGCTCCGCGCGTCGACAGCGACCCCGCGGCGACGGCCCAGCGCAGCCGCTCGCGCGGATCGGAGACGCCGCTCAGCCGCGCGGCCAGGTAGCCCGCGTCGAAGCTGTCGCCCGCGCCCGTCGTGTCGACCACCTTCACCGGGCGCGCCGCCACCGCCGTGACCTGCCCGCCGGCTCCGACCGACCACCCGCCGCGGGCGCCGTCCTTGACCACGACCTCCGGCCCCAGCGCCGCCACGGCGCGGCCGAGGTCGTGGTCGTCGTCGTCGCGGACCCCGAGCGCCCCCGCGATGCCGCGCAGCTCCTGCGCGTTGGGCAGCAGGATGTCGGCGTGCGGCAGCACCTCGGCGACGTGCGCCCAGGTCTCGGCGGGGTCCCAGTTGGTGTCGATGCTCGTCGTGAGGCCGCGACGATGCAGCTCGGCGAAGACCTCGCCGAGCCCGGGCATGAGCCGGGGCAGCAGATAGAACGAGGCCACGTGCACGTGATCGTGGCCCTCGGCGGCGGCCAGCAGGTCGTCGGCGGTCAGCTCGCCGAGCGCGCCGATCGCCGTGAGGATCGCGCGGTCCTCGGGGGCGGAGAGGATCACCGACAGGCCGGTGGCCAGTTCGGCGTGCACGCGGACGGCCTCCGTGCCCACGCCGCGGGTCGTGAGCTCCTCGCGGGCGAACCGGCCGAACGCATCATCGCCCATGACGGCGACCAGGTCGGTCGGGATGCCGAGCCGCGCGAGACCGCAGGCCGCGATCCCCGCGGAGCTGCCGAGCACGAGGGCGCCGTCGTCGAGGAGCTGCTCGACCTGGCCGAAGCGGGGACGGACATCGCCGCGGAGCACGAGGTCGACGTTCGCATCTCCCGCGACGAGCACCCGCGGCGGACCGGAGGTCATGCCGGCTACCGCAGGATGACGGACCGGGTGAGCGCGCGCGGCTCGTCGGGGTCGAGCCCGCGCGAGGCGGCCACATCGACCGCGAGCCGGTGCGCCGCGACGAGCTGGACCAGCGGATCCGCGGCGCTCGTGCGCACGACCGCGCCGGTCGCCTCGACGTCCTGCACGAGGTCGGGCACCGGCGTGCCGAACATCGCGACCACCGAGCCCGGATGCGCCACCGCGATCGGGCCGTGCCGGTAGTCGAGGGTGGGATAGGACTCCGACCAGGCCTGGGCGGCCTCGCGGATCTTGAGCGCGGCCTCCTGCGCGAGCCCGTACGCCCATCCGGAGCCGAGGTACACGAAGTGATCGAGCGCCGCGACGTCGAGGTCCTGCAGGCGGTCGAGCTCCCGCCGGGCCGCATCCGGCAGCGCCGACACGTCCTCGCCGAACACGGTGCGCGCCGCGATGAGGGTCGTGGTGGGGAACCGGGTCTGCACGACGGACTTCTCGTCGGCGTAGTCGAGCACGAGGGCGTCGTCGACGAGCGCGTGCACCGGGGCGTCGGCGACTCCCGTGATCGCGGTGCGATGCACGCCCGCCGGCACGAGCGCGAGGGCGTCGAGGATCTCGCTCGTCGTGCCCGAGCGGGTGACGACGACGACGCGGTCGTACTCGCGCCCTGGCCGCCATTCCGACCCGTAGGCGGCGTCGCTGTATCCGACGCCGGCCTGCTCGCGGAGGATCGCGAGCGATTCGGCGATGTACGCCGAGGTGCCGCACCCGAGATAGAGCACGCGCTCACCGGGGGCACCGAGCAGCTCGCGAGCGCCGTCCGCCTCGGCGATCGCGCGCTCCCAGAGGGCCGGCTGGCTGGCGATCTCGGAAGTGGTGATACTCATGTGCTCATTTCCCTCGGACGGGTTCGACGCGGTCCGCGTGTGTGAAATAGTGCAGGGTAACTGCGCAGATGACAAGAAAATGGTCAAACCGCTCAATGCGCATGAGTGTGTTTCGAAAGGTGCGGACCCGTGTCGCTGACCGATGCCGAGTGGCGTTCCCTGGCCGAACTGCCCCTGCGGTCCTGGACTCCGAAGAGCCGGCTCACGGTTCCGCAGACGCACGTGGAGCGCGCCGCCCACCCGGCGATCGACGTGCACAACCACCTCGGAACCTGGCTGAGCCACGACGGCGACTGGGTGGTGAAGGACGTGCCCGGCCTCCTCGCCGCGATGGACGCCGTCCAGGTGCAGACGATCGTCAACCTCGACGGACGGTGGGATGCGGAGCTCACCGCCAACCTCGACCGCTACGACCGCGCGCACCCCGGCCGGTTCCTGACCTTCTGCCAGATCGACTGGGACCGCCTGGCCGACCCCGACGGCGAGCGCGCGCTGCTGCGCCAGCTCGAGCAGAGCGCGGCCGCCGGTGCCCGCGGCGTCAAGGTGTGGAAGAACCTCGGTCTGTGGGTGACGGACGCCGACGGCTCCAAGGTCCTGCCCGACGACCCGCGCGTCGCCTCCATCCTCGGCCGAGCCGGGGAGCTGGGCCTGCCGGTGCTCATCCACGTCGCCGACCCGAAGGCGTTCTTCGACCCGCTCGACGCGCACAACGAGCGGCTCGACGAGCTCATGCACGAGCGCGACTGGTGGTTCGGCGACCGGGAGGTCTACCCCGGCTTCGAGCGGATCGTCGAGGGGCTCGCGAACCTCGTGACCGCGACGCCCGGCACGCGCTACATCGGCGCGCACGTCGGCTGCGCCGCCGAGGACCTCGACTGGGTCGAGGGGCTCATGGACCGCGCGCCGAACTTCACGGTCGACACCGGCGGGCGGATGGCCGAGCTCGGCCGCCAGCCGCGACGCGTCGCGCGGCTGCTGGAGCGGCATCCGGACCGGGTGCTCTTCGGCACCGACGTCTACCCGATCTCGGCCGACGCCTACCGGCACGCGTTCCGGTTCTTCGAGACCGACGACGAGTCCTTCCCGTACTCGCCGGAGTCGCCGATCCCGCCGCAGGGCCGCTGGGACGTCTCGGCGCTGCACCTGGACGACGCGACGCTGCGCGCGGTCTACCACGACAACGCGGCGCGCGTGCTCGGCCTCTGAGCCGGGCGGTCAGCCGCCGACGACGCGGCAGAGGTCGGCGACCGCGTCGGTCATCGCGTCGCGGGCGGGGCGCAGGTACTTCCGGGGATCGGTCAGCGCGGCATCCGCGGCGAGGGTCTCGCGCACCGCGCCCGTGAACGCCACGTTGAGCGCCGTGCCGATGTTGACCTTCCGGATGCCGGCCCCGACCGCCGCGGCGATCGTCGCATCCGGCACCCCCGACGATCCGTGCAGCACGAGCGGTGCGGCGACCGCGCCCGCCAGCCGGCCGACGAGGTCGAGGTCGAGGTCGGCGGTGCGGGCCGTCATCGCGTGCGAGCTGCCGACCGCGACCGCGAGGCCGTCGATGCCGGTCGCGGCCGCGAACGCCGCCGCTTCGGCCGGGTCGGTGCGCACGCCGGGCGCATGGGCCCCGTCCTTGCCGCCCACCTCGCCGAGCTCGGCCTCGACCCACAGTCCGGCGGCGCCGGCGCGGGCACCGAGGTCGCGGGTGAGCGCGACGTTGTCGGCGTAGGGCAGCGTCGAGGCGTCGACCATGATCGACGAGATGCCGAGGCGCGGCCCGTCGGCGATGACCTGCTCGGCGAGCGCGACGTCGTCGATGTGGTCGAGATGGATCGCCACCCGCACCCCCGCGTTCTCGGCGAGCGCCCGGCAGGCGCTCGCGATCGGCGCGAGCGAGCCGTGGTACCGCACCGCGTTCTGACTGAGCTGCAGCAGCACGTCAACGCCCGCCGCCCGCGCGCCGGCGACGATCGCCTCGGCGTGCTCGAGGGTGATGACGTTGAAGCTCGGCACCGCGACGCCGCGTGCCACGGCATCCGCGACGAGGTCGGCGGTGCGGGCGAGGGTCATGCCCAGGTGGCGGGCAGGCTCACCCGGAGCGGCTCCGGCAGCAGGTCGCCGTGGGCGGCGACGAGGTCGTTGCACATCGCCCAGATCTGCTCCGGCGTGACCGACGAGCTCGCGTTCGGGTCGACGAGCACGGCCTGGCGCACGAGCAGCGGATCGCCCATGCGGGCGGCCTCGACGGCCAGGCGTCCGACCGAGATGTAGTTCAGGTTCTGGCTGGCCGGCCCCCAGGGCAGCGAACCCATGTTCTGGGGGTGCAGCCCCTGGCCGTCGACGACGACCGGCACCTCGACGACGGCGTCGCCGGGCAGGTTGTCGATGAGCCCGCGGTTCGGGAGGTTGCCGTGGATCTCGACGCTCGTGCCGGTGGTGATCGCGTTGATGATCTTGGGAGCGTACTCGCCCTCGCCGTGCTCGAGCTCGAGCTCCTCGCCCTTCGCGAGCGACGCCTTCGCGTCCTCGAACTCCTGCACGTTGCCCTCGCTGATGCCGAGGTACTGCAGCGGCTCGATGCGGTACTTCGCGATCTGCTCGGGCGAGCGCAGGAACCACGACAGGTACTCCGACGAGTGCTCGCTCGTCTCGGTCGGGTAGTAGCCGAACCGTTCGAGCATCTCCACCCGCACCCGGCGCTGCAGCTCGGGATCGCCCAGGATCCGCTCGCGGAGCCGGGGGTAGAGGTCCTCGCCGTCGAGTGTCCACTCGAGCAGCCAGGCCTGATGGTTGACGCCGGCGGCGCGGTAGCGCACGCGCTCGAACGGGGCGCCGACGAGGGCGCTCAGGCCGTGCGCGGTCCAGTACACGCTGTGGCAGAGCCCGATCGCCCGCAGCTCGGGTGCCGCCACCGACAGCCACCAGATGTTCATGGCCATCGGGTTGGTGTAGTTCAGGAGCATCGCCTCCGGGCACACCTCGCGCATGTCGGCGGCGAGGCCCGAGAGGAAGGGGAACGTGCGCAGGGCGCGGAACACGCCGCCGACCCCGGTCGTGTCGCCGATCGTCTGCTTCAGGCCGTACCGGGCGGGGATCTCGAGGTCCTTCCTGGTGCCGTCGATCCCGCCGACCTGCACCATGTTCACCACGAAGTCCGCGCCCTCGAGCGCGCGGCGACGATCGGCCTCCGGCCGGACCACGAGGTGCGTGCCGGCGCGGTCGTTCACCTGCCGCGCGGTGCCCTCGGCGACCGCCAGGCGGTCGGGGTCGATGTCGTGCAGCACCAGTTCGAGGCCGTCGAGATCCGGGTAGCCGACCAGGTCGGTCACGAGCTGCCGGGTGAAGACGACGCTGCCGGCTCCGATGAACACCACACGAGTCATGGGGCCATCCTCCTGACGCCTGATCGATTTCTGCAACAGAATGAGCACTCGTGCTAAAAAGCGATCATTTACACTGAGCGCATGACCATGGCGGGACAGCAGCGGGAACCCCGCCCGTACGCGACATCGATGAAGCGCTCCGAGCGGATGCTGTCGATCCTCGACATGCTGACCTCCTCCGGATCGCTGCCGCTCGCCGCGCTCTCGGAGTCGCTGCAGGTCTCGCCGGCCACCATCCGTCGCGACCTGGCCGAGCTCGAGGACCAGATGCTGCTGCGCCGGACCCACGGCGGCGCCCGGATCATCGAGACCGAGGTCGAGCTGCCGGTGCGGCTCAAGGACACCCAGTTCCGGGAGGCCAAGCGGCTGATCGCCCGCAAGGCGGCCCAGCTGATCCCCACCGGCCGGCACGTGGTCGCGTTCAGCGGCGGCACGACCACCGCCGAGGTCGCTCGCGTGCTCTCGACCCGGCACGACTTCACGATCGTCACGAACTCGCTCACGATCGCGACCCAGGTCGCCTCGCGCCAGACGCTGCAGCTGATCATGACCGGCGGGGTCGTGCGACCGCACTCGTTCGAGCTCGTCGGGGTGCTCGCCGAGCGCAGCTTCAGCGCCATCAACATCGGCACCGCGGTGCTCGGCACCGACGGGATGAGCGCGGCAGGAGGTGCGACGACCTACGACGAGACCGAGGCCCGCACCAACCTCGCGATGGTGACCCAGGCCGAGCGGGTCATCGTCGTGGCCGACGGGTCGAAGATCGGCCGGGTCACGCTCGCCCCGGTCGCGAGCGTCGAGGCGATCACCGACCTCGTGACCGACTCCTCCGCCGACGCCCAGGAGCTCGAGCGGATCGGCGCGAGCGGCATCCGCGTGCACATCGCCGACGAGGCGGACAGCCGGAGCCGCACGACCCGCGACTGAGCCCTCAGCCGAGGGGTTCGGGCCGCGGGGCGGCCGTCGTGGTCGTGCGCAGCCGGTACAGGCTGGTCGACGCGGTGATGTACAGCTCGTCGCCGTCGGGGCCGCCGAACGCGACGTTCGCCGTGCGCTCGCCGACGTCGACCCGGGCGAGCTCGGTGCCGTCGGGCGCCCACACGGCGACGCCGCCGCTCGGCCCCCGCGACCACGACGTCCAGATGCGACCCTCGACGTCGACCCGGAAGCCGTCGGCCGCGCTCGGATCGCCGAGCTCGCGCGGGTTCGCGACCCCCGCGCCCACGACGTCGAACGCCCGCACGTAGTCCCGATCGCCCTGACCGTCACCCGTGTTGGCGACGTAGAGCACCGACTCGTCGGGGGAGAACGCGAGGCCGTTCGGGCGCACCATGTCGGTGATGACGGGCGTCAGCTCCCCGGTCGCCTCGACGAAGCGGAAGACGAAGCAGCCGCCGTACTCCTGCACTCCCGCGTGGCCCTCGATCTCGTCGGGCTGGATCCCGTAGGGCGGGTCCGTGAACCAGATCGCGCCGTCCGAGGCGACCACGACGTCGTTCGGCGAGTTGAGGCGACGCCCGTCGAAGGCGTCGACGATCGAGGTCACCACGCCGTCGACGTCGCGCTCCACCCGGCGTCGGCCGTGCGAGCACTGCACCACCTGACCGGCGAGGTCGAGGGTGCGGCCGTTGGTGAACTCGGGGGCGTCGTCGTAGACGATCGTCTCGCCCGTCTCGCGATGCCACTGCATGATGCGGTTGTTCGGGATGTCGCTCCAGCGCAGGGCGTCGAGCCCCGGCAGCCAGACGGGCCCCTCGCCCCAGCGCGAGCCGGTCCAGAGCCGCTCGGGCTCTCCGGCGATGAGGTCGGTGCTGCGGGGGGCGTTCACCCTCCGATCATGCCGGTGCGGAGCCGGTGCGCGCGACCGCCTCCTCGATCACCGTCTTCAGCGCGCGCACCTCATGGGCGCGGCGACCGAGGAAGACGCCGTCGACGGCGTCGCCGAGCCGGGCGAGCAGGCCGGGACCGGCGCTGCCGCCGTAGATCACCGCGTCGCCGGGGTCGCGCGAAGCGGCACGCAGGGCGGCCGCGACCGCGCGGATGTGCTCGTCCGGCGCGGGATCCATCGCGCTGATCGCCCACACGGGTTCGTACGCGACGATCACGCGCCCCGGGGGCGCGCCGGCGAGCGCCGAGCGCACCTGGGCGACGGAGACGGCCGCGGCATCCGGACCGTCCTCGGTCTCGCCGACGCACAGCACCGGCACCAGGCCGTGCCGCAGGGCGGCCGCCGTCTTCGCCGCGACCACCTCGTCGGTGTCGCCGTAGAGCCGCCGCCGCTCGGCGTGACCGATCACGGCGTACCGCACGCCGGCCTCCTCGAGCTCGGCGGCGGTCACCTCGCCGGTGAAGGGGCCGGGTTCCTCAGCCGAGACGTCCTGGGCCGCCGTGCCGTCCGGGAACGCCTCGAGCCCGTCGGGGATCGCGAGGTAGCTCGGCGCGACGAAGAACTCGACGGAACCCGGGACGACCCCGGCCGCCTCGATCAGCCAGGCACGCGCGTCGGCGAGCGAGAAGTAGGCCTTGAGGCTCACCCCGACGATCGGCCGCGTCATCGGCTCAGCGCTCGACCGTCAGCACTGGCCGGTGGTCTCGTACTCGGTGATGACGGCGACCTTCGCGGCGCTCGCGCTGGACTCGTCGAAGCGGTACGTCAGCCACTCGCGGGCGAGCTTGCGCGCGAGCTCGATGCCGACGACGCGCTGGCCCATGCACAGCACCTGCGCGTTGTTGCTCAGCACGCCGCGCTCGACGGAGTACCCGTCGTGCGCCGTGACCGCCCGGATGCCCGGGACCTTGTTCGCGGAGATCGCGACCCCGAGTCCGGTGCCGCAGATCAGCAGCGCGCGATCGGCCTCGCCGCGCGCGACCATCTCCGCCGCCTCGACCGCGACCTTCGGGTACGGGGTGTGCCCATCGGCGTCCACGCCCACATCGACGACTGATTCGACGAGGTCGCTGCCCTCGAGATCCTTCTTGAGGATCTCCTTGTAGTCGAAGCCGGCGTCGTCGCTGCCGACCACGATCCGCCATTTCTGCTGCGTCATCAGTTGCCTTCCTCCAGAACCGCGGCGACCGCGGTCACGATCAATGCGAACGAGTGTGCGCCGGGATCGGCCGTGCCGAGCGACTTCTCGCCATGCGCACGGGAACGCCCGAGGTGGGGCACGAGGTCGGCGGTCGCCGCGGCCGCCTCGGTGGCCGCGTCCGCGGCCGCGGCCCACGCGACGGCGAGACCGTCGCCCTGGCGCTGGTCGAGGACTCCGGCGAACGGCACGATCGCGTCGACCATCGTCTTGTCGCCGACCGACGCGCCGCCGGTCTCCCGCAGCCGCTGCTCGGCGGCGGCGACCCCGCTCACGACGGTCGTCGTGTCGGGTCGCTCCTCGTCGCCGACGGTCTGCGCGAGCGTGCGGAGCAGGAGTCCCCAGAGCACGCCCGAGGTGCCGCCGGCGCGGTCCGACCAGGCGTCGGCCGCCATGCCGAGCGTCGTGCCCGCGCCCGCGCCGCGCGCCACCGCATCCTCGGCGGCGTCGACGGCGGCGTGCACGCCGCGCTGCATGCCGATGCCGTGGTCGCCGTCGCCGGCCACCGCGTCCATGCGGCCGAGCTCGTCGGCGTTCGCGTCGATGACGTCCTTCGCGGCCCGCAGGCTCGCCAGCACCGTCGCGGCGGCATCCCGCGACTCGGCGCTCGCGGGCGGGATCGCCGTGGCCGCCTCGTCGGCCTGCGCCAGCTCCTCATCGCTCAGCGGCTCCACCTCGAGGCTCCCCGTGCGGAACGAGGGCGTCACCGCGGGCGCCGCCCAGAGCCGCTCGAGCCCCTCGTCGAGCCAGGTGATGGTGAGCGACAGGCCGGCCATGTCGAAGCTCGTGCAGAACTCGCCGACCTCCGAGAACGCGACCTCGACGCCGGCCTCGGCGAGCAGCCGCGCGACCGAGCGGTAGACGACGAACATCTCCTCGTACTTGACGGTGCCGAGGCCGTTGAGGATCACGAGCGCACGCTGCCCCCGGGCCTCGGGCACGTCATCCGGCAGCTCGCCGAGCAGCGCCTCGACGAGCATCCGGGCCAGCCCGTCGGCGGTCGGCACGTCGGTCTCGCTGATGCCGGGCTCGCCGTGGATGCCCATCCCGACCGCCATGCGCCCCTCCGGCACCGTGAACAGCGGCTCGCTCGCCCCCGGGAAGGTGCACCCCGAGAACGCGACCCCGAGCGTGCGCGTGCGGTCGTTGGCGTGGCTCGCGGCCGCGACGACGTCGGCGAGCGCCGCGCCCTCCTCGGCGAGCGCACCGGCGACCTTGTAGACGACGAGGCCGCCCGCGATGCCGCGGCGCTTCGAGCGCTCGGATGCCGGGGCGCTCGAGATGTCGTCGGTCACCCAGAGGGTCCGGACGTCGATCCCGTCGGCGCGCATCGCCTCCGCCGCCGCCGTGAAGTTGAGCACGTCGCCCGCGTAGTTGCCGCAGGTCAGCAGCACGCCACCGCCGTGGTCGGCCGCGCGGCCCACCGACTCCACCTGGTGGGCGCTGGGCGAGGCGAACAGGTTGCCCATCGCGGCGCCGCTGGCCAGCCCCGGGCCGACCAGGCCCGCGAACGCCGGGTAATGACCGGAGCCGCCCCCGATGACGACGGCCGAACTGCCCGGCCGCGACACGGTCGAGCGGACCACGCCGCCGGTCACGCCGCGCACCAGGTCGCCGTTGGCATCGATGAACCCCTCGCGCAGCTCGTCGGCGAACGCGGCGGGGTCGTTGAAGAGACGGGTCATGCCCTCGATCTTGCCGCGTCGCTCACGCCGATGTCGCCGCCGCCGTCGCGCGCGCGAGCAGCGCGACCTCCACGGCGCCGCCCTTCGTGTGCTGGCGGCCGACCTCGGCGAAGCCGAGCCCGAGGTGGAAGCGCATCGAACCGGGGTTCGGCGGCTGCAGGTTGACCTCGCACAGCACCTCGGCGACGCCGCGCACCGCCGCCGTGGCGAACACCGTCTCGTAGAGCCGGCGACCGACGCCGGTGCCGCGCAGGCGCGGCGCCACCACGATCCGGTCGACGTAGAGGAAGTCGGTGCCGGCCGCGCTCGCGCGCTCCGAGAACCAGCGGTAGTTCTCGCTCGCGTAGTCGAGCCCCGGCGGCAGGGCGAGCAGCAGACCGGCCGGCTCGCCGTCGTCGACCGCGAGCGCCAGCGTGCTGTCGTCCGCGAGCCGGGTGAACTCGTCGACTGAGACCACGTTGACGGCCGGAGCCGCGTCGGTGTTGAGCGCGACGAGGGCCGCGATGTCGCCCGCTTCGATCGGGCGCAAGACGGGCGTGCTCACTCCTCCGAGGCTATCGTCGCGGTATGGGCACGGATGCCGCAGCCGGCCAGGCGGCGATCGACGCCGTCCGTGAGGCGGTCATCGCCGATCCCGAGAACGCCGTCTTCACCGCGCAGGGCTGGCGGCCGCTGTTCGCGGCGGCACCGGGGGCGCGGATCGTCATCGTCGGTCAGGCCCCGGGCGCGCGAGCGCAGGCCAGCGGCATCCTGTTCGACGACGCGAGCGGCGTGAACCTCGTCGAGTGGCTCGGCGTGGACGAGGCGACCTTCCGCGATCCGGGGCGCATCGCCATCCTGCCCATGGACTTCTACTACCCCGGGCGCGGGGCGAGCGGCGATCTGCCGCCGCGGCGCGGGTTCGCCGACCGCTGGCATCCGGCGCTGCTGGCGCAGCTGTCCGACGTGCGGCTGACCCTGCTCATCGGCACGACGGCGCAGCAGCACTATCTCGGCGCACGCCGCAAGGCGAACCTCACCGAGACGGTGCGGGCGTTCCGCGACTACCTGCCCGACCAGCTGCCGCTCGTGCACCCGTCGCCGCTGAACTTCCGCTGGCAGGGGCGCAACCCGTGGTTCCGGGAGGATGTGCTGCCGGCGCTGCGCTCGGAGGTCACGCGCGCGCTCACGTGACCCGCGGACCCCGCCGGACTATCGTCCTTCCATGAGAGCCGCCATCACGCAGACCACCTGGACCGGCGACAAGGCCTCGATGCTCGACAAGCACGAGCAGTTCGCGCGCGATGCGAAGGCGCAGGGCGCGGAGGTCATCTGCTTCCAGGAGCTGTTCTACGGTCCGTACTTCGGCATCACCGAGGACAAGAAGTACTACGCGTACGCCGAGCCCGCCGACGGTCCGATCGTGCAGCGCTTCGCCGCGCTCGCGAAGGAGCTCGGCATGGTCATGATCCTCCCGATATACGAGGAGGAGATGACCGGCGTGTACTACAACACGGCGGTGATCGTGGATGCCGACGGACGCGTGCTCGGCAAGTACCGCAAGCACCACATCCCGCATCTCGACCGGTTCTGGGAGAAGTTCTACTTCCGCCCCGGCAACCTCGGCTACCCCGTGTTCGACACCGCCGTCGGCAAGGTCGGCCTCTACATCTGCTACGACCGGCACTTCCCGGAGGGCTGGCGCGAGCTCGGCCTCGGCGGGGCGCACATGGTGTTCAACCCGAACGCGACCAAGCCGGGGCTCAGCAACCGGCTGTGGGAGGTGGAGGGCCCGGCCGCGGCGGTCGCGAACGGCTACTTCGTGCTGCAGCCGAACCGCGTCGGCCGGGAGGACAACGAGTACGGCGAGCTCGCCGTCGACTTCTACGGCACGAGCCAGGTCATCGACCCGCGCGGCAACTTCGTGGGCGAGCGCGGCTCCGGAACCGACGAGGAGCTGCTGATCCGCGACCTCGACCTCGACCTGGTGCGGCAGATGCGCGACGACTGGCAGTTCTACCGCGACCGCCGGCCCGAGTCCTACACGAGGACGGTGATGCCCTGATGGCCACGACCCTCATCGCCGGCGGCACGGTCGTCTCCTCGACCGGGCGCGGGGCGGCCGACGTGCTCGTCGACGGCGAGCAGATCGCGGCGGTGCTGCAGCCCGGCTCGAGCCTGCTCGGCAGCGACCTGCGCGCGAGCGTCGACCGGGTGGTCGACGCGACCGGAAAATACGTGTTCCCGGGCGGCATCGACGCGCACACGCACATGGAGATGCCGTTCGGCGGCACCAACGCCTCCGACACGTTCGAGACCGGAACACGCGCGGCGGCGTGGGGCGGCACGACGACGATCGTCGACTTCGTCGTGCAGTACCCCGACCAGAACGTCCTCGACCAGTACCGGCTCTGGCACGAGAAGGCCGCCGGCAACTGCGCGATCGACTACGGGTTCCACCAGATCCTGAGCGACGTGCAGGATGCCAGCCTCACCGCGATGGACGAGCTCATCGACGAGGGCGTCACGAGCTTCAAGCTCTTCATGGCGTACAAGGGCGTGTTCCTGAGCGACGACGGCCAGATCCTGCGGGCGTTCCAAAAGGGCGCGTCGAACGGCGCGATGATGATGATGCACGCCGAGAACGGCGGGATCATCGACGTGCTCGTGCAGCAGGCCCTCGCCCGCGGCGAGACGACCCCGTTCTTCCACGGCACCACGCGTCCGTGGCAGGCGGAGGAGGAGGCCACCCACCGCGCGATCATGATCGCCCACCTCACCGGCGTCCCGCTCTACGTCGTGCACGTCAGCGCCAAGCAGGCGGTCGCGCAGATCGCGGCCGCCCGCGACTTCGGTCTCAACGTGTTCGGCGAGACCTGCCCGCAGTACCTCTACCTCTCGCTCGAGGAGCAGCTCGGCGCGCGGAGCGACGAGTGGGGCGACTTCGAGGGGGCCAAATGGGTCTGCTCGACGCCGCTGCGCGCGCGGGCCGACGGGCACCAGGACCACATGTGGCAGGCGCTGCGCACCAACGACATCCAGATGGTCTCGACCGACCACTGCCCGTTCTGCATGAAGGGGCAGAAGGACATGGGGCTGGGCGACTTCTCCAAGATCCCGAACGGCATCGGCTCGGTCGAGCACCGCATGGACCTGCTCTACCAGGGCGTCGTCGACGGCCGGTTGACGCTCGAGCGCTTCGTCGAGATCACGTCGACGACCCCCGCGCGCATGTTCGGCATGTACGGGCGCAAGGGCGTCATCCAGCCCGGCGCCGACGCCGACCTCGTCGTCTACGACCCGAACGGGCACACGACGATCGGGGTGGATGCCACGCACCACATGAACATGGACTACTCGGCCTGGGAGGGCTTCGAGATCGACGGCCACGTCGACACCGTGCTCTCGCGCGGCAAGGTGATCGTCGACGAGACCGGCTACGTCGGCTCCAAGGGCGACGGCCGGTACATCAAGCGCGGCCTGTCGCAGTACCTGATCTGAGGGACGGGACCATGGCCAGCTCCTCGATGACGTTCGGCGCCGTCCTGCAGACCGACCCGCCCGCCTCGCGCGCCGTCGCGCTCGCGAAGCTGGCGGAGCAGCACGGGTTCAGCAACGTCTGGACCTTCGACTCGCACCTGCTCTGGCAGGAGCCGTACGTCATCTACAGCCGGATCCTCGCCGAGACCCAGCGCATCAAGGTGGGCCCGTTCGTCACCAACCCGGCGACGCGCGACTGGACCGTCACGGCATCGGTGTTCGCGACGCTCAACGAGATGTACGGCAACCGCACCGTGATCGGGATCGGGCGCGGTGACTCCGCCGTGCGCGTCACGAACGGCCACCCGACGACGCTGGCCGAGCTGCGGGAGGCGATCCACGTCATCCGGGAGCTCGCCAACAGCCGCGCCGTCGAGTACCACGACGCGACGCTGCGCTTCCCGTGGTCGACCGGCAGCGAGGTCGAGGTGTGGGTCGCCGCCTACGGGCCGCAGGCGCTCAAGCTCGCGGGTGAGGTCGGCGACGGCTACATCCTGCAGCTGGCTGACATCGACGTGGCGAAATGGATGATCGGCAAGGTGCGCGAGGCCGCCGAGGCCGCGGGGCGCGATCCGGATGCGGTGAAGTTCTGCGTCGCCGCGCCGTTCTACATCGGCGACGACCGGGATCACATGCGCGACCAGACCCGCTGGTTCGGCGGCATGGTCGGCAACCACGTGCACGACGTCGTGATGCGGTACGGGGAGCACGCCGACTTTCCCGAGGTGCTCGTGGACTACATCAAAGGCCGCACGGGCTACGACTACAACTCGCACGGCAAGGCCGAGAACGACCATGTCGACTTCGTGCCCGACGAGATCGTCGACCGGTTCTGCCTGCTCGGCACGGCCGACGAGCACATCGCCAAGCTGAAGCAGCTGCAGGCGATCGGCGTCGACCACTTCGCGGGGTACCTGCAGCACGACTCCAAGGAGGAGACGCTGCGCGTCTACGGCGAGACCGTGATCCCGGCGATGCGGGAGCACCTCGCGGCGAAGTCCTGAAGCCCCCGCCCGAGTTCGGCAGCCGCTCCTCGACCCGCTCGGGTGCGGGGACGAGGATGGGGGCATGCGCGAAGCGGTCATCGTCGACGTCGTCCGCACGCCGATCGGCAAGGGCAAGGCGGGCGGGATGCTGTCGGGCTGGCATCCGGTCGACCTGCTCGCGCACGTGCTGCGGGCGCTCGCGGAGCGGACCGGCGTCGACCCGGCGACGATCGACGACGTCATCGTCGGCTGCGTCACGCAGGCCGGCGAGCAGTCGATGAACGTCGCGCGCAACGCCGTACTCGCCGCCGGGTGGCCGGTGGCCGTTCCGGCGGTCAGCATCGACCGGCAGTGCGGCTCGTCGCAGCAGGCGCTGCACTTCGCGGCGCAGGGCGTCATGGCCGGCGCGTACGACGTCGCGGTCGCCGCGGGCGTCGAGTCGATGTCACGGGTGCCGATGTTCTCGGCGGTGCAGGGCGCCGACGCGACAGGTCCCGACGTCGCGAGACGGTTCGCCGACGCCGGCGGCCTGGTTCCCCAGGGGATCTCGGCCGAGCTGATCGCCGCGCGGTGGCGGCTGACGCGCACGGAGCTCGACGCCTATGCTGCCGGGTCGCACGCGCGGGCGGTCGCGGCATCCCCGACGGGTATCGTGCCGACGTCGGTCGATCGCGGCGACGGACGCACCGCCGAGCTCGCGACGCGCGACGAGGGCATCCGGCCGGGCAGCTCCGTGGAGTCGCTGGCCGGCCTCGCGCCCGCGTTCCGCACCGAGGAGCTCGCGGCTCGGCATCCGGAGCTCGGCTGGGTCGTCACGGCCGGCAACGCCTCCCAGATCTCCGACGGCGCGTCCGCCGCGCTCGTCATGGAGCGCGGGCTGGCCGAGCGGCTCGGGATGCGTCCGCGTGCGGTCGTGCGCGCGTTCTCGGTGGTGGGCGACGATCCGCTGCTGATGCTCACCGGCGTCATCCCGGCGACGCGCAAGGTGCTCGAGGGTGCGGGCATCGCGCTGGGCGACATCGACGTGTTCGAGGTCAACGAGGCGTTCGCGTCGGTGGTGCTGGCGTGGCAGCGCGAGACGGGCGCCGACCCCGAGCGCGTCAACGTGCACGGCGGCGCGATCGCGAACGGGCATCCGCTCGGCGCCTCCGGCACCAAGCTGCTCGGCACGCTGCTCGACGTGCTCGACGAGCGCGGCGCGCGCTTCGGCCTGCAGACCATGTGCGAGGGCGGCGGGATGGCGAACGCCACCATCGTGGAGCGCGTCGCGTGAGCGATTCCGACGCCACGGAGCCCGACCCCACGGTGCTCGTCGAGCGCCGCGGCCGGCTCGGCGTCATCACGCTCAATCGCCCGCGCGTCATCAACGCGCTCGACCGGGGGATGGTCGACGCGGTGTCGGCGACCCTGGCCGACTGGGCGGACGACGACGCGGTCGCGACCGTGCTCGTGAGCGGTGCGGGCGAGCGCGGCCTCTGCGCGGGCGGCGACATCGTCGGCATGTACCGCTCCGCCGTCGACGGCACCGACGCGGCGGCCGCGTTCTGGCGCGCCGAGTACCGCATGAACGCGGCCATCGCGCACTATCCGAAGCCCTACGTCGCGTTCATGGACGGCATCGTGCTGGGCGGCGGCGTCGGCATCTCGGCCCACGGCTCGCACCGGGTCGTCACCGAGCGCACCCGCATCGGGATGCCCGAGACCGGGATCGGCTTCGTCCCGGATGTCGGGGGCACGCGGCTGCTCGCGCGCGCGCCGGGGGAGCTCGGCACCCACGCCGCCCTCACCGGCGGCATGTTCTCGGGCGCCGACGCGATCGCGCTCGGGATGGCGGACGCGTTCGTGCCGTCCGTGCGCCTGGCCGAGGTGGCCGCCGCCCTCGAGGCGACGGACGCGGATGCCGCGATCGCCGCCGTCGCCGAGGCGCCGCCCGCCTCCGAGCTGCTCGCGCAGCGCGACTGGATCGACGAGGCCTATGCGGGCGACGACGTCGCCGCGATCCTCGAGCGGCTGCGTTCCGGCGACGAGCCCGCCCGAACCGCCGCGGCGGTGATCGAGACCCGCTCACCCACCGCGCTCGCCGTGACCCTGCGCGCGCTCCGGATCGCCGCCACCGAGCCGACGCTCGACGACGCGCTGCGGCGCGACTACCGCGTGGGCCTGCATGCGCTGCGCTGGCCCGATTTCGCGGAAGGCATCCGGGCGCAGGTCATCGACAAGGACCGCTCGCCGCGCTGGAACCCCGCCTCGCTCGCCGAGGTCGACTCGGCCGTCGTGACCGCTGCGTTCGCGCCCGTCGACCCGGAGCTCGACCTCGGTCAGGACCTCGGGACGGGCGACGGCTCGCCGGTAGGCTGACGGCATGCCCGGCGAGACCCCCGTCCGCGTCGAGCGGCGCGGCCGTGTGGCGCTCCTCACCCTCGACCGGCCCGAGGTGCTCAACGCTCTCGACAGCGGGCTCATCACCGCCCTGGTCGACGAGCTCGAGACACTCGATGCCGACGACGGCATCGGCGCGATCGTGCTCACCGGGTCGGATCGCGCGTTCGCCGCCGGCGCCGACATCGCCGAGATGGCCTCGCTCGACTACGCGCACTTCGCCGTGCACGGCCAGTTCGCCGAGTGGCAGCGCGTGCCGGCGCTGCGCACGCCGCTCATCGCCGCGGTCGCCGGTTACGCGCTCGGCGGCGGCTGCGAGCTCGCCATGCTCTGCGACCTCATCATCGCGGCCGACACCGCCCAGTTCGGCCAGCCGGAGCTCGCGCTCGGCGTCATCCCGGGCCTCGGCGGCACGCAGCGTCTCACGCGCGCCGTCGGCAAGGCGCTCGCGATGGACATGGTGCTCACCGGGCGCCGCATCGACGCCGCCGAGGCGCTCGCCGCCGGCCTCGTCGCCCGGGTCGTGCCCGCCGATCAGCTGCTCGCCACCGCGCTCGAGGTGGCGCAGGCGATCGCCTCCCGCTCGCTCCCGGTCGTCTACGCCGCCAAAGAGGCCGTCAACGTCGCGCAGGAGACGACCCTCGCCGAGGGCCTGCGCTTCGAGCGCCGCGCGTTCGGCGCGATGTTCGCGCTGCACGACCAGAAGGAGGGCATGGCGGCCTTCCTGCAGAAGCGACCGCCGGACATCGAGCACCGGTGAGCGCATCCGGTGCGGCGCCCGCCCGGCGCCGTCTGCTCCATCTGCTCTGGATCGTGCCCGCCGCCGCGGTCGCCGCGGTGCTCGTCGTGGTCGCGGCGCAGGCGATCCGCGACTCGGACGCCGGTCATGCCTTCCTCACGGCGTTCCCGGGCACCTCCGCGCTGCCGGACTGGACGCCGGTCGGCTTCCCCGCCTGGCTGGCGTGGCAGCACGGCCTGACCGCGTTCCTGCTGCTGTTCATCGTGCGCAGCGGCTGGAGCATCCGGTACGCCGGTCGCCCCGACACGTTCTGGGTCCGGCGCAACGACGGTCGCATCCGCACCGCGGGCCAGCCCGTGCGGATCGGCCTGCAGGTGTGGTTCCACCTCGCCCTCGACGCGCTGCTGATCCTGAACGGTGCGATCTTCTACGTGCTGCTGTTCGTGACCGGCCAATGGGTGCGCGTGATCCCGGTGCACTGGGATGCCGTGCCCAATGCCGTCTCGGCTCTCCTGCAGTACGCGTCGCTGCACTGGCCGGCCGACGACGGCTGGACCAACTACAACGCCCTGCAGCTGATCAGCTACGGGGTGGTGATCTTCGTGCTCGCCCCGGCGGCGATCCTCACCGGCATCCGGCTCACACCCGGATTCACGGTGCGCCTGCGCCCGCTCGACCGCGTCTTCCCGATCCGCGTGGCGCGGCGCATCCACGTCGCCGTCATGGTGCTGTTCCTGGCGTTCATCGTCGTGCACGTGTTCCTCGTGCTCGCCACGGGGGCGCTGCGCAACCTCAACCACGTGTACGCGGTGCGCGACGACGCGAGCTGGGCCGGCGCGATCGTGTTCGCCGCCACCGTCGCGGTCATGGTGGCCGCGTGGTTCGTGCTGCGCCCGGCGGTGCTGCGCGCGCTGGCGGGCACGACGGGCACCATCCGCCGGCGCTGAGCGGCTCGGTGCGGCGGCGAACGGCCTGTATGTTCGCGAACTTTCCATCGCGAAAGGTTGCGCGCGGGCACGCCGGACGGTAAGCACGTGGGTGAGCCGGAATCAGGGGGACCCTGTCTGGGGTCACGGCTCCGCGGGGCGCGACCGGGGGGTCGCCGACCGCGGGAGGGACGCCCGGTTTCTTTCCCGCGGCGTTCCTCCATCCCTCCCGGCGGGAGGCGCGGGAGCGCGCGGTTCAGGCCGGCAGCTCGTTCCAGAGCGTCAGCTTCTCGGGATTGCGCATCATGCGCAGCTCCGCGATGCGCCCGCCGGCGACCGCGGCCGTGACGACCGCGACGATCCGGCCCTCGTCCCACATCACGAAGCCGAGGCCGTCGGGGGTGTCCTGCGGCAGCACCTCGATCTGCGGGAACTTCTCGCCGAGCCCGAGCAGGAACCGTGCGACGCGCTCCGCCCCGAGCACCGGATTGCGAGCGGCGCTCACCACGCCCCCGCCGTCGGCGCGCAGCACGGCATCCGGGTCGAGCACGGCCACGAGGCCGGCGAGGTCGCCGCGCTGCGTCGCGGCCGCGAACGCCCGCACGACCCGGTCGTGCTCCGCCCGCGGCACCTGCTGACGGCGATGGTCGCTCACCCGGCGGCGGGCGGTCGCCGCCAGCTGCCGGCACGCCGCTGGAGACCGGCCGACGACCTCGGCGATCTCGTCGAACGGCATGGCGAACACGTCGTGCAGCACGAACGCCACCCGCTCGGCGGGCGTCATCGTCTCGAGCACGATGAGCAGCGCCGTGCTGACCGACTCGTCGAGGCTCACCCGGTCGAGCGGGTCGACGACCGCCGACGCGGTGCCGAGCGACTCCGTGAACGTCCCCGGAGGCACGGGCTCGGGCAGCCAGGGACCGACGTAACGCTCGCGACGGGCGCGCGCCGAACCGAGCACGTCGAGGCAGACCCGGCTCGCGACGCGGGTGAGCCAGCCCACGGGGGATTCGATGGCGTCGCGCTCGGCGGGCGACATCCGGTACCACCGTGCGTAGGTCTCCTGCACCGCGTCCTCGGCCTCGGCGATCGTGCCGAGCATCCGGAACGCCAGCGACAGCAGATGCCGCCGCTCGCCGAGGACCTCGCCGTCGATCTCGGCGTTCCCGCTCATGGCCTCACACTCCGGGGTGCTGCGTCGTCGTGATGGGCATGAACACATCATTCCGCCGCATCGTGCTGGCGGTCACGGTAGCGCTCGGGCTCTTCGTCGGGTTGTGGGCCGAGATCGCGCCCCGCGCCTTCTACGACTCCTTCCCCGGATTCGGCCTGCACTGGGTGGATGCCGCGGGCGCCTACGACGAGCACCTGATCCGCGACGTCGGATCGCTCTACCTGGCCCTCGCCGCGGCGAGCCTCGCGGCGATCGTCGCGCGCACCGCGGCGCCGGGTCGCGTGGTGGGACTGGCCTGGAGCGTCTTCGGCGTGCTGCACTTCGGCTACCACGTGCTGCACCTCCAGGGGTCGGCGCTCGACCGGATCGGCAACGTCGTCAGCCTCGGCCTGTCGCTCGTGCTCGGGCTGCTCCTGCTGCCGCCGAGCCGGCGCCGGGGGGAGGATCGGGTCATGGACGCGAGCGTGACGGAGGCCGGCCGATGAGGATCGCGGTGGCCGGGGGGACCGGCATGGTCGGCGCGCACGTGACGCGCGTCGTGCGGGAGCGAGGTCACGAGCCGGTGGTGCTCGCCCGTTCGACCGGGGTCGACCTGATGGCGGGCACGGGTCTCGCCGCCGCACTGGAGGGCGTGGATGCCGTCATCGACGTCGCCTCGACCGCGACGAGCGCCGCGAAGCCCGCGATCGCGTTCTTCGAGGCGACGACGACGCGGCTGCTCGCGGCCGAGCGCGAGCGCGGCGTCCGTCATCATGTGGCGCTGTCGATCATCGGTGTCCCGGAGGCGCCGCACGGCTACTACGCGGGCAAGGCGCGGCAGGAGGAGCTCGTGATGGCCTCGGGCGGCGGATGGTCGCTGCTGCGGGCCGCCCAGTTCCACGAGTTCGCCGTGCAGATGGCCCAGCGCATGCAGGTCGGGCCGTTCGTCGTGTGCCCGTCGATGCGTGCTCAGCCGATCGCGGCCGCCGAAGTCGCCACCGTCATCGTCGAGATCGCCGAGGGCGCCCCGCGGGGTCTGGACCGCGAGCTCGCCGGTCCGCGGATCGAGTCGATGCCCGACATGGTGCGCCGCTACCTGCGTGCCATCGGCCGGGGCACGCCGGTGCTCGCCGTGCCGCTGCCGGGAGGGTTCGGACGCGCGCTGCGCGACGGCACGATCCTGCCGAAGCCCGGCGCGCGGCTCGGCACGGTGACATTCGAGGAGTGGCTGGTCGCACAGGCGCAGGCGCAGGGGACGACGGCGGCGTGAGCGGGATGCGGCTCCTCCTCGCCGGCGGCACCGGCGTCATCGGGCGTCCTCTCATTCCGGCCCTGGTGGCGGCCGGCCACGAGGTCGTCGCGACCACCCGCCGCCCGGAGAGCCTGGCGCTGCTGGACGACCGGGGCGCGCGCGGCGTCGTGATGGACGCGTTCGACGCCGATCGGGTGACGGCGGTGGTCGCCGAGGTCGCTCCCGACGCGATCCTGCACGAGCTCACCGACCTCGGCGCCGGCGACCGCGACGCGAACGCCCGGCTGCGCCGTGAGGGCACGGCGAACCTGGTCGCGGCGGCGGAGGCGGCCGGCGTCGACCGGATGCTCGTGCAGAGCATCGCCTGGCTCGTGCAGCCCGGCGCGGCGGCGGCCACCGAGGATGAGCCGATCACCCCGGGTGTCGTCGCCGACATGGAGCGCGCGGTCGCCCGCCTGCCGCACGCGACCGTGCTGCGCTACGGCATGCTCTGGGGTCCGAGCACGTGGTACCCCGACGCCGCGAGCGCGCGCTCGCTGCCGGGGGTGGGCTGCTGGGTGCACGTCGACGACGTCGTGAGTGCGACCGTCCAGGCGCTCGGCTGGCCCGACGGCACGTACAACATCGTCGACGACGAGCCCGACCCCGCGGGGCGAGCCGTGTCGAACGCCAGGGCGCGGGCGGCCGGGTGGAGGCCGCGGCATCCGGGTCGGCACGACACAATGGGGGGATGACCGAGCCGAGCCGTCCCGCCGCAGCGCCGGAGCGTGCTCCCCAGATCCGGCCGGCGACCGAGGGCTGGACGCAGGCGCGCGACACCGAGGGGCGCCCGCTCCTGCAGTTCGCCTCGCCCCGGCGCACGCAGCCCGAGACCCATCTCGCCGACCTCGACCTCGCCGGGCGCAAGGCGCGGGCGCAGGAGCTCGGGGTGCCGGCGTTCCGGGCGACGCAGCTCTCGACCCACTACTTCACCCGCTCGACGACCGACCCCGCGCTCATGACCGACCTGCCGGCCGAGGGTCGCGAGGAGCTCGTCGCCGCCATGCTGCCACCGCTGCTGACCGAGGTGCGGCGCCTGCGCACCGACGGTGGCGAGACGATCAAGTTCCTCTGGAAGCTGTTCGACGGGGCCCTCGTCGAGTCGGTGCTCATGCGCTATCCGGGCCGCGTCACCCTGTGCGTCTCGAGCCAGGCCGGATGCGGCATGAACTGCCCGTTCTGCGCCACCGGCCAGGCGGGGCTGACCCGCAACCTCTCCGCCGCCGAGATCGTCGACCAGGTCGTCGCGGCCAACCGCGCGATCCAGGAGGGCGAGCTCGGGGGGCTGCGCACCGACGGCGGCCACGACGCCCCGCGCGTCACGAACATCGTCTTCATGGGCATGGGGGAGCCGCTGGCCAACTACGCGCGGCTCATGAAGGCCGTGCGGCGCATGGTCGCCCCGGCGCCCGAGGGGCTCGGGATGTCGGCCCGCCACATCACCGTCTCGACCGTCGGCCTCGTCCCGGCGATCAAGAAGCTCGCCGCCGAGGATCTGCCGCTCACGTTCGCGCTCTCGCTGCACGCGCCGGACGACGAGCTTCGCGACGAGCTCATCCCGGTCAACTCGCGCTGGAAGGTCGATGAGGCGCTCGACGCGGCGCGCGCGTACTTCGAGACGACCGGCCGCCGGGTCTCCATCGAGTACGCGCTCATCAAGGACATGAACGACCACGCCTGGCGCGCCGACCTGCTCGCCCAGAAGCTGAATGCGCGCGGGCGCGGCTGGGTGCACGTCAACCCGATCCCGCTGAACCCGACGCCCGGGTCGATCTGGACCGCCTCCGATCGCCGCACCACCGTCGCCTTCATCGAGCACCTCGAGGCGGCGGGCATCCCCACCACACTGCGCGACACCCGCGGCAAGGAGATCGACGGCGCCTGCGGCCAGCTCGCCGCGGTCGAGGCCTGACATGGATGCCGAGACGGACCCTCCCGACACCCCCGCGGCGCGTGCGGCGCTCGCGGTCGCGGTCGCGTACCTCACGCCGTCGCTGCTGAACCACAGCATCCGGTCGTGGCGCTGGGCGCTCGGATTCGCCGAGCTCGACGCGGTCGGGCCGATCGACGAGGAGCTGCTGTACGTCGGGGCCGTGCTGCACGACATCTCCCTGCTCGAGCCGTTCGACGCGCACCGCACGCCGTTCGAGCACGCGGGGGGCGCGGTCGCGAGCGTGCTCGCGGCGGGGGCCGGATGGGATGGGGGCCGTCGCGCCCACCTCGCCGCCGCGATCGTCGCCCACATGAGCCCGGATCCGGTGCCCGCCGGCGGGGTCGAGGGGCGCCTGCTCGACGTGGCCACGAGCCTCGACATCGCCGGGGCGCGGCCCGACGCCCTGCCGCTCGACTACCGCGTCGCCGTGCTCGCCGCGTACCCGCGTCTCGACCTCGCGCACGAGTTCGCGCGGCTCGCCGCCGATCAGGCCGAGCGCAAGCCCGCGTCGCAGGCGGCGCGCATCGTGCGCGGCGGCGTGGCCGCGAAGCTCACCGCGAACCCCCTCGAGCGTCTCGAGTAGCTACCGCACCTCGAACGTCGGCACGAGCACCGCACGCGCGAGCACGTGCGCGTGGACGGTGAAGCCGACGTACGCGGGCGACGCGTCCGCCGGGACGCCGAGCGTCTCGGTGTCGAGCGCGCTCACCACGAGGAAGTAGCGGTGCGGCCCATGTCCGGCCGGCGGCGCGGCGCCCACGTACCCCGGCTGCCCGGTGTCGTTGCGGTGCGCGACGGCGCCCTCGGGCAGCGGCGCTCCCGTCTCGAGCGACGTGACCGACGCCGGGATGTCGGCCACCGTCCAGTGCCAGAAGCCCGACATGGTCGGCGCGTCGGGGTCGTACATCTGCACGACGAAGCTGCGGGTGCCCGCGGGGAAGCCCGACCAGCTCAGCTGCGGCGAGCGGTCCTCGCCGCCCGGAACGCCCAGCATGCCGGAGGTCTGCGGGGCGGGCATGGGCTGCCCGTCCGTGACGTCGGTGCTGGTCAGCTCGAAGCCGGGGACCTGCGGGAGCCGGGAGAAGGGATCGTTCTGTGCCATGTCGGCAATCTACGTCGAACGCGACGCCGAGCGCCGACGTCCGCATCACGCGGGCACCTTCACCCGTGCCGGCTTGATGCGAACGCGGGCGCTCGGGATGCCGGCGTCAGCCCGCGACGAGGCGCTCGATCGCCGCGACCGGGATGCCGAGCCAGTCCGGCCGGTGCCGCGCCTCGTAGAGCGCCTCGTACACGGCCTTGTCGAGTTCGAAAGCCCGCAACAGAGCCGCCGGCTCGAGCGCGGCGGCGCCTGCGGCATCCCGGTAGCCGTCGAGGTAGGCGGCGCGGGCGGCCGCGCCCCACCCGGCGGCGTGCCCGCCGTCGGCGGCCGCCGCGTAGTCGAACGAGCGCAGCATGCCGGCGACGTCGCGCAATGCGGGCTCCGGAGCGGTGCGCTCGGCGAGGCCGCGCAGCGGCTCGCCCTCGAAGTCGAGCACGATCCAGCGCTCGTCGCGGTGCAGCAGCTGGCCGAGATGCAGGTCGCCGTGGATGCGCTGCAGAGCCGGCCAGGGGACCTCGGCGGCCGCCTCGTAGGCGGACTCGATCGCATCCTGCGCCGCGACGAGCCCGGGGACGGCCGCGGCCGCGTCGTCGAACCGCGTGCGCCACAGCGCCGCCTGGGTCGCGACCTCGACGGGAGTCGCGCCCACCGTCGGCAGCCGCGCCGCGAGCACCTCGTGCATGCGGGCGGTCGTGGCCCCGAGGGCACGAGCCTGATCGGCGAAGTCGACCGCCGCGGCGGCAGCCCGTGTCGCGAGCACCCAGCCGTCGGTGGCGCCGCGCACGAACTCCTGCGCGATGGCGAGGTGTCCGCGCCCGACCTCGCCCGCGGCATCCGGCCATTCGGCGACGAGTGCGCCCGCGAACCGCGGCACGAACTCGGCGCCCGCCTCGCTCAGCACGCACTGCAGCTCGACGTCGGGGTTCTCGCCGTGCTGCACGGTGCGGAACAGCTTGACCACGAGCTCGGAGCCGTCCGCGAGGCCGACCACGATGGAGGTGTTGGTCTGCTCGCCGCTCAGCACGGAGGCGCTGGCGACGTCGCCCGGCACGCCCATCGCGCCGAACAGCGCGGCGATGAACGCGGGCTCGTCGAGCGGCTCGCCCTCGGCGCCGTCACGCCGGGCGACCTGGTGCACCGGATGCCGCGGGTCCTCCTCGTCGACCCCCAGTCGCAGCGCATACCCGTCGCCGAGCGGCACCTCGGCCACGACCCGGAGCGAGCGTGCGTCTCGGGGTCGCGCTGCCATGGCTCCAGCATCGGGCGCGCGGCCCCGTGCGGCAATCGACGCCCAGCGAGCATCCGGGATCCGGGCGGCCGATGTCGGTGGCCCCGACGATCATGGAGGAATCAGCGCGACACGCCGAGATCACTACATCTAGTGGAATGACATCCGTGGAATTCCCGTTATATAGTGAAGACCCCGCAAGGCAGCAGCCTCGCGGACCGCAGACAGAGGGGAGGTCGAGATGAACGAGCTCGACACCGTGGGCGGGTACAGCGTGCCGGTCGATCCGATGGACGACCTCCAGTGCGACAGCTGCCAGTAGGCGGCCCCGAGACCACGAAGAAGGCCCGGTGACGGAGACGTCACCGGGCCTTTTCCATGCCGCGACACGGGGGTAACTAGGCTCGATCCGTGCCTGTGAATCCGGACCTGGCGGGGCGCGGCTATCCACCCGCCCCGCCCTACCGCGTCGAACGGGAGCGGGTGCGGCAGTTCGCCGACGCGGTCTTCTCGACCAGCCCGCTGAGTCACGACGTGGAGGCCGCGCGCGCCGCCGGCTACACCGATCTCGTCGCTCCGCCCACCTTCGCGGTCGTGGTGCAGCAGGGGGCGTGGGATCAGCTCATGGGCGACGAGGACGCCGGGATCGAGCTCTCGCGCGTGCTGCATGGCGAGCAGCGCTTCACGCAGACCCGGCCGATCGTCGCGGGCGACGAGCTCACCGCCGCGCTCACCGTCACGGGCATCCGCTCGGTCGGCGGCAACACGATGGTCACCGCCGAGACCGTCGTCTCCGACGCGGACGGCGCCCACGTCGTCACGGCGACCTCCCTTCTGATGGTCGGAGCCGACGCGTGAGCGCGCTCGAGGTCGGCGAGCTGATCGCCGAGAGCGACGTCCACCTGACGCGCGAGGCCCTGGCCCGCTACGCCCGGGCGTCCGGCGACCTGAACCCGATCCACCTGCGCGACGACGTCGCCACGCGCATGGGCCTGCCGGGGGTGATCGCGCACGGGATGCTGACGATGGGCCTCGCGATCCAGCCGGTGCTCGACTGGCTGGGCGGCGATCCCCGCCGCATCCTGGACTATCAGGTGCGCTTCACACGCATGGTTCCGGTCGACGAGGTCGACGGTGCGCACGTGCACGTGCGGGCCGTGGTCGGCTCCGTCGGCGATCCCGCCGGCACGCGCATCGACCTCACGGTCACCGTCGGCGAGTCGGCCGTGCTCGGCAAGGCCCAGGTCCGCGTCGCCCCGTGAACCTCGCCGACCTCACCACGCTCCGGGTCGGCGGCCCCGCGGGCCGATTCGTGGAGGCGACGACGCGCGACGAGCTCCTCGCCGCGATCGCCGAGCTCGAGGAGGGCGACCTGGTGCTCGGCGGCGGCTCGAATCTGGTCGTGGCGGATGACGGCATCGCGGGCACGGTCCTGCGGGTCGCGACGCGGGGCGTCTCCGAGCCGCGACCGGGCGTGCTGCGGGTGGAGGCGGGCGAGCCCTGGGACGGCGTGGTGCAGGCCGCCATCGCGCGGGGCGGCGCGGGCGTGGAGGCGCTGAGCGGAATCCCCGGGTCGGCGGGTGCCGCGCCGATCCAGAACATCGGCGCCTACGGGCAGGAGATCGCCGCGAGCATCGTCGCGGTCGAGGTCGCCGAGCCGGGCACGGGGCAGGTGGAGCGACTCGGGCCGGACGAGCTGGGATTCGGCTACCGCACGAGCGTGTTCAAGGAGGGCCGGCCCGGTGTCGTGGTCGCGCTCGAGCTCGCGCTGGACACGGGCGATCCGGGCCTCTCGCGCCCGATCGCCTATGCGCAGCTGGCGAGCGCCCTGCAGGTGCGGATCGGCGACCGGGCGCCGCTGGAGCGGGTGCGCGCCGCGGTGCTCGAGCTGCGCCGGTCGAAGGGCATGGTGCTGGATGCCGCGGACCCCGACTCGGTGAGCGCGGGCTCCTTCTTCACCAATCCGATCGTCACCGAGTCGTTCGCGCGCAGTCTGCCGGCCGACGCCCCGCGCTGGCCCCAGGAGCCGGAGGACCCCGAGCGGGTGCTGCCGCTCGGCAGCGCGATCCCGCCCCCGCCGCCGGCGGGGGAGCGCCACGTCAAGCTCAGCGCCGCCTGGCTCATCGAGCGCGCCGGCATCCCGCGCGGCTTCGCGCTGCCCGGCTCGCGCGCGGGCATCTCGGCCAAGCACACCCTCGCGATCGTGAACCGCGGCGGCGCCCCCGCGGCCGACGTGGTGCAGCTCGCCGACTTCGTGCAGACCCGGGTGCTGTCGGAGTTCGGCGTGGTGCTGCAGCCCGAGCCGACTCTCGTCGGCTTCGGTGCTGATCTAATTTGATCATTTAGGCTGACGGCATGTCGGCCCTGACGACCCGCATCCTCGTGCTGGGCGTCGTCAAGGTCGGAGGCCCGGCGAACGGCTACCAGCTGCGCCGTGAGCTGCTGAGCTGGGACGTCGAGCGCTGGGCCCAGCTGAACCCCGGATCGGTCTACTCGATGCTCACCACGCTCGCCACGGCGGGTCTGATCGCGAAGCACGAGCTGCCGACATCCGGCGACGACCGGGCCGCCACCGTCTTCACCATCACCGACGAGGGCGATCGCGAGCTGGCCCGCCTGGTCACGGAGTCGCTCGAGAACGTCGGCGACTCGGGCGATCTGCTGCCGCTGCGGGTCGCCTTCAACTTCGCCACCTTCCTGCCGCGGGAGGACTTCCTGCGGGCCGCGCGTGCGCGCCACGCCACCCTCGTCGCGGCCCGCCCGACCTTCGACGAGAAGATCGACGAACTCACGGTCGCGGCCACCGCGCCGCCGCACGTCGCGCTCGAGCTGGGGCTCGAGGCTCGGATCGTCGACGCCCAGATCGCGTGGCTCGCGCAGATCATCGATTCGGTGCAGGCGGGGGCCCTGTACTTCGTCGGTGAGGACGCCGCGACCGCCTGGCAGCCGCCCGACGACGACCCCGGCTGGCGCATGGCGGCGGAGCGCCGGAGATATCAGGAGCGGCTCGACGCGATGCGGGGTTGACCGTTCATGGTCAAATTTGAATACTCAAGTTTGACCAACGAAAGGGGATCGATCGTGATCCATGCTCGAGGGCTCGCGCGCAGCTTTCCGACCCGCGCCGGGCGGGACAAGACCGAGGTGCGCGCCGTGGCCGGCGTCGACCTCGACGTGGAGGCCGGCGAGATCGTCGGATTCCTCGGCCCCAACGGGGCCGGCAAGACGACGACGCTCCGGATGCTGACCACGCTCCTGACGCCGACCTCCGGCACGGCGACGGTGGCCGGGTACGACGTCGCCAGCCAGCCCGGGCTCGTGCGCCAGTCGATCGGCTACGTGTCGCAGTCCGGATCGACGCAACCCGAGGCCCGGGCCGGCGAGGAGGTCGTCGACCACGGGCAGCTCTACGGCATCCCGAAGGCGCAGGCGACCGCCCGCGGCCAGGAGCTGTTCGCCCAGCTCGAGCTCGACGGCATGTGGAAGCGCGCCCCCAAGGCCATGAGCGGCGGGCAGCGCCGTCGCCTCGACATCGCGATGGGCCTCGTGCACGACCCGCAGCTCGTGTTCCTCGACGAACCCACCACGGGCCTGGATCCGCAGGCACGCGCCAATCTCTGGAGCCACATCTCGCAGCTGCGCAACGGGCGCGGCATGACGGTGTTCCTCACGACGCACTACCTCGACGAGGCCGACGCGCTGTGCGATCGGGTGCTCGTGATCGACCGGGGCACGATCGTCGCCGCCGACACGCCCGACGCGCTCAAGCGGCAAGTCGCGGGCGACCTCGTGGAGCTCGTGGTCGGCGACCGCGCGCAGGTCGTCCCGGCCGCGACGGCGCTCTCCGCTCTCGTGCCCGGAGAGAGCGCCCACGTCGACGGCACGACCGTCTCGCTGCGCGTGCCGGGCGCCGGATCGCACCTGGCCGGGCTCGTGCGCGAGCTCGACGACGCCGGTGTCGCACTGGTCTCCGTCGACGTTCGCCGGCCGACGCTCGACGACGTGTTCCTCACCCTGACCGGCCGCTCGCTGCGAGAGGACGCCGCCTGATGACCACCACCGCCCCGACCGCCCCCGCCGCGCCCGCGACGGTTCTGCCGAGTGCGCCGTCGTTCCTGCGCGCGACCGGCATCGTGTTCCGCCGCCAGCTGCGGATCGCGCTGCGCAATCCGGCCTGGGTCATCATCGGGCTCGTGCAGCCCGTGCTCTACCTCGTGCTGTTCGGCCCGCTGCTGCAGCCGCTCAGCGCGAGCTTCGGCGTCGAGAACGCGTACACGATCTTCGTGCCGGGCCTGCTGGTGCAGCTCGGGATCTTCGGAGCGCTGTTCGCCGGCTTCGGCCTGGTCGCCGAGTGGCGCGCCGGCGTGATCGAGGCCGAGCGCGTGACCCCGGCGAGCCGCACGGCGCTCCTGTTCGGCCGCATCCTGCGGGATGTCCTGCAGCTGTTCGCGCAGGGCCTCGTGCTCATCGGGCTGGGCTGGGCCTTCGGGCTGCGCGCCTCACTCGGCGGGATGCTGTTCGGCCTGCTCCTGACCCTCCTGCTCGGAGCATCGTGCGCCGCGGCCTCCAACACGCTCGGGCTCATCACGAAGAGCGAGGACGTGCTGGCGCCGGTGGTCAACTCGATCGCGTTGCCCGTGCTGCTGCTGAGCGGCATCCTGCTGCCCCTGAGTCTCGGGCCCACGTGGCTGCAGGTGGTCGGCGACGTCATGCCGACCAAGCACATCGTCGACGCGATCCGCGGCGCGTTCACGGGCGGATGGGGCATCGAGACGCTCTGGGGGTCGATCTGGAGCGTCGTGATCTTCGTGATCCTGATGTGGGTCGGCACGCGCACCTTCCGCAAGGAGAACGCCTAGGGCCTCCAGTACCGTCGTCGAGTGAGCACGATCGCGGTTCTCGGCAGCGCCAACATGGACCTGGTGGTACGCCAGCCCCGGCTGCCGCGTCCCGGCGAGACGATGTTCGGCTCCGGCTTCACGACGGTGCCCGGCGGCAAGGGCCTCAATCAGGCCGTCGCCGCTGCCCGCGCGGGAGGCGACGTCGCCTTCGTCGGTGCGGTGGGCGACGACCCGTTCGGCGCGGCCGTGCGCGAGCGGCTGCTCGCCGATGGGATCGATGTGACGGCGCTCCGGACGCTCGCGGGGGTGCCCACCGGTACGGCGCACATCTCGGTGCTCGACGGGGGCGAGAACAGCATCGTCGTCGTGCCCGGCGCCAACGCCGCGATCGCGGCCCTCGATGCCGTCGACCGCACCCTGCTCGCCGATCCGCGCTTCGTGGTCGCCCAGTTCGAGCGACCCCGCGGGCTCATCCGGGAGGCGTTCTCCCACGCCCGTGCCGGAGGTGCGACGACGGTGCTGACGCCGGCGCCCGTCGTCGACCCGGGCGACCTCCTCGAGCTGACCGACATCCTGGTGCCGAACGCGGCCGAGGCCTGCGAGCTGGCGGGCGTCGACGATCCGGAGCAGGCGGCCGTCGTGCTCAGCCGGCGCGCGCGCACGGTGGTCATGACCCGCGGCGCTGACGGCGCCCTCATCGCCCGCGAGGGCGCGATCATCGCCACGGTGCCGGCGCGCCGGGTGGATGCCGTCGACACCACCGCGGCCGGCGACACCTTCGCGGGCGTCATGGTCGCCCGCCTCGCGGCAGGTGAGGCGCTGAACGCCGCCGCGCGCGCGGGGGCGGTCGCGGCGTCCATCGCGGTCACGCGACCCGGGGCCTCGAGCTCGATGCCGTCGTGGGCGGAGACGGAACAGGCGCTCGCCGCGGAATGATCCACGACGAGCGCCCGGCCCTGCTCGGCGAAGCCGGAGCCGTCTGAATTCTTGGGGCCGACGGATCCGGCTTCGCCCGGGGTAGTGGCCGGGTCAGCCGACCGGAGTCAGCTGACGCCGCTTGTACCCCTCTCGCACCAGGTAGGCACCCGCTGCCAGCAGTGCGAGCATGGCGGCGACGAGCGCGGCGATCGACAGGCCGGTCGTCGCGAGGCGGTCGATGGAGGAGGCGGTCGGGTTGTCCGACGGTCCTCCCGGGCCGCAGTTCGTCGTGCAGGTGCCGCAGCCGGCGCCCGTGCACGGGGTGCAATCGCCGTTGGTGCAGGTCGGCGGCACCACCGCGGTCACGTTCGGGCCGACGGTCGCCGATGCGAGGTTCACGGTCGCGATGTTCGGACCATCCAGCCCGCCGCGCACACTGACCCGCACCGCGGTCTCGGTGAACATCTTGCCGCCGGATGCCGCCATGCCCTTCGCGCTCGGGTCGCTGAGCTCCTGCACATTGACCTTGACCGACAGCAGCTGGGTCAGCGCCTCGCTCACCGGGCCGGTGCCGGGGCCGACGAGGGCCGACACGGCCGGGTGCACGACGGTGTCGTTCAGCGCGGTCGTCAGCTTCGAGACCGTGCCGTCGGGGCCGAACAGGTCGGCGTTCAGGATGTCGCCGAGGCCACTGACCACGGTGCCCGCCGACAGGCTGGTGTTCGGGAGTCCGAGGAGGCTGACGTCGACGGTCGCATCCGCCCCGCTCCCGTTGATCAGCTGGTCGACCGAACCCGCGACGTGCACGTGGGCAGAGCTGGTCAACGGCGCCGTGAGCGTGGAGACCGTGTTGCAGACCGTCTGGTTCACCAGATCGCCCGTCGTCCCGGTGACGCCGCCGAGGATGCCCGTGCCGCCCAGCAGGCCGCCCACACCGCCGAGGACGTTGTCGAGCGTGCCGTCGGAGGGAACCTGCACCACGTTGCAGATGTTCTGCACGAGAGGCGCCTGCGCGACGTCGACCGTGGTCGACGCGTCGAGGGTCACCTTCGCGCTGTGCAGGTTGGAGGTGACCTTGTCGACGACCTGGTCGGCGAGGGTCGAGATGGTCGAGGTGATGCTGTCGAGGACGCCGTTGACGATCTGGTCGGTGAGCAGCTCGGTGTTCGGCGGCAGGTCGTTGAGGTTGCCGCCCTGGAGCTTCGCCAGGTCGATCGTGACCGTACCGGTCGCGGGATCGATGGTCACCGACCCGTCTCCGTACTGGCTCTCGAGCAGCGGCTGGATGGCGTCCTTGAGGTTGCCGGTGTCGACCGTCGCCGTGACGGTGGCGTTCGCACCCAGCAGGTTCAGAACCGGATCCACCCCCTGCAGGAGGTTGCCGACCACGCCGGCCAGGTCGCCGCTCTGGCCCATGAGGGCTCCGAGACTGCTGCCGGCCTGGTCGACGGCCGTGTCGATGCGGTCGTTGAGCCCCGCCAGTGCCGGGCTCGTGAACGTCAGCTTCGCGTCGGAGAGGTTGTAGTCGCCGCTGGCCTGACCGACGTCGCCGTTGGCCTGGGCGGCGACCTGGCCCAGCTGGAGCTGGAGGTCGGTGATCGTCGAGGCGAACTGCGAGTCGAGGAGCTTCGAGAGATCGAAGGTCGCGTTCCCCGTCGGGGTCGAGCCCCCGGAGCCGGCGGCGATCCCGCCGTCGTCGGTCACGGCGCCGCTGGCACCGAGCGAGACGCCGTCGTTCCTGGCCTGCGCGAACTGCGAGACGGTGCCGAGCTGGACGAAGTCGCCGAGCGGGAGCTGCGCCTGCTGGCCGTCGCCGACGGTGACGGCGTTGAGGGCGGTGACCTTGAGCGGGTCCTTCGAGGTCTGGTCGCCCTGCGTGCCGTCGTTGTGCGCCTCGGCGTACTGGGCCTTGACGAGCGCGGCGAGGTCGCTCCCGAGGATCGTGCCGGACAGGAACTGGCCCTTGGCGTACGACTCGGCGTGATCGTCGGCGGATGCCGACATCGGTGCGGCGAGCGCGAGAGCGCCCGACACGGCGATCGTGGCGGCGACGGCGCCGGCACGGACCAACCGGCTGCGATGGATCCTCCGACCCGTCGTCGTGTGTGTGCGAGTGGACACGACTGTTACCTTCCTGATCCTCGACGAAGAGGAAGGCGGAGTCGGGTCGCTCACGCGCGAGGACGGCACGGGTGTGCCACGGACGCGGGTGCGCGACGAGGAACCCCTGGACTTCCCTGTCGCCGTCTTCTCGGCCGGGGGCTGGTGATGTCCCCCGTCACGAGAAGAGACCGGCGGCAGGCACGGTTATGACGCGGCTTCACGCCGGAGCCGCGCACCCCATCCGGGGGCCACGGGTGCCATGCCCTACACTTGACGAGGTTGCCGGAACCCCAGACTTCGCCATGCCGTTTTTCTCATGACGACGGTCGGGATCCCGGTTCCGTAGGGCGGTGGCTCAATTGGTAGAGCAGCGGTCTCCAAAACCGCAGGTTGCAGGTTCGAGTCCTGTCCGCCCTGCGAATCGCCTCCGATCAGCATGATCGGGAGCGGTCCGGACCGAAAGGAACGAGAGTGGCACGCAAGGTGATCGACGAGCCCAGTGAGGACCTCGTCGCGACCGCCCGGCGCGAGCGCGCCGAACAACGCAACCCGTTCGCGCGCATCGCCCTCTTCATCCGTCAGGTCTTCACCGAGCTCCGCAAGGTCGTCGCCCCCACGCGGCGCGAGCTGTTCGGCTTCACCGCGGTCGTCCTGGTGTTCGTCGTCGTCATGATGGTGTTCGTCTACGGGCTCGACTTCGGCTTCGGCTGGCTCGTGTCATGGGTGTTCGGCAACGGCTCCGCCAGCGGCATCTGAGCAGCAATACAAGAGGAATCCACTACCTGTGACCGACAACCACCGCGACGACATCGACCTGGCCTCGGCCGCCGAGCAGTCGTCCGAGACCGACGACCTCCTGCAGGACGACGTGCTGGACCGCGACGAATTCGGCAGCGAGAACGCCGAGAACCGCGCCGTGCACGTGACCGACGACGGCGAGGAGACCGAGGCGAACCTCGACAGCATCCTCGACGCCCTCGAGGAGTCGACCGACGCCGAGGCCGACGCGATCGTCGACTCCGCGCTCGACCTCGACGACCAGGAGGACAACGACAGCGAGGCCGCCTTCGAGGCGACCCTCGACGAGCAGGAGTCCGAGGAGGAGGACGAGGTCGCGCTCGACCCCTACGAGGACTTCCGCAGCGAGCTGCGCGCCAAGCCGGGCAAGTGGTACGTCATCCACTCCTACGCGGGCTTCGAGAAGCGCGTGAAGCAGAACATCGAGTCCCGCCGCCAGTCGATGGCGATGGAGGACTACGTGTTCGAGGTCCAGGTCCCGATGGAGGACGTGGTCGAGATCAAGAACGGCCAGCGCAAGCTGGTGAACCGCGTGCGCATCCCCGGCTACGTGCTGGTGCGCATGGACCTCAACGAGGACAGCTGGTCGGTCGTGCGCCACACACCGGGCGTCACCGGATTCGTCGGCAACTCGCACAACCCGACTCCGCTGCGGTTCGAGGAGGCCTTCAACATGCTGAAGAGCCTCGTGCAGGTCGTCGAGGCCCCGGCCAAGGCCGGCGCGGCGGCGAAGGGCGGCGGCGGCAAGGCCGCGCCCCGCGTCATCCCGGCCGAGATCGACTTCGAGGTCGGCGAGACGATCACGATCAAGGAGGGCTCGTTCGCGGGTCTGCCCGGCACGATCAGCGAGATCCAGGCCGCGAGCGGCAAGCTCACCGTGCTCGTCTCGCTGTTCGAGCGTGAGACGCCGGTCGAGCTCTCGTTCGACCAGGTCACCAAGCTCTGACGGTCAGAGCGCGCGGACCTCGTCCGCCGCGCTCCGGATGAGCGCGGCCAGATCGCGCTCCGGCTGCGGATACCAGTCCCGGCTCGCGCGCTCGAACGCGGCGGCGCCGACCCGCGCCGCCAGCCGGGCCGTCCCCTCCGGCACGCCGCGCGCGACGAGCGCCGCGACGACGGCGTCGGCGAGGGCGGCGCTCTTCGCGTGCGCGCGCTCCTGCAGGGCGGGTGCGGTCGCGATGAGTTCTGCGCGGCGCAGGGCGATCTCGCGGCCGGCGACGAACAGCGGCACCGCCGCGACGTAGGCGCCGACGACGAGCTCGAGCGGTGAGGCGTCGCCCGGCGCGCCGGCGACCGCCCCGGTCAGGACCTCCCGCAGCTCGGTCTCGCCGTCGAAGAGCACCTCGCGCTTGTCGGCGAAGTGCCGGAAGTAGGTGCGCTCCGTGACGCCCGCGCGACGCGCGATCTGCGCCGTGGTCGTCGCGTCGTAACCCCGCTCGCGGTAGAGCTCGAGGGCGGCCTCGCGCAGACGGGCACGCGCCTCGGCCCCGCTTCTCGGCATCCCCGGATTCTATCGTGGCGTCAGCGGCTGTCACTACGTGGTAGCGTCAGTCACTGTCGCAACAGTACGTCCGAGGAGTTCTATGACCGCCGTCCCGTCCCGCGCCATCCGGTTCCACCAGTTCGGCGAGCCCGCCGACGTCCTGCGAGAGGATCGCATCGAGGTGCCCGACCCCGGCGCCGGGCTGGTGCGCGTGCGCGTCGCCGCCGCCGGGCTCAACCCCGCCGACGCGGAGCTGTGCCGCGGCTTCGCGCCCGGGCCCCTGCCGCGAGGCATCGGGTGCGATGTGGCCGGCACCGTCGACGCCGTCGGCGCGGGAGTCGACGACGTCGCGGTCGGCGATCGGGTGTTCGGCAGCTCCGACGTCGTGCGTCAGCCGAGTGCCGGCGCCGCGGACGTCGCCATCCTGCGGTCGTGGCATCCGGTGCCGGACGGCCTGGACTCGGTGCAGGCAGCCGCGCTGCCGATGGTCGTGCTCACCGCGAGGTGGACCCTCGACCTCATGGGCCTCGGGCCCGGTACGACGCTGCTCGTGCACGGCGCGGGCGGAATGGTCGGCTACGCCGCCGTGCAGATCGCGCTGCGTGCGGGCGCGCGGGTGCTCGCCACCGCCGGACCGACCTTCGCCGGCGACCTGGCCCGCCGGGGTGCGCTCGTGACGCCGTACGGGGAGGGCATGGCCGACCGGGTGCGGGCGCTGGCCGGCGGCGACGTCGACCTCGTGCTGGACACCCCGCGTCCCGGCGCGGGCACGCTGCCGGTCCTCATCGCCCTCGCGGGCGGCGACCCCGCCCGCGTCGTCACGATCAGCAACCACGACGAGGCTCGGGCGCTGGGCGCGCGCGTCAACCTCGACGAGCTCCGAGCCGGCGGCGGGCTGCCCGACGACGGCGTGCTCCGGGAGTACGCGGCGCTCGCGGCCGCGGGCGAGTTCCGCATCCCGATCGCGGCGACCTATCCGCTCGGCGCGTGGCGCGAGGCCGTGGAGCGCAGCACGGGCGGACACCCGGGCGGCAAGCTCGTTCTGCTGCCGCAGGTGGACGCACCCGCCGTGTGACCCTCCAGTGCGGAGGGCCGGCCCGGTCGTGATCACTGCGGCCGGGCCCTCTTGCATTGAGTACTTGATCTGATATAGTTCTTGTCGTGACAGAGAACCGCACGACATCAGGTCCCGACGGCGTCGTCGACGCTTTCGCCGCCGACCTGCTGCGCGGGCACACCGACACGATCGTCCTGGGCGTCCTGCGCGGCGCGGATCGCTACGGCTTCGAGATCTACAAGACGATCCGCGACGCCACCGACGGCCGGTACGAGATCAAGGAGGCCACCCTGTACGCCACCTTCCGCCGGCTGGAGCGCGACGGCCTCGTGGAGGCGTACTGGGGCGACGAGACCCAGGGCGGGCGCCGCAAGTACTACCGGATCACCGATGCCGGCCGCGCGGTCTACCGGCGCAACGTCGTCGCCTGGCAGGCGACCCACCAGATCATCAACACCCTTCTCGACCTTCCCACTGCAAGGAGCACCCGATGAGCGCCGACGGCTCGATCCACCGACTGCTGGACGAGGCATTCGCGGGGGTCGCCGTGACCCCCGAACTGCAGGACCTCAAGGAGGAGCTGCGGGCGAGTCTCGCGGCGCGCGCCCAGGAACTGCAGGACGCCGGCGTCGATCCGGCGCGGGCGGCCGCGACCGCGATGCGCGAGATCGGCGACATCGACGATCTCGTGGCGGCGGTGTCGGATGGGGACCGGATCCCGGCCTCCGACCACGGGACGATGGGACCGCACGCGCACCCCGACCTCGCGCGCGCCGCCGACATCATGCGGCAGCAGCGCGTGCGCCCGTCGGCAGCCTTCGTCGTGCGCACCGTGCTCCTCGCCCTGGTGCTGGCCGGCGCGGTCGTCCTGCTGACGTTCGGCGGGGTCGGCGTCCTCGACGCCCCGTGGGGCACGGGTGCCGCCATCGCGGTCGTGTTCGCCATCGCGACGGGTGTCATCGTCACCGACGCCCTGCGTCAGGAGACCACGGCGCATTTCGCCCTGCCGCCCGGCCGGGCGGCGGCGTGGGGGCTGTCGGGCGGCGCGCTCGGCCTCGGCCTCGGCCTGGCGGCCGTCGCGATCGTGCATCCGGGCGCCCTCGGCATCCTGATCGCGTCGATCGTGCTCGGCCTGGCCGGCATCCTCGGTCTGGTGTGGTGCGGGGTCACGCAGACGAACCGCACCAAGCCGTGGGTGCTCGCGATGGGGCGCCAGGCGGCGGTCGAGGACCGCTTCAGCCGGGACCCGGCGGCCGCCGCGCGTTTCGGCATCTACACGGTCGTCGTCTGGATCGCGGGGCTCGCGCTCTTCGTCGTGCTGAGCTTCACGGTCGGCTTCGCCTGGTCGTGGCTCGCGATCGTGGCGACGATCCTCGTCTTCTTCCTGCTGCTCGCACGGATGAACTTCCCCGCGGGCGACAGGTCGAACCGGTCGGAGCGGCCCACGTCCTGACCGAGAAGCGGCGGCCCGGATGCGGCAACATCCGAGCCGCCGATACACCCTGAGTCCGGCACGAGCGCAACGCGCGCACCGACGATCAAGGCCCACCCCGATCGTATCCGCGCATCACCGCCGCACCGCGACTCCCAACCCCGAGGAGTCGGAGACATGATGGACCCCGCGCGCGGGATCGGCCTGCGGGCCGACGGACTGCGCAAGACCTACCCGGCGGGACGCGGTGCCCCGCGACTCGTCGCCCTCGACGGCCTGACCTTCGAGGTCGAGGCCGGCACGATCTTCGCCCTGCTCGGCCCGAACGGCGCCGGCAAGTCGACGACCGTCAAGATCCTCACCACGCTGTCGCAGGCCGAGGCCGGCACCGCGGAGGTCGCCGGGATCGACGTGCGTCGGCATCCGGAGCGCGTGCGGCGAGCCGTGGGCTTCGTCGCCCAGAAGCCGGTCGCCGACCCGATGGACACCGGGCGCGAGAACCTCGTGCTCGCCGGACGCCTGCAGGGGATGCCCGGCCCGGCCGCCCGGGAGCGCGCGGCGGAGCTGCTCGACCGCTTCTCGCTCGCCCCCGCCGCCGACCGGCTCGTGAAGAGCTACTCCGGCGGCATGGCGCGCAAGCTCGACGTGGCGATCGGGCTCATGCACCGCCCCCAGGTGCTGTTCCTCGACGAGCCCACCACCGGGCTCGACCCCGAGGCCCGGGCCGACATGTGGGCGGAGCTGGAGGCGATGGCCCGCGTCGAGCAGATGACCGTGCTGCTGACCACCCACTACCTCGAGGAGGCCGACCGGCTCGCCGCCCGGCTCGCGATCGTCGACCACGGCCGGGTCGTGGCCGAGGGCACGCCGGATGAGCTCAAGAACGGCCTGCGCGGCGACGCCGTCGTGCTCGAACTGGCGCCCCAGCTCGACGCGGGCGGCATCGACGACGCCGTGCGGCTCGTGTCCGCGCTGCCCGGCCTCGCCGAGGTCGTCGCCGACGGGCGCGTGCTGCGCAGCCGGACCGAGTCCGGGGCCGCGGCCCTGCCGAGGGTGCTCGCCGCCCTCGAGGAGGCGGGGATCGCGGTCGCCTCGGCGACCGTCGCGCGGCCCAGCCTCGACGACGTCTACCTGCGGCACACCGGCCGCAGCCTCACCACCCCGACCCCCGAAGGAGTCCGCGCATGAGCGCACTCGCCCCGTCCGCCGTGGCGGCATCCCTCAGTCACACCGTCCTGCTCACCGGACGCCAGCTCCGGGCGTTCGCGCGCGTGCCCGCCTATCTGGTCATGAACCTCGTGCAGCCGATCATCTGGCTGCTCCTGTTCGGCCAGCTGTTCCGGTCGGTCGTGCAGATCCCCGGCTTCAGCGGGGGAGGCGACTACCTCGTCTTCCTCACGCCCGGGATCGTCATGATGATGGCGCTGTTCGGCAGCGCCTGGACCGGCACGACCTACATCCAGGACATGGATCGCGGGGTCATGGACCGCTTCCTCACCTCGCCGACCAGCCGCGGCGCGCTCATCGGCGCGACGCTGCTGTACCAGGCGCTCCTCACGGTCGTGCAGACGCTCATCGTGCTCGGGATCGCGTGGCTGGCCGGCGCGCGGTTCGATGGCGGCGTGCCCGGCATCCTGGTGCTCGTACTGGCCGCCGTGCTCCTGACGGTGATCTTCGGCGCCCTCTCGGACGCCGTCGCGCTGCTCACCCGGCAGCAGACCGCCCTCATCGGCATCTCGCAGATCCTGTCGTTCCCGCTCATGTTCCTGAGCTCGGCGATCATGGACACCCGTCTCGCCCCGGCGTGGGTGGCCGACATCGCGCGCTACAACCCGTTCGAATGGGCCGTGGTCGCCGGGCGCGGGGCTCTGCAGTCCTCGCCCGACTGGGCGTCGGTGTGGGGCCATCTCGGCCTGCTGGCCGGCCTCGGCATCATCATGGGCGTGCTCGCCACCTCGGCGTTCCGTGTCTACCGCCGCTCCGTCTAGCGCGAGGCCGGCCCGCTCGGCACCGGATGACGCGGTCGGCTATCATCGACAGGTTGGCCGCAAGGCCGGCGACTCCCCACCACTGCCAGGAACCGCCTGGTTCGTGGAAGCGCGCCGTCACGGTGCACGACGAGAAAGGCAGCCTCATGGCGCCCAAGAAGAAGGTGACGGGGCTGATCAAGCTCCAGATCCAGGCCGGTCAGGCCAACCCCGCTCCGCCGATCGGACCGGCTCTCGGTCAGCACGGCGTGAACATCATGGAGTTCTGCAAGGCCTACAACGCGGCCACCGAGAACCAGCGCGGCAACGTCATCCCGGTCGAGATCACCGTCTACGAGGACCGCTCGTTCACGTTCGTCCTCAAGACCCCGCCCGCCGCGGAGCTCATTAAGAAGGCCGCCGGCGTGCAGAAGGGGTCGTCGACCCCGCACACGGTGAAGGTCGCCAAGCTCTCCAAGGAGCAGGTGCGCGCCATCGCCGAGCAGAAGCAGGTCGACCTCAACGCCAACGACATCGAGGCGGCGGAGAAGATCATCGCGGGCACCGCCCGGTCGATGGGGATCACGGTGGAGGCGTAACCATGGGCGTCAAGAGCAAGGCATACCGCGCCGCCGCCGAGAAGATCGAGGCCGGCAAGTACTACGAGCCCGCCGAGGCCGTGTCGCTCATCAAGGAGACGGGCTCGAAGAAGTTCGACTCGACCGTCGAGGTCGCGCTCAAGCTGGGCGTCGACCCGCGCAAGGCCGACCAGATGGTCCGCGGCACCGTCATCCTGCCGCACGGCACGGGCAAGACCGCCCGCGTCATCGTGTTCGCGACCGGCCCGGCGGCCGAGGCGGCCATCGCCGCGGGCGCCGATGAGGTCGGCGGCGCCGAGCTCATCGAGAAGGTCGCCGGCGGCTACACCGCCTTCGACGCGGCCGTGTCGACCCCGGAGCTCATGGGCCAGGTCGGGCGTCTCGGCAAGGTGCTCGGCCCGCGCGGGCTCATGCCCAACCCGAAGACCGGCACGGTGACCCCGAACGCGGCCAAGGCCGTCGAGGAGATCAAGGGCGGCAAGATCGAGTTCCGCGTCGACAAGCACGCCAACGTGCACTTCGTCATCGGCAAGGCCGGGTTCACCGCCGAGCAGCTCGGCGACAACCTCCGGGTGGCGCTGGACGAGATCCAGCGTGCCAAGCCGAGCGCCTCGAAGGGCCGCTACATCCAGAAGGGGTCGCTCTCGACCACCTTCGGACCCGGCATCCCGCTCGACGTCGCGGCCCTGTAGACGCCGCAGCAACACGACACGAGGGGCTCCGCCGAGGCGGGGCCCCTCGTGTCGTATCCGGCGCCGTCACGCCGCGCGCGACGTTCGCATCACACGGCGCGGGTGCACGTGCCGGCGTGATGCGAACGTGGGCGCTCGACCGCGTGAGGGTGCTCCGCCGACCGGGTCGACGCGCGGCGACGGCGGCACGCCGGCCGCTAGCGTGGAGGGCGTGAGTCTGGTCATCCGCACCGCCTACGCCGCCGACGCGGCAGACCTCGCGGCGGTCGCCGCCGCGACGTTCCCTCTCGCGTGCCCGCCGCATACGACCGAGGAGGCCAAGGCCGACTTCATCGCCCGGAACCTGAGCGAGGCCTCGTTCCGGGGCTACCTCGACGACGCCGCGCGGGACCTGTTCGTCGCGGAGCTCGACGGCCGGGCGGTCGGCTACACCATGCTCATCGACGGCGAGCCCACCGATCCGGATGTCGCGGCCGCGATCACGACGCGCCCCACGATCGAGCTCAGCAAGGTCTACGTGCTCGCCGACGCGCACGGCTCCGGTGTCGCCTCCGCGCTGATGGCCGCGAGCCTCGACGCCGCACGCGAGCGGGGCGCCGCCGCGGTCTGGCTCGGCGTCAACCAGGAGAACGCGCGCGCGAACCGCTTCTACGAGAAGAGCGGGTTCGCGCTCGTCGGAAGCAAGCGGTTCCTGGTCGGCGACCGGTACGAGGACGACTTCGTGCGGGAGCTGGTGCTCCGACCCTGACGCGCGGCCCGTCGCCGCCCGATAGCATGCGAGCCATGCGAGCGCTCTTCATCGTCGTCCGCCTGGCCGGCGCGCTCGCGATCATCGCGGCGATCGTGGCGCAGCTGATGCGCAGTCACGAGGTCTGGACCCGGCTCGGCATCCGGCACATCGAGAACCTCTTCGTCAACTTCTTCTCGTACTTCACGATCGACTCGAACGTCGGCACCGTCGTGGTCTTCGCCATCGGGGCGGTCATCCTGTTGCGCCGGCTCGACGACCCGCGGTGGTTCGGCATCCTGCGGGCGTGCGTGACCGCGTACATGGCGACCACCGGGATCGTCTACAACATGCTGCTGCGCGGGGTGAACGTGTCCGAGGGGCAGGTGGTGCCCTGGTCGAACGAGATCCTGCACGTCGTCGGCCCGCTGCTGGTCGTCGCCGACTGGCTGCTGGCGCCCGGCCGGCCGCGGCTGGAATGGAAGACGATCGGCTGGGTCGTCTCGTTCCCGATCGTGTGGGCGCTGTACACGATGATCCGCGGCCCGCTCGCCTACAACGACGTCGCGCAGCAGCGCACCTGGTACCCGTACCCGTTCCTCGATCCCGGCCTCGCGCCGGAGGGATACGTGACGGTCGCCTTCTACATCGTCATGATCGCCGCGATCATCGGCGGTGTCGGCGCGGCCGTCGTCTGGGTCTCGCGTCGCCGGCAGCGCTGGCCGCTGCCCGCGAGCGCCGGATGACGCTCGGAACTCGCGAGCGGATCGTCGCGGGCGCCGGCACGGCGATCGTCGCCGCGGCCCTCGTGCTGCTCTGGGTGATCCGGCTGCAGATGCCGCGCGACCTCTACGTCAGCGAGCTGGGGGCGACGGGCATGCCGACGGCGCGGCCGTTCGAGGTCTTCCTGCTGCTCATCGTGGCGGGCGGCTCGCTCGTCGCGTGGGCCGGCCGCAGCATCCGGTCGCGTGCGCGCCTCATCGGACGCTGGGCGCCGGCCATCTCGCTCTGGATCGCGTGCGGGTTCTTCCTGATCGACTCGCAGGTGACCTGCTCGGCCGGATGCCCGGTGCCGGTGCCCGGGCCGTTCTTCACCTGGCAGGACTTCGTGCACACGAGCGTCGCGGTGCTCGCGTTCGCGGCCGCGGCCGTCGCGATCCTGCAGTGCGCCTTCGCCGACGGCCACCGGGCGCTCCGCCGCCTCTCGCTGATCTGCGCGATCGGCGTCGGGCTCATCTCGGCGGTCGGCGGGCTCATGTCGCTGTTCGACTTCTACTCCTGGTTCGGCAGTCGGCTCGAGCTCGTGGCGACGACGATCGGGCTCGGATGGGTGGTCGTGTTCGGCGCCGCGCTCGCGGTCGGCGGGCTGCGCGCGGGCTCAGCGTCGACGCTGCATCGCGTCGAGCAGTCGGTCGGCCAGCACGACCAGCCGGTGGATCTCGTCCTCATCCCGATCGACCCACCGCACCTCGGGCTCGGCGCCGACCGGCACGAACGCGTCGTGCTGCTCCCAGACGACGAGCGTGCGTTCGGCACCGAGCACGTACTGCTGCCACCACACCTGCCGCAGATAGTGCCGGGGGATCCGGCGCCACGCTGAGTTCGTGGTCTTGATCTCGCACAGCTCGAGCCGGGAGCCCTGCTCGCGCAGGCCGTCGGGCGTGGCGAGGTGCAGCGGCTGCCCGTCGGCGTGGAACAGCGCGGTGGAGGGCTGCATGCCGTACACCCGGCGCGCCCAGTGTCCGATCTCGGGCTCGCGCAGTCGTCCGTGCGCCGTGTACGCGTTGCCCGAGAAGCCGGTGCCCAGCAGCTTCTCGATCGCGAGAACGCGCACCGCGTGGTCGCCCGTGAGCCGGGCGACATCGGTCGCCGTCACCCCGTGCGCCCGCGCCTTGAGCCATGCGACGCGATTCCTCGCGTCGGCGACGACGCGCTCGGAGTGGTGCCGCGGCGGCTCGTCCCACAGCGAGAGCGTGGGCTGCTGCAGCGACATACCCACAGTCTCACCCTCACGACCGTCGTCCGCGCGCACCGCCACCCGGCGTGCGCGAAGGGGACTCTCAGTGCGCTCATAGGAGCAGGAGAGGAGATAGGGGGGTGACATCCCCTCAGGCCGCGCCCCCCGCCCGCCTCACCCGCGCCGACGGCTCACCGGTGCGCGCCCTCGTCGTGGACGACGAGGTCTCGCTCGGCGACCTGCTGCAGATGGCGCTGCGCTACGAGGGATGGGACGTCAAGACGGCGACCGGCGGCCAGCAGGCGCTCACGATCGCACGGCAGTTCAAGCCGGACGTCGTCGTGCTCGACGTCATGATGCCCGACCTGGACGGCATGGAGGTGCTGCACCGGCTGCGGTCCGAGGGCGACGTGCCGGTGCTGTTCCTGACCGCGAAGGACTCCCTCGACGACCGGATCGCCGGCCTCACCGCCGGCGGAGACGACTACGTCACGAAGCCCTTCAGCCTCGAGGAGGTCGTGGCGCGGCTGCGCGGGCTCATCCGGCGCAGCTCGCGCATCGTCTCGGACGCCGTCGACCCGGAGCTGCGCGTCGGCGACCTGCTCCTCAACGAGGAGAGCTACGAGGTCTCGCGCGGCGACACCCCGATCGAGCTCACGGCCACCGAGTTCGAGCTGCTGCGCTACCTCATGCGCAATCCCCGCCGTGTCCTCAGCAAGGCGCAGATCCTCGACCGGGTCTGGAGCTACGACTTCGGCGGTCGGTCGAGCATCGTCGAGATCTACATCTCCTACCTGCGCAAGAAGATCGACTCGATCGGGCAGCCGATGATCCACACCGTCCGCGGCGTCGGTTACCTCATCAAGCCCGCGAATTCCTAGCGGCTCCCGACCGATTCGCCGAAAGCCCTTTCGGTTGTCAGACTGACCCCATGCGGATCGCAGTCACCGGAGGTAGCGGCAAGCTCGGACGCACGGTCGTGCGCGTGTTGCGGGAGGCGGGGAACGAGGTGTTCAACCTCGACCAGGCGCCCCCGCCCGGCGGCGGCCCCGGCGACGTGATCCGGATCGACCTGACGAACGCGGGCGAGGTGGCCGACGCGCTCTCGGGCGTCGACGACCGCTACGAGTCGCTCGACGCCGTCGTGCACCTCGCCGCGATCCCGGCTCCCGGCCAGCGATCGAACACCGCGATCTTCCACAACAACATCCTGAGCGGCTTCAACGTCTTCGAGGGCGCCCGCAAGGCCGGCATCAAGCGCATCGTGCACGCCTCGAGCGAGACCGTGCTCGGCCTGCCGTTCGACGTGCCGCCGCCGTACATCCCGGTGGACGAGGAGTACCCCGCCCAGCCGAACTCGACGTACTCGCTGGTCAAGCACCTCGAGGAGAAGATGGCGATCGAGCTCTGCCGGTGGGATCCGGAGCTCAGCGTCACCGGCATGCGGTTCTCCAACGTCATGCTGCCGGAGGACTACGCGGCGTTCCCGTCGTTCGACGACGACGCGATGAAGCGCAAGTGGAATCTCTGGGGCTACATCGACGCGCGGGATGCCGGCCAGGCGATCCGCAAGGCGCTCGACGTGCGCACCCCGGGCTACGAGACGTTCATCATCGCGAACGCGGACACGGTCATGAGCCGGTCGAGCGCGAGCCTCGCGGCGGAGGTGTTCCCCGACGTGCCCGTCACCAAGGAGCTCGGCGAGCACGAGACGATGCTCTCGATCGACAAGGCGCGGCGGCTGCTGGGGTACGAGCCGGAGTTCAGCTGGCGCTCGCCCAGCCAGGAGGTCTGAGCCCGGTCTTGCCCGCCTCACAGGGTCTGCATAGCCGGGGCGGCAGACTCGGAGGATGACCGTACGCCGCCTCGCGCCCTGGTCGCTGCAGCGACGGCTCGTGGTGGGCATCCTGGGCCTGCTGCTCCTCGTGAGCGCCGCGGTGGGAGTCGGGAGCGTGCTCGCGCTGCACCAGAACCTGCTGACGCGTCTGGACCAGCAGGTGGGCATCTCGTTGCGGGCCGCGTCCAACGGTCCGATCGGCGCCTCGGGGGCCGGCGAGGGGCTCGGTCGCCGGGTCGGGAGCATCTACTACCTCGTCGCGGACGGGCAGGGTGTCATCACCGCGAGGTACACCGACGAGAACGGCGACTTCAGCACCCTCAGCGACGCGCAGGAGAAGGTGCTCGACGCACTCACCGGGCCGGATGACGTCCCGGTCACGGTCGATCTCGGCGGGTCGCTGGGATCCTTCCGCGTCGCTCACACCGCCGTGGCCGGCACGATCTCGCAGCAGCCCTTCCGCGGCACGCTGCTCGTCGGGCAGAGCCAGTCCGAGGTCGACACGACGACCGCGAACCTCGTGCTCATCTTCCTGCTCGTGACGGTGCTCGCGCTGCTCGCGGCGGGGGCCGCGACCGCGATCATCGTCCGTACCGCGTTGCGACCGCTGGCACGCGTCGCCGAGACCGCGACGCGCGTCGCGGAGCTCCCCCTCGACAAGGGCGAGGTGGCGCTCGCCGACCGCGTGCCCGATCGCGACACCGATCCGCGGACCGAGGTGGGTCGGGTCGGCTCGGCCTTCAACCGGATGCTGGGACACGTGGAGGACGCGCTCGTGTCGCGCGAGCAGAGCGAGAACAGGGTGCGGCAGTTCGTCGCCGACGCGAGCCACGAGCTGCGCACGCCGCTCGCGTCGATCCGCGGCTACTCCGAGCTGACCCGCCGCGGCGGCCACGAGCTGCCGGACGACGTCGTGCGCTCGATCGGCCGGATCGAGTCGGAGTCGATCCGGATGACCGCGCTCGTCGAGGACCTGCTGCTGCTTGCGCGCCTCGACGCCGGACGCGAACTCGTGCTCGGCGACGTCGACCTCGTGCCGATCGTGGTCGACGCCGTGAGCGACGCGCACGTCGCCGGCGGCGACCACGAGTGGCGGCTGCTCGATCCGCCGGCCGAGCCGGTCGTCGTGCGCGGCGACGCGGGTCGGCTCCATCAGGTGGTCGCGAATCTGCTCGCCAACGCGCGAACGCACACCCCCGCCGGAACGGTCGTCGAGATCGGGCTGACCGTGGAGGGCGACGAGGCCGTGCTGAGCGTGGCGGATGACGGCCCCGGCATCCCGGAGGGTCTCCAGCCCGTGCTGTTCGAGCGCTTCGCCCGCGGGGATGGCTCCCGATCGCGCTCGGCCGGGAGCACGGGACTCGGGCTCGCGATCGTCGCGGCGGTCGTCGACGGTCACGGCGGCACGGTGCAGGCCGTGAGCCGTCCGGGCGACACCCGGTTCGCGGTGCGCCTGCCGCTGCGGCGGCAGTGACAGGATGGGCCGTGCTCCGGTTCCCCCACCCGAAGGCGCACCCGATGCCCGCGTCACGATTCGCCCGCCTGCTCGCCGGCCCGGCACTGCTCGCGCTCGCCGCGCCGGTCGCCGTCGCGCTCCTGCTCGCCGGACCGGCGGCTCCCGCCCGGGCGAGCCTCGGCTCCGTGCCGGTCGTCGTGAGCGACTACGTCGCCGACGGCTCGCTGCAGGCGCGGTTGCAGCAGCTCTACGGTCCCGGTACGAAGGGCGCCGGAGTCGACTTCGACTCCACGACGAAGACGGGCGACATCACCCGCGTGTGGGAGTGGACCGCTGATCGCTACGCGCACCCCGCGAGCACGCACCCGATCCAGCTCACCAACTACTGGATCGTGGCGATCACGATCTCGGCGAAGCCGGTCGGCGTGGCCGCCGTGTGGATCAACCCCAAGACCGACGGCCCCGACCTGGCGCAGTTCACGGCGTCGTCCGCGCTCGCGGACGCGCTCGCGAAGGTGCCGGCGAACGCCGCGCTCGTGCACGATTCGGCCGCTGCGGCATGGTTCGCCGTGGCGGGGAAGACCGCCGACCCGCTCGTCGCGGGGCGTTCCGGCGTGACGGCTCCGACGCAGGTGGCCGACCTGAAGCTCGCGAAGCCGGGCGCGCCGCCGGCCCCGGGAGGCGATCCCAACACCGGGATCGGGCTCGCGGTCGGACTGCTGGTGGTGCTGGTGATCGTCATCGTCGTGGCGCTCGTGCTGCCCGACAGGCTCAGGAGAGCGGCCCGACCGCAGGCCGTTCCGGAGGCCGGGGTCGTTCCGCAGGCCGAGGACCTGCCGGCGATGACACCCGAGCCCGCTGAACCGGAACCCGTCGAGGCGCAGGCCGCGCCGAAACCTCCGGCGAAGAAGGCGGCGGGAGCGGGGCGGACTCCGGTGTCGCAGAAGCCGGCGGCGTCGAAGCCCGGCGGCACGAAGCCCGCGGCGACGAAGCCCGCGGTGTCCAAGCCCCCCGCTTCCAAGCCCCCGGCATCGAAGCCGCCGGTGCGCAAGCCGCGACCGCCGAAGGCACCGGACGACGGGCATCCGGCCGCCTGAGCTTTGCGGGCGGCGCGATCTTCGTCTACTGTGGTCGAGGCCGAAGACCGCTGGTCTCCGTCGTGCCCGTACGGGCGAGACGGACGAAGTCTCTCAGGAGAGCCCGCGCAGGTGCGTGAAGTGACATCCCATTCGGGAATCAGCCTCGTGCGCGTGCGCGCCGGGGCTTTTTTGTTGGACTCCGGTCGGCGCAAGCAACGATAGAGGAGTCCCATGGCGACCAAGGAAGCCACCGTCGCCGAGCTCGCGGGCAAGTTCCGCGACTCGAACGCGGTCGTGCTCACCGAGTACCGCGGACTCACGGTGGCGCAGCTCAAGGAGCTGCGCGGCACTCTCCGTGAGGACGCGAGCTACGCCGTGGTGAAGAACACGCTGACCAAGCGCGCGGCCAACGAGGCGGGCATCTCCGTCTTCGACGACCAGCTCGCCGGCCCGTCGGCCATCGCGTTCGTGCACGGTGACACCGTCACGGTCGCGAAGGCGCTGCGTGACTTCGCCAAGGCGAACCCCCTCCTCGTGGTGAAGGGCGGCTATTTCGACGGCGCCCCGCTCACCGCGTCCGAGGTGGAGAAGCTCGCCGACCTGGAGAGCCGCGAGGTGCTGCTGGCCAAGCTGGCCGGCGCGATGAAGGCCTCGCTGTTCCAGGCCGCGTACATGTTCAATGCCCCCCTCGCGCAGGCCGTTCGCACGGTCGACGCGCTGCGGGCCAAGCAGGAGTCCGCGGCCTGATCGCCGCGGCGTAGACACAGAGAAACTAGGAGACAGACATGGCCAAGCTCAGCACCGACGAGCTGCTCGACGCGTTCAAGGAGCTCTCGCTCATCGAGCTCAGCGACTTCGTCAAGAAGTTCGAGGAGACCTTCGAGGTCACCGCCGCCGCCCCGGTCGCGGTCGCCGCGGCCCCGGCCGCCGGTGGCGCCGGTGGCGCCGCGGAGGAGGTCGAGGAGAAGGACTCCTTCGACGTCGTCATCGAGAGCGCCGGCGACAAGAAGATCCAGGTCATCAAGGAGGTGCGCACCCTCACGAGCCTCGGCCTCGGCGAGGCGAAGGCGCTCGTCGACGGCGCGCCGTCGACGGTGCTCGAGGGCGCCAACAAGGAGACCGCGGACAAGGCGAAGGCCGTCCTCGAGGAGGCCGGCGCGACCGTCACGCTCAAGTAGCGCGACCCGCACCATGAAGGCGCCGACTCCCTCCGGGGAGCCGGCGCCTTCCGCATGTCGGGGCAGTCCGGCGCGGGGAGGTCTCGATACGCGCGTTCCGCGCTACTCGCCCCGCGAATCCGGCCGTCGAGGGGTCTTGATACGCGCGTCCCGCGCTACTCGACCCCCTCGACCCGGCGCCCGCCCCGCGGTCCGCACCATAGCGACCTCGGCGACCGCGCTCACCGAGGTCGCGGAGCGACGCGCGCCGCAGAAGCGGCGGCGCGCCAAAAAGCACAGAGCTGGGCGGGATCCGCGGTAACCAGCCGTGTGATCCCGCCCGGTGTCGTACTCGAGGGCCGGGATCAGGGACGGCCTCACGGATGCAACGAGAGGAATCTAATCATGTACCCCGCGTGTCGTCATTTCGGGGGACGGGTGAATCGCGGGTGATCTCGTGAAGGCCGAGGGTGCGTGCGCGCCGGATGGCCTCCTCCCGGGTCGTGACGCCGAGCTTGCGGTACACCCGCCGCAGGTGGGTCTTGACGGTGTTCGGCGAGATGTACATGGCCGCGGCGATCGCGGAGACGGTCGCGCCGCGTTGCGCCTCGGCGAGGACGAGCCGCTCCCGGACGCTGAGCGGCTCGATCGCCGACGGCGCCCCGTCCGTCGCCCGGCGCGTCTGCTCGATGAGCCGGTGCACCTCCTCCGAGTGCTCGCGCTGGAGCGCCCGCTCGGCGAGGGAGACGAGAACGCCGGCGGGCACCATCCGCAGCGGCGCCCGCGAGCCGGTGCGCGCCATCCCGATGAATGCGAGATCGACGTTGAGGTCGGCCGTCGCGTGGTCGCCGAGTCCGGCGGCCACCGCGCCGCGGAGCAGCCGGGCCTCCAGCAGTCCGCGCACGGCGTGCGCCTCGCCGAGCGCCTCGCAGGCCGCGAGCGCGCGGCCCGCTCCGTGCAGATCGCCCCCGGCGAGCAGGTGCGACGCGAGGTGCACTCCCGGGCACATGACGTGCAGTTCGCCCGGACGCAGGCGCGACAGGATCTCCCAGGCCTCGTCGCCGCGGCCGACCCTCGCGAGCTGGGACGCCCGCACGAGCTCCGCGACGTCGCGCCCGAAGCCGGCGACCTCCCACTCGAGGAACCCGCGGCGCGCGTCGGCGAGGAGGGCGAGCGCCTCGGCGGCACGGCCGAGCATCGCCTGCCGGGTGCCGGCGACGAGCGCCGCGTACGGCTCCCACTCGGTGTGCGCGGCCGCCTCCGCCAGCGCGGCCTCGTCCTCGGCGGCGCCGTCGAGTCCGCGGTCGAGGTCGACGAGCAGCAGGGTCGCCATCGCGGGCACCGCGTAGCCGCTGCGCCCGAGTGTCGAGCCCGCGGCGAGCTCCCGGCTCTCGCGCGCGGAGCGTTCGGCGGCGACGATGTCGCCGAGCACGAAGTCGAGGAGCGCGAGGGCACCGACGCACTCCACGGATTCGGCGCGCCCGAGATAGGTCGCGAGCCCGTGCGCGGTCAGCAGGTGCCCGCGCGCGCTCGCGTACCGGCCGCCGTGCAGGTCGAGCACGCCGCTCTCGAGCGCGTGCCGCACCCGGATCTCCATGGCGCCCGGCACGGGGCCGTCGAGGCCGGCGTCGATGATCGCCTGCGCCTGCTGGAGCTTCGCCCGGGCCTGACCGAGGCGACCGGCGGCACGCAGTCCGCCGGCGTGGCTCACGAGCACCGCGGCGACGGTCTGCGCCGGGGTGGCCGGGTCGGCCGCCGCCGCGTCTTCGGCCGCGGCGAAGTACGCGAGCCCGGCGGCGCCGCGGGGAGCGTCGGAGGAGCGGTAGCTGTGGCCGAGCGCGGCCGCGATGAGCGGGTCGTGCTCCCAGACCTCGGCCGGCAGCCGCCCGACGAGCGCACGGAAGCCGCCGCCCGACTCGGCCGCGAGCCCGAACGCGACGGGGCGCAGGAGCGCGAGAGCGGCCCGGGGATCGCCGCGGTCGAGCTCCGCGGACACATCGGCCTCGATGGCCTTCGGGTCTGGGAACGGGGGCACGACGACTCCTGAACAGGCGAGTGCTGCAGGGGGGCGGACCGTTCCCAGCGCGTCCGTCCCGGGTGGTTCGAGATTCTAATAGCCGGGGTCGGGAACGCCCTCGGCGAACGCCGGGCCTGGGGATGATCGCCCGACGTACTCTCAGCGGGTGAGCATGCGAGGCGGCGGCGGCGTCAGAGGTCGCATCGGGGCTCTCGGGCGTATGGATGCCGCGTCGCAGCGGGCCGAGAACGCCCGGGCCCCGCGGATCCCGCACCTGTTCCGGCGCATCGCGGAGCTGTTCCGCCCGTACCGCGCGCGGCTCGTGACGATGGTCGTGCTCGTGCTGGTGGGGGCGGCCCTCAGCGTCGCGCCGCCGCTGCTGACGCAGCGGGCGTTCGACCTCGGGCTGTTCCCCGACGGCGGGGACCGGGCACCGGATGTGCCGGTGCTGCTCGCACTCGTCGCTGCGATGATCCTGCTCTGGCTCGCCTCCTCGGCGCTCGGCGTCTGGCAGACCTACCTGACGGCGCGGGTCGGCAACAGCGTCATGGGCGCCTTGCGGGTGCGGCTGTTCTCGCACCTGCAGGCGATGGAGCTGGGCTTCTTCACCCGCACGAAGACGGGCGTCATCCAGTCCCGCCTCGCCAACGACGTGGGCGGCGTCGCGGGCGTGCTCAGCAACACGGTGCAGAGCGTCATCGGCAATACGGTCACGGTGATCGCCGCGCTCGTGGCCATGCTCGTGCTCAGCTGGCAGATGACCGTCGTCGCGGTCGTGCTGCTGCCGATCCTCGTGATCGCGCAGCGCCGGGTGGGGCAGATCCGCGCGCGCATCGCCACGCAGACCCAGGAGTCGCTGTCGCAGATGACCGCGATCACGCAGGAGACGCTGAGCGTCTCCGGCATCCTGCTCGCCAAGAGCTTCAACCAGCAGCCGACGGAGATCGGCCGCTACAGCGACGAGAACGACAATCAGATCCGGCTGCAGGTGCGCCAGACGATGAGCGGCCAGTGGTTCTTCGCGCTCGTGAGCGTCTTCCTCTCGGTGATCCCGGCGGTCATCTACCTGGTGGCGGCGTGGCTGATCTTCCAGCACGTCCCGGTCACGGCGGGCACGATCGTCGCCTTCACCACCGTCCAGGCGCGGCTCATGTTCCCGCTCATGGGGCTGCTGCGGGTGGCGCTGGACCTGCAGACCTCGCAGGCCCTGTTCGCGCGCATCTTCGAGTACCTCGACCTGGTGCCGGCGATCCGGGATGCCCCGGGCGCACGTGAGGTCGCGACCGGCCGCCTGGGCAACGTCGAGTTCCAGGACGTCGTGTTCCGCTATCCGGATGCCGCCGTCGACGGTCCGGCGACGTTGCGCGGGGTGTCGTTCCACATCGAGCCGGGCCAGTACGCGGCGTTCGTCGGGCCGTCCGGCGCGGGCAAGACCACCGTGTCCTACCTGGCGCCGCGGCTCTACGACGTGTCGGAGGGCCGGGTGCTGTTCGCGGGCGACGACGTGCGCGAGCTGCGGCACGCGTCGCTCATCTCGTCGGTGGGCATCGTGAGCCAGGAGACGTACCTGTTCCACGCGACGATCGCCGAGAACCTGCGGTACGCGAAGCCCGGCGCCACCCAGGAGGAGCTGGAGGCCGCGGCGCGCGCCGCCAACATCCACGACACGATCGTCTCGTTCCCCGACGGGTACGACACCGTCGTGGGCGAGCGCGGCTACCGGCTCTCCGGCGGCGAGAAGCAGCGCGTCGCGATCGCCCGCGTGCTCCTCAAGGATCCGGCCGTGCTGATCCTCGACGAGGCGACGAGCGCGCTCGACACGGTCTCGGAGCGCATCGTGCAGACGGCGCTCGACTCCGCGGCTCGCGGCCGCACGACGATCGCGATCGCCCACCGGCTCTCGACGGTGGTCGGCGCCGACATCATCTTCGTGGTCGACCGGGGCCGCATCGTCGAACGCGGCACCCACCGCGAGCTCCTCGCGGCCGACGGCGTCTATGCGCGCCTGTTCGCGGAGCAGCTCACCGCATCCGACCCCGTGCCGATCCGCGACGCCGCAGGGGCCTGATCCCCCGTAACGTTCAGCGCCCCGTCATTAGGCTCGACGGGTGGATTACGCCCAGACCGTGCTCGACCTCGTCGGCAACACGCCGCTCGTGCGCCTCAACTCGGTGACCGAGGGCATCCGGGCGACCGTGCTCGCGAAGGTGGAGTACCTGAACCCCGGCGGCTCGTCCAAGGACCGCATCGCGACGCGCATCATCGACGACGCGGAGGCCAAGGGTCTGCTCGGGCCCGGCGGCACGATCGTCGAGCCCACCTCCGGCAACACCGGCATCGGCCTCGCGCTGGTCGCGCAGCAGCGCGGCTACCGCTGCATCTTCGTGCTGCCCGACAAGGTCGGCGAGGACAAGCGCAACGTGCTCACCGCCTACGGCGCCGAGATCGTCGTCTGCCCGACCTCGGTCGCGCCCTCCAGCCCCGACTCCTACTACTCGGTGAGCGACCGGCTGGTTCGCGAGATCCCCGGTGCGTTCAAGCCGGACCAGTACTCCAACCCGAACGGGCCGCTCAGCCACTACGAGACCACTGCGCCGGAGATCTGGCGCGACACCGACGGCACCGTCACCCACTTCGTCGCCGGCGTCGGCACCGGCGGCACGATCTCGGGGGTCGGCCGCTTCCTCAAGGAGCGCAACCCCGCGATCCGGATCATCGGGGCCGACCCCGAGGGCAGCGTCTATTCCGGCGGCACCGGGCGTCCCTATCTCGTCGAGGGGGTCGGCGAGGACTTCTGGCCCGCGGCCTACGACCCTGGAGTCGTCGACGAGATCATCGCGAGCTCCGACCAGGAGTCGTTCGACATGACCCGCCGGCTCGCGCGCGAGGAGGGCCTGCTGGTCGGCGGCTCGAGCGGACTCGCCGTGTCGGCCGGACTCAAGGCGGCCCGCGCCCTGGGGCCCGACGACGTCATGGTGATCCTGCTGCCGGACGGCGGCCGCGGCTACCTCGGCAAGGTCTTCAACGATCACTGGATGCGCTCCTACGGGTTCCTGCCGCCCGAGGAGGGTCGCACGGTCGCCGATGTCATCGGCACGAAGGAGGCGCAGTACGAGGGCCTCGTGCACGTGCACCCGAGCGACACGGTGCGCCACGTGATCGACAAGATGCGCCGCTACAACATCTCGCAGATGCCCGTGCTGGCCGCGGAGCCGCCCGTCGTCATGGGCGAGGTCGTCGGATCCATCGACGAGCGCTCCCTCGTGGAGGCCGTGTTCGACGGGCGCGCGCAGCTCACCGACGCGCTCGCGGAATTCGTCAACCCCGCGCTCGGTTTGATCGGGATGAACGACTCGGTGGAGGCGGCCCGTGCCGCCCTCACCCGGGCGGACGCGCTGCTCGTGACGAGCGAGGGCAAGCCCGCCGGGGTCATCACGCGGCACGACCTGCTCGCGTTCCTGAGCGACTGAGCCGCCGCCCCTTCAGCAGAGAGACCCTTCCGTGCCCGAGCAGCAGCAGTCCGACTTCGCGACCACCGCCATCCACGCCGGGCAGGAGTTCGACCCGAGGACCGGCGCGGTGATCCCGCCCATCTACTTCTCGACGACCTACGTGCAGGACGGCGTCGGCGGATTCCGCGACGGCTACGAGTACACGCGCGGCACCAACCCCACGCGCGATTCGCTGCAGTCCCTGCTCGCCGCGCTCGAGGGCGGCGAGCGCGCGTTCAGCTTCTCGTCGGGGCTCGCCGCCGAGGACGCGCTGCTGCGCGCGATCCTGCTGCCCGGTGCGCACGTGCTCATGGGCAACGACGTCTACGGCGGCACGCACCGCCTCGTCGACCGGGTGCACGTGCCGTGGGGCGTGGAGCTGTCCACGGTCGAGATGAGCGACCTCGACGAGGTGCGGGCGGGCCTGCGCCCGGGCGCCACGAAGGTCGTGTGGGTCGAGACGCCGTCCAATCCGCTGATGAAGATCACAGATGTCGCCGCGGTGGCCGAGATCGCGCATGCGGCCGGCGCGATCGTCGTGGTCGACAACACGTTCGCGACCCCGTACCTGCAGCAGCCGCTCGCCCTCGGCGCGGACATCGTCGTGCACTCGACCACCAAATACCTCGGCGGTCACAGCGACGTGCTGGGCGGCGCCGTGATCGTCAAGGCCGGAGCGCAGCTCGACGGCCTGGGCATCGCCGACCGGGTCGGGTTCGTCCAGTTCGGCGCGGGCGCGGTCTCCGGGCCGATGGATGCCTGGCTCACCGTCCGCGGCATCAAGACCCTCGCGGTGCGCATGGACCGGCACTCGGCCAACGCCGCGCACCTGGCCGAGCACCTCGTCGGGCACCCCCGGCTCGAGCAGGTCTACTACCCGGGCCTGCCCGATCACCCGGGCCACGAGCTCGCGGCGCGGCAGATGCGCCACTTCGGCGGGATGATCTCGGTGCGGCTGGCCGACGGGGCCCTCGCGCGCCGGTTCGCCGAGACGATGACGCTGTTCCAGCTCGCGGAATCGCTCGGCGGCGTCGAGTCGCTCGTCTGCTACCCGGCCGAGATGACCCACGCGTCGGTGAAGGGCACCCCGCTGGAGGTTCCCGACTCCGTCGTCCGGCTCTCCGTCGGCATCGAGGGGCAGGACGACCTGCTCGCCGACGTGCTCGGCGCGCTCGACCGCCTCTGAGCGCGTCGGTGGCGCCCGGCACAGTGGACGGGTGACCGACCGCCCCGCGCATCCCGGCACCGGTCGGCTCGGGCTCCCGACCGCGTCCGCCCTGTACGTCGCCGCGGTGCTCGGCACCGGCATCCTGCTGCTGCCCGGGTTCGCCGCCGCGGCCGCCGGCCCGGGCTCCGTCATCGGGGTCGGCGTCGTGCTCGTGCTCTCGATCCCGCTCGCCGGGGCGTTCGCGGCGCTCGCGGCGCGGCATCCGGATGCCGGCGGGGTCGCGACCTTCGTGCGGCTCGCCCTCGGGCCGACCGCGGCGCGCGCGGCCGGCTACTGGTTCCTGTTCGGGGCGGGCATGGGGGCGCCGGTCGTGGCCGTGCTCGGCGGGTCGTATCTGACGGCGGTGACCGGCATCGACCCGGCGTGGGTTCCGCTGATCGGGCTGCCCTTCCTGCTCGTGCCGATCGTGCTCGCGGTCTTCGGTCTCCGGTTCAGCGGTCGGGTGCAGCTCGTGCTGACCGCGCTGCTGCTCGCGGTCGTCGTGCTCGTCGTCGCGAGCGCCCTCCCGCACGCGCGCCCGCACCCGTTCACTCCCCTCCTGCCGCACGGGTGGGCGGGCGTCGGCGTCGTGATCAGCCTGTTCGTGTGGGCGTTCGCGGGATGGGAGGCCGTGACGCACCTCGCTGCGGAGTTCCGGCGGCCGCACCGCGTCATCCCCCTCGCCACCGCCATCGCGGTCGCCGTGGTCGGGGTGAGCTATCTCGCGCTCCAGGTGGCCACCGTCGTCGTGATGCCGGCGCGTTCGGCGCCGAGCACCGTGCCGCTGCTGGATCTGACCGCCCGCACCCTGCCGGGGGTGGGGCCGGCGATCGTCGCCGCGATCGCGGTCATCGTCGTGCTCGGCGTTCTCAACGCCTACGTCCCGGCGATGGCCAACCTCGCCGCGTCGCTCGGCCGCGACGGGCACCTGCCGCGCTGGTTCGCGCGCGGTGCCGAGGCGGGCGCGGTGCCGCGCCGGGGCGTCGCCCTGGTCGCCGTGGTGTGCCTCGGCTACACGGCCGCGTACTTCCTCCTGCGCATCGATCTCCAGGTGCTCGTCCTCGTGCAGACGAGCTCGCTCGTCGCGGTGTACCTCGCGGGGATGGTCGCCGCGGTCCGGCTGCTGCCGCGGTGGACGCCGGGCTGGTGGATGGCGTGCGCCGGAGTCGTGCTCACCGCCGGTCTGGCCGTGCTCGCCGGCTGGCATCTCGTGGCGCCCGCGGCGCTGGCGCTCGTCGCGGCCGCGGTCACGATCGCGCGTCGGATCCGGTTGCACCGCCGCGGCGGCTGAGGCGTCCGCCAGACTGTCACCGACCACATCCGACGACGAGGCCGGGAACGGGAGTGACCAGACAACCGATCGGTCCCGCGCGGGCGCCGAACATCCGCGACGTCGCGCGCTGCGCGGGCGTCTCGTACCAGACCGTCTCCCGGGTGCTCAACCACTCCGCCGGCATCCGGCCGCAGACCCGGCAGCGCGTGCTCGACGCGATCACCGAGCTCGGGTACCGCCCCAATCAGGCCGCGCGCGCCCTCGTCACGAGCCGATCCCAGGTCATCGGCGTGCTCGTCGCGACCCGCGCCGCGGCGTACGGCGTGCAGAAGATGGTCTACGAGATCGAGGACGCGGCGGGCGACGCCGGCTACCGGGTCGCCATCGCGACCTGCCTGAGCGACGACGTCTCCGTGCGCGACGCCGTCGATCGACTGGTCGCGCAGGCCGTCGAGGCCCTCGTCGTCGTCGGCCCGCAGGCCGGCGTCTTCAACCGGCTCACGGCGCACCCGCTCGCGATCCCCTTCGTCATGGTCGCCTCGGACCGCCACGACGACCTGAGCGTCTCGTTCGATCAGGTCGAGGGGGCCCGCATCGCGACCCGGCACCTGATCGAGCTGGGGCACACCCGCATCCTGCACCTGGCCGGACCCGTCGGGTGGGTCGAGGCGGACGCCCGCATGCGCGGATATCTGGCGGAGCTCGCCGACCACGGCCTCGCCCCGCGGCCGGTGATCCGCTGCGAATGGACCGCCGACTCGGGATACCGGGCGGCGTGCGAGGTCCTCGGCACGACCGACGTGACGGCCGTCTTCTGCTCGAACGACCAGACGGCGCTCGGGCTGCTGCACGCCCTGCACGAGTCCGGCCGGCGCGTGCCGCAGGACGTGAGCGTGATCGGGTTCGACGACGTGCCGGACTCGGCCCATTATCGGCCGCCCCTGACGACCATCCGGCAGGACTTCGCCGTCGCAGGGCAGCGGGCGGTCGGGATGCTGCTGGCGCAGCTGCGCGCGGCACCCCCGCCACCCGCCGACCCGGTCCGCCCTCGGCTCGTGGTGCGCGACTCGACGGCCCCGCCCGGCTGAGTCGCCGAGCTCGAACGCTCGGCTACGCGGGCCGGCGCGCGGCGTACTGCTCGCGGATCACCGGCCGCGTGTCCGGTGCGGGCCGCGCCGCGATCGGCACGTCCCACTCGGGCCGCGTTCCGGTGAGCGCCCACGCCGCCTGCACCGCCGCCCCCAGCGCGACGTACTCGCCCGGCTCCGGCACCTCGATCGGTGCGTCGAACACCTGCGCGGCGATCGCGGCCACCGCCGCGTTCTGCGCGGCGCCCCCGATCAGCAGCAGCCGCTCGGCGACGACCCCCTGGGCGCGCACGGCATCGAGGCCGTCGGCGAGGCCGCACAGCATCCCCTCGATCGCCGCGCGCGCCAGGTTCTCGCGGGTGGTGGACGCGAGAGTCATGCCGAACAGCGTCGCAGTCGCGTCGGGCAGGTTGGGAGTGCGCTCGCCCTCGAACCACGGCTGGACCACGAGGCCGGCGGATCCCGGCTCGGCCGCGAGCGCGAGGTCGCCGAGGCCGGCGTGGTCGACGCCGAGCAGCCGCGCGGCGGCGTCCAGCACGCGAGCGGCGTTGAGGGTCGCGATGAGCGGCAGGAAGTTGCCGCTCGCGTCGGCGAAGCCGGCGGCGGCGCCGGTCTCGTCCGCGATCGGGTCGGTCGTCACCGCGAAGACCGTGCCGCTCGTGCCGATCGAGACGACGACGTCGCCGGGCTTCGCGCCGAGCCCGAGCCCGGCGCCGGCGTTGTCGCCCGCACCGGGGCCGACGACGAGCCCGGCCGGGGCGGCATCCGTCGCGACGGTCTCGCCCGCCCGCTCCGCGGGCCCGAGCACGCGCGGCAGGATCGCATCGTGGCCGAGCGCCGCGATGAGCAGTTCGCGGTCGTAGTCACCGGACGGCGACCAGTAGCTCGTGCCGCTCGCGTCGGAGCGGTCGGTGACGAGCGCGTCGAGGCGCGGCCCGAGCGGTGCCTCGCCTTCGGGTCCGTACCCGAGCAGGCGCCAGGTGAGCCAGTCGTGGGGGAGTGCGACCGCGGCGACCCGCGCCGCGTTCTCGGGCTCGGCATCCCGCAGCCAGCGCAGCTTGGTCGCCGTGAACGACGCGACCGGCACGCTCCCGGTGCGCCGGGCGAGCTCGGCCGCGCCGAACTCCGCGATCAGGTCGCGCGCGGCGGGGGCGGAGCGGGTGTCGTTCCAGAGCAGGGCGTTCCGGATGACGCGGCCCTCGGCATCCAGCACCACCATGCCGTGCTGCTGCCCGCCGATCGAGATCGCCGCGACGTCGTCGAGGCCGCCCGCGTCGGCGATCGCCGCCCGCAGGGCGTCCCACCAGGCGGCCGGGTCGACCTCGGTGCCCTCCGGATGCGTCGCGCGACCGGTGCGCACGATCGCGCCGGTCGCGGCATCCCGCACCACGACCTTGCAGCTCTGCGTCGACGAGTCGACTCCCGCCACGTACGTCATGCGTCCACCGTCCCTCAATGATTGTGCCCAATTGGGGGCCGCGAACGAATCGCAGCCCCCAATTGGGCGCTAGGAAGAGTGCGGCCGCGAGTCAGCGCGCGCCGAGCAGGTGCTCGGTCGCGAGCTGCTGCAGGCGCACGAAGCCGAAGCCCTTGGCGCCGAAGTACGCGTCCGGCTGGAAGTCCTCCCACGCCGATCGGTCCGCGAGCAGGTCGTCGTAGCTCTCGCCCGCGTTCAGCGTCGGGCTGGCGAGCTCGGCGACCTTCGCCGCCTCGAGCGCGGCCTGCACCTCGGGGTCGGCGCGGAACGCCGCCGCTCGCTCCTTGAGCAGGAGGTAGATGCGCATGTTCGCGGCGGCCGAGTCCCAGACGCCGGTCTCGTCCTCGGTGCGGCTCGGCTTGTAGTCGAAGTGCCGGGGCCCGTCGTAGGCGCGCTCGCCGAGCACCCCGCCGTTCTCGAGCAGGTCGACCAGCGCGAACGCGTTGTGCAGATCGCCGTGGCCGAATACCAGGTCCTGGTCGTACTTGATCGAGCGCTGCCCGTTCAGGTCGATGTGGAAGAGCTTGCCGTGGTACAGCGCCTGAGCGATGCCGGCCTGGAAGTTCAGGCCCGCCATCTGCTCGTGCCCGACCTCGGGGTTGAGGCCGACGAGCTCGGGGTGCTCGAGCGAGTTGATGAACGCGAGCGCGTGCCCGACGGTCGGCAGCAGGATGTCGCCCCGGGGCTCGTTGGGCTTCGGCTCGATCGCGAACCGGATGCCGTACTTCTTGTCGAGCACGTACTCCGACAGCAGGTCGACGGCCTCCTTGTACCGCGAGAGGGCCGACCGCACGTCCTTGGCCGCGTCGTACTCGGCGCCCTCGCGGCCGCCCCACATGACGAAGGTCTCGGCGCCGAGCTCCGCGGCGAGGTCGAGGTTGCGCAGCACCTTGCGCAGCGCGTACCGGCGCACCTGGCGGTCGTTGGAGGTGAATCCGCCGTCCTTGAACACGGGTGCCGAGAACAGGTTCGTGGTGATCATCGGCACCTTGAGGCCCGTGGCAGCCAGCGCGGCCTTGAGGCGGTCGATCTCGGTGCGGCGGGCGTCCTCGGTCGAGCCGAAGGCGAACAGGTCGTCGTCGTGGAAGGTCAGGCCGTACGCGCCGAGCTCGGCGAGCCTCTCGACCGCGTGCACGGTGTCGAGCGGGGGCCGGGTCGGCCCGCCGAACGGATCGGTGCCGTTGTATCCGACGGTCCAGAGACCGAAGGTGAACTTGTCGGCGGGGGTGGGCTTGTCGGCCATGGGATTCTCCGAATCACAGCGTCGTGGATGAAACAGGTGGTGGATAAGTCGTTTCCGGCAACATATCACCGCTCCCCGGGCGTGACCAGGCCCCTGAGTAGAGTTGCGCCATGTCGGGCGATACTGTCGAACGTCCCGCGATGACGCGGGCGACCCTCTCGCGCGTGGCGGACGACGCCGACGTCTCGATCTCGACGGTCTCCAAGGTGCTGAACGGCCGCGCCGGCGTCTCGGAGGCCACTCGGCGCCGGGTCGAGGAGCTCCTGCGCGACCACGGCTACAACCGCCGCAACACGCCCCTCACGGTCGCGCCGCTGGTCGAGGTCGTGTTCTCCGAGATCGACAGCGCCTGGGCGATCGAGATCATCGCGGGCGTCGAGCGCACGGCGCGCGATCTCGACCTGAGCATGCTCATCACGGTCAGCGGCGACCGGCACAAGCCGAGCCCCGACTGGATCGAGGGGGCGATGCGCCGCCGGCCGATGGGCGTCATCCTGGTCTTCTCCGACCTGTCGCCGGATCACCGCCATCAGCTGCGCGCGCGCAACATCCCGTTCGTCGTCGTCGACCCCTCGGGGGCCCCCGCGGCGGACGTGCCGTCGATCGGCACCGCCAACTGGTCCGGCGGGTACGGCGCGACCCGGCACCTCGTCGACCTCGGTCACCGCGACATCGCGATCGTCGGCGGCCCGGAGGACATGATGTGCTCGACCGCGCGGCTGTCGGGATACCGGGCCGCGCTCGAGGGGGCGGGACTCGACGTGCGCGCGGACTTCATCGTCGGCACGGATCGCTTCCACTTCGACGAGGGGCTGCGCGCCGGCGAGCAGCTGCTCGACCTGCCGCGGCGGCCGACGGCGATCTTCGCGAGCAGCGACACCCAGGCTCTCGGGGTGTACGAGGCGGCGCGGCGGCGCGGCATCCGGATCCCGGACGATCTCTCGGTCGTCGGCTACGACGACGTCAACGTCGCGCGCTGGGCCGGACCGCCGCTCACGACCGTGCGCCAGCCGCTCGCCGAGATGGCGGCCGAGGCGGTGCGCCTCGTGGTCCGACTGCGCGACGGCGACCAGCCGGATCACCTCCACGTCGACCTGGAGTCGCGCCTCGTCGTGCGCGACAGCACCCGCCGGCTCACCTGATGGCGAGCGGTGCGAGCGGCCTCGACGACGTCCGCCGGGGCAACCTCGCCGCGGTGCTCCGGCTGGTGCATCGGGAGGGTCCGGTGCCCCGCGCGTGGATCACCGCCCAGACCGGCCTGAACCGCTCGACGGTCGGCGGGCTGGTCTCCGACCTCGCCGCGCGGGGCCTCGTGCGGGAGGCCGCCCCGGAGGCCACCAACCGGGTGGGCCGCCCGTCGCCGGTCGTCGCGGCGGACCCGCGTCTCGTCGTGGTCGCGGTGAACCCCGAGGTCGATGCCATCACCACGGCGGTCGTCGGCCTCGGCGCGCGGGTCGAGGCGCACGAGCGCCACGAGCTGGGGCACGTGCCGACGCCGGAGGAGACCGCGGCGCTCGCCGCACGGGTCGTGGCGGGGATTCCCGGGCGCCGGGTGGCGGGGGTGGGCCTCGCGGTCCCCGGGCTGGTGAGCGAGGCCGACGGCGTCGTGCGCTGGGCGCCGCACCTGGGCTGGACCGACGCGCCGCTGCGCGACCTCGTCGAGCGCGCGACCGCCCGGCCGGTGGCGGTCGGCAACGACGCGACTCTCGGCGCGCTCGCCGAGCACCTCTTCGGCGCCGGTCGGGGCGTCGACGACCTCCTCTATCTCAACGGCGGCGCGAGCGGCATCGGCGGCGGCATCATCGTCGGGGGCGCTCCGCTCGGCGGCCACGGCGGCTTCGCGGGCGAACTCGGGCAGAGCCCCGCCGGCTTCGTCGATCCCGCCGACCGCACCTCCGCGCGGGGCGTGCTCGAGGAGGAGGTCGGGCGCGACGGGCTGCTCGCCGCGCTCGGGCTGCCGTCGGCCACCGAGCCGGAGCTCGCGGCGGCCCTGCTCGCGACCGACCGCGCCGATATCCGCGACGAGCTCGCCCGCCAGCGCCGGGTGCTCGCCGCGTCGCTGGCGACCGCGGTCAACGTGCTCGATCCGGAGCTCATCGTGCTCGGGGGGTATCTGGCGACCCTGCTCGAGTCGGATCCCGACGGCCTGCGCCGGCACGTCGAGGAGCTCGCCGTGCCGGTCGCGGCCGGCGGGGTGCGGCTCGCGGCCGCCGGGCTCGGCGATGACCGGCTGCTGGTCGGCGCTGCGGAGCACGCCCTCGGTGCCGTGCTCGCCGATCCCACCTCCGTAGAGTGGGGCGCGTGAGCGACCCCGGCGACGACCGCTACCACCGGCCCGGCACCGAATTCCCGGACGGGTTCCTGTTCGGCACGGCGACCGCGTCGTACCAGATCGAGGGAGCGGTCCGGGAGGACGGGCGCACGCCGTCGATCTGGGACACCTTCAGCCACGCCCCTGGCCGCATCGAGGATGGTCGCACGGGCGACGTCGCCGACGACCACTATCACCGCTGGGAGGCCGACCTCGACCTCATGGCGGAGCTCGGCGCCGGCGCCTATCGCTTCTCGATCGCGTGGCCGCGGGTGCAGCCGGGCGGGTCGGGCCGGGTCAACGAGGCGGGGCTCTCGTTCTACTCGCGGCTCGTCGACGGGTTGCTGGCGCGCGGCATCCAGCCGTGGGCGACGCTCTACCACTGGGACCTGCCGCAGGAGCTCGAGGACCTCGGCGGCTGGACGAACCGCGACACCGCCGCGCGCTTCGCCGAGTACAGCGCGCGCACGGTCGAGGCGCTCGGCGATCGCGTCGCGGGGTGGATCACGCTCAACGAGCCGTGGTGCTCGGCGTTCCTCGGATATGCGGCCGGCATCCACGCTCCGGGTCGCACCGACCCCGCGGCCTCGCTGGCGGCGGCCCATCACCTCAATCTCGCGCACGGGCTCGCGGTGCCCGAGATCCGCCGCGCCGCCACCAACGACCCGACGGTCGCCGTGACGCTCAACCTGCACGTCGTGCGCGCCGCCGACGGCGAGCCCGGCGGGCAGGGCGGCGACGAGGCGGTGCGCCGGGTGGATGCCGTCGGCAACCGGATCTTCCTCGACCCGATGCTGCACGGGCGCTATCCGGAGGACCTGCTCGCCGATCAGCGCGCGGTGAGCGACTTCGGATTCGTGCGCCCGGGCGATCTCGAGCTCATCCACCAGCCGATCGATCTGCTCGGCATCAACTACTACTCGACGAGCCGGGTACGGCTCGCCGACGGCGCCCCCGGCTCACCGGTGTTCCCCTCGACGCAGGGGATCGAGTGGCTGCCGGAGACCGGTCCGCTCACCGCCATGGGGTGGAACATCGACCCGTCGGGCCTCGAGGAGCTGCTGGTGCGCTCGCACGAGGAGTTCGGCCTCCCGCTCGCCGTGACCGAGAACGGCGCCGCGTTCCCCGATCGGGTGGAGGACGGCGCCGTGCACGACGACGCCCGCGTCGCCTATCTGCACCGTCATTTCGTCGCGGCGCATCGGGCCATGGAGCGCGGCGCGGATCTGCGTGGATTCTTCGTCTGGTCGCTCCTGGACAATTTCGAGTGGTCGTTCGGATTCACCAAGCGCTTCGGCATCGTGCGCGTCGACTACGACACCCAGAACCGGCTCGTGAAGGACAGCGGACGTTGGTTCTCGGAACTCGCGCGTACGGGGCGGGTGGGTGAGTACAACGTTGTAGAGTGAGCCGACGCGCACCCCGCGCGCGGTGAGGAGCGGCGATGGCCTCCACGCTCCACGATGTGGCGCAGCTCGCCGGGGTCTCGATCAAGACGGTCTCGAACGTCATCAACGACTACCCGCACATCCGGGCGGAGACGCGGGCCAAGGTCGAGGCGGCGATCGCCGAGCTCTCCTATCAGCCCAACCCGTCGGCGCGCAGTCTGCGCTCGGGGCGCACGGGCCTCATCGGCCTCGCCGTGCCCGAGCTCAGTCTCAGCAGCTACTTCGCGGAGCTCGCCGACCGGATGATCGCGGCCGCCGAGCAGCGCGGGCTCACGGTCTTGATCGAGCAGACCGGCGGCGACCGCCAGCGCGAGCTCGACGTGCTCAGTGGTGCCCGCCGCAAGATGACGGACGGCCTGCTCTTCAGCGCGCTCGGCCTGCAGCAGGAGGACGCCGAGCTGCTGCGCCGGCCGTACCCGCTCGTGCTGCTCGGGGAGCGCATCTTCGGCGGCCCGACCGACCACGTCACGATGCACAACGTGGAGGCGGCGCGAGCGGGCACCGAGTTCCTCCTCGGTCTCGGCCGCCGCCGGATCGCGGTCGTCGGAGCCCACGAGGGCGAGGTGATCGGATCCGCCGGACTCCGGCTGCGGGGATACCGGGAGGCCCTGGACGCGGCCGGGGAGCCGTTCCGCGAGGAGCTGGTCGGCTATGCGCTGCCCTGGCACCGACGCGATGGCGCCGAGGTGACGCGGCGTCTGATCGCGTCGGGCGCGCGTTTCGACGCGCTCTTCGCGTTCAACGACAACCTGGCCTTCGGTGCGATGCGTGCGCTGCAGGAGGCGCACATCGTCATTCCGGATGACGTCGCGGTTCTCGGGTTCGACAACCTCGACGACGCCGCGTACTCGATTCCGAGCCTCTCCACGATCGATCCGGGGTTGCCCGAGATCGTCGAGACCTCGATCGAGCTGCTCGTCGACCGGATCGCCGGACGGCTCGACCAGGAACGGCGGGAGATCATGGCGGCCTTCCGCATCGTCCATCGGGAATCGACGCCCGCGATCTGACGGTCGGTCGCCGGTGTCTTGACACGGGCGCCGGAGATGTCCAAAGATGCTTCTACAACGTTTACCGTACAACGTTGTAGAGCGGCTCGGCAGTCGAGCTGTACGGGTCGATGAGGATCCGGTGCCCCTGGCGCCGCCCCCTCGTCGACGGGGTGCCCGGCGCGCGTGCGGCCGTGCAGTCCGACAACGAAGTCCATCGCACCTCGAAGGGAATCGATCACAGTGAAGAAGAGAGCTCTCATCGCCGGCCTGACCGCTCTGGTCATGGCCGCCGGGCTCGCGGCGTGCAGTGGAGGCGGCGGAGGCGGCGCCGACGCGAACGCGAACGCGAAGTGCACCAACAAGATCATCCACAAGGACGCGCCCAAGGTGACCGCCTGGGCCTGGTACCCCAACACGCAGCTGGTCGTCGACAACTTCAACAAGAGCCACACCGACGTGCAGGTCTGCTGGAACAACGTCGGCCAGGGCGGCGACGAGTACGACAAGTTCCAGACCGCCGTCTCGGCCAAGAAGGGCGCTCCCGACGTGGTGATGCTCGAGGCCGACCACCTGGCCAACTACGTCATCCAGGGCGCGCTCGTCGACATCAGCAAGTACGGCGCGAACAAGGTGAAGAAGAACTTCAGCGCGGGCGCCTGGAAGGACGTCTCGGTCGGCGACGCGGTCTACGCGGCGCCCATCGACGGCGGCCCGATGGGCCTCATCTACCGCAAGGACATCTTCGCGAAGTACGGCATCACGAAGCCCCCGGCCACCTGGGACGAGTACGCCGCGGACGCGCAGAAGGTCAAGGACGCCGGCGGTCCGCTGTTCGGCGACCTCGGCGGCAACGTGCCCGCGGTCATGATGGCGCTGCAGATCCAGAAGGGCGCCCATCCGTTCCAGTACGACCCGACCAAGCCCAAGGAGGTCGGCGTCAAGCTCGACGACCCGGCATCCAAGCAGGTGCTCGACTACTGGGCCGGCCTGGTCAAGAAGGGCCTCGTCGGAACGGCTGACCAGTTCACGGCCGAGTACATCTCGGGCGTCGTGGGCGGCAAGTACGCCACCTACGTCTCCGCGGCGTGGGCACCGGGCTATCTGACCGGCGCCGGCGTCGGCAAGGGCAACGACAAGGGGCAGTTCGCCGTGGCGCCACTGCCGCAGTGGGATCCCAGCAACCCGGTCTCGGTCAACTGGGGCGGCTCGGCGTTCGCCGTGACGACCCAGGCGAAGGACAAGAAGCTCGCCGCAGAGGTCGCTCTCGGGCTGGACGCCGATCCCGCCTCGCTCGAGAACGGGTGGAAGAACCTCGTGATCTTCCCGCTCAACCAGACCGTGCTGAAGTCGAAGGAGATCGCGGACTACCCGCTCGACTTCTTCGGCGGTCAGAAGGCCTACGGCGAGGTCTACATCCCGGCCGAGAACGGGTACAAGGGATTCACCTACAGCCCGTTCCAGGTGTACTACTACGCGCAGCTGCAGAAGCAGCTGACGGCGATCAACGGCGGCAAGATCGACGGCGCGGGCGCCGCCGCGGCCGTGCAGGACGCCGTGGTCAAGTACGCCAAGCAGCAGGGCTTCACGGTCAAGTGAGACCGGGGTGGCCGGGCCGGTTCAGGCCGGTCCGGCCACCCGATTTCCGCATCCACTCATTCGAAGGGCCTCCCGAATGACCTCTGCCTCCGCGCTCGCGCCGACGCGACGCGCTCGAGTTCCCCAGGTGCCGACCTCGCCCGCGCAGCGCGCGGCCAATCGGCGCCGCACCCTCACCGGCTGGATGTTCATCCTGCCGTTCACCCTCGTCTTCCTCGTCTTCCTCGTCGCCCCGCTGCTGTACGCGTTCTACAACAGCCTGTTCACCAAGGGGCTGGCGACCGGGACGGTGTTCGCGCCGCTCGACAACTACATCAAGGCGTTCACCGATCCGTCGTTCCTCGGCGGTGTCGCGTTCGTCGTCGGCTTCTCGCTCGTGCTGATCCCGGTGCAGATGATCATCTCGCTCGCGATCGCGCTCGTGCTCGACGCGGTCACGACCCGCTTCGCGCGATTCGCGCGGTTGATGATCTTCCTGCCGTACGCCATCCCGGCCGTCATCGGCGCCATCATGTGGGGCTTCCTGTACAGCCCGACGTTCGGCCCGCTCGGGCAGCTGTTCGGACTGGTCGGGCTGAAGGCACCGTTCCTGCTCGACGCCTCGCACGTGTTCGGCGGCCTCATGAACATCGTCACGTGGCAGTGGGCCGGCTACTACATGATCATCATCTACGCGGCGCTGCAGGGCATCGACCCCACCTTGTACGAGGCCGCGCGGATCGACGGTGCCAACGCCCGCCAGATCGCCCTGCGGATCAAGCTGCCGCTCGTCACGAACGCGCTGCTGCTGATCCTGGTCTTCGCCCTCATCGGCACCCTGCAGTTCTTCACCGAGCCGAGCGTGCTGCGCACGATCTCGAACGGCGGCATCACGCAGGACTTCACGCCGAACCTCTACGCCTACTTCACGGCCTTCTCGTACGCCCAGTTCAACTACGCCTCGGCGCTCTCATTCGCCCTGGGCGTCGTCGTCTTCGTCTGCGTGTACATCTTCCTGTTCCTCACTCGCAAGCGCGGGAGCTTCCTCTCATGACGGTCACTGCCCTGGACTCGACACGGGCCTTCGAACGCGGCGCCGCATCCGGGCGCCGACTCGGCGGCCGCCGCCGGCGGGGGATCGTGCCGGCGCACATCTTCCTCGGGATCCTCGTCGTCTACTTCCTCATCCCGGTGTACTGGATGGTCGTCAACAGCTCGAAGGACGCGGCCGGGCTGTTCGGAGGCACCGGGGGGTCGATGTGGTTCGACAAGAACGTCGGCTACCTCGCGAACCTGCAGGACCTCTTCACGTACGACGGCAGCATCTACCTGCACTGGATCGGCAATTCCGCGCTGTACGCGGTGGCCGGCGGCGTCGGGTCGACGATCGTCTCCATCCTCGCGGGCTACGGCTTCGCGAAGTTCGCCTTCCGCGGTCGCAACCTGATGTTCTCGCTCCTCCTCGGAGCCGTCATGGTGCCGCTCACGGCACTGGTGATCCCGACGTTCATCCTCGCCTCGGACGCGGGACTGACCAACACGATCTGGGCGGTCATCCTGCCCTCGCTGCTGAATCCGTTCGGCGTCTATCTGATGCGCGTCTACATCGGCGACGCCGTGCCCGACGAGCTGCTCGATGCCGCCCGCGTCGACGGGGCGGGCGAGCTGCGCACCTTCCTGCAGGTGGCTCTGCCGCTCATGCGGCCCGCGATCGTCACGGTCCTGTTGCTGTCGATGGTCGCGACGTGGAACAACTACTTCCTGCCGCTCGTGATGCTCAGCGACAAGACCCTGTACCCGGTCACCGTGGGGATCGGCGTCTGGCAGGGTCTTGCCTCGGGCAACAACGGCGGCGGGCACTCCCTCTGGAGCCTCATCGTGATGGGCTCGCTCATCTCGGTGGTCCCGCTCGTGATCGCGTTCCTGACTCTCCAGCGCTACTGGCGGGGCGGGCTCTCGATCGGCAGCCTCAAGTAGTCGCGCACCAGCCGACCGACCCTCTCCCGCATCCGTCCGTAGCAGAAAGCCAGCGATGATCTCCGCCCGTCTCACCATCGACCCCCATTTCGAGGTCGGTCCCATCAACCGGCGCCTGTTCGGCTCCTTCGTCGAGCACCTCGGCCGGTGCGTCTACGACGGGCTCTATGAGCCCGGTCATCCGAGCGCGGATGCCGACGGCTTCCGGCAGGACGTCATCGACCTCGTGCGCGAGCTCGGCGTCTCGACCGTGCGCTACCCCGGCGGCAACTTCGTCTCCGGCTTCCGCTGGGAGGACAGCGTGGGACCGCGCGAGGAGCGCCCCACGCGGCTCGACCTCGCCTGGCACTCCACCGAGACGAACGAGGTGGGACTGCATGAGTTCGGCGCGTGGCTCGACAAGGTCGGCGGCGAGCTGATGCTCGCCCTGAACCTGGGCACCCGCGGCACGCTGGAAGCCCTCGATCTGCTCGAATACGCGAACGTGGCATCCGGATCGACGCTGTCCGATCGTCGGATCGCGAACGGCCGCACCGAGCCGTTCGATGTCAGGATGTGGTGCCTCGGCAACGAGATGGACGGCCCGTGGCAGCTCGGCCATCGCTCCGGCACCGACTACGGCAAGCTCGCCTCCCAGGTCTCCAAGGCCCTGCGCCAGCTGGACGAGCGCGTCGAGCTCGTCGTGTGCGGCTCCTCGAACGCGCACATGCCGACCTTCGGGTCCTGGGAGCGGGAGGTGCTGATGGAGGCCTACGACGACGTCGACTTCATCTCGTGCCATGCCTATTACCAGGAGCGCGATGGCGACCTCGGGAGCTTCCTCGCGTCGCCCGTCGACATGGACCGCTTCATCGAGACGGTGATCGACACGGCCGATCACGTCAAGGCGGTCAAGCGCAGCACGAAGACGATCGACATCTCGTTCGACGAGTGGAACGTCTGGTACCAGGACCGATACCGCGACGTGGATCGGATCGAGGGCATCGAGTCCTGGCCGAAGGCTCCCCGCCTCCTCGAGGACGTCTATTCGGTCGCCGACGCGGTCGTCGTGGGCGGGCTGCTCATCTCGCTGCTCAAGCATGCCGATCGCGTGACCGCGGCCTCGCTGGCCCAGCTCGTCAACGTCATCGCACCGATCATGACCGAGCCGGGCGGACCGGCCTGGCGTCAGACGACGTTCTTCCCGTTCGCGATCACGTCGAGGCTCGCGGGCGGGCGCGCGCTCGAGGTCAAGCTCGAGTCGCCGACGTACGAGACCGCCCTGTACGGCGAGGTCCCGCAGCTCGACGCGGTCGCCACGCACGACGACGCGACCGGGCGCACCGCCGTGTTCCTGGTCAACCGATCGCAGACCGACTCCGCCACCGTGAGCATCGACGTCGGCGGGCTCGGTGGGGTGAACGTGCTCTCGGCGCAGACGATCTCGGACGACGACGTCAACGCCCGCAACACGCTCGAGCAGCCCGAGCGGGTCGCGCCCCACGGCAACGGGTCGGCCGTGGTGGACGGCGACACCCTGACGATCACCGTGCCCGCGGTGTCCTGGACCGCGATCGAACTCGGTCGCGCGTAGGCCGCGATCGGACCGCGCGGTCTGCCGAATGCGGAGGCCCCTCCGGCATCCGGCGGGCCGCGCCTCCGGGCCGCGGTAGCGTGGATCCCGAATCCGGACACCCGTGCGAAGGACGTGACGATGCCGCTGAACGCCGCCGACTGGCCCCTCTCGGCAGTGCTGCTGCAGTTCCCGAACGCCCACGACGCCGATGCGACGGTGTGGGCCGATGTGCTCGGCCAGGCCCGCCGCGCGGGGTTCGACCGGGTCGACCTCATCGACAGCTGGGTACGCCCGGGCGATCTGACCGAGGCCCGTCGCGACGAGCTGCTGCAGGTGCTGCGCGAGCAGGGGCTCACCGTGCCGGTGATCCCGGTCGCCCGCAAGAGCGTGATCGACCCGGACAGCGGCGAGGCCAACCTCGCGTACGACCACCGCACGATCGACGCAGCGGCGGGGCTCGGCGCGAAGGTCGTCTGCCTCGGTCTGCACCGGCCGCTGACGGCCGCGCAGCAGAAGGCCCAGTGGTTCTGGACCGTCGACGGTCCGAAGGACTCCGACGACCCGGAGGTGCGCTCGCTCGCGGTGGCCCGGCTTCAGGAACTCGGGCGGCACGCGGCCGAGGTGGGCCTGCTGATCTCGCTCGAGCTCTACGAGGACACCTACCTCGGCACGGCCGCGTCGGCGGTGCGGCTCGTCGAGGAGATCGGGATGCCGGAGGTCGGCCTGTGCCCGGACGTCGGCAACCTCATCCGCCTGCACCGGCCGGTGGAGCACTGGCGCGACCTGTACGCCGCCACCCTCCCGTACGCCAACTACTGGCAGGCCAAGAGCTACCAGCGCGACGAGGACCCGTCCACCGGGGCGGTGTTCGCGATCCCCGCGCCGCTGGAGAGCGGCATCGTCAACCACCGCGAGGTCGTCGCGATGGCGATCGGCGCGGGGTTCCAGGGCAGCTTCGGGCTCGAGCACTACGGTGGCGACGGGCTGAGCGTCTGCGCCGCCAATCGCGAGTACCTCCGTCGCATCCTGCCCGAGACCGGTGACTACGCCGCCGGAACGAGCCGGGTCGCGCAGCCCGTCTTCTGATCGAATCGCTCAAGGAGAAGAACATGCCCGAAGAGGCATACGCCGTTGTCGGCTCCGGCTACATGGGAGGCGGCATCGCCCAGGTGGTCGCGCTCGCCGGCCATCCGGTCCGGATCTCGGACGTCACGCTCGAGGTCGCGCGATCCAACCGGGAGCGCCTCATCGGCGAGGCCCGCGCCTTCGCGGCCGATGGCCTGTTCCCCGCCGACGCGGCGGACGTCATGGCGGAGCGCTTGAGCGCGCACGAGCTCGAGGACGCGGTCGCGGGGGTGCGTTTCATCGAGGAGGCGGTGCCCGAGCGGCTCGACATCAAGCTCGACACGCTGCGCCGGGTCTCCGCCGCCGCGCCGGTGGATGCGGTGATCGGCAGCAACACGTCGAGCATCCCGATCGGCACCATGGCGGAGGCCGTGAGCGGACCGGAGCGCTTCCTGGGGGTGCACTTCAGCAACCCCTCGCCGTTCATCCCCGCGGTCGAGATCATCCCGCACGCGACGACCTCGCCCGAGGCCGTCGCCTTCGCGCGCGGCGTCGTCGACTCGGTCGGCAAGGTGTCGGCGCTCGTCGCCGACAAGACCGGGTTCGTGCTGAACCGGCTGCAGTTCGCGCTCCTGAACGAGGCCGCGCGCGTCGTCGAGGAAGGCGTCGCGTCGGTCGAGGACGTGGATGCCATCATCCGCGGCACCCTCGGCTTCCGGCTGCCCTTCTTCGGCCCGTTCGCGATCGCCGACATGGCCGGCCTCGACACCTACGGCATGGTCTTCCAGCAGCTGCGCGCCGCGTACCCGGACCGTTTCCCGACCCCCGCCATGCTCCAGGAGGTCATCGACGCGGGACACTACGGCGTCTCGAAGACCGGGTCCGGCTTCCTGGAGCCGCCCGCCGGGGGCGCCGCGGAGCTCGTCGCCTACCGCAACCGTGCGTACGTCGCGATGTCGCGCCTGCTCGAGGAGCTGGGCCCCGCCCCGACCGTGTACGCGGAGGGCACAGCCCGATAGCGTCTCCCCCATGCGGATCCTCCTGGTCGGCGCCGGCGGCGTCGGCGACGCGATCGCCAAGATCGCCGCACGACGCGACTTCTTCGAGCTGCTCGTCGTGAGCGACTACGACCCGGCCCGCTCGCAGCGCACGATCGACTGGATCGCGGCGAAGCACGGCCCCGAGACCGCGGCCCGGCTGGTCGCCGCGAGGGTCGACGCCTCCGACCCCGAGAGCGTCGCCGCGCTGGCGCGGGAGCATCGGGCGACCCACGTCATGAACGCGGTCGAGCCCAAGTTCGTGCCGACGGTGTTCGCGGGGGCGCTCGCCGCCGGCGCCGACTATCTCGACATGGCGATGAGCCTCTCGGAGCCGCATCCGGAGAGCCCGTACGCGCAGACCGGCGTCAAGCTCGGCGACGACCAGTTCGAGCAGGCGCCCGACTGGGAGCAGGCGGGCTGCCTCGCCCTCGTGGGCATGGGCGTCGAGCCGGGGCTCTCGGATGTCTTCGCCCGCTACGCCGCGGACCACCTGTTCGAGAGCATCGACGAGCTCGGCACGCGCGACGGGGCGAATCTCGTCGTGCGCGACGAGGCCGGCAACGAGATCTTCGCGCCGTCGTTCTCGATCTGGACCACGATCGAGGAGTGCCTGAACCCACCGGTGGTGTGGACGAAGGAGGCCGGCTGGTACACGACGGAACCGTTCTCGGAGCCCGAGATCTTCGACTTCCCCGAGGGCATCGGTGCGGTGGAGTGCGTCAACGTCGAGCACGAGGAGGTGCTGCTCATGCCGCGCTGGCTCGACGCGAAGCGCGTGACCTTCAAGTACGGGCTCGGTGACGAGTTCATCGGCGTGCTCAAGACCCTGCACACCCTGCACCTCGACTCGGTCGCCCCGCTGCGCGTCCGCAGCGCGAACGGGCCCGTCGAGGTCGCCCCCCGCGACGTCGTGGCGGCCGCGCTGCCGGATCCGGCCGCCATCGGCCCCCGCATGACGGGCAAGACCTGCGCGGGCGTGTGGGTGACGGGAACCGGACGCGACGGCGCGCCGCGGGAGGTGTACCTCTATCACGTCGCCGACAACGAGTGGACGATGCGCGAGTACGAGAGCCAGTGCGTCGTCTGGCAGACCGCGCTCAACCCGGTCATCGCACTCGAGCTCCTCTCGACCGGCGTCTGGTCGGGCGTCGGTGTGCTCGGCCCGGAGGCGTTCGATGCGCGGCCGTTCCTCGACCTGATGTCCGCGCCCGAGAGCGACGGCGGCTACGGCCAGAAATGGGGCCTGCAGGAGCGGTAGCGTAGGCGCGAGCCGCACGGCTCCATCGCCATCCTCTCCGCTCGGCAAGGACCACGTGACCACGGTCTCCCACCCGGGCGACGCGCTCTCGCGCGGCCGACGGATCCTCTACGTCGTCGCGCTCGGAGCACTCGTCGCCCTCGGGCCCTTCACCATCGACCTGTACCTGCCCTCGTTTCCACGGGTCGCCGCGGAATTCCACGCGCCCGACAGTCAGATCCAGCTCACGCTCACGGCGACGACCGTCGGCTTCGGCCTCGGGCAGCTGCTCGTCGGCCCGCTGAGCGACCGGGTCGGGCGCCGCGTGCCGCTCCTGCTCGCGACGGCGTTGCACGTCGTCGCGAGCGTCGCGGTCGCGCTCGCCCCGAGCGTGCCGCTGCTCATCGCGCTCCGCGTCGTGCAGGGCGTCGGCGCGGCGGGCGGCGGCGTCGTCGCGATGGCGATGGTGCGCGATCTGTTCGGGGGCCAGCCGCTGATCCGGATGCTGTCCCGCCTCGCGCTCGTGAGCGGGCTCGCGCCGATCCTGGCGCCCGTCATCGGATCGCAGCTGCTGGCCGTGCTCGACTGGCGCGGCGTGTTCTGGTGCCTCGCCGGGTACGGCGCCGTGATCCTGCTGACCGCGATCGTCCTGGTGCGCGAGACGCTGCCCGCCGAGTTGCGTCACATGTCGGGTCACGCGACGACGCGTCAGCGGTATGCCGCCCTCTTCCATGATCGGGTCTTCATCGGGGTCGCGTTCATCGGCGGCATGACCTTCTCGGGTGTCTTCACCTATCTCTCGGCATCGCCGTTCATCTTCCAGGACGGATACCACCTGAGCGCCCAGGAGTTCGGGCTCGTGTTCGGGATCAACTCCGTCGGGCTCGTCGTGGCGTCGCAGTCGGCGTCGCGCATCATGCGGCGGGTGGCACCGTCACGCATCCTGGTCGTCAGCCTGCCGCTGATCCTGCTGGCGGCGGGCGCGCTCGTGCTCGACGGGCTCGGCGATCCTCCGCTTCTGGCGGTCGCGATCCCGTTCTTCGTGCTCGTCACCTCTGCAGGACTCACGTTCCCCACGGTGCAGGTGCTCGCCCTCGCCGGGCATGGACGCGAAGCGGGGACGGCGGCCTCGCTGCTGGGGGCGGCGAACTTCGGCCTGGCCGGCGCGGTCTCGCCCGTGGTCGGACTGATCGGGGTGACGCCCGCGAACACCGGGATCGTCATCGCGGCGACGTCGGTGGTCGCCCTCGCCTCGCTCTGGATACTGGTGCGGCCGCTGCGGCACGGTGTCGTCAGCGACGACACCGGATCGGTCGAGGTGCCGGGCGCGGTCTGACCGCTCAGATCGCGAACGGCTCGCCGGCCAGCGCGATCGCGCCCGCCGCGACCGCGGCGACGGCGGCGAGCCCGAGCACGATCCCGACCGCGGTGACGGCCGGCCGGTTCTCGAACCAGTACGCGCTGCCCGGATACCGGCGGAAGAAGTCCTTCACGTCGATCGGCTCCGCCGTCACGGTGGTCGGCACGGGCAGGGCGGCCGCCAGCCGCACGAGGTCGCTGGCGGGCCAGAAGTTGCCGCGCATCCGGAACAGGCGACGGCCGGACGCATCGCGCACCAGCAGTTGCTGCACCGGGTTCGGCCGGAGCCCGACATAGGTGGCCACCAGGTCGACGGAGGCGATGCGCGACACCTCGACCTCGATCAGCGGACTGAAGATGCCGTTACCCCGCAGCAGGCCGCCGCGGACCTCGGCGAACACCGCGAGCTGCCGCATCCCGATCGCGATGCCGACGAGCACGATCACGATGTGCCCCGACAGCGTCGGGAGCAGCTGCCCGTGCGGGATCGCGAACCAGTAGAGGGCCCCGTACAGGGGAGAGGTCACGAGAAGCAGGGTCAGGACCGCCGTCCAGAGCAGCCCCGTCCGTGGGCGCACCCGCACGACGGGGGCGTCCGAGGGCTCCGTCATCGACGGCCCCACGTCATCGGCCCGTTTCGTCGTGAGCGGAGGATGGGGGATTCGAACCCCGGTGCGGGCGCTGTGCGAGCACCCGACACGTGGTGACGTGAGCGGAGGATGGGGGATTCGAACCCCGGTGCGGGCGCTGTGCGAGCACCCGACACGTGGTGACGTGAGCGGAGGATGGGGGATTCGAACCCCCGAGGGCTTGCACCCAACACGCTTTCCAAGCGTGCGCCATAGGCCACTAGGCGAATCCTCCTGGTTGGTCTCCCCCGGAAGAGAGGACCCCCCGCGCACCCGCCAGAGCCCGGTTACCCTTGCTGCGTCTCCGCCCTGGGGGAGTTGGCCTGGATGGCGCCACGCGGGGAGCCGGCTCAAGGTTAGCCCACCCGGCGCGGTGTTCGGTTGATGGTGCGATCGGATGCGAGCGATCGTTAGTTTAGTTAACTATTGAAGAATACTTTAAAACATCTGGACTCTCGGCGACGTATCACCTAGCGTGAGGAATTGTCTGGCGCCGTGTCTGGGGGGTGCGCGACACGTGTGTATCCGAATCACTTGGGGGAAATCGGTGACGAATTCAGTCCTGCTCGGCAAGCCCGAGCGCAAGAAGTGGCGAGCCGCGCTCGCCGGAGTCGGCGTCGTGGCGCTCGGAATCGCGGGGGCGAGCGGCCTGGCCGCCAACGCAGCCACGCCTTCCGTGTCGCAAGGCCTCGGCCAGTTCCTCAGCGGCACGGTCGCGGGCACCGATCTGGCCAACATCGTCGAGATCACGCCGGCGAGCGCGGATAACCCGAACGGCGTCCACCCGGACGCGAACCAGCCGATCTCGGCGACGCTGCTGAACAGCATCAACGTCCCACTTCAGCTGGGCGGCACCGACCTCGGCAACCTGGGCGGCGACAACGGGATCCTGACGCTCGGCGCCGTGGCGCAGCGGGCGACCGCTCAGGACGACGGCACGGCGACGGCCGGCTCGGGTGCCGTGACGGACGAGGGTGCCATTGCCATCGACCCGAACACCGACTCCGACTTCGCCGACGCGACGCTCTCGCTCGACGGCCTGATCGGTCAGGTCAACGGGGCGAGCGACGTGCTCAGCGACCTCTCGCTGAACACCGGACACCTCGCGGCGACCGCATCGCAGGTCGGCGGCGGAGTGCCGGACAGCCACTACCTGATCAGTGACCTCGGGTTCTCGCTCGGGTCGCCGGCCGTGGGTGCGCTGTCGGATCAGCTCGACGGGGTCCTCTCGGATCTCCAGACCACGATCAACACCGCTCTGAACAACAGCCTGGATCTCGACGCCCTGGGGCTGGCGAGTCTCTCGGGCTCCGTGTCGGTCACGCTTCCCACGGTCAGCGACCTGGTCACCACGGTCCCGACCAACGGCGTGACGATCGACCTCGCCAACGGCACCATCGCCGTGGACCTCGAGGCGCTGCTGCAGTCGCAGGGGATCGACATCAACAACCTGCCGGCGAACACGAACCTGGCCGACTACACCCCGCAGATCACCGCGGGCATCGTCGCCGCCGCGCAGGCGGTGGTCCAGCAGTTCGTGACGAACCTCACGAGTGCCTCGCTCCCGATCTCCGGCAACCTGACCGCCACTCTCCTCGGCGGCGTCATCAGCGGTGGCCTCACGGTCGGCGGAACCGTTGCCGACCCGACGGTGACGACCGGGAACCCCTTGCTCGACACGGTCGTGGGTCTGCTGACCAGCGCTCTCGGCACGGCGGGCGACACCCTCCTGGGGACGCTCTCCGGCACGGTCAACACGGCGACCGGTCCCATCCTGAGTTCGCTCAATGGGCTGTTGGGCCCGGTCGTCGCCGCGGTGAACGAGGTCGTCGGCCTGACCGTCAACGTCCAGCCGGCCGTCGGCGATCTGGGTGCGGGCTCGTTCACGGTGCGCGCGCTCTCGATCGGTCTGCTTCCGGGCACGGCCCTCGGCACGATCAACCTGGCCTCCGCTTCGGTGCTGGGCACCGACGCGGCGGCGGCGGATGCCGATACCGACGCGACCGCCGCCGACGCGGACGCTGCTGACACCGACGCGGATGCCCCGAGTGACACCGACGTCGACGCGGACGCGACGGACGCGGACACCGCAGCCGACACGGCAGCCGACACGGCGGCGGACACCGCTGCCGACACGGCGGGTGACCCCGATGGCAGCCTCGCCGTCACCGGGTCGGACGACGTGACGTGGCTCGGCGGCCTGGCGCTGCTGATGCTTCTCGCTGGTGCCGGCGTCGCCGTGCTGGCCCGCCGGAAGGCCTCGCAGCACTGATGACACACACTCGCGGCGCCCGCTTCGCGGCGGGCGCCGCGGTTGTGCTCGTCGGCGTCTACGTCGCAACGAGCCTGTCCTTCTCCGATCCGGGGGCTGACCCGTTCAAGCGGGTTACCACCGGGCTGCGGTCGACCGCCAGCCCCTACTTCACGCAGAGCTGGAACGTCTTCGCGCCGAACATCCTGAAGACCAACATCGAGCTCGAGATCGCTGCGCAATGGCGTGACGGGTCCGGCCGGCTCGTGAAGAGCGGGTGGTTCTCGGCCACGAAGCTCGAGCTGGCGGATGTGGCCGGTCAGCCGTCGCCGTCACGGGCGGTCAAGCAGTCCTGGAACCTCATCCGGGCCTACAACACGCGCTTCCTCGCCCTCGATCGCGATCAGCAGGAGGTGGTGCTGAACACCTTCATCCGCCGCGTCGGCGACGACCAGTACACGGAGCGGACGGACCCGCAGCTCACGGCGCAGCTGAACTCGCTGGGGCACAACCCGGCTGCGGTGCGATCCCTTCTGCAATACGACGACGTGATGGTGCAGTACTCGACCCTGCTCGCGACCGCGTACTTCGGCCGGAAGGCGGAGCGCGTGCGCTGGCGCATCGTCTACCACCGGCCCAACGATTTCGCGCACCGCGCCTCCTCGGCCCGGCAGTTCCCGGCGGAGACGCGGGCCTTCGGCTGGCGGGAGGCCGACCAGAAGCTCGACGCCGACTCGCTCGCCGCCTTCCGCGACTTCGTCGCGCGATCGGGAGGCCGCCATGAGCACTGAGGTGGACACCGACCAGCCGGCCGGGGATGAGGCGACACCGTCGGAGCGCGAGCCCCGGGGTTTCATCGGCCGCACACTCGACACGACGCTGTCGTGGGTGCTGGGCAGCAAGCATGCGTCGTACAGCTGGGCGATGTTCCGCATCACCTACGGCGTCATCGTGCTCATCGTTCTCGCCGGCTCCTGGGCCGATCGCCAGTACCTGTGGGGCGTGGGGTCCCGCTTCATCGACCCGGTCGCCGACAACCGCGGGTATCCGTGGTTCTTCGAGGCGATCTTCATCAAGAGCAACGTCGTCGTGTTCGATGTGGCCTACTACCTGCTGGCGGCGCTGGCCGTGCTCTTCGTCATCGGGTGGAGGACGCGCTGGGTCGCACCCTTCCTCCTGCTGTTCTGGATCGGCCTCGAGGTCAACAGCACCCTGCTGACGAACGGCGGCGACACGATCATGCGGGTGACCCTCCTGTTCGCCCTGTTCGCCGACATGACGCAGCACTGGTCGCTGGACTCCTGGCTGAGGCGCCGGCGGCCGCGCAGGGCCGCGGTCGCGTCGTCCTGGGCGCCGGCGTGGGCCGGCAATCTGCTGCACAACACGGCGCTGGTGCTGTGTCTGTGGCAGATCCTCCTCGTGTACGCGACCTCGGCGCTCCTGAAGTTCCAGGGATTGGAGTGGAAGAACGGCACCGCGACCTACTACTCGTTGGTGCTCGACGTGTTCCGCCCGTACCCGTGGCTCAGCCAGCTCGTGACCGCCTGGGATGTGCCGGTCCACCTCCTCACCTACGCCACCATGGGCCTGCAGCTGCTGTTCCCGGTGTTCCTGGTCTGGCGCCCGACGAGGATCGTCGCGCTCATCGGTGTCACCGGCGTCCATCTGGGCATCGGCCTGTTCCTCGGGCTGTGGCCCTTCTCGCTCGCGATGATCGCCGTCGACTTCCTGTTCGTGCGCGACGAGACCTGGCGCTGGTTCATCGGGCTCGTGCGTCCGTATCTCGCGCGTCTGCGGAGCCGGCTGCCCGTGGGATCCCGCCCGGCCGCCGTCGGCGCGCCCGACTAGCCTGAGGGGGTGGTCACCGCCCTCTACCGTCGCTACCGACCGGAGACGTTCGCGGAGCTGATCGGGCAGAGCCAGGTGACCGAGCCGCTGCGCACCGCGCTGCGCACCGACCGGGTCAATCACGCCTATCTGTTCTCCGGTCCGCGCGGCTGCGGCAAGACGACGTCGGCACGCATCCTCGCGCGCTGCCTCAACTGCGCCCAGGGGCCGACCGACACCCCGTGCGGCGTCTGCGCCTCGTGTGTCGAGCTCGGGCGCGACGGCGGCGGGTCGCTGGATGTCGTGGAGATCGACGCGGCGTCGCACAACGGCGTCGACGACGCCCGCGACCTCCGCGAAAGGGCGGTGTTCGCGCCCGCGCGCGACCGGTACAAGATCTTCATCCTCGACGAGGCGCACATGGTGACGCCGCAGGGCTTCAATGCACTGCTGAAGATCGTCGAAGAACCGCCGGAGCACGTGAAGTTCATCTTCGCGACGACCGAGCCCGAGAAGGTCATCGGCACCATCCGCTCGCGCACGCACCACTACCCGTTCCGGCTCGTGCCGCCGGCCCAGATGCTCGAATACCTGCAGCGGCTCTGCGAGTCGGAGAGCGTCGAGGTGCAGCCCGGCGTGCTCCCGCTCGTGGTGCGCGCCGGGGGAGGGTCGGTGCGCGACACGCTCTCGCTGCTCGACCAGCTCATCGCCGGCTCCGAGGGCAGCACCGTCGAGTACGAGCGCGCCGTCGGGTTGCTCGGCTACACGCACGCCGCGCTGCTCGACGAGGTGGTCGACGCCATCGGCGCCGCCGACGCCCCCGCCGCGTTCGGCGCGATCGACCGCGTCATCCAGACGGGCCAGGATCCGCGTCGGTTCGTCGAGGACCTGCTCGAGCGCCTGCGCGACCTCATCGTCGTGGCGGCGACCCGCGACGGTGCGGGGGCGGTGCTGCGCGGCGTACCGCAGGACGAGATCGACCGGATGGGCGTGCAGGCCACCGCGTTCGGCGGCGCCGAGTTGTCGCGCGCCGCCGACGTCGCCAATACGGCCCTGACCGAGATGACGGGCGCCACCTCGCCGCGACTGCATCTGGAGCTCATGATCGCGCGGCTGCTCGTCCCGGCCGCCGATGACACGGACCGTGGCGCACTCGCCCGTCTGGAGCGTCTCGAGCGCCGCGTGGGCATCGAGGGCGCGGAGCAGCCGCGCGCCGAGCGGCCGGGAGGTGAGCGACCGCGGGTCGAGGAGCGCCCGGCGCGGCCGGACGCGTCCCGGAATCCCGCCGAGAGCCCTCGTCCCGATGGCGATCCCGTGGAGGCGGTCGCCGACTCCGGTTCCACGGCGCAGGCGCCCCGGGGCGTCGTCTCCGAAGCGGAGCCGCCGCCGGTGACCCTGCAGCAGCTCCGCGACGCCTGGCCCGAGATCCTCGAGGTGGTGCAGAGGGCGAGCCGCGGTTCCTGGCTCGTCGTCTACACCGCGACGCCGCGCGCGCTCGACGACGACGTCCTGACGCTCGGCTTCCGCAGTCAGAACGACGTCGCGGGATTCCGACCGCGCCCCGGCGCGACCGAGAGCGTCAGCGAGCACTTGCGCTCCGCGATCGCCGACGTGCTCGGCCTCCGGGTGAAGTTCCTCCCGCGGGTCGAGGACGGTGCCGACGCGGCTTCGGCACGTGCTGCCGAGCCGACGGCGCCCGACGTCCCGGAAGGCGACGCCCGGGAGGCCGACGCCCCCGAGACCGCGACGCCGCGGGAGGCCGCTTCGGAGACGGACGTGCGGGAGCCTGAGGTGCAGGAGCCGGAGGTGCAGGAGCCCGAGGCGTCCGCGCCCCCGAAGGCTCAGATCGACGCCGACGGCTGGGCGGTCGTGTCGATCCCGGCGTCCTACGACGACGAGCCGGCGGCCGCGCCCCCGGCGGGTCCCTCCGCCGCACCGCGTCCCGCCCCGGCGTCGACGACGGCATCCCGTTCCGCCGAGCCCGCTGCCGCCGACGCGGGCGCGCGCCGCACCGGATCCCGCCCGGCCACGTCCGGCAACCGCTACGGCGAGGCCGTGGTCCGTGAGCTCCTCAAGGCGGAGTTCATCGAGGAGCAGCAGCTCGCACCGCGCGACGCGCCGGTCACGTTCGACGTCGCGCCCGACGACGTGCCGCCGGTCGCCGAGGAAGACCGCTAGTGGCGTACGAGGGCATCGTCCAGGAGCTGATCGACGAGCTCGGCCGCCTGCCCGGCATCGGACCCAAGTCGGCGCAGCGCATCGCGTTCCACATCCTGCAGACCGAGAGCTTCGACACGACGCGGCTCGCGCAGATCCTCATGGAGGTGCGCGACAAGGTGCACTTCTGCGCGATCTGCGGCAACGTCGCCGAGCAGGAGACCTGCTCGATCTGCCGCGACCCGCGACGCGCGCAGAACGTCATCTGCGTCGTGGAGGAGGCGAAGGACGTGGCCGCCATCGAGCGTACGCGCGAGTTCCGCGGGCTCTATCACGTGCTCGGCGGCGCGCTCAGCCCGATCGACGGGATCGGCCCGAACGACCTCCGGTTCGCGCAGCTGATGAAGCGGCTGGCCGACGGCAGCGTCGACGAGGTCATCATCGCGACCGACCCCAACCTCGAGGGCGAGGCGACCGCGACCTACCTGTCGCGTCTGCTCGTGCAGCCGGGGCTGACGGTCACGCGCCTCGCGTCCGGCCTCCCGGTCGGCGGAGACCTCGAGTATGCGGACGAGGTGACGCTCGGGCGCGCCTTCGAGGGCCGTCGCGTCGTCGAGGCGTGACCGAGGCCGAGGTGCTGCGGGTGCTCGCCGCCCTCGACGGGCTCGGCGTGCACGTCGACGGCGGCTGGGGCGTCGACGCGCTCCTCGGCCGCCAGACGCGGCAGCACGGCGACCTCGACCTCGCGGTCCCGATCGCGAGCGAGGAGCGGATGGAGTCGGCCCTGGTGGCGCTGGGCTACCGTGCGCAACCGGGTCACCCGGAGCACAATCCCGTCTTCGCGTCGCCCGACGGAGCCGTCGACGTGCACCTGTACGAGTTCGCCGGCGATGAGCCGGAGGCGTTGATCGGCATCGCCTATCCGCGCGCCAGCCTGACCGGGCGCGGCCGCATCGGCGGCGTCGAGGTCGACTGCATCGCGGCCGAGTGGGTGATCCCGTTCCATTCCGGGTATCCGCTCGACGCCGACGACCTCGCCGACGTCCGTGCGGTCGCGGAGGCGTTCGGGCTCGACCTCCTGCCGGAGCAGCGGGAGCTCTAGATGTACCGGGTCAGCACTTTGGTGTCAGTCGGCTGATCGGGGGTTGGCCGTTGAGGGCTGAGT
>NZ_BAAAQO010000001.1:36540-132637 GCF_039531715.1 Pseudolysinimonas kribbensis | reverse complement strand
ACTCAGCCCTCAACGGCCAACCCCCGATCAGCCGACTGACACCAAAGTGCTGACCCGGTACATCTAGACCGTCTCGAGCGCCGGATCCCGCAGGATGGGGTCCGGCGTGTGCCGGATCCCCTCGTCCCAGATCATCCGCAGCAGCGACGGCGTGCCGTCGTCGGTATGCACCTCCGGGCGCGTGCCGATCCACTCCGGTTCGCGCGCCTGCCGCAGCAGGAAGTGCGCGAGGTCGGGGCGCGAGGTGAAGGCGCCGGGTGCGTGGGCGGTGTCGGCGCGGTAGTCGCTGACGGCGTCCGCCGGGAACAGCCCGGATGCCCGCACGATGGTCGCATCGAGCCCGCTGTGCGCGACGATCTCCTCCGCAGCCCGCATGTCGGCGTAGGTGGTTCGGCCGATCCCGTTCACGACCATCGGCTGCAGGACCCGTTCGAACAGCCAGCCCTCCGTCCGCTCGTGCGCCTCGACCGCCGACGAGCTCACGACCGCGATCCGGCGCACCCCATGCCGGCGCATGGCGTCGGCCACGGCGGTCGCGGCGGCCGAGTAGATGTCGATCGGGTCGCGCGAGAAGGGCACCCCGATCGTCGAGAGCACGGCATCCGCGCCGGCCACGGTCGCGTCGACGCTCTCGGCATCGCGCACGTCGCCCGCCACGACCCGCAGCCGCGGGCCGGTGTACGGGAAGCTCGCCGGACGCCGGACCAGGGCGACGATCTCGTCGTCGGTCGCCAGCGCCTGCCGGATGACGTGACGCCCGGTGGCGCCGTTGGCGCCGAACACGGCGATACGCATGTCGTCTCCTATCATGTGGTCAGGAATCCATCTAATATGAAAACCGTAGCATATGGAAAACATGCAGCGTGATCGCCGGCGCCGCTTGGCGGACGTGCACGACGGCCTGCGCGCCCTGCGTCTCGAGCTCGCCCGGCTCAACCACCGGGTGAGCGATCGCCTCGAGCTGCGCGATCTCGACCTCGACTGCTTCGACCTGGTCGCGCGCTCCGGCAGCCTTACCCCGACCGAGCTGGCGGGCCTGAGCGGCATCCACCCGGCGACCCTCACCGGGATCCTCGACCGCCTCGAGCGCGGGGGTTGGATCGTGCGCGAACGCGCCGCCGGCGACCGACGCTCGGTGCGATTGCGTCCGGCGCCGCGCAGCGCCGCCCAGATCGTCCCCCACTTCGCCGGGATGAACGACGCCATGGACGCGGCGTGCGCCGACTTCAGCGACGAGCAGCTCGACCTCATCGCCGAGTTCCTCCGCCGGGCGACCGTCGCCGGGGGAGCGTCCGCGGACGCCCTATAGGGTCGCCCCTATGCGACTGCGCCGCTCGAACGCCCGCCGCCTGACGGCTCTCGTCGCAGTGATGACGGCGACCACGCTGCTGCTCTCGGGCTGCATCCTGCAGAAGCTGCCCGTCCCCGGCAGCACGCACACGGTCACGACGCACACGCACGAGGCGGTCGCACCGGACCTCGAGCGCTTCTACACCCAGGGCCTGAGGTGGCGCAGCGTGAGCGGCGGCATCGACACGACCGAGGTCACCGTGCCGCTGGACTGGGCGAAGCCGAGCGGCGCGACGATCGAGCTCGCCATCGCGCGGCACCGCGCCAAGGGCTCCCGGCTCGGTTCGCTGCTCATCAACCCGGGCGGTCCGGGCGGGTCGGGCTACGACTTCGTCGCCCAGTCCGCGCAGTTCGTGGTGACGCCCGACGTGCTGGGGCACTACGACCTCATCGGCTTCGACCCCCGCGGCGTCGGCCGGTCGACGCCCGTCGCGTGCTACACCGACCCGAAGAAGCAGGATGCGCTCCTGTATCAGCCGTTCGTCCATCCGTTCGGGTCGGCCGAGTGGGCCGGCGAGCTCTCGGCACGTCAGAAGGACTGGATCGCGGCGTGCCGGCGCAACACGGGACCGCTGCTCGGCCACCTGGATGCCGCGAGCGTCGCGCGCGACATGGATGTCATCCGGGCCGTGCTGGGCGACACCCGGATGCACTACCTGGGCTACTCGTACGGCACCTACCTCGGCACGATGTACGCGCAGCTGTTCCCGAAGAAGGTCGGCCGCATGGTGCTCGACGGCGCCGTCGACCCTCGCGCCGACCAGCTCGACGCGCTCGTGACGCAGATGGCCGGCTTCGACAGTGCGTTCAAGGCCTACCTGGCGAACTGCCTGACGCGATCCGGATGCCCGTTCAGCGGCTCGCTCGACCACGCCATCCAGCAGGTGCAGGCCCTGCTCGCGGGCGTCGACGCGCGCCACCTCGTGGCCTCCGACGGTCGGGTGCTCGACGCGGCGACGGTCGGGACGGCGATCAGCGAGCCGCTCTACTCGGAGTTCAGCTGGCCCGACCTGACCGAGATGTTCGCCAGGCTCGCGAAGGGCGACTCCGACCCCGCCTTCGAGCAGGCGGATGCCTACAACAACCGCACGGCGAGCGGCGGCTACTCGACCAACGGGTACGAGATCTACACCGCGGTCACGTGCGACGAGACGACGCTCGGCACCGACGGCGTCGATATCCTCACCGACATGGCGCGCATCGAGAAGGCGGCTCCGGTGCTCGGCAAGTACGTCGCGTACTCCGACACGGCGGCGCTCGAGGCGACCTGCGACGCGTGGCCGTATCCGCCGGCGAAACTGCCGGCGAGCTACACGGCCCCCGGGTCACCGCCGATCGTCGTGATCGGCACGACCAATGACCCCGCGACGCCCTACCAGCAGTCGGTGACGCTCGCCAAGGAGCTCTCCCAGGGCTTCCTCTTCACTCACCACGGCGAGGGGCACACGGTCTACGCCCAGGGCGACGCCTGCATCGACTCGCACGTCGACGACTACCTGCTGCGCGGCGCCCTGCCCGCGAGCGATCCCGACTGCCACTGACGCCGACTGGGCGGGCAGAGCGTCGACCTGGGGCTACTCCCGGAGCTCGGTGCGCACCGGCTTGAGTCGCGCGGGTGCGTCATGGGCGGCTGGGAACTCGCAGGTGAAGGTTCCGTCGTAGCCGAAGAGGAACCCGAAGAACCGGTTCCGCACCTCAAGATCGACCCGGAACACGCCCGCGTGGTCGTCGAATCGCTCGCGGAGCTCAGCCCGGCCGCTGAACAGCATGGGGAACCGGAACCCCACGATGCCCTCGTAGAAGCGCTGCGCGTCGGAGCGGAGCAGCAGCGAGCCATCGGGTTCGACGCGCAACTCGAGATCGACGGCGAGGTGCTGGTGAGTGCCGAGGTAGTCGACGATGCGGCCGAGCCGCTCGCTGTAGATCATCGTCGCATCGAACCGGCGTGATCTGCCATGGATCGCATACTCCCGGACGAAGGTCACCGTCTCGCGGCCGAGTGCGTCGCGATACGGGAAGTTCTCGATCCGGAACGGCACATCGCTGCCGTGGTCGGGCACCAGGATGTTGCGCAGCCGCCCGAACTGCAGGAACGGCACCGTCCACCAGGGACCGCGACGGATGCGCGACATCGTGCCGGTGCCCACGCACGCGTAGCCGGCATCCAGCCCGACGCCGAAGCGTCGCTGCAGCATCGGATGCAGACGCGCGAAGTCGGCGCCCAGCGCGCGCTCGAACATCGAGGTCACGGCGCCTCCAGCCTGTCGGGGACGGCGGGGGCGCCCGCCAGGACGTCGGGATGCGGGGGGCGTCGCTCGCAGCGCGCCGCCCGCGGACGGCCCGACGCCCACAGCGCGAGGACGCTCCGCAGTCGCCAACGCTCCGGAGGCTCGCCCGTCTCCGCCCAGATCCGCAACCGATCGAAGCTCCACGCCGTCATCCAGCCGATGAGCCGGCGTAGGACGAGCCGGTCGGCGAGGCGGCCCCAGCCGGGTGCATAGTCGAAGCCGGTGGTGAAGACCGTGGTGGCGCCGTCGGCGGCGGCTTCGTACCGCCAGTAGCCGCGCCCGTCGCCCAACGGCGAGAGCCGGTCGAGCGTGTCGAAGCGCAGCGCCGAGGTCCGTGCGCCATCCGAGCCATGGCGCTCGCCGATCGACGTGCCCGTGCCGCGGATCGTGTGCAGCGGCATCCGGCGCTCATAGACGAAGCGGTAGCCACCTGACGGCAGTTCTCCGATCGGCCGGATGCTGCTGAAGCGCAGATCCCACCGGGCGTGCTCGCCGGGGTCCTGGGTCAGCTCCCAGATGCGCTCGAGCGGCGCGCGGATCTCGATCCGCACGTAGATGCCGCGCCCCGCGCGGGTCCGTCCGCCCACGAGTTCATCCTGGCCGTACCGTGGCGGGGTGACCCGACGCCTCACCGTGCTGTTCTCGGCATTGGAGGCCATCGTCGCCATCGCGATCGGCGTCGCGATCCCGCTCGTGCCGCTGACCCTGGTCTGGGCCGTGCAGTTCGGGTTCGCGCCCGCGTTCACGATCTTCTGGCGCGGCGCGGTCGACGTGTGGCTGCTCGGGCACGGGGTCGACGTGACGTTCCGGCTCGACCCCGCCACCGCCGCGTCCCTCGGTCTGGCCGGTGCCGACCAGCCGGTGCTCGTGACGATCGCGCTGCTCGGGTTCGCGCTCCTCACGGCGCTCCTCGGCGTGCGCGCCGGCGGGCGGATCGCCCAGACCGGTCACCGTCTACTCGGCTCGCTCGTGCTCGTCGTCGTCGGCGGCGCGGTCTCGTTCGGTGTGACCCTCAGCGCGCTGCACGTGGATGCGCGCCCCTCGCTCTGGCAGGGCACGCTGCTGCCGACGCTCGCGCTCGCGATCGGGGCCGGCATCGGCCTGATCGCCGCGACCCGGCCCGGCGCGCGGCGCGCCGATCCGGTGCTGCGTGCCGCGATCGGCGGCGCGCTGCGCGCGGGCGTCGTGGCCGTCGCACTGACCGTCGGCGCCTCGGCGGTGGCGGTCGCGCTGCTCGTCGTCGGCCACTACGGCGAGCTCATCCGGCTCTACGAGGCCCTGCACACGGGTGTGGTCGGCGGCCTCGCCCTGACGCTCGGGCAGGTCGCCCTCATGCCGGATGTCGTCATCTGGGCCGCGAGCTGGTTCACCGGGCCGGGGTTCGCCCTCGGCACCGGATCGCACGTGTCGCCCCTCGGGACGGCCGTCGGTCCGGTGCCCGCCATCCCGCTGCTCGGCGCGATCCCCACCGGCGACCTCGCGTTCGGCTTCGTCGGCCTGCTCGTGCCGGTGGTCGCCGCGTTCCTCGCCGGCGCGGCGGCGCGGCCGTATCTGAACCGGGTGCTCGCCGACGTCGACGCCCCGCGCTGGCCCGCGGTGCTCGCGACCGGCCTCGGCGGCGGCATCGTGGGCGGGGTGCTGCTCGGGCTGCTCGCGTGGACCGCGACCGGGTCCGCGGGGCCGGGCCGGCTCGCGCAGGTCGGACCCGATCCCTGGGCGGTCGGGCTCGCGGCGGCGGCCGAGTTCGGGATCGCCTCGCTCATCGGGGCGGCGGCATCGATCCCGCTGCCCGGGCGGCTGCGCGCTCGCGCGCCGATAGGCTGACGACGTGCTGCGGCTCGTCGTCCTCATCTCCGGGGGCGGGTCCAATCTCCGCGCGCTGCTCGAGGCGTCCGAGGACGCCGAGTTCCCGGCGCGGGTCGTCGCGATCGGAGCCGACCGCGACGCGGACGGGCTCGCGCACGCGGAGGAGTTCGGCATCCCGAGCTTCGTCGTGCCGTTCGGCGCCTACCCGGACCGCGAGGCGTGGGGCGGGGCGCTGCTCGAGCAGGTGCGCCAATGGGATGCCGACCTCGTCATCCTGAGCGGCTTCATGCGGTTGCTGCCCCCGGCTTTCGTGCACGCGCTGCGCCCGAACCTGCTCAACACGCATCCGGCGTACCTGCCGGAGTTCCCGGGGGCGCACGCCGTGCGCGATGCGCTGGCCGCGGGGGCGACGCAGACCGGGGCGAGCGTCATCGTCGTCGACGACGGTGTCGACACGGGCCCGATCGTCGTGCGGGAGCGGGTGCCGATCCAGCCGGACGACACCGAAGGCGTGCTGCACGACCGCATCAAGCACGTGGAGCGCGAGCTGCTCGTGCAGGTCGTGCTCGATATCGCGAACGGCGCCGTCGACCTCGCCGCCCTGCGCTGACGCGCGCGCGCACGATCCGATCAGCCTTTCGCCATCCGATCGATGTCGCGCGGGCCGCAGCGGATGGCGAACCGGCGATCGGTTCGAGGCCGGTAGAGTGGAAGCGCCGCGACTGGCGTTGAGATGGGGCACCATCGGGAAGCGGCAACCGACTGTTTCGGCCGTACGCCTGGGCCGGACCGGATGCCCTGTCCGGCCGTCCCGAAGGAGCCCGCCGATGTCCGGTCCCACGATCGATCCCGCCCTCTACCGCGAGCGCGACGTCATCCCCATCCGCCGCGCACTCGTCTCGGTCAGCGACAAGTCCGGGCTGCTCGAGCTCGCCGCCGCCCTCGTCGCCGCGGGCGTCGAGATCGTCTCGACCGGGTCGACCGCGAAGGCGATCGCCGATGCCGGGCATCCCGTCACCCAGGTCGGCGACCTCACCGGCTACCCCGAGTCACTCGACGGCCGCGTGCGCACCCTGCACCCCACCGTGCACTCGGGACTGCTCGCCGACCTGCGCCTCGAGGACCACGAGCAGCAGCTCGAGCAGCAGGGCATCGCACCGTTCGAGCTCCTCGTGTCGAGCCTGTATCCGTTCGCCGAGACGGTCGCGTCGGGGGCCGAACCGGATGCCGTGGTCGAGCAGATCGACATCGGCGGCCCCGCGATGGTGCGCGCCGGCGCGAAGAACCACGCGAACGTCGCCGTCGTCACCGACCCGTCGCAATACCGGGTCGTCCTCGACGCCCTCGCCCACGGCGGCACGACGCTGGCCGAGCGGCGCGACCTCGCCGTCGCGGCCTTCCGGCACACCGCGAGCTACGACATCGCCGTCGCATCGTGGCTGGGCAACGTGCTGGCGCCCGACGACGAGGGCAGCGGCTTCCCCGGCTGGGCGGGCGCGAGCTGGGAGCGGGCCTCGATCCTGCGCTACGGCGAGAACTCGCACCAGCGCGCCGCGCTCTACACCTCGGCCGGTGCGCGCGGGATCGCGCAAGCGGAACTGCTCAGCGGCAAGGAGATGTCGTACAACAACTACGTCGACGCGGATGCCGCCCTCCGCGCCGCCTACGACCATCACGAGCCGACGATCGCGATCATCAAGCACGCCAACCCGTGCGGCATCGCGAGCGCCGATGCGCTCGCCGCGGCGCACGCGGCCGCGCACGCGTGCGATCCGGTGTCGGCCTACGGCGGCGTCATCGCCGCCAACCGGGAGGTCGACCTCGCGACCGCGGAGTCGATCGCGCCGATCTTCACCGAGGCGATCGTCGCTCCCGGGTACACGCCCGAGGCGCTCGAGCGGCTGCAGCGCAAGAAGGACCTGCGCATCCTCCGGCTGCCCGCCGACTACGCACGCGGCGACATGGAACTCAAGCAGCTCTCGGGCGGCCTGCTGCTGCAGACGGCGGACGCCATGTTCGCACCCGCGCGGCAGTGGAGGCTCGCGACGGGGGAGCCGGCCGACGCGGCGACGCTCGCCGACCTCGAGTTCGCGTGGCGGGCGGTGCGCGCCGTGAAGTCCAACGCCATCCTGCTCGCCTCGGGGCGGGCCTCGGTCGGCGTCGGCATGGGACAGGTCAACCGGGTCGACTCGTGCCGCCTCGCGGTGGAGCGCGCGGGCGACCGCGCCCGGGGCAGCGTGGCGGCCTCCGACGCGTTCTTCCCGTTCGACGACGGGGCGCGCGTGCTGTTCGAGGCCGGCATCCGGGCGCTCGTGCAGCCGGGCGGATCGATCCGCGACGCCGACACGATCGCGGCGGCGCAGGAGTACGGCGTGACGATGTACCTCACCGGGGAGCGGCACTTCTTCCACTGACGCGATCGGCGCGGATGATCGCGCACGCCGTGTGAGCGGAGCTTGCATCCCGGAAGCCCGCGGTCATAGTCTGTAGGGCTGCCCTCCGCCGGGGCGGCAGGACGAGACGCGGGAGGCAGTCATGACGAACGGAACGCTGAAGCGATTCGAGGTCGTCGTCGTCGCCCCGCGCGGGCGCTGACGACCGCCCCGACCCCGTCTTCTCGCGCGGCCCCGCTGCCGCATTCACCGCCACCAGATCCACCCCGGGAACACGCATCCCTGCGCGCTCCCGCGACCCGGAAACAGGTCATGCTCACCACGCGTCCTTCACGCCCCGACGGATCGCGCGACCTCGGCACGGTCCGCACGATCCTCCGCCTCATGCCGTTCGTGCGCCCCGCGCTGCGCAGCATCATCCTCGGGATGATCGCGGCGCTGCTCGCGGGCCTCGTCTCGTTGGCGATCCCGCTCGTCTTGCAGAACCTCGTCGACGGACCCCTGTCGACGGGTGACGGGCGCCAGGTGCTGCCCGCCGCGCTCGCCGTGCTCGCGCTCGGCGGGCTCGAGGCGCTGCTGATCGGGGCCCGCCGACGCTTTGTGCTGACCCCCGGCACCCACGTCGAGGCGGCCCTGCGCAACACGCTGTACCGCAAGCTGCAGGACCTGCCGGTCGCCTTCCACGATCGCTGGCAGAGCGGTCAGCTGCTGTCGCGCTCCATGAGCGACCTCGGCCTGATCCGCCGGTGGTTCTCGTTCGGCATCGTGCTGCTCATCGTGAACGTCATCACAATCGTCATCGGGTTCGGCGTGCTCTTCATCTGGAGCTGGCAGCTCGCGATCGTGTTCGCGGTCTGCTCGATCCCGATCTTCGTCTACAGCTACATCTTCGAGAACAAGTACTCGGTCGTCGCGCGCCGGTCGCAGGATCAGCAGGGCGATCTGGCGACGGCCGTCGAGGAGTCGGTGCACGGCATCCGGGTGCTCAAGGCGTTCGGGCGCGGTCGTTACTCGCTCGAGAAGTACGTGCGGCAGGCCGAGCAGCTGCGCGGCACCGAGCTCGACAAGGCACGCGCGGTCGCGGGCCTGTGGCTGTGGCTGCTGCTGATCCCCGACGTCGCCTTCGCCCTGTGCCTCGGCGGCGGGGTGTGGCTCGCGTCGCAGCACCTGATGACCGTGGGCGACCTCTTCGCCTTCTTCGCGACGGCGACCGTCATCCGGTTCCCGATCGAGTCGATCGGCTTCCTGCTGTCGATGACGTTCGACACCCGCACGGCCATCGACCGGCTCTTCGAGGTGCTCGACGAGAGCAACCCGATCACCGACCCCGACCCGGCGCGCACGGTGTCGCACCCGACCGGGCGGCTGCTGTTCGACGACGTGCACTTCCGCTACCAGGACTCGCCCGAGTCGGTCCCGGACCTGATCGACGGCGTGCGGCTCGAGCTCGAGCCCGGCGAGACCATGGCGCTCGTGGGGCTCACCGGCTCCGGCAAGACGACCCTCACCGCGCTCACGACGCGGCTCTACGACGTGACGGGCGGGGCGGTGCGGATCGACGGGGTCGACATCCGGGACCTCACGCGCGAGGAGCTGCGCCGGCACATCGCCATGGCGTTCGAGGACGCCACGCTGTTCTCGGCGTCCGTGCGCGACAACGTGCTGCTCGGGCGCCCCGAGCTGGCCGACCCGGAGCGGAAGGCCGACGCCGATCGCGTGCTCGCGGAGGCGCTCGAGATCGCCCAGGCCGAGTTCGTGGCCAACCTGCCCGAGGGCTCCGACACGAAGGTCGGCGAGGAGGGGCTGAGCCTCTCCGGCGGCCAGCGGCAGCGCCTCGCGCTCGCGCGCGCCATCGCCGCGGACCCGGCGATCCTCGTGCTCGACGACCCGCTGTCGGCGCTCGACGTCGACACCGAGGCGCGGGTGGAGGCCGGCCTGCGCCGGGTGCTCGGCAGGACGACCGCACTCGTCGTCGCGCACCGCCCCTCGACGGTGCAGCTGGCCGACCGGGTCGCGCTGCTGCAGGCCGGCCGCGTGACGGCGGTCGGCACGCACTCCCATCTGCTCGCGACCAACGAGCACTACCGGTTCGTCATCTCGTCGCTCGATGACGACCGCGAATCCCCCGACCTGGACCGATACAGCGACGACGACGAGGAGGTGTCGGCGTGAGCGCTGTCGCAGGCGTGGGTGGCGAGGAGCGCTCCGACTACACCCGTGAGGAGAGCCGCGAGATCCGGCAGCGGTCGCTGCGGCTGCTCGGCTCGCTGCTGCGGCCCGAGCGCGGCCGGCTCATCGGCTCCGCGCTCATGATCGTCGTCAGCACGGGCGCCCAGGTGGCCGGTCCGGCGCTCATCGCGTACGGGATCGACGCCGGTCTGCCGGCGCTCGTCGCGAAGCACTCGAGCTTCGTGCCCGTCGGGGTCGCGTTCGCGGCCTACCTGGTGTGCGCCATCGCGGGAGCCGTGCTCGCCGCACGGTTCACGGTGCTCGCCGCGCGGATCAGCCAGGCCATCCTGCTCGACCTGCGCACCCGCGTGTACCGGCATGCGCAACTGCTGAGCCTCGAGTTCCACGAGACGTATACCTCGGGGCGCATCATCGCGCGCCAGACGAGCGATCTCGAGGCGATCCGCGAGCTGCTCGACTCCGGCATCACCGGCCTCGTGCGCGGCGTGCTCTACATGGTGTTCACGGCGATCGCTCTGGTGTGGCTCGATCCGTGGAGCGGCGTGGTGCTCGCGGCGTCGCTCGTGCCGCTGGCGTTCCTGACCCGCTGGTTCCAGCGTCGATCGCAGCTCGCGTTCCGGGCGACGCGCGTCTACTCGGCGCGGCTCATCGTGCACTTCGTCGAGACGATGACGGGAATCCGGGCCGTGCAGGCGTTCCGCAAGGAGAAGCGCAACGAGCGCGAGTACGGGCAGATCGTCGAGGACTACCGGGATGCCAACGCCCGTGCGATCAAGCTCTACGGCCTGTTCGATCCCGGCCTCATCATGATCGGCAACATCACGGTGGCGGTGGTGCTCCTGATCGGCGGCTTCCGCGTGATCGGCGGCGGCCTCGCGATCGGCGCGCTGCTCGCGGTGGTGCTGTACACCCGGCGCTTCTTCGACCCCATGGAGGAGATGGCCACCTTCTACAACTCGTACCAGTCGGCGGCCGCCGCGGCGGAGAAGATCTCGGGCGTGCTCGAGGAGGAGCCGAGCGTGCCCGACCCCGGGCATCCGGTCGACCTGTGGAAGGCATCCGGCGGCGTCGACTTCGACGATGTGCGGTTCGCCTATCGCGACGACCGCGTCGTGCTGCCCGACTTCGAGCTGCACATCCCGCCGGGTCAGACCGTGGCGCTGGTCGGCTCCACGGGCGCCGGCAAGTCGACCCTGGCGAAGCTCATCGCGCGGTTCTACGACCCGACGGTCGGGGCCGTGCGGCTCGACGGGGTCGACCTGCGCGACCTGCATCCGAAGGATCTGCGCCGGGCGATCGTGATGGTGACCCAGGAGGCGTACCTGTTCAGCGGCTCGGTCGCCGAGAACATCGCGCTCGGCAAGCCGGGCGCCTCCCGCGACGAGATCGTCGCCGCCGCGCGCGCGGTCGGGGCGGACGAGTTCATCCGGCTGCTGCCGGACGGCTACGACACCGACGTGAACAAGCGGGGAGGCCGCGTCTCGGCGGGACAGCGGCAGCTGCTCTCGTTCGCGCGCGCGTTCCTCGCCGACCCGGCCGTGCTGATCCTGGACGAGGCGACCGCGTCGCTCGACATCCCCAGCGAGCGGCTCGTGCAGCAGGGTCTCACCACCCTGCTGGCCGACCGGACGGCGATCATCATCGCGCACCGGCTCTCGACGGTCGCGATCGCCGATCGCGTGCTCGTCATGGAGCACGGCCGCATCGTCGAGGACGGCACCCCGGAGGAGCTCATCGGCGGCACCGGTCGCTTCGCCGCGCTGCACGCGGCCTGGCGCGACAGCCTCGTGTAGCGCGGGCCGGGGATGGGGGACACTGGCTCCATGGCTGTCACCGACGTCACCCCGTTCATCTGGTACGACGACGACCTCGCCGAGGCGATCGCGTCGTACGAGCGCATCTTCGGCGATCTGCACCGCCGCCCCGACATGCTCGACCCCGACGGCAAGCTGCTCGGCGTGTGGATCGAGGTGGGCGGGCGACGGGTGATCGGCCTGCAGGGCGGGCCGGGGCATCCGCATACGGATGCGCTCTCGCTCTACGTGACGCTCGACGGCGGGCAGGACGAGGTCGACCGGATCTGGGAGGGCTTCCTCGACGAGGGCGGCAGCGAGGTGGCGTGCGGCTGGATCACCGACCGGTTCGGCGTCTCGTGGCAGATCGTGCCGGTCGAGCTCGAGGAGGCGATCCTGAGCCCGGATGCCGAGCGCCGGTCGTACGCGTACGGTGCCATGCTGCAGATGACCAGGATCGTCATCGCCGACCTGACGCCGGCCGCCGCGTGAGCGGGATCGCGGGCCGCGTCGCGGTCATCACGGGGGCGGCGAGCGGCATCGGGCTCTCGGTCGCGCAGCTGTTCGCCGAGCGCGGCGCGCACATCGTGGGCGTGGACCTCGCGGAGGCCGTGAACGAGTCGGTCGCGGGCCTGCCCGGCGACGGGCACCATGCGATGGTCGCCGACCTCACCGCGAGCGGGGCCGCCGATGCCGTCGCGCAGCAGGCGGTCGCGGCGGCGGGCGGGATCGACATCCTGGTCAACTGCGCCGGCATCGCCCGGCTCGCCCCCGCCCTCGAGGTCGAGGACGCCGACTGGGATGCCGTGCTCGCGGTCAACCTCACGGCGAGCTTCCGCATGGCGCGGGCCGCGGGTCGCGTCATGACCGCCGCGGGGTACGGCCGGATCGTCACGATCGCCTCGCAGGCCGCGCTCATCGCGCTCGACCAGCACGTCGCGTACTCGGCGAGCAAGGCCGGCATCCTGGGGATGACGAAGGTGCTCGCGCGGGAGTGGGCGCCGCACGGTGTGACGGTCAACGCGATCTCGCCGACCGTGGTGGACACGCCGCTCGCCCAGCTGGCCTGGGCGGGGGAGCGGGGCGAGGCCTTCCGCAAGCTGATCCCGGTCGGCCGGTTCGCGCAGCCGCACGAGGTGGCGGCGCTCATCGCGTTCCTCGCCGACGAGGACGCCGCGATGATCACCGGCGAGAACGTCGTCATCGACGGGGGCTACACCGCGGTGTGAGACACGCCGCCGCGTGAGTTGACCTCACGATACCCGGTATGCATACTCGGTATCGTGACGGTTCGGAACAGCCTGCTCGCCCTGCTCGGCGAACGCCCCCACTACGGCTACGAGCTCCGGCAGGAGTTCGAGGCCCGCACCGGGTCGACCTGGCCCCTCAACATCGGGCAGATCTACACGACACTCGACCGGCTGCAGCGCGATGGACTCGTGGCCGACGCCGGGGCGGATGCCGAGGGGCGCCGGCAGTGGAGCATCACCGCCGCCGGGCGCGCGGAGGCCGAGCGGTGGCTGGCGTCCCCGGTCGAGCGCCCCGCCCAGGGGCGCGACGAGCTGGCCATGAAGCTCGCCATCGCGGCGACGCTGCCGGGCGTCGATCTGGCCGCGATCATCCAGGCCCAGCGTGAGGCGACGGCCCGCACGCTGCAGGATCTGACCCGCGCGAAAGTCGCCGGCGGCGACCCGTCGTCGCCGGAGGAGCTCGCGTGGCTGCTCGTCGTCGACTCGATGATCTTCCAGGCGGAGGCCGAGATCCGGTGGCTCGACCATTCGGAGGAGCGGATCCGGCGCAGCGACCTGCGCACCGGCGGTCGCGTGCCGGCATCCCGCGCCGCCGCTCGGACGGAGGCCCGCCGGTGACCGCCGCGACGAACGAGCCCCTGCTGCGGCTGGACGGCGTCTCGATGCATTACGGCCACGGCGCGACGTCGGTCATCGCCCTGGCCGGAGTCGACCTGACGGTCGAACGCGGAGAGCTCGTCGCGATCATGGGCGCGTCCGGCTCCGGCAAGTCGACGCTCCTCACGATCGCGGGAGGCCTCACCCGGCCCACGGGCGGCGAGGTCGTGGTGGAGGGCCGGTGGCTCAGCGAGCTCGACGCCCGTCAGCTGGCGACGCTGCGACGCCGCACCCTCGGCTTCGTCTTCCAGGACTTCAACCTGGTGCCGGCTCTCACCGCGATCGAGAACGTGAGCCTGCCGCTCGAGCTCGACGGCTGGAAGCTGCGCAAGGCGCGCCGGGCGGCTCGCGACGCGCTGAACGTCGTGGAGCTCGCCGAGCGCGCGAATCACTTCCCGGACGACCTCTCCGGCGGCCAGCAGCAGCGGGTGGCGATCGCACGCGCCGTGGTCGGCGGCAGGTCGCTCATCCTCGCGGACGAGCCGACGGGTGCCCTCGACTCCACGACGGGCGAGATGGTGCTCCGGATGCTACGGGCGCGCGTCGACGCCGGCGCCGGCGGGATCCTGGTCACCCACGACCCCCGGCACGCGGCGTGGGCCGACCGCATCGTCTTCCTGCGTGACGGCCGCATCGTCGGCAGCTCCGAGACCGAGTCCGTCGAGGCGCTGGCCCGGCGGTCGGCATGACCGCTCCCGCACCCGGCCCGAGCGGACCGCGCCTCCCGCGCCGCAGCCGAGCGGGGTTCCGGCTGGCGTTCACGCTCGCGGCACGCAACGCGCGGCGCGCGCCGGGGCGCTCGTTCCTCATCGCGGTGCTCGTCGCCCTTCCGGTGATCGGGCTCGCGGGCGCCGCGACGGTCGGCCTGAGCATGGTGGGCAGCCCGGCGCAGACCGCGCAGGCCCAGCTCGGGCACATGGCGGCTTCGATGCAGATGATGTCCAACCACGTCAGGCAGACCGCCACGAGCGCCTACCCCGACGGATACGGCGAGCTCACCCCGACGGATCCGACCACCTGGCTGCCGTCGGATTGGCGGGTCGTTCCGATCAGCCCGACCGGCGTCTACCTCCGCACCGCGCACGGGGTCGCCGAGATCAGCGCCACCGCGGGGCGCTCCTGGGATCCGGCGTTCCGGGGCCGCTTCGACCTGCTGTCGGGGCACGCTCCGCGCGGCGCGGTCGAGATCCTGGCCTCTCCCTCCGCGCTCGCCCGGCTCGGCGCGCGGGTGGGCGACACGGTGCGCACCCCCGACGCGACGAGCTACCGGATCGTCGGCACGATGCTCGACCGCACGAGCGACCCGAGGACGCCGACCGTATTCGGAGGCCGCACCGCGTTCAGCGGCCTCGGCCCGGATCCCACGCTCTGGACCTACTACCTGGCCGGCCCGGCCGTGACCCTGGCCGACATCCACGACTTCAACCGGCACGGGGCGTTTGTCCTGTCCCTCGCCGCCACGGCTCCGTACACCTCGGCCGATCTCTTCTCCGCCGCCGACGGCATCATCTGGAGCTACGCGGCCATGATCGGCATGGTCGGCGGCTTCATGCTCTTCGAGGTCGCTCTCCTCGCCGGCGCCGGATTCCTCGTCGGCGCGCGCCAGGAGCAGCGCGCGCTCGCGGTGCTGGCGAGCGTCGGCGCCGACCGACGGCTGCTGTCGCGATCCGTCGCCGTCGGCGGGATCGTGATCGGCGCGCTCGGAGCGCTCGGCGGGATCACGATCGGTGTCGGGCTCGCCGCGATCTACATGGCCGTGAGCCGGACCGGAAGCACGATGCAGTACTACACGTTCGGCGTGAGCCCGGTGGCTCTGGGGCTGATCGCCCTCGTCGCGGTGTTCGCGTCGTGGATCGCGGCCGCGGTGCCGGGCCGCACGGCGTCGAGGTTCGACGTCGTGTCGGCGCTGCGTGGGGCGCGGCGCCCGCCGCGGCCGAGCCGACTGGCGCCCGCCCTCGGGGTCGTCGTCATGCTCGTGGGGATCGGGATCGCGGTCGTCGGCGGCATCCTCACGCTGGTGCTGCAGCGGGCCGGCGACTGGCGGCTGGGCTGGCTCGGACCGACCCTCATCGCCGTCGGGTCGATCGTGCTCGAGCTCGGGGCGATCCTCGGCGTGCCGGTGCTGCTGCGCGCCGTCGCCCGCCTCGGGGCGCGCAACGCGTCGGCCCGGATGGCGACGCGCGATCTCGCGCGCAACAGCGCCCGCGCCGTCCCCGCCGTCGCCGCCGTCATGAGCACCATCTTCGTGGCGGCGTTCCTGATGGCCGCGCTGTCCGGCGGCGAACGCCAGTCGGAGGCGTCGTACCTCTACCAGGCGCCCCTCGGCGATGTCGCGGTCTCGTTCAGCGTGCCCGATCCGGCCCAACCGCTGACCGATGTCTCGTCGTATCGAGCCACGCTCGAGCGGGTGCTCGGTGTCCGGAGCGTCCGCACGATCGAGGGGGAGACCCCGCCCAGCGAGGGATACCGCAGCGACGCGACGACGACGCCGACGTCGGGCACGCCCGTGGCGACCGTCCGGCCGGATGCCGCCTCACGTCACTGCCTGACCCTGCGGTCGCAGAGCAGCGCGCCCTGCGCCCTTCCGCCGTACGTGGAGAACCGCGGCAACAACCAGATCGTCGTCGGCGACCAGGGCGACCTCGCGGCCGTGCTGGGGCAGCGACCGTCGAGCGCCGCCGTCACGGCGCTTCGGGACGGCGGAGCCGTCTCGCTCTATCCGCAGTTCGTCGAGCACGGGAAGGTCACCCTCGACTGGTGGACCCCCGCGCAGCTCTTCGACGGCGAGTTCTTCCGGCCGGGGGGCACGCCGCAGCGCAGCAGGTCGGTCGATGCCGTCGTCGATCCCGGGCGGCATCCGGCGGCATTCGGGGTGATCGTGTCCCCCGAGACGGCCCACCGGCTCGGGCTGCATCCACGACCGATCGTGCTGCTCGCGAGACCGTCGCACCAGCCGTCGCAGGCTCAGCTCGACGAGCTGGCCGCGGCCGTCGGCGCCGGCAGGATCAACACCGACCTGCGACCGACGGCGTACTCCTACGTCGAGAACGGCCCGCAGCGATTCGCCGGCACCGTCGGCTGGATCGTCCTCGGGGTCGCCGGGCTCATCACGCTCGGAGCCTCGGTCGTGGCCCTGGGGCTGGCGCGCATCGATGCGCGGCGCGACGAGCTGACCCTCGGGGCGGTGGGGGCGCCTCCGCGCACGCTGCGCGGGATCGCGTTCTGGCAGGCGCTCGTGCTCGCCGGGCTCGGATCGATCGTGGGCGGGGCGTTCGCCCTGGTGCCGGCCTATGCGATGTCGCTCTCGGGTCAGATGGCGTTCGCGCCGCCCTGGCTGCAACTCGGCGCGACCGCGGTCGGCGTCCCGCTCGTGATCGCGATCGTCACGGCGCTCACCCGCCGGGTGCGTCGCCCGGCGTTCGTGGACCGCACGGCGATCGGATAGCCGCTACGGGATCCACCGCGCGGCGTCCAGGTCGACGCGGAACACCGTGCCATCGCGCGACCAGAGCAGCGGGGTGCCCTCCGCGCGGAAATGCTCGATCGCGCGCTGCTCGTGGCAGACCGCGGGGTGCCCCGACGCTCGCACGACGCGCCACCACGGCACCTGGTCGCCGTAGTAGGCCATCACCTGCCCGACGCCGCGCGCGGCGCGCGACCCGATCGCGGCCGCGACGTCGCCGTAGGCCATGACCCGGCCCGGCGGGATCGCCGCGACCACGTCGAGAACGCGACTCACGAAGTCGTCGGCCGGCTGCGCCATCCGGACCCCCTTCCTCGCGATCCCCCTCGTTCCCTCGCCAAAAACGACCATCTCGGGGCGCGTGGACTGGGCGTTTTTGGCGACGGAAGCGAGGGGGCGGGGTCAGAGGTCGAGGGCGCCGAGGTTCTCGCCGTAGGGGGTCTCGCCCACGACCGTGAAGCCGACGGACTGGAAGAACATCTCCGGGCCGCCCTCGCCGCTGGCCCAGACGACCGTCGCACGGCGGAAGCCGCGGGCGCGGGCCTCGTCGGCGAACGCCTGCACGGCGAACCGGCCGACGCCGGTGCCCTGGATGTCGGCCGCCACGTTGATGCGCCAGAGCGCCGCGCGCAGGAACTCCTCCGACGCATCCGGGTCGAAGTTGGCCATGATGTAGCCGACCACGTCGTCGCCGTCGACCACGACGCGCGGCCAGGAGTTCGCGTTGTCGAGTTGCGGCTCGGCGTGCGCGTAGGTCTCCGGCTCGATGAAGGCCTCCTGGCCGGGCTTGAGCATGAGGCTGTTCGCCGCGACCGCGTTCCGCGCGTCCAGCTCCTGCAGTCTCAGCTCCGCCATGCATCCACCATACGGTCTGCCCCCGCGCTCGGATGAGGTATCTTGATATCAAGATAAATACGCCGGACGATAGGCTGCCGTGGGCAGCGAGAAGGAGCAGGAATGGTCGAGAAGATCACGGTCACGGGCACGGTCGTCGAGCTCGACGGCGACGAGATGACGCGCATCATCTGGCAGTTCATCAAGGAGCGCCTCATCCACCCGTACCTCGACATCGATCTCGAGTACTACGACCTGGGGATCGAGCACCGAGACGCGACCGACGACCAGGTCACGATCGACGCGGCCAACGCGATCCTGAAGCACGGCGTCGGCGTCAAGTGCGCGACCATCACGCCTGACGAGGCCCGCGTTGAGGAGTTCGGCCTCAAGAAGATGTGGAAGTCGCCGAACGGGACGATCCGCAACATCCTGGGCGGCGTGATCTTCCGCGAGCCGATCGTCATCTCCAACATCCCGCGGCTCGTGCCGGGCTGGAACAAGCCGATCGTGATCGGCCGCCACGCCTTCGGCGACCAGTACCGCGCGACCGACTTCGTCTTCGACGGCCCCGGCACGCTGACCCTGAGCTTCCAGCCGAAGGATGGCGGCGAGGCCCAGTCGTTCGAGGTGTTCGACGCGCCCGGCGGCGGCGTCGCCCTCGCGATGTACAACCAGGACGCGTCGATCCGCGACTTCGCACGCGCGTCGTTCAACTACGGTCTCGACCGCGGTTTCCCGGTCTACCTCTCCACCAAGAACACGATCCTGAAGGCCTACGACGGCCGCTTCAAGGACCTGTTCCAGGAGGTCTTCGACGCCGAGTACAAGGACAGGTTCGCGGCCGCGGGCCTGACCTACGAGCACCGGCTCATCGACGACATGGTCGCCAGCTCGCTCAAGTGGGAGGGCGGCTACGTCTGGGCGTGCAAGAACTACGACGGCGACGTGCAGTCCGACACGGTCGCGCAGGGCTTCGGCTCGCTCGGCCTCATGACCTCCGTGCTCACCACCCCCGACGGCAAGGTCGTCGAGGCGGAGGCCGCCCACGGCACCGTCACCCGGCACTACCGCCTGCACCAGCAGGGCAAGCCGACCTCGACCAACCCCATCGCCTCCATCTACGCGTGGACGCGCGGTCTCGCGCACCGCGGCAAGCTCGACGGCAACCAGGCGCTGATCGACTTCTCGCAGACGCTCGAGCGGGTCGTCATCGAGACGGTCGAGTCGGGTGCGATGACGAAGGACCTGGCGCTGCTGATCTCCCAGGACCAGCCGTTCCAGACCACCGAGGAGTTCCTCGCCACGATCGACGAGAACCTGCAGCGCGCGCTCGGCTAGGAGCGCCAACCCGGACGTCGCCTTGGGGGGCTCGGATGCGCGGCATCCGGGCCCCTCGTGCGTGGTGGGATGGCGGGGTGACCCTTTCGGAGCTCTGGCTCGTCCGCCACGGCGAGAGCGCGGCGAACGTGGCCGCGGCCCGCGCGGAGGCGGACGGCGCCGACCGCATCGACATCGCCTGGCGGGATGCCGACGTGCCGCTGACCGACACCGGCCGTGAGCAGTCGCGCGCCCTCGCCCGCCTGCTCGCGGGGCGTTGCGCGCCGAATGCCGTGTGGTCCTCGCCCTATCTGCGCGCCCGGCAGACCATCGAGCTGGCGCTGCCGGACGCGGAGCCCGGGCGCATCCGTCTCGACGAGCGCCTCCGCGACCGCGAGCTCGGCATCCTGGACCTGCTCACGAGCCACGGGGTCGAGCACCTGCTGCCGGCCGAGCGCGCGCGTCGGAGCCGGCTCGGCAAGCTCTACTACCGACCGCCCGGCGGAGAGTCGTGGGCCGACGTGGCCGCGCGGCTGCGGTCGTTCCTGCGCGACGCCGACGACCTGCGCGACGCCGATGACGGCGGCGGCGTCGCCCTGCTCGCGGTGCACGACGCGGTGATCTGGCTCGTCGTCTACGTCTGCCTGAGCCTCGACGAGGCCGCGCTCTTCGACCTGATCGACGGCAACGTGCTGGCGAACGCGTCGTTCACGCGGCTGGTACGCCAGGGCGGCGGCTGGCGTCTCGAGGCGCTCGGGGAGACCGCGCATCTCGTCGAGCAGGACGCCCCGGTCACCGAGCACGAGGGCGAGCGCAGCGATGTCCGGTGACGCCACGCGGGTCACGCCCGAGCTGCTGCGGAACTGGCCGCTGCCGGAGGGCGGCGACTCCAAGTACAGCCGGGGCCAGGTCGTCGTGGCGGGCGGAGCGCTGCGTTCCGCGGGTGCGGTCATGCTCGCCGGCACCGCGGCACTCCGTGCGGGCGCGGGGCGCCTGACCCTCGCGGTCGGCGCGTCCGTCGCGACCGCCGTCGGGACGGCGGTACCCGAGTCGGGGATCGTGCCGCTTCCGGAGACGAGGAACGGCTCTGTGGCGGGCGGCGCGCTGAGCGCGGCCGCCGACGACATCCGATCCGCCGACGCGCTGCTGTTCGGACCGGGCCTGGACGATCTGCGCACCACGCGCGCCCAGCTCGACGAGCTGCCCGGGATGCTCGGCGAGCGCACCGCGGTCGTGCTCGATGCCTTCGCGCTCGGATGCCTGCCCGACGCCGACGAGACGATCGAGGCCCTGCGCGGGCGGCTGGTGCTCACCCCCAACCCCGCCGAGGCCGGCATCCTGCTCGGCACGGAGGTCGACGGCACCGGAGCCGAGGACCTCGACCGCGCGGCACGCGAGATCGCCGACCGCTTCGGTGCGGTGGTCTCGTGCCAGAACCGCGTCGCGGAGCCCGGCGGGCGCGCGTGGCGCATCACCGCGGGCGGACCCGGTCTCGGCACCTCGGGCAGCGGCGACGTGCTGGCCGGCGCGGTGGCCGGGCTCGCGGCGCGGGGAGCGGACCTCGCGCGGGCGGCGGTGTGGGGCACGGCCCTGCACGCGGCGGCCGGCGATCGCCTCGCCGCGCGCATCGGCCCGCTCGGCTACCTCGCGCACGAGCTGGCCGACGAACTGCCGGGACTCCTCGTGCGCTTCGGAGAGGGTCGTCCGGCACGCGAACCCTGACGACGGGGCGCGGACGGCATCCCGCCCGCGCCCCCGGTCAGCGGGTCACGGCTTGGCGCAGAGCTTGCCGATCGCGTTGAGGTCGTCCTGCACGGTGGTCGCCGACTTCTCGAGCGCGGCCGGGTCGGACCCCGCCTTGTAGCCCTGCATGGCGGTGGCCATCTTGTCGAGGTCGTCGGCCGCCTTCTGCGCCGGCTTCTTCACGTCGGGGTTGCTCACCTTGTCGACGGAGGCGCGGAACTTGTCGTTGAACTTCACGATCGCGTCGTGCGCCGCCGCGGGGTCGGTCTGCACCTTCTCGAACGCCGAGCTCAGGCCGTCCGTCGCGGAGGAGATCGACTTCCCGAGGTCGGCGCAGGCCTGCAGCTTGCTCTGCCCGCCGATCCCGGCGCAGCCGCTCAGCAGCAAGACGGCCGCGGCGGTGGCGGTGAGGACGGCGATCGGACGGCGTGCAGACATGGTTCTCCCCCGGAGGATTTGAATGGATTGCTCACATTCTAGGGGGCTCGCGGGTAGATCCGATCGCCGCGCGCCAGCATGGCCGTGAATTCCCCGACCTTGCGCTCGCGCGTCTCGGCGCGCTTCACATTGCCGATCCGGAACAGGATCGCGAAGCGGTTCTGCGCGTCGAGCGTCGCCCACGCGGCGGCGGCGGCCGGCTCGGCGTCGAGCGCGGCGCGGAGGTCGTCGGGCACGGCGGCGTCCTTCTGGCGGTAGGCGGCATCCCAGCGGCCGTCGGCCTTCGCGCGCTCGATCTCGGCGAATCCGGCCGGCTGCATCCGGCCCTCGGCGATGAGGCGCTCGGCGTGCCCGATGTTGATCTGCGACCACGGACTGCGGACCCGGCGCGGGGTGAACGCCTGGGCGGTGAAGTCCGCATCGTGCCGGCCGATCTGGCCGTCGATCCAGCCGTGGCAGAGCGCGACATCGAGCGCCTCGGGGTACCGGATGCCGGGCACGGTCGCCGCCTTCTTCAGCAGCAGGAGCCGCACCCCGCCCTCCGGAGGGTCGGCGCGGAGGAACGCGTCCCACGCGTCGGCCGAGACGAAATGCAGGAGCGGCTTGTCGGCGAACGCCACCATGGTCGACACCCTAGCCAGAGCCCCCGTCGCGACCGCCCGCACGGCTCGTCCCCCGATTCCAGCGCGATCCGTCCCCCAAAAGGAGGATTTGCGCCCCCTTGTGGGGCGCGGTCTGCCCTCGCACGGGGGTCGCCGCGCCCGACGGCGCCGACCACAGTGGTGTCGGGCGCAGATCATGCGGCGCCGGCTGGTGGGGAACAGACATCCCCACCGGAGCCTTGGGGGGCCATTCATGAACACCACCGTTCGCGCGCGTCTCCGCGCCGTCGTCGGACTCGTCGCGACGGCGACCGCGATCGTCGCGCTCGCCGTCGTCGCACCGGAGGCCGCCACGGCCGGCCCGCAGGTCGTCACGACCACCTACACCTACACGGGCGCCACGCAGACCTTCACCGTGCCGAGCGGCATCTCGGCGCTCACCGTCACCGTCACCGGTGGCGAAGGCGGCAACGGTGGATCGGATGCGACCGCCGCGCCCGACCCCGGCGGCTATCGGGGCGTCGTCACCGGCACCATCGCGGTGACGCCGGGGCAGGCGTTGACCGTTGCGGTGGGCGGCGGCGGCGCGACCGGGCCCAGCAAGACGAATGCCCAGAACACCACGAGCGGGGCCGCCGGCGGCAGCAATCCGCTCGGTCAGTACGCCGGCGGCGTCGGCGGCAAGGCCGGTTCCAACGGCTCGTCGGGCTTCGGCGGGGCGGGCGGCGCGGCGAGCGTGCTCCGCGTCGGCTCCGCCGACATCGTCGGCGCTGGTGGCGGCGGCAACGGCGGCAGCGGACAGTTCGCCCCCACGCGCGGGCGGCAGGCCACCGCCACGTATGCCGGCCGCACCGATTCGATCACAACCGCCGGTCAGAACGGCACCAACGCCAACGACATCTGCTCGGCCACCAACTGCAGCAACAACGACGGCGGCGGCGGCGGCGCCGGCGGCGGCGGTGCGCAGGGCGGCCAGGCGGGCGCTGTCGAGTTCGGCGCCGCCCAATATAACGAGTGGTTCGGCTACGGCGGCTCGGTCGGGCAGAACTCGACCGCCTCGTACGACGGTCTTGCCGCGTCGTATCAGTGGTACAACGACAACGGCGGCACGGGCCAGGGCGGCTCGATCGTCATCTCCTATACGACCGGATCGCCGGCCGCCCCGACCGCGGTGAGCGGCGTCGCGGGCAGCGGCTCGGTGGCCCTCGCCTGGACCGCGCCGACCGACCCCGGTCAGTCGGCGATCACGGGCTACGTCGCCCGGTTCAGCAGCAACGGCGGCAGCAGCTGGAGCTCGTCGGCCGACCTCGGCACGACCGGCACCTCGGGCACCGTCACGGGCCTGACGAACGGCACCGCGTACGTGTTCCAGGTGGCGGCGGTGAACTCCGTCGGCACCGGCGCGTGGTCGGCATCCTCCACATCCATCACCCCGCAGGGGCCGCCGTCGGCGCCGACGATCTCGTCGATGGTCGGCCAGGACGGCGCGCTGCGGCTCACCCTCACCGCGCCCGCGAGCGGCGCGACGGTCACCGGATACGACTACCGGGTCGACGGCGGCGGCTGGGTGGCGGTCGCGTCGACCGCGACGATCATCGTCATCCCGGGCCTGCTCAACGGCACCTCCTACGACGTCGAGGTCCGCGCGGAGAGCGCCGTCGGCGCGGGCTCCGCGTCCGCATCCGTGAGCGGCACGCCGCGTGCCGTGCCGGGTGCGCCGACCATCGGCTCCGTCTCGGCGGGGGCCGGGTCGATCACGGTGGCGTTCACGACGGGCTTCACCGGCGGCGATGAGATCACCGGCTACGAGTACCGGCTGAACGGCGCCGGAAGCTGGCTGCCGGCCGACGGCGCCACGAGCCCCATCGTCATCACGGGTCTCGACAACGGCACGAGCTACTCCGTCGAGCTGCGCGCCGTCAACGGCTCCGGCACCGGCGCCGCCTCGGCGCCCGCGACGATCATCACCCCGGACCTCCCGGGCGCCCCGGCCGTGGCGTCGGTGCTCCCCGGTGACGGCACGGCGACCGTGGTCTTCACCCCCGGCAGCACGGGTGGCACGCCCGTCGACCACCTGGAGGTGCAGACCTCGGCCGGCGGCGACTGGACCCGTGTCGGCGCGACGAGCCCGGTCATCCTGACCGGCCTCGACAACGGAACCACCTACGCGGTCAGCCTCCGCGCGGTCAACGCGGTGGGCGCGGGAGCCGGATCGGCTCCGGTCGCCGTCACCCCGGCGACCGTCCCGGGTGCGCCCTCGATCATCGGCGACACCGTCGCCGGTGGCGACGAGACGCTGTCCGCGGCGTTCACGGCTCCCGGTTCCGACGGGGGCGCCGCGATCACGCGCTACCAGTACTCGACCGACGGCGGCGCCACCTGGCGCACCCGCACCGACGGCGCCACCACGGCGAGCCCGGTCGTCATCACCGCGTACTCGAGCGACGGCACGACGCCACTCGTCAACGGCACCACCTATTACGTCGAGCTGCGCGCCGTGAACTCCGTGGGTGCGGGCACGGCATCCGCCGTGGCGCAGGGCATCGCGACCACGATCCCGAGCGCCCCGACGATCACGAGCGTCGTCGCCGCGCCGGCGTCGCTGGATGTCACGTTCGCGCCCGGCGCCAACGGCGGCTCCGCGATCACCGGCTACCGCTACTCGGTCGACGGGCAGCACTGGGCGAGCACCGGCACGCTCGGCACGACGTTCACGATCACCGGCCTGAGCAACGGCACCGCGTATCCCGTTCAGGTGCAGGCGGTCAACGACGTCGGCCAGGGCACCGAGTCGGCCGCGATGACCGGCACGCCGGTCGCCCTGCCGGGCCGCGCCTCGATCGTCTCGGTCGTGCGCAGCAACCAGACGCTCACGGCCGCGGTGGCCCTGACCGACGACGGCGGCTCGCCCGTCACGTCGTGGCAGTACTCGACCGATGGCGGCATCAGCTGGGGAACGGCCTCCGGCACGACGAGCCCGCTCGTGCTGACCACGCTCTCCGGCGATCCGTCGACCCGTCTCGCCAACGGCACCGGGTACTCGCTGCTGGTGCGCGCGGTGACGGCCATCGGCACCGGCCCGTCATCCGCGGCCACGACGGTCGCCCCGGCGGCCGCGCCGCCGGCCCCGTCGATCGCGCTCACGCCCGGCAACGGCCAGGTCGTCGCCGACTTCTCACTCGGCGGCGACGGCGGATCGCCGATCGAGGCGCTGGAGTACAGCCTCGACGGCACCACCTGGATGCCGACCGGCACGCTCGCGAGCCCGTTCACGATCACGGGACTCACCAACGGCACCGCGTATGCGATCCGGCTGCGCGCCGACAACGCGATCGGGGCCGGCGCCGCGTCGACCCCGGCGTCCACGACCCCGCGCACGGTCCCCGGGGCGCCGACCGCGGTCGTCACCGGCTCGAACACGGCGTCGGCCGACGTCCGCTGGGCGGCTCCCGCCGACAACGGCGGCGCCGCCATCACCGGGTACACCGCCTCGGCCTACGCCAGCGGCACCTCGGGCACGCCGATCGCCGGCTGCAGCACCACGGCCACCTCGTGCTCGATCAGCGGGCTGACCAACAAGACCGCGTACTACGTCGCGGTCACCGCGACCAACGCCGCCGGCGCGGGCGCGCCCTCGGCCCCGCGGACGATCGTGACGCCGCTCGCCCGCCCCTCGGCTCCGACGATCACCGGCCTGACGGCCGGCGACGGATCGCTCTCCGCGGCGTTCACCGCGGGCGCGATCGGCGACGGAACTCTCATCGGCTACCAGTACTCGGTGGATGGCGGCTCCACCTGGGCGGCGGCGGGCACGACGAGCCCGATCGCGATCACCGGCCTCACCGACGGCACCGCGTACCGCGTCGCCGTGCGAGCGGTGAGCACCGCGGGCACCGGTGCGGCATCCGCCGCGGTCGCCGGCACCCCGTACGGCTACCCGTCGGCGCCCGATCCCACGGGGATCGTGGTGAACGGCGGCAACGGCAAGGTCATCGTGAGCTGGCAGGCGCCGAGCCTCAACGGCGGCGTGCTCGGCGACTACACCGCGACCGCGTTCTCGGCGCAGTCGAGCGGCTCGACCGCAGGCACCTGCACGACGACCGCGCTCAGCTGCACGATCACGGGCCTGGGCAACGGGACCACGTATTGGATCTCGTTGCAGACCCGCAACTCGGTCAGCATGTACAGCCAGCGCTCCGACCCGCGCGTGCCGGCGACGCCCTCGATGACACCAGGCGCGCCGACCGGCGTCTCCGCGGTGGCGGCGGATGGTGCGGCGACGATCGCGTGGACCGCTCCGACGAGCACCGGCGCGAGCGCGATCAGCGGCTACACGGTGCTGTGCTCGAGCGGCGGCGCGTACACCGCGTGCGGCGCGGTCACCGGCACGGCCACCACCCTGCGGGTCACGGGGCTGACCAACGGGACCGCCTACACCTTCCAGGTCACGGCGACCAACGGCAACGGAAGCGGTACGGCCAGCGCCGCGTCGACCGCGGTGACGCCGCTGGCCCCGGGCGCCACGCCCGTCTTCGGCACGCCCTCGCGGACCGCCGACGGCATCGACGTCGCGATCACGAACTACGACCCCGCCGTGACCTACACCGTCTCGGCGAGCGCCGGCACGGTCACCCGCTCCGGCCCGACGATCACGGTCACCGGCCTTGCGGCATCCGCCTCCTCGACCGTGACGCTGGTCGCCGCGCGCACCGGGTACACGACCGTGTCGGCGAGCGTCGCGGGCTCCGCGCTCGCGAACGGCGTCGCTCCGGCCTTCTCGGGCCTCACGGCCGCGCCGGACGGATTCGCGTTCACGATCGCGAACTACGACGCCGCGTCGTCGTACGCGTTCAGCGCGACCCACGGCGCGACGGTGTCGCGCGACGGCGCGGTGGTCACGGTGTCCGGCCTCGCGCTGGGCGGCGGGTCGCGCGTCACGGTGGTCGTCTCGCGGACCGGTTCCACCGATGCGACCGCAGCGGAGGACGGCGTGGCGATGACCGTCGGCACGGCGCCCGTGCTCACGGGGCTGGTCTCCACCGGCACCGGGTTCCGCTTCGAGATCTCCGACTACGACGCCGCGCTCGACTACGCCGTCAGCGCGACGAACGGCGCGGCGGTCACCCGCACCGGCTCCACCGTGACGGTCACCGGACTCACCGATGGCGCCGCATCCGACGTCACCGTGACCGCGACCGACCCCGGCGTGAGCATCGCGTCGGCCCTCGAGCACGGTGCCGCCCTGCTCGCCGGCTCCGCGCCCTCCGTCTCCGACCCGACCTCGACCGTGGACGGCTTCGTCTTCGACGTCGACCTGCCCGACTCGTCGGCGGTCTACTCCGTCACGAGCTCCGCCGGCACGGCCGTGCTCGACGGCGGCGTCGTGACGGTCACGGGCCTCACCCCGGGCGAGACGGCGGACGTCACCGTCACCTCGGTCGAGCCGGGTCACGTCACGACGAGCACGACCGTGCGCGCCGCGGCGCTGCTCAGCGGCATCCCGCCGCTGTTCGCCGCCCCGTCCCGGACGGCCGACGGATTCACCGTGGCCGTCGACGGTCTCGACCCCGACGGCGTCTACACCGTCGCGAGCACCACGGGGTCCGCCTCCGTCGACGCGGGCGTGATCACGGTCACCGGACTCGCACCGGATGCCGCAGCCACGGTCACCGTGACCGTGCGGCACGCCGGCTACACCGACGGCGTCTCCACCGTGACGGGCACCGCGCTCGCCGCGGGCGTCGCGCCCGCCTTCGCCGACGTCACGGCGACGGCCGACGGCTTCACGTTCACGATCGCGAACTACGACGCCGCGCTCGTCTACGAGACGCGACTGTCGCCGACGGGGGTCGTCGTGATCGACGGCACGGGCCACGGCGTCGTCTCGGGCGTCGGCGCGGGCGTGACCGTGACCCTGGACATCACGGCGACCGATCCCGGCGCGTCGATCGCCACGGCATCCACCGGTGCGACCGTGCTGCTGCCGACGACGGCGCCGGGACTCTCGGCCGCTACGCCGCTGGCGGGCGGATACCGCTTCGTGATCGAGGACTACGACCCCGGCCTCACCTACTCCTTCGTGCAGGCCGACGGCGGAACGGTGGTCCGCTCCGGCGACACCGTCACGGTCAGCGGCCTCGGCGCGGCGGTCACGTCGGTGACGACCGTGTCGGCGACCTCCGCAGGGCACACCGTCGCGGCCTCGACGGCGAGCGGCACCTCGTTCCCGAACGGCACGGCGCCCGGCATCGGGGCCGTCACCCGCACTCTCGACGGCTTCACCTTCACGTTCACGGCCGATCCGGCCGCGAGCTACACGGCGACCGCCGACGCGGGGACCGCCACGCTCAGCGGATCGACGGTGACCGTCACGGGCCTCGGCGCGGGTATCGGCACCACGGTGCACCTGACGGCGACGGTGCCGGGCTCACTCGACGCGACCTCGGACGTCGCCGGCACCGCGATCGCCCTCGGCGTCGCCCCGGTGCTCGGCGCCGCGATCTCGGCGCACGGTGGATTCGTCGTCGTGATCACGGACTACTCGGCGCTGGGCGGCTACCGGGTCGCCACGACCGCCGGTTCGGTCACGCGCTCCGGGGACCGCGTGACGGTCTCCGGTCTGGCGGCCGGCGCGAGCGCGACCGTCACGGTCACGGCCGTGCGGGGCGGTTACCGCGACGCCTCGGCCGCCCGGACCGGCAGCGCCATCGCGCCCGTCGTCCCCGCCGCCCCGACGACGACGGCAGCCGTGCCGACGCCGGCCGAACCCCGTGTGAGCTCCGCCGACGAGCCCACCGAGAGCAGCCAGGTCGGGGGAGCGGGCATCCCCGCGAGCCTGCGCGGCGTGAACCACTCGACCCCGGGCACCGGCACGGTCCAGTCCGGCGGCGACCCGGTCCCCTCGCGGATCTCCACGCACGCCGGCCGCACGGTGCTGACGACGGGCAACGGCCTGCGCATGACGGTCTCGGGTTGGCAGGACGGCCACCGGACACCGACGGGGCCGGATGGCGTGATCGAGATCGTGCGCGGCGGCAGCACGCAGATCGACGTGTCCGGACTGGCACCCGACTCCGAGGTCGTGACGTGGGGCATGTCGCACCTGCAGCAGCTCGTCGCGACGCGAACCGATCACGACGGGTCGCTCGCCCAGCTCGTGCGCCTGCCGTACAGCATGGCGCCCGGTGCGCACACGCTGATCGTGTCGGGAGTCGACGCCGAGGGTCACGACGTGACCATGCAGGTCGGCATCCGGGTGCTGCCGGTCGCGCACGACGCGCCGCCCGCTCCCGCCGCGGGAGGCAGCTGGTGGTGGCTCCTGCTCGTCGGGCTGATCGCCCTGCTGGCGCTCATCACGTGGTTCGTGATCGCGCGCCGTCGCCGCCACGACCGCGAAGCGCGAGTCGCGACCGGCACCCGCTGAGGTGACGCGAATGCCCCGTGCAGCCGTGCTGCAACGGGGCATTCGCGCGATCTCGCTGCCGGGTCAGGCGGCGGGGGTCTCCTCCACCGCGGGGGCCGGCGCGCCGTCGGCGAGCTGCGCGGTCGAGGTCTGGACCTCGATCTTGCGCGGCTTGGCCTTCTCGGCGATGGGGATGACGACGCTCAGCACGCCGTTCTCGTAGGACGCCGAGATGTTCGACGTCTCCACGCCCTGGCCGAGCGTGAACTGCCGCAGGAACGAGCCGCCGCTGCGCTCGCGGGCGAGCCACTTCACGCCCTCCTGGCTGCGGGGGGTGCGCTCGGCGCGGATCGTGAGCAGCTGACCGTCCACGTCGATGTCGACGCTGCCCGGGTCGACGCCCGGCAGGTCGGCGTTCAGCACGTAGTGGTCGCCGTCGCGGTAGAGGTCCATCGGCATCAGCCGCGGGCCGTGGCGCTGGTCGAGCAGCTGGCCGGCGACGCGGTCGATCGCCTGGAACGGGTCGAAGTACATGGCCATCGAATCCTCCTGAGACTCAACGATATGAGTCGGTATGACTCAACTTTGAAACAAGTTAGCACTCGGCACGGGGGAGTGCCAAGATCGCGCCGTGCGCCTACGGCGAACAGCGCAGAATGCCCGATCAGGGCCCGATCAGGGCCCGATCAGCGCCCGATCAGGACGCGGTCAGTGCCGGATCGGCGACGCGGCCCCCGCGGTCGCCTCGGCCGCCGCGATGAGCAGGCCCACGATCTCCGCGGCGGGGAGGTCGGTGGCGAGGGCGGCATCCACCATCTCCTGCTCGGCCATCGCGACCCAGGCTCTCAGCGCGATCCGCAGCCGCCGGCTGTCGGGTTCGCCGAGCTCGAGGAAGACCGAGACGGCGCGCTCGGCCTGGGCGTTGCGCGCCTCCTCGACGAGCTCGCGCACCTCGGGGGAGCCGCTCGCCGCGCCGCGCACGAGCGAGTAGAAGGTCGCGGGGTGCTCCCGCACGAACCCGACCACCCGATCCAACGTGTCGCGCAGACGATCCAGCGGCGCCAGCTCCGGCCGCGGCTCGGTGGCGCGCAGCATGCTGTCGCGCGCGGTGAGCACGATCGCGTGGTGCATGCCCTGCTTGGAGCCGAAGTAGTGGAAGAGCAGGGCCCGCGAGACGCCGGCCTGCTCCGAGAGGAGCTCCATCGTGACGTCCTCGAGCGGGGAGTGCGCGAGGGCGGCGACCCCGAGCGCGACGAGCTGCGCCCGCCGCTCGTCGGGGGTCAGCCGGGTGCGTCGTTCCTCCACCATGACCTCTCCACTGTCCCACCTATTGACAGGGTGTCAATAGCCGGTACGCTCGGAACCGGACGTCACAACCGAACAACTGGCTGGGCTGAGATCGAAGAGGATCGATGAAGCTCAAGAAGGTCACGGGCTCGTACGCCGGCCGCATCCTGCTCGCCGCGGTGCCCGTCGCGATCGTGTCCACCCTCGTCATCGGCGGCGTCGCGCAGGGCGCGGTGCCGGTGTCGATGACCATCTCCGGCAGCCAGTTCAAGATCGCCGCGTCGCAGCTCGACGGCACGAGCTTCTCGCAGTACGCGGGCGTCGCGACCGACACCGCGGGCAAGCAGCACGCCGTCGCGATCGCCAACATCGGCCAGGCCAAGCTCACGAACCTGTGCCAGTCGGTCGTGGCCGACACCCCGCTCGGCAAGGTCGGCGCGATCATCACGGCCGGCGGCGGCGGAACGCCCGCCGAGGCGACCGACCTGCAGATCGGCATGACCGACCTCAAGGGCAACACGAGCTTCGACGACGTGCGCATCGGGGTCGACGCCTCGACCGTGCAGACCAAGGCCAAGGGCGCCGTCGGCGACTTCGCCCAGGACTCGAGCGCTCTGCATATCACCGACCTCCAGCAGATCTCGTGGTCGACCACGGCCGCCGTGTTCACGCTGAACGGGATGCACATGCAGGTGACCACCGACGGCAAGGAGTGCTTCTAGGCATCGGCCGATCGGGAGGACGATGACATGACCGCGATCCGCATGACCCGCGCCGGAGGCGACACCGTGACCGGATTCCGCGTCTGGCGACGGGAGCGCCCGCTCGTCGGCGGCATCCTGCTCGCCCTCGCCGGCGTCGAGATGTTCTTCTCCGGCCAGCTCGACCTCGGCAACATCCACATCTCGATGGGCTTCGAGGGGTTCCAGGCGACGGTGATCCCGGCGCTCCTGGTACTGCTCGGTGTTCTGGCGATCGTGACGCCCGCGCAGCATCTCTTCTACGGCATCTTCGCGCTCGTGCTCGCTGTCTACTCGCTCGTCGGGGTCAACCTCGGCGGATTCCTGCTCGGGATGCTGCTGGGAGCCGTCGGCGGCGTCATCGTCGTCGCGTGGCGGGCCCGGGTCTCGTCCGCGGCGGACTCCGCCGAGGGCGTGGCGGCGGCGGAGAACGTCGCGACGCAGCCCCCCGCTGCGCCCGATCCCGAACCCGCGCATCGCGCCGGGCACGCCGGCGTCGTACATGCGGAGGCCGTCGACTACGCCACGCTCAAGGCCCGCGCCGCGGCGCGGCGCGGTGGCGCCGGCGCCTCCTCGTCCAAGAGGACCCCGGGGGAACCCCGCCCTTTCGTGCCGGGCCGGTCCTGACCGGCCGGCGCCGATTCAACCGGGCAGCGGCTCTGCTGCTCGTCGTGGCCTCGATCGCCTCGATCGGGGCGGCGCGCGCGCCGGGGGCGGCGGAGGGGTGCCTGCTCGGCATCATCTGCACGCCGTCGTCGCCGAGCCCGTCGCCGTCGCCCACCAGCGGTGGGGGTACCGGAACCGGCACGGGATCGGGCGGCGGGGGACTCGGCGGGCTGCTCGGCGGCGGTTCGTCGAGCGACCCGCAGGACAATGCCGGCGGTCTGCCGCCGGTCCCGCTGGTCGCCTCGCCCGACGACAGCATGACGTTCACGCTGCCGGCGGCGCAGCTCGGGGGATCGTCGATCTCGTTCGGCAGCATCCCGGTCGTATCGCTCGTGACCGTGCCGCTCAAGGACGGGTCGCGTACCACCGTCATCCGGCTGCAGGCGTCGAGCGTGACGATCAACGACTTCGTGCTCGACGTGCGCAAGACCGCGGGCGGCGACAGCGGCGTGACGACCTCGCGGCAGATGGTGCTGAGCGGACACGTCTCGGCCTACATCGACTCGGCGACCGCGACGCTGCCGGGCGGACTCGGCCTCACGCTCGGCGCGGACACCCCGCTGCCGGGCGACGAGCTGCCGCAGACCCTGCTCGGCGTGCACCTCGGACTCGTCGGGGTGATCTCCGACCGGATGACGATGACGCCGTCGCACCTCGTGGTGACCCAGGGCCACTGATCCGGCCGCGCACCGCTGACCCGCGGCGCGACCTCCCGCTTCGTCGCCTCCGGCTTCGTCGCCTCCCGCTTCGTCGAAAGTTCAGGATGCGGTCGCGCGCCGTGGCCCGGGACCTCGCGCCGCGCCGGCGTCATCCTGAACCTTTGACGGGCGGGGCGGGCGGGGCGACGCGGGGCGGGCGGGGCGACGCGGGCGACGCCGGGGGCGCCAGCCCGCATGGGCAGGGACGTCGCACCGGAGGCCGCGACGAGGCGTGGCGACGGGGCGACGCGGGACGCCGCGGGGCGATGGGAGGGGACGTCGCGACGACGCCGCGCTCAGTAGCCGATGAAGGTGTCGGTGCGCACCCGGCGCACGCCCGTGCCGCGCAGCGCGCGCTTGAGGGCGGAGACCGCCGCCGGCGCACCGGAGACGTAGGCGATGCGGTCGCGGGCATCCGGCACGTTGTCGTGGACGATGCCCGCGCTGAGCGCATCGCCCTGCACCCACGACCAGTGCTCCGGCAGCACGAGCGGGCGATCGGGGCAGACCACGACGACGCGCACGCCGGCGGCCTCGAGCTCGGCAGCGTACGCGAGCTCGGTCGCCGACGAGACGGCGTAGACCAGCACGACATCCCGCGGCTGCGGCTCGCCGGCGGCTTGCTGCAGCTGTCCGACGAACGGCGTGACGCCGATGCCGCCCGCGACGAGCAGGAGCTTCTGCGCCGGGTCGGCCGGCAGCGTGAAGTCGCCGCTGACCGAGGTCGCCGTGACCGGGGTGCCCGGTTCGAGCGCCATGAGCGCGGTCTTGAAGCTCGACGGCTTGTCGGGCAGCCGCACCCCGAACCGCACGCCGCCGGTCGCGGGCGCGGTGGCGATGCTGAAGACCCGCCGCCACCCGCGGGCGTCGGTGCCGCTGTGCGGGAGTGTGAGCTCCATGTACTGACCAGGGCGGAAGCGCACGGGCGCGGCCGGCCGGAAGGCGAAGTCCCAGCTGGTCGGCGTGAGCTGGCGCCGGCCCTCGAACTGCAGCCGGATGCCGCGCCGCTGCCCGACGAGGAAGGCGAGCAGGTTGCCGATCAGCAGCGCGAGCTGCGGCGAGCTGTAGAGCGGGCCGAGCGCGAACCCCACGCTCGAGATGAGGCCGACGAGCGCCGCCTCGGCCAGCTGCTGCCAGCGTCGCGGCGGCAGGGTGAGCGGCTCGCTCAGCATGAACCCGGTGAAGAACACCGTCGGCAGCGACAGCAACGACAGGCTCAGCACGTCGAGCGGGCCGGTGGCGCTCAGCAGCCCGCGCACCTGCCACACGACGACGACGGTGCCGACGAAGACCAGTCCGAGCCACAGACGGCGGGTGCGGAACAGGATGAGCAGGGCGCCGATCGCCGCGATCGGCACGAGGGGCGGCGTGGCCACCCACCAGGTCGCGAAGCCGAACGGCAGACCCGGGAATCCGACGATGAAGGCCGCCGCGGCCGCCGGGTTGAAGATGTGCCGCCCGCGCCACGCGAGCAGGTACTTCGTGGCCACGGCCACGAACGCGGCCAGCGCGAGCCCGAGCAGCGGCAGCACGTCGATCGACGGCGTGAAGATGAACAGCAGCAGGAGCGCCGTGATGATCGTGGAGCTCAGCTGCGGCCGGGTGCGGAAGATCAGCCCCGCGATCCCGTTCGTCAGGTACGAGACGACCAGCAGCACGGTCGCGCTGGCCAGCAGCGCCAGGGGGGAGAACGACACGGCCTCGGGCACGAAGGTCAGTACGAGCGCCGCGACGCCCAGCACGCTGAGCGAGATGATGACGAGGCCGTACATGGTGACGCGTCCGAGCACGCGGTCGAGCCAGGCGATCATGCGAAGACCTCTCCGGGAAGGTCGGGGGAGCGCTCCACGCGCCCGTCAGCGAACATCCTCACGTACTCCACGCCGTGGCGGTGCAGCAGGTTCGGATCGACGTCGAAGAACAGGGACGTGGCGATGCCGTCGGCGACCATCGCGGAGCCCGCCATCGCCCAGGTCGCGACGACGCCTCGCGTCGGCTCGCCGGTCACCGCGTCGAGCACGTGGTGCAGGCCGTCGCCCCATGCGCGGCGGGTGGTCGCGCTCGCCGCGATGGCCCGGTCCGTCGTCTCGACGACGCCGATGGCCTTCGACGGATCGGCGGGATGCTCGAGCGCGACCCGCATCGGCACGCCGCGGGGGCGCAGATCGCCGCTCGCATCCACGACCCAGCGCCCATGGCCGAGGTCGTCGAGCGCCTCGCCCACGAGGTCGACGAGCTGACCCTTGCCGGCCGCGCCGACGTCGAGGAGCGCGCCCGCGGGGGCGTCGAGGCGGCGTCCGTCCCAGGCGATCGCGGCATCCCATGCCGGAACCGGCATGCGATCCGCCGCGGGTGTCAGCCGGTACTGCCCGTCGTAGCCGAGAGCCTCGAGTGCGCGGCCGACGAGCGGCGAGACGCGCCCTCCGGTCGCCTCGTACAGCTCGCGGTAGAGGGCCAGCAGCGGCGCCGCCTCCGGGGGCAGCTCGTAGGAGCCGGGCTCACGCGCGATGCGCGTCACGAGCGAGTCGTCGCGGAAACGCGACCAGTCGCGGTCGTAGCGCTCGATGCGCTCGGCGACCACCGCGCGCTCGGCCGTCGTCAGCTCCCGTTCCGTGTCGATGCGCCACGGCGCCCCGATCGCGTCGAACGACCAGGCGTACGGAAGCGGATCGACGAGCGCGCTCAGGACCCCGCCGCCTGCTTCTTGATGGCCTCGACGGCGGCGCGGAATCCGCCGCTCGTGAGCGAGGATCCGGCGACGCGAGACACGCCGAGGGAGTCGATGTCCTTGCCCACGACGAGCGCCGAGATGCCCTCGGCGAACATGGCCTGGTACTGGATGGCGTTCGGATCGGTCGCGTGCCGCCCGATCCGCACCGCGGTGACCGTGTCCTTCGCGAGCGTCAGGGTCACCGTGATCGTCTCGGTGCCGCTCGGCGCCTGGTAGCTGCCGTCGGCGGTGTAGGTGCCGTCCTGGTAGGGGCCGCCGCCCGATCCGGAACCCGCGGCCGCCCCACCGGCGGCGCACCCGGCCAGCGCGCCCACCAGTCCGAGGCCCGCGAGTCCGAGCCCGGCCCCCCGGAGCACGGGACGTGAACGGACGAACGACGAGCGGGGCACGGAGATCTCCTGACGAGGACGGGATGGTCGGCGATGCCGCCCGTGCCTCCAGCATCCGGATCGCACCTTGGAGGTGTCTCGGAGCGACCGGTGGGCGGCGTGCGGCAGAGGAGGGTCCTCCTTCGAATCCTCTCGGACATCACGGCGTCCGTGCGCGGGCGGTTCACCTCGGTAGGGTGGCGCCTCGTGGAGATCGTCATCCTGCCCACCGCCGCCGAGGTCGGTCGCGCCGCCGCCGCGAAGATCGCGCATCGCATCGCGCGGCATCCGGAGACCGTGCTCGGGCTCGCGACGGGATCGTCGCCGCTCGCGATCTACGCGGAGCTCGCCGCCCGCCGCGAGGCCGGCCTCGACGTCGGACGCGTGAGCGGCTTCGCGCTCGACGAGTACGTGGGCTTGCCCACGTCGCATCCGCAGAGCTATGCGAGCGTCATCCGCACCACGGTGACCGAGCCGCTCGGTCTCGACCCCGCCCGCGTGCACGTGCCCGACGGCCTCGCCGACGACATCGAGGCCGCGTGCGCGGCGTACGAAGCCGCGATCGCCGACGCCGGCGGCGTCGACGTGCAGATCCTGGGCATCGGTGCCAACGGGCACATCGGCTTCAACGAGCCCACGTCGTCGTTCCAGTCGCGCACCCGCATCAAGACGCTCGCGCCGCGCACCCGGCAGGACAACGCGCGCTTCTTCGACTCCCTCGACGAGGTGCCGACGCACTGCGTGACCCAGGGGCTCGGCACGATCCTGGAGGCGCGCGAGCTGCTGCTGGTCGCGCAGGGGGAGGCGAAGGCGGATGCCGTGGCCGCGGCCGTCGAGGGACCGTTCGCCAGCGTGGTGCCGGCCTCGGTGCTGCAGTGGCACCGCAGCGCGACCGTGATCCTCGACGAGGCGGCGGCGTCGAAGCTGCGCCTGGCCGAGTACTACCGGTACACCTACGAGCACAAGCCGCCGTTCCAGCGCTGGGACTGAGATGACGCGATCCGCCGCACTCGGCGTGCTGCTGCCGGGTTTCGAGGGCACGGCGCTCCCCGGCTGGCTGCGCGAGCGGCTCGCCGACGGTCTCGCCGGCGTCTGCCTGTTCGCGACCAACATCGCCGCGCCGTCGCAGGTACGCGAGCTGACCGACGCGATCCGCGAGGCGAACCCGCGCGCGGTCATCGCGGTCGACGAGGAGGGCGGCGACGTCACCCGCCTGCATCAGCGCACCGGGTCGCCCTACCCGGGCAACGCCATCCTGGGTCGCATCGACGACCTCGAGCTCACCCGCCGGGTCGGCGAGACGGTCGGCCGGGAGCTCGCCGCCGCGGGCATCACGCTCGACTTCGCGCCGGATGCCGACATCAACTCCGATGACCGCAATCCCGTCATCGGCACCCGCAGCTTCGGCGCCGACCCCGGGCTCGTCTCCCGGCACACGGTCGCGTGGATCGAGGGGCTGCAGTCGACGGGTGTCGCCGCGAGCGCGAAGCACTTCCCCGGCCACGGCGACACGGCGTCCGACTCGCACCTGGCGATGCCGGTCGTCGACCTGCCGCTCGAGGCCCTGCGCGCCCGCGAGCTTCTGCCGTTCGCGGCGGCCGTCGGCGCGGGCGCGCGCAGCGTCATGACCTCGCACATCCTCCTGCCGCAGCTCGACGGCGACAACGTCGCGACGTTCTCGCCGCGGATCCTCGGCGAGCTGCTGCGCGGCGACCTCGGCTTCACGGGCGCGATCGTGACCGACGCGCTCGACATGCGCGGCGCGAGCGGCGGGATCGGGATGGCGACCGCCGCGGTGCGCGCGCTCGCCGCGGGCGCCGACCTGCTCTGCCTCGGCACGGCGAACACGGCAGAGCAGGTCGACGGGCTCGCGGCGGCGATCTCGGCGCGCGTGGCGGCATCCCGGATCGCCGAGGCGCTCGGGCGCGTGGCGCCGCTCGGCGTCCTCCCGCCGGTCGTGCCGTCTCCCGCTCCGGCCTTCGATGTCGACCGCACGATCGGCGCGTTCGACATCGCCGCCGGCGTCACCGTGCGCCCCGAGCGTCTGCTCGTGCAGCTCGAGACCGGGTCGAACATCGCCGTCGGCGTGTCGCCGTGGGGCCCGGCCGCCGCGGGCGTCGAGGTCGTGCGGGTGCGCGAGGGCGACGCCCTCCCGTCACCCGGCGCCGCGCAGCTCGTCATCGTCGGCCGCGACAACCACCGCCGCGCGTGGACGCGCGACGTGATCGACGCGGCTCGGGCATCCGGCCGCGACGTGCTCGTCGTCGACATGGGGTGCCCGTCCGCCGACCGCCGCTACGCCGACGTCGCGACGTTCGGCGCCTCCGCGCACGCGGGAGCCGCGCTCCTCCGCCTCCTCGACCGACTCGGCCGCGGAGCGTCTACTCGACCCGCTCGCCGAGGGACCAGACGCCGGTAACGTTCCACGCCCCGTCGAGTGCGACGACGTCGGCCGGGTAGCCCGGTTCGAGCAGCCCGAGACCGGGGATCCCGAGGGCGCGCGAGGGGATCGTCGTGAGGGCGGCGATCGCCGCCGCCGGCATCGCGCCCATCGCGATCGCCTGGCGCAGCGCCACGTCCTGGGTGAGGGTCGACCCCGCGATCGTCTGGGTGCCGGAGAGCACCGCGAGGCCGTCGCGCACCGTGACGTTCAGGGTGCCGAGGCGGTAGTCGCCGTCGGCCTCGGCGGCCGCCGACATCGCGTCGGTGATGAGCGCGACCCGGCCGGGCGCGGCATCCCAGAGCAGCTTGGCCACGTGCGGATGCACGTGCAGGCCGTCGAGGACGAGCTCGAGCGTGATCCGCTCGTCGTCGATCGCGGCGACCACGGGACCGGGCGCGCGATGGCCGATGCCCGGCATCGCGTTGAAGGCGTGCGTGAGCACTCGTGCCCCCGCGTCGAAGGCGGCGCGAGCCGTCTGCTCGTCGGCCTCGGTGTGGCCGACCGCGGGCACGACGCCGGCGTCGGCGAACCGGGCGATCGCCTCGAGCCCGCCGGGCAGCTCCGGCGCGAGCGTGACCTGGCGCAGCGTTCCGGCGGCGGCCTCGATGAGCCCCTCCACCGACTCGGGGTCGGGATGCCGCAGGAACGACTCGTCGTGCGCGCCGCGGCGGGCGGGCGCGAGGAACGGCCCCTCGAGATGCGAGCCGAGCACCCGCGGATCGCGCGTCGTCAGCTCGGCGACCTCGGCGATCCCCTCGCGCAGCTCGGCCAGCGGCGCGGAGACGAACGACACCATCGACCGGGTGGTGCCGTGTGCACGGTGCGCGGCGAGCGCCCCCTCCAGCTCGGCGGCTCCGCCGTCGACCGAGTGGCCGCCGCCGCCGTGCACGTGGATGTCGACGAACCCCGGCGCGAGCGTCGCGTCGCCGAGGTCGACGGTCGCGTCGGCATCCGGAGCCTCGCCCGTGCCGGTCGCCCGGATGACGTCGCCGTCGATCAGCGCCCACGCGCCCCCCGCGCCGGCTCTCTCCCCGCGCTCGTCGATCAACCCGGCCGCGCGCAGCAGCGTCGTCATCGGAAGATCACCGTCCTGGCCCCGTCGAGCAGCACGCGATGCTCGGCGAACCAGCCGACCGCGCGGGTCAGGGTGCGGGACTCGATGTCCTGCCCGATCGCGCGCAGCTGCTCGGGCGACTGGCTGTGGTCGACGCGTTCGACGTTCTGCTCGATGATCGGCCCCTCGTCGAGGTCGGTCGTGACGAAGTGCGCGGTCGCGCCGATGAGCTTGACGCCGCGGGCGTGCGCCTGCCGGTACGGGTTGGCGCCCTTGAACCCCGGCAGGAACGAGTGGTGGATGTTGATGATCCGTCCCTCCAGTGCGGCGCACAGCTCCGGCGACAGGATCTGCATGTAGCGCGCCAGCACGACCAGCTCGATGCCCTCGCCCTCCACGATCCGGAGCACGCGCCGCTCGAACGCCGCCTTCTCGTCGGCATCGCTCACGGTCTGCCATTCGAACGGCACGCCGGAGAAGTCGGCGAGGCTCTCCAGGTCGGCGTGGTTCGCGAGCACCCGGGCGATCTCGATCGGGAGCTGGCCGGCGCGCTGGCGGAACAGCAGGTCGTTCAGCGCGTGCGCAGCGGTCGAGGCGAGCACGAGGGTCTTCACGGGGCGACCGACGACGTCGAGCTGCCACGTCATCCGGTACCGCTCGGCGATCGGGGCGAGCGCCGCGGCGAACGCGTCGCGGTCCGCGGCCGACTCGACCTGCAGACGCATGAAGAAGGTGCCGCTGTCGTGGCTGGAGTACTGCTGCGACTCGGTGATGTTGCCGCCGGCCTCGACGACGGCGCCGCTGATGGCGTGCACGATCCCGGGTCGGTCGGGACAGACCAGGGTCAGGATCCAGTGCGTCGCCGCGTCCACGCGCCCAGCGTATCGGCGGCCCGGATGCCGGAGTCGCCGCAGGCTCTCATCCGGTCGTCAGCCGCTCCAGCGCGCCGGTCTGGGAGAGCAGCGCGAACCGATCGGGCACGCCCCAGTGCTCTGCGATGAGGCCGTCGCGCACCCGCACCACATCGATCACCGTGATCTCGAACGGGCGGCCGCTCGGCGGACCCAGCAGCGGCCCCGTCTGGGTTCCGCGCCCGATCGCGCGCACCCAGGTCACGTCGTCGTGCTGGGCCCAATCCTCGATCGTGTAGGTCACGTCCGGGGCCATCTCGTGCACCTGCCTCGCGGCCAACCGGGCCCGTGCCACCGCCTCCGCGCCGACGGCCTGCATGCCGAACTGGTGCTCGACGAGGTCGGGCGAGCTCAGCTCCGCGATCACCTCCGTGCGACCGCCGGCGAACGCCTCCACCAGCACTCGTTCGACGAGGCGCACCGCCTCCGGGACATCCTCTCCTGCGTCCATCTTGCATCTCCCATGCATTCACTGCACTGATACTGCATTCAACGCATTGATAGTGTCGCGCCGTGGGCTCCGATGTCAAGACCAGCTGGCGCGCGCAGCAGGCCGCCGCCACACGGGAACGCATCGCCGAGACGGCGAGAGCGCTGTTCGCCAGTTCCGGTTACGCGACGACGAGCATCGACCGGATCGCGCAGGAGGCGGGAGTCGCCGTGCGCACGGTCTATGCGGCGTACGGCTCCAAGCGCGAGATCCTCTCCGAGATCTGCGAGGCGTGGCTGACCCGCGCCGATGCTCGCGGGCGGGCCGCGGAGGTGCTGGAGCGGCCCGACGAGACGTCTCGCCTCCGCGGTGCGGTCGAGTGGCTCGTCGACCTGTACACCGCCGATTTCGACGTGGTGCTGATCCTGGAGACCGCGGCCGACGAGAGCCCCGAGACGCAGGAGCTGCTCCGTGCGAAGCTCGCGGGCCGCGACCGGATCATGAACGGCTTCATGCGCTCGCTGCGGCCCGCCCTGCGGGTGCCCCTGCCGGAGGCGCAGGCCGTGTACCGAGCGCTGGCGGCTCCTGGTGTCTACCGCGAGCTCGTCCTCCGCGCGGGATGGGACAGAACCCGCCTCATCGACTGGATCGAGGAGACCCTGCGCCGCAGCGTCCTCTAGCCCGAGAATCGGCGGCCGGGAAGGTCATAGGCTGCACGCGAGATGACCGAGCGGACCGCCCCCTTCCCGCTCTTCCGGCTCCTCCTGATCGCGGGCGCGATCTTCGTCAACAACACCAGCGAGTTCCTGCCCACCGGCCTCCTGCCCGACATCGCCCACGGGCTGCGGGTGTCGGAGTCGCAGGTCGGCCTCCTGGTCACGGTCTTCGCGGGCACCGTGGTCGTGACGACGGCGCCGCTCACGGCACTGACTCAGCGCTTCTCGCGCAAGTGGCTCATGGTCGTGACGCTGGGCGTCTTCTTCGTCGTCAACGTGCTGTGCGCGGTCGCCCCGAGCTACGAGTTCCTGCTGGCGGCGCGGGTGCTGGGCGGATTGGCGCACGGGCTGTTCTGGGCGGTGACCGCCCCGTACGCCGCGCGCCTCGTGCCGCGTCACCTGCTGTCGCGTGCGATCGCGGTCACCGGCTTCGGATCGTCGGCGGCCTTCGTGCTGGGCGTGCCGGTCGGCACCGCCCTCGGGCACGCGCTCGGCTGGCGGCTCGCGTTCTTCGTGACCGGCCTCGCCGTGCTCGCGTTCGCGCTGCTGGTCGTGTTCCTGCTGCCGCCGGTCTCGCATCTCGGCTCCCCCGTGACGGGGCCCATCGAGCTGGCGCCGCACCGCGACCGCACGATCATCGTCATCGTCATCGTGTGCGTGACGGTCGTGCTCATCGCCACCGGGCAGAACGTCTTCTACACCTACATCGCGCCCTGGATCGCCCAGGCGGCCGCGATGGGGACGGGTGCCGTCGCCCCGCTCCTGCTCGTGTTCGGCGTCGCCGGCGCGCTCGGCCTCGCCATCGCCGGCGCGCTCGGCGACCGCTTCCCGCGGGGCACGATCATCGGCCTGATCATCCTGCTCATCGCGTCGCTGACGCTCGCGGGCGTCCTGGCCGGCGTCTCCGACCCGGCGACCATCGCGGCGCTCATCGCGTGGAGCATCGGGTTCGGCGGCATCCCGGCGCTGCTGCAGGCGCGCATGATGCACGGCACGTCGCAGCGGCTGCGCGACATCGGCTCCGCCTGGACCACGATCGCCTTCAACGTGTCGATCGGCGGCGGCGCGCTGCTCGGCGGCGTGCTGCTCGACGGGTTCGGGCTCGGCATCCTGCCGTTCGCCGAGGTCGCCTTCCTCGTCGCGGGGCTCGCGTTCCTCGTGGCGACCGACCGGGTGCGCATCGCGCGGCATCCCGGCTGATCGCTAGACTCCGGGGCCATGACGACGACCCAGGAAACTTCCAGCACCCGCGGGGGCGTGGAACTCACCGGCCTCGAGACGATCGCCGAGAGCGAGCGGAAGGGTCGTCCCTCCGGGCTGTTCTGGCCGTGGTTCGCGGCCAACGTCTCGGTGTTGGCGATCAGCTACGGCTCGTTCGTGCTCGGCTTCGGGGTGAACTTCTGGCAGGCCAGCATCGTGAGCGTCGTCGGCCTGGCGATCTCGTTCCTGTTCTGCGGCTTCATCTCGCTCGCGGGCAAGCGCGGATCGGCGCCCACGATGGTGCTCAGCCGCGCCGCCTTCGGCGTGAACGGCAACCGGCTGCCGTCGATCATCTCCTGGCTGCTCACGGTCGGGTGGGAGACGGTGCTGTGCGTGCTCTCGGTGCTCGCCACCTCGACGGTGATCGGTGAGCTCGGCGGCCCCAAGGACAGCGTCGTCATCAAGGTCGTCGCGCTGCTCGTCATCGCCGCGATCATCGTGATCGCGGGCATCTACGGCTTCAACCTGATCATCAGGCTGCAGGTGATCATCACGATCGTGACGGGCATCGTCACGGTGATCTACCTCATCCTCGTCATCCCGAAGATCGACTGGGCCGCGGTGTCGTCCCTGCCGGCCGGCGCCATCGGCCCGGTGATCGGCGCGTTCGTGCTCATGATGACCGGATTCGGGCTCGGCTGGATCAACGCCGCCGCCGACTACTCGCGCTACCTGCCGCGCTCGGCGCGTTCGGGCGGCGTCGTCGGCTGGACGACGTTCGGAGCGGCGATCGCGCCGGCGATCCTGGTGGTCTTCGGCGTGCTGCTCGCGGGGTCGTCCAAGAAGCTGAGCGACGCCATCGCGGGCGACCCGATCGGCGCGCTCACCTCGATCCTGCCGGTGTGGTTCCTCGTGCCGTTCGCGATCGTCGCGATCCTCGGGCTCATCGGGGGGGCGATCCTCGACATCTACTCGTCGGGCCTCGCGCTGCTGAGCGCCGGCCTCCGCCTGCCTCGGCCGATGGCGGCGGGCATCGACGGCATCATCATGATCGCGGGCGCCGCCATCGTCATCTTCGCGGCCAAGGACTTCGTCGGCCCGTTCCAGGGCTTCCTCATCACGCTCGGCGTGCCGATCGCGGCGTGGGGCGGCATCTTCCTCGCCGACATCCTGCTGCGCAGGCGCGACTACGCCGACAAGGAGCTCTACACCTCGCGCGGCCGCTACGGCAGCGTGAACGGGACCGCGGTCATCCTGATCCTCGTCGGCACCGCGGTCGGCTGGGGCTTCGTCGTGGCGACCGCCTCCGTGTCGTGGCTGACCTGGCAGGGCTACTTCCTCGGGATCATCGGCGGCAAGGACGGCGCGTGGGCCTACGCCAACCTGGGCGTGCTGTTCGCGCTCGTGATCGGCTTCGTCGGCACGCTGATCTTCGGCCGGGCGCGCATCCGCCGGCAGGAGGCCGCGACCGCCGCGGAGAGCTGACATGGCCGCCAGCGAACCGGAGGCCGAGACGGCCTCCGGGACTGGGGCCGCGGCGACGGTCAGAAATGACCGTCGCTCTGAAGCGAAGCCCGTCCTCGTCGCGATCGACATGCAGGCGATCTTCGAGCCCCCGAGCCCGTGGGGGGCGCCGGACTACGCGACCGCGTCCGCCGGCATCCAGCGGCTGCTGCCCGCGTTCGGCGGCGACGCGATCTTCACGCGATTCGTCGCTCCCGAGCGGCCGCGCGGGGCGTGGGTGCCGTACTACGAGCAGTGGGCGTTCGCGCTCGTGCCCGACGACGACCCGCTCTACGCGCTGAGCGAGCCGTTCCGCGACCTCGCGCCGCACCTCGAGACGCGGCCGACCTTCGGCAAGTGGGACGCCGCATTCGAGGCCGCGATGGGCGGCTCGACCGAGATGGTGCTCACGGGGGTCTCGACCGACTGCTGCGTGATCTCGACGGCGCTCGCGGCCGCGGATGCCGGCGTGCACGTGCGCGTCGTCGCGGACGCGTGCGCCGGGATCAGCCCGGCCGACCACCAGCGCGCCCTCGACGCGATGGCGCTGTACGGCCCGCTCATCGAGATCACGAGCGTCGACGAGGTGCTGGCGGGGAAGTGACCGGGAGCGCGCGGGCCCTCGCCGCCCTGCAGGGCCTGGCGATCGGCGACGCGCTCGGGATGCCGACCCAGCTGCTGTCGCCGGACGCGATCGTGGAGCGGTACGGCGCGATCGAGGGTTTCCGGGCGGCGGTGCACGATCATCCGATCGCGGCCGGGCTGCCGGCGGGCTCGGTGACCGACGACACCGAGCAGGCGCTCCTGCTCGGCCGGCTGCTGCTGGAGACGGGCGGACGCGTGCCGGCCCGGGAGTGGGCCGACCGGCTGGCCGCATGGGAGGACCGGATGCGGGCCCGCGGCTCGCTCGATCTGCTCGGCCCGTCGACGCGGGCGGCGATCGCGGCGATCCGCGCGGGTGCCGACCCGGCCGACGCGGGCCGCACCGGCACGACGAACGGCGCCGCGATGCGCATCGCGCCGGTCGGCATCGCGACCGGATCGCGCGACCTCGCGGCGCTCGTCGACCTGGTCGCCGAGGCGTGCCGACCGACGCACGACACGGGCATCGCGATCGCGGGAGCCGCCGCCGTCGCGGCGGCGGTGAGCGCGGGGATCGACGGCGCCGACCGCGCCGCCGCGACCGAGGTGGCGATCGCCGCCGCCGAGCTCGGCGAGCGGCGCGGGCACTGGATCGCGGGCGCCTCGGTGGCGGCCCGCATCGGCTGGGCGGTCGCGCTCACCGCGCATCCCGACGGGGCCGAGCGGCTGATCGCGCTGGTCGGCACGAGCCTTGCGACGCAGGAGTCGGTGCCGGCCGCGTTCGGCATCCTGGCGCTCGCCGGCGGTGACGGCTGGACGGCCTGCCTGGCGGCGGCCAACCACGGCGGCGACACCGACACGATCGGGGCGATGGCGGGCGCGATCGCCGGTGCGACCGGCTCGGCGTGGCCGGCGGGCGCCGTGCAGACCGTCACCACGGTGAACGAGCTCGACCTCGAGCCGCTCGTCGGCGGGCTGCTGGCGCTCCGGGCGGCCGCGTGACGCGCGTCGTCAGCGTCGGCAACGCCGTGGTCGATCTGCTGCTCGAGCTGCCCGAGCTGCCGCGCTCGGGGGCGGATGTCACGGCGACCTCGTCGCGGACCGCGGTCGGCGGCAGCGCGACGACCCTCGTCGCGGCCCGGCGGCAGGGGGCCGCCGCGGCGTACGCCGGCGGCCACGGCACCGGCCCGTTCGGCGACCTCGTGCGCTCGGCGCTCGGGGCCGAGGGGATCGCCGTGCTCGCCGATCCGATCCGGGATCGCGATACCGGGTGGGACGTCGCGATCGTCGAACCGGGCGGCGAGCGCAGCTTCCTCACGACGGTCGGCGCCGAGGCGCTCGGCGATCCGCACGGCCTCGTACTCGGCGCCGGCGACCTGCTGCACGTCTCCGGGTACGCCCTCGCGCGCGAGCCGAGCGGGCCGGAGATCGCCGCCTGGATCGGGTCGGTGCCGCGCGAGGTGGTCGTGCTCGTCGACCCGGGCCCGCTCGCGTCGACGCTGCCCCGCGAGGTGTTGGCACCCGTCGTGGCACGCGCGGATTGGTGGAGCGCCAACACGGCCGAAGCCGACGCGATCCCGGCGGGCGGGTTCCGCGTGCTGATCCGGCGCGGCGCCGGCGGCTGCACGGTCGACGGCGTCACCGTGCCGGGATTCGCGGTCGATGCGGTCGACACCAACGGCGCCGGCGATGTGCACGTCGGGGTGTTCCTCGCCGGGCTCGGCGCGGGGCTCGATGCCGTCGACGCGGCACGCCGGGCGAACGCGGCCGCCGCGATCGCCGTGACCCGGCGCGGTCCGGCCGGCGCCCCGACCCGGGCCGAGCTCGACGCGTTCCTCGCCGAGCGGGGGGCCGTGACGAATGTCACGGGAGAGGCGTGACGGGCGGCCGAGGCATCCGGAGTCGTCGCGGATGAGGCTCGGAGCATGCCGATCAAACTGCTGCGCTGGATCACCCTCGCCCTCCCCGCCGGTCTCATCGCCGAGTTCCTGCTCGGTGACCAGTACCTGAGCGGCGCTCCCGCGCCGGTCGTCGAGCAGGTCGTCGAGGTGCTGCTCTACACGCTGTTCTACGGGTCGGCCGCGATCACGATCCGCGAGGTCACGCGGCGGCTGGGGCGCGGCTGGCCGACGATCCTGCTGCTCGGCCTCGCCTGGGGCGTGATCGAGGAGGGCCTGGTCACGCAGTCGCTGTTCGACCCGCACTACCTCGGCGCGCACCTGCTCGAGCAGGGCTTCATCCCGCTGCTCGGCACCTCCGGTCCGTGGCTCGTGTTCGTGCTCATGCTGCAAATGGTGTGGAGCGTCGCGACCCCGATCGCGCTCGCGGAGGCGATCGCGACACCGGCGGACGGCGGGCCGCAACGCGCCTGGTTCGGCCGCTTCGGGCTCGTCCTGTTCCCGGTGCTGACCGCGCTCGCCGCTGTCGCCGTGTTCTTCGCGTCCGTGCCCGGGGTGCGCGGCTACGACCCCGACCCGCTCCGGCTGCTCGGCTCCGTCGTCGCGGTGGTGGTGCTCGTCGTCGTCGCGGTGCTGCTGCCCGAGCCCGGTGCGGCCCGCGACTCCGGTCGCGTCGTGCTGGGCATCGTGCTCTCGGCCGTGCTGCTGAGCGCGGCGCAGCTGGCGCGCGGGATCGGCGACCCGTGGCTCGCGGTCGGCGTCACCCTCCTCGCACTCGCGGCGCTCGCCGTGCTCATCGGCGCGCTGCGTCCGGCGCCGGTCGGTCTCGCCGCAGGGGCGGTGCTGACCTACGTCTGGGTCGGGATGCGCAACGCGATCCCCGCGGGACCGGTCGCGATCGCGGAGCAGTCGGTGCTCGTCCTGCTGGCCCTCGCCTTCACCGCGCTGGCCCTCGTGAGGCAGCGGCGCGGTTCAGTACACTGAGCAGGGTCGCGACTGGCGTTCGGGTGGATCACCACCGGGGAGCGGCTCACACGGAACGCGGCCGTACGCCTGGGCCGCCGACATCCGACCGTGAGGAGCCCGACATGTCATCGTCCCGTTCGTTCCTGGCTCCGCTCGCGGAGGTCGATCCCGAGGTCGCGGAGGCGCTCGAGCTGGAACTCGGCCGCCAGCGCTCGACGCTCGAGATGATCGCGAGCGAAAACTTCGTGCCGCGCGCCGTGCTCGAGGCCGCCAGCTCCGTGCTCACGAACAAGTACGCGGAGGGGTACCCCGGCCGCCGCTACTACGGCGGCTGCGAGTACGTCGACATCGTCGAGAACCTCGCGATCGAGCGTGCCAAGAGCCTGTTCGGGGCGGCCTACGCCAACGTGCAGCCGCACTCGGGTGCGAGCGCGAACGCCGCGGTGCTGTCGGCGATCGCGGAGCCCGGCGACCGCATCCTGGGACTCGAGCTCGCGCACGGCGGCCACCTCACGCACGGCATGCGGCTCAACTTCTCGGGCAAGCTCTACGAGGCCCACGCCTACGGCGTGAACCCCGAGACGATGCGCATCGACATGGACGCGGTGCGGGATGCCGCCCTCGAGGTGAAGCCGAAGGTGATCATCGCCGGCTGGTCGGCCTACCCGCGCGAGCTCGACTTCGCGGCCTTCCGGGCGATCGCCGACGAGGTGGGCGCGACCCTCTGGGTCGACATGGCGCACTTCGCGGGGCTGGTGGCCGCGGGGCTGCACCCGAGCCCCGTGCCGCACGCGCACGTGACCTCGTCGACCGTGCACAAGACGATCGGCGGGCCGCGCTCCGGCTTCATCCTGAGCAACGAGGCGGACATCGCCAAGAAGCTCAACTCCAACGTCTTCCCGGGCCAGCAGGGCGGACCGCTCATGCACGTGATCGCGGCGAAGGCCGTGGCGTTCAAGCTCGCGGCGGACGCCGAGTTCGCCGACCGGCAGCGGCGCACCGTCTCGGGCGCGCAGCTGCTCGCCGAGCGCCTGACCACCGACGAGGCGAGGGCGGGCGGCCTCGACGTGCTGACCGGCGGCACCGACGTGCACCTCGTGCTCGCCGACCTGCGCACCTCGCCGCTGGACGGCAAGCAGGCCGAGGACCTGCTGCACGAGGTCGGGATCACCGTCAATCGCAACGCGGTCCCCTTCGACCCGCGCCCCCCGATGGTCACGTCGGGTGTGCGCATCGGCACGCCCGCGCTCGCCACCCGCGGGTTCGGCGACGACGAGTTCCGCGAGGTCGCCGACATCATCGGCACGGCGCTGCACCCCTCCGAACCCGACATCCCGGCCCTGCGCGAGCGGGTGCGCGCCCTCGCCGACCGCTTCCCGCTCTACGAGGGCCTCGAGTCCCCGGGGACGTGGCGATGACCCCCGCCATCCGGCTCGACGGGATCGCGACGGCGTCGGCGATCAAGGAGGAGCTGAAGGTCCGGATCGCCGCCCTCCGCGAGCGGGGGATCGTGCCCGGTCTCGGCACCCTCCTCGTCGGCGACGACCCCGGATCGCTCTCCTACGTCGGCGGCAAGCACCGCGACTCCGCCGAGGTGGGCATCGAGTCGATCCGCGTCGACCTCCCCGCCGACGCCACCGAGGCCCAGGTGCACGCCGAGATCGCCAAGCTCAACGCGGATCCGGCGGTCACCGGCTACCTCGTGCAGCTGCCGCTGCCGCGTGGCATGGACGAGCACGCCGCCCTCGTCGCGGTGGATCCCGCCAAGGACGTCGACGGGCTGCACCCGCTCAACCTGGGCGAGCTCGTGCTCGGCGTCGACGGCGAGCTGCGCACACCGCTGCCCTGCACGCCGAACGGCATCATCGAGCTGCTGCGCCGGCACGACGTGCCGATCGCCGGCCGGCATGCCGTCGTCATCGGCCGCGGCCTCACCGTCGGCCGGCCGATGGGTCTGCTCCTGACGCGCAAGGGCGTCGACGCCACCGTCACCCTCGCGCACTCGCGCACGGTCGACCTGGCCGCCGAGGTGCGCCGGGCCGACATCGTCGTGGCGGCTGTGGGCGTGCCGCACCTCGTGCAGCCCGACTGGGTCAAACCGGGCGCGGCCGTGCTCGACGTGGGCGTGACCCGCGTCGGCACCACCGCGAGCGGCAAGGCGAAGCTGGCGGGCGACATCCATCCGGATGTCGCCGAGGTCGCAGGCTGGCTCTCGCCGAACCCCGGCGGCGTCGGGCCGATGACGCGGGCCATGCTGCTGCAGAACGTCGTCCTGTCGGCCGAGCGCCGGCTCGCCGCCGCATGACCGCACCCGCGATCCCGCGGATCGCGCTCGAGCACGGCGCGGCGCGGGCGCAGGTGTCGCCGCTGGGCGCGGCGCTGTGCTCGCTGACGGTCGACGGTCGCGAGCTCACCGAGCCCGTGCCGGCCACCGCGATCGCTCCCCAGGGCAACGGCCTCGTGCTCGCGCCGTGGCCGAACCGGGTGCGCGACGGACGCTGGACGCACGACGGCGTGGTGCAGCAGCTCGCGATCACCGAGCCGGCATACGGGAACGCCTCGCACGGTCTGCTGCGCAACACCGCGTACCGCGTCGTGGAGCGCACGGCGTCGACCCTCGAGCTCGGCGCCCTCATCGTGCCCCAGCCGGGCTGGCCGTTCACGCTCGAGACGCGCGTGACGTACCGGCTCGACGACGACGGCGTCACGGTGACGCACCGGGCGGTCAACGGCTCCGATGCGTCGGCGCCGTGGGCGGTGGGGGCGCACCCCTACCTCCGCAGCGGCGCGCACCCGGTCGAACAGCTCGAGCTCGCGGTGGCCGCCACGGCGTGGCTCGACAAGGACGAACGGCTGAATGCCCTCGGCATCCACCCGATCGACGCGGAGCACGACCTGCACCGGCCCACCGCGCTCGCCGGCATCGACGCCAACACCGCGTACACCGGTCTCGCGAACGGCGACGCGACCGGTCCGATCGCCGAGCTGCGGGCTCCGGATGGCGGCCGCACCGTGCTCTGGGCCGATCCGGCGTTCGGATGGCTGCAGGTCTACACGCCCCGCGACCACCCGCGCCCGGACGGCACGGGACTCGCGGTCGCGCTGGAGCCGATGACGGCCCCGCCGGACGCCCTCAACTCACGTCTCGGGCTCGCGCACCTCGCGCCGGGAGCCGAGTGGTCGGCGTCGTGGGGCATCCGCGCGGCGTGAGCGACGCGCGGTCCGACTAACTGGTGCCGCCGAACTTGCAGGCCGCCCCGCCGTCGGTCTCGGGATGCGCGGCCCAGGTGCTCGCGAAGATGCTCGACGTCGCCGCATCGCCGAGCTGCAGGTGGCAGCGGGTGAACGAGACGCCGTCGGACGCCGCTGCGCCATCGGCGCCGACCGCGCTGAACCCGTAGCGGAACACCGCCCAGCCGCCGATCGCATCCGGCTTGCCGCCGGCCACCGGCGAGACGGCGTGCGCCGTGCCGGGGATGACGGCCAGCGCGGTCGCGCACAGCTGCTGATACGGCTCCTGGTCACCGTTCCAGATCGGGTAGCCGGCCATGTCGATCGCGATGCGGCCGTCATCGTCGCTCCACGTGTCGCCCGGCTTGAGCGTCGACGTGACGGTCGCCTCGAGGTACTGGATGGTCGGGAACGCCTGGCGCCAGCCCTCGCACTGCTGGTCGAGCGTCGTCTCGTCGCCGCTCTGATGCTCGGTGCGCTCGACGGGTGCCTTCACGGTCTCGATGAACGTTGCGGCGCTCCCATCCGGGGCGGTCGCGACCGCCGTGATCTGGAACAGCACGTCGGACGGCAGCGGCGACTCGGTCGGGGTGGGCGTCGCGCTCGGCGTCGCGTGCCGGCTCTTCACCGGCTTCGCGCCGGAGGAGTGCGCGGGGTGCGCCGGCGCGCACGCCGTGAGGGCGAGCACGCCCGCGAACGCCGCGATGGCGAGCACGCCCGACCTGCGCATGGCGACGACGGTAGCAGGAGCACCCGACGGCGCGCCGCGTAGGATCCGAAGGTGATTCAGCCCGTCGGTGAACCCCTGTTCCTGCGTCGCGGCGCCGCGGAGGCGCGCATCGGCACGGTCGCGGCCGCGCTGCGCTCCCTGACGGTCGGCGGAGCCGATCTCACGCAGCCGACCCCCGACGACCGGCCTCCGGCGAGCAGCAACGGCATCGTGCTCTCGCCGTGGCCGAATCGGGTGCGCGATGCCCGCTGGACGTGGAACGGGCGCCCGCAGCAGCTCGACATCACCGAGGTGGATCGCGGCAACGCCTTGCACGGGCTTCTCCAGTTCACGGAGTACGAGGTCCGCGATCGCGCCGACGATCAGGTGACGCTCGCCGCGACGATCTATCCGCAGCACGGCTGGCCGTTCGTGCTCGAGACCTGGGTGCGCTACCGGCTGCTCGACGACGGTCTCGAGGTCACGCACGGCGCCGTCAACCACTCCGCCGACCCCGCCCCCTATGCCACCGGCACCCACCCCTTCCTCCGCGTCGGGGACGCCCCGATCGCCGACCTGCGGATCACCGTTCCGGCCGCGCGGTATCTCGCGGTCGACGACCGGCTCAATCCGACCGGGCTGCCGCCGGTCGACGGCACCGCGTTCGATCTGCGCGGCGACCCCCGCGTCGGCGACCTCGCCCTCGACACGGCGTATGGCGAGCTGACCCTCACCGACGTCGACGGCGGCCGGGGCACGAGCGCGACGCTCGTGGCACCGGATGGCGCCCGCACGATCCTGCGCCAGGACGTCGCGTGGGGCTGGGCGCAGGTCTACACGACGCATCAGTACGCGAGCCCCGACGGGCCGATCGACGCCGTCGCGGTGGAGCCGATGACCGCCCCGCCGGACGCGCTCAACTCCGGCACCGACCTGGTCTGGATCGCCCCAGGCGAGACGTGGGAGGGCGGCTGGGAGCTGCGCCGCGCGGAGGCCTGATGGCCGGGGATCGCGACCGCCGCATCCGGAGGTGGCGGCAGTACCTCGCCGACGAGCGGGCCGAGGCTCAGCTCTATCGTGAGCTCGCCGGCCGCAGCAGCGGCGAGGAGCGTGCGGTGCTGCAGGGACTCGCCGATGCCGAGGGGCGGCACGAGGCGCACTGGCTCGCGCTGCTCGGCGACCAGGCCGGGTCGCCGCGGCGCACCGACCTCCGCACCCGGCTGCTGGTGTTCCTGGCCCGGCGGTTCGGCTCGCTGTTCGTGCTGGTGCTCGCCCAGCGCGCCGAGGGGCGCTCGCCGTACGGGCGTGACGAGGATGCCACCGAGACCATGGCCGCCGACGAGCGGATCCACGGCGAGGTGCTCCGCGGACTCGCGGCGCGCGGCCGCACCCAGCTCGCCGGCACCTTCCGCGCGGCGGTGTTCGGCGCCAACGACGGCCTGGTGAGCAACCTCGCCCTCGTGCTCGGCATCGGCGCGACCGGCGTCGACCGGATGACGGTGCTGTTCACCGGCGTCGCCGGGCTGCTCGCGGGCGCGTTGTCGATGGGTGCGGGGGAGTACGTCTCGGTGCGGTCGCAGCGGGAGCTGCTCGAGGCATCCCGTCCCGATCCCGCGTCGCAGGCGGCGCTGCCCCACCTCGACGTCGACGCGAACGAACTCGCCCTCGTCTACCGCGCCCGCGGCATGAGCGAGGCGGAGGCGACGGCGCACGCCGCGCAGGTGCTCTCGACGCTGCGCCTCGACGAGGACGACGCGGCCGCCGTCGGCGTCGACGAGAACGAGGCGGTCGGATCGCCGTGGCGTGCCGCCATCTCGAGCTTCCTGTTCTTCGGGTCGGGTGCGCTCATCCCCGTCCTGCCCTACCTGCTCGGCGCGAGCGACGTCGCCGCCGTCGTGATCGCCGCCGCCGCCGTCGGGGTCGCGCTTCTCGCGACCGGGGCCGTCGTCGGCATCCTGTCGGGCGCCTCGCCGCTCAAGCGCGCGCTGCGTCAGCTCGCGATCGGCTTCGGCGCCGCGCTCGTGACGTATCTGCTCGGGCTGCTGTTCGGCGCGGCGGGGATCTGACGGGTGCTCGCCCGCGAGTGACCAGTTTTTGCGGCTTGCCACGCGCGGACGCGGTCAAAATCGGTCATTCGCGAGCAAGCAGAGGGTGGGCCCGGTGGGGCTCGAACCCACGACCCGCGGATTAAAAGTCCGATGCTCTACCAACTGAGCTACAGGCCCGTCAGCCCCCCAGCGTACCGGCGCGTACCGTGGAGGGATGGCCGCCGACTTCCACAAGCCCGCCCACTTCGGCGGCGGGGAGTTCGAGGCGTTCGCCGGTGGGGAGGATCCCGCGGCGATCATGCGTGCGGCGCACGAGAGCGCCCGGGCCCTGCTCGCGCGCGCCCGTCGCAGCGAGGATCCGGAGGTCGTGGAGCGTCTCGTCAGTTACACCGACGAGCACGGCATCGACGCGCTCGCGGAACTGTGGGCGCGGTCGGCGCCGACGAGCCTGCCCGGCGCGCTGTGGCGGATCTACCTCGTGCGGGCCATGATCCATCACGACCCGGCGACCGCGGCGATCCTGTTCCAGCGCGGGGTCGAGGTGCTGCGCACGATCGACCCGGTCGTCGCGGGGGCGCCGACCCCCGCCGGGCCGAGCGAGATCGACGAGCTGGCGGATCGCATCCTGCGCGGGCTGTTCGAGGGGGACTTCGCGATCGCCCTCGATCGGGCGGCGGCGTTCTGCCGGGTCGCCGCGGCCGGGGCGTCGAGCATCGCCGACGACCAGGAGGCGACCGATCCGGAGCGCGCCCGCGAGCTGACGACGCGTGCCCTGCGGCTCACCACGACGGGCGAGGAGCTCAGCGCCTGCGCCCGCCTCGCGCGCGACGACTCCCTCGAGTAGTTCGCGCGCAGCGGAGCGACGCCCACGCGGCGCAACGTGTTCTAGGGTGGAACGCGCTGGGCCGCGGTAACCCCGGGCTCCAATTTCCGCCGCTTCGAGCGGCCTTGCGCCGAGAGGCGTTCCGCGGCCCGGCACCATCCATCCTCTGAGCGAGGCGCGCGCTACCCGAACTTGCCCGAGACGTAGTCCTCGGTCGCCTGCACGTTCGGGTTGGTGAAGATCGTCGACGTCGTGTCGTACTCGATGAGCTTGCCCGGTTTGCCGGTGCCCGCGATGTTGAAGAACGCCGTCTTGTCGCTCACCCGGGTCGCCTGCTGCATGTTGTGGGTCACGATCACGATCGTGTACTCCTGCTTGAGCTCCTCGATGAGGTCCTCGATCGCCAGCGTCGAGATCGGGTCGAGGGCCGAGCACGGCTCGTCCATGAGGAGCACGTCGGGCGACACGGCGATCGCGCGCGCGATGCAGAGCCGCTGCTGCTGACCGCCCGAGAGGCTCGAGCCGGGCAGGTGCAGGCGGTCCTTCACCTCGTTCCAGAGATTGGCGCCCTGCAGCGAGGTCTCGACCAGGTCGTCGGCGTCGCTCTTCGGCATCCGGCGATTGTTCAAGCGCACGCCGGCGAGCACGTTGTCGGCGATCGACATCGTCGGGAACGGGTTCGGCCGCTGGAACACCATGCCGACCTGGCGTCGCACGAGCACCGGGTCGACCCCCGGGCCGTAGAGGTCGTTGCCGTCGATGAGCACCTCGCCCCGCACGTGCGCGCCGGGGATCACCTCGTGCATGCGGTTGAGCGTGCGCAGGAACGTCGACTTGCCGCACCCGGACGGACCGATGAAGGCCGTCACGGTGCGCGGCTCGATCGTCATGGAGACGCCCTCCACGGCGAGGAAGTCGCCGTAGTAGACGTTCAGGTCGTTGACCTCGATGCGCTTGGACACTGGCATTCCGTCTTTCGTGGGGGTTACCGCAGGCCCCGGGGCGCGAAGAAGCGCGCGACCAGGCGAGCGATGAGATTGAGGATGACGACGAGGATCACGAGGAGCACCGCGGCGCCCCAGGCCGACTGGAACGACTGCGCCACATCCTGACCCGGGAACTTGAACGCCGCGTAGATCTGCACCGCGAGCGTGTTCATCGGATCGTGGAACGGATCGGCGTTGAAGTTGTTCGAGAAGCTCGCGGCGATGAAGATCGGGGCCGTCTCGCCGATGACGCGGGCGATGGCCAGCATGACGCCCGTGACGAGGCCGGCGACCGCGGTCCGCAGCACGACCTTCGTGATCGTCGAGAACCGTGAGACCCCGAGCGCGTAGGAGGCCTCGCGCAGCTCCTGCGGCACGAGTTTCAGCATCTCCTCGCTCGAGCGCACGACGATCGGGATCATCAGCACTGACAGGGCGACCGATGCCGAGAAGCCGCTGAATGCCTTCGGTCCCACGAGGATGCTGAACAGCGAGAACGCGAACAGACCGGCGACGATCGACGGGATACCGGTCATGACGTCGACGAGGAAGGTGACCGTGCGCGCCATCCAGTTGCCGGGGCGGGCGTACTCGACGAGGTAGACGGCGGTCAGGATGCCGATCGGGATCGAGATGACGGCGGCGATGCCCGTGATGATGAGCGTGCCGACGATCGACTGCAGCGCGCCGTACCGCACGGTCACCTTGAGGGTGCTCGGGTCGAACGTCGCGCCGCTCGAGGTCGAGATGAAGTCCCAGTCCAGCGCCGGGATGCCGCGCGACACGACCTCCCAGAGCGTTGAGACGAGCGGGATCACGGCCAGCAGGAACGCGACGATGACGAGGCCGCGGACGACGCGGTCGGTCGCCCTGCGGCGGTTCTCGACGATCGACGAGAAGGCGCCGAGCGACACCAGATACAGGATCGCCGACGCCACGAGCCAGCCGACGACGTTGAAGCCCATGATCGCGAGGAGGCCGGCGGCGACGAAGAGCGACCCCGCCAGCGCGTACAGCTCGAAGAACCGCGGGAGCTGTCCCGAGGTCAGGCTGTTCGCCTGCGGCCGGCGCGCCGCGCCGCGCTTGCCGATCGTGCCGGTGCTCACGCGTCGTCACCTCCCGCGGCGCGGCGCGTCGCCCGGCGGAGGCGCCGCGTCGACGTCCGGCCGGTGCGCGTGATGATGCCGCGCGCCAGGAAGTTCACGGCGAGCGAGATCACGAACAGCATGAGCCCCGTGCCGATGAGCGCCTGGCGCTGCGGGTCGTTGGACTCGGGGAAGTTGAGGGCGAGGTTCGCGGCGATCGTCTGCGAATTGCGGGTGTCGGTGGCGATCGCGAGCGAGAAGATCAGCGACGGCGAGATGATCAGCGCCAGCGCCATGGTCTCCCCGAGCGCCCGGCCGAGCCCGAGCAGGACGGCGCTGACCACCCCCGACCGCGCGTACGGGAACACCGCGTAGCGGATCATCTCCCACCGGGTGGCGCCGAGCGCGAGCGCGGCCTCCTCGTGCAGCCGCGGGGTCTGCAGGAAGATCTCGCGCGAGATCGAGGTGACGATCGGCAGGATCATGACGGCCAGCACGATGCCGCCGGCGAGCATCGTCGAGCCGGTGCCGGACTGCGGACCCTCGAACAGCGGGATCCAGCCGAGGTGCTGCACGAGCCACTGCTCGGCGGGCAGCAGGAAGGGGCGGATCACGAAGATGCCCCACAGGCCGAAGACCACGGAGGGCACCGCGGCGAGCAGGTCGACGAGATAGCCCAGGATGCCGGCGAGCCGGCGCGGTGCGTAGTGCGAGATGAAGAGCGCGATCCCGATCGCGATGGGCGCGCCGATCACCAGGGCGATGGCCGACGACCACAGGGTGCCCCAGATGAGCGGGAGCACGTACGACCAGAAGTCGGCGTGCCCGGCCGTCGTGCCGTGCGACAGGTTCGGGTCGGTGGTCCAGTTCGCCGCGATCGCGGGCGCCGCCCGGATGATCAGGAACAGCGCGACCGCCGCGAGGATCACCATGATCAGCGCGGCGGATCCGGTGCTCAGGCCGAGGAAGACACGGTCGGCCGGACGGCCTCCCGCCTTCCCCGTGGTCGCGTCGGCCGGCCGGCCGGTGCCCGGACGAGAGATGGTCTCGTTGCTCACGGGGCTCTCTCTCGTCCGGGGATGGCGGCCGTCGGCGCGACCGATGGGGGAAGGGTAGTGCGGACTACTTGATGGTCGCGATCGTCTTCTGCGCCTGCTTCAGCACGCTGTTGGGCAGGGGCGCGGCGCCCGCGTTCTTGGCGCCCACCTGCTGCCCCAGCGTGCTCAGCACGAAGCCGAGGTACGCCCGGGTGAGCTCGCCCTGGGTCGCCTCCTTGTGCGCCGTGCAGGTGATGACGTACGACAGCAGCGGGATCGGGTAGGCCGACGCGTCGGTGATCTTCGAGTAGTCGATCACCTCGGACATGTCGCCCGTGCCCTGCGAGTGCACCGTGGCTCCCGCCTCGAACGCCGCCGTGGCGCCCGCGGCGGTGTAGCCCACGAAGTCCGTGCCCGTGCCGACCTGGATCCTGGCAGCCGTCGCGCCGTTGATCGAGCTCTGGTCGGCGTAGCCGATCGTGCCCTCGCCCGCCGCGACCGCGGTCACCACGCCCGAACCGCCCTGCTGGCCGCTCGTGCCGGGCACCGGCCACGCCGTGCCCGGGGCCTGCGTGAAGATGCTCGGCTGGGTGTCGTGCAGGTAGGTCGTGAAGTTCGCGGTGGTGCCCGAACCGTCGGAGCGGGTCACCACGGTGATCGGACCCGCGGGCAGTGCGGCGCCGGGGTTGTCCGCCGCGATGGCCGGGTCACCCCAGGACGTGATCTGCCGGGTGAAGATCTTCGCCACCGTGGCGGAGCGCAGCTGCAGCTTCACCCCGGGCAGGTTGTAGATGACGGCGACGCCCGAGAGGTACGCGGGCAGATCGACCGGGTCGCCGCCCGCGCACAGGGTCTTCGCCTGCGCGAACTGCGTCGGGTTCAGCGCCGCGTCCGATCCGGCGAAGTCGTACGAGCCGTTCAGCCAGTTGGTCACGCCGCCGCCGGAGCCCTGCGACTTGTCGTAGTTCACGGTGATCCCCGAAGCCTGGGCCTGGAACGCGGCGGCCCACGCGGTCTGCGCGTTGGCCTGGGCGCTCGAGCCGCCCGCGGTGATCGTGCCGCCCAGGCTCGAGTCGATCTTCGGACCGACGACCGCGGAGCTGTTCACCGCGGTGTCGGGGCCGGAGGTCGAGCCGCTGTTGCCGCCGCCGGTGGAGCAGGCGGCGAGCACGAGGGCGGAGGCCCCGGCGATCGCCGCGATCGCGCTGACGCGCTTGATGTTCACGGAGTTCCCTTCGGAATGTGGATTCGGGACGGACCCGTTGCGGGATCCGCTCCGACGCTAGGAACGGCGCGTGACCACCCTCGGCCGTGCCGGTGAACGCGAGGTGAACGAGGCCGGAACTCCGCGCCCGTGCCTCAGACCGTCGGGCTGTGCACCTCGACCGCGACGGGGCCCGAATCCGGGTCGTCGACCGGGATGTGCAGCACGGCGTACTCGCCCGTGCTCAGCTGTGCGGCACGCCGCAGCTTCGCGACGTGGCGGTACCCGGCTCCCGCGGCCGCCGCGGCGATGATCTGCGGCAGCACGGGACCGTGGCTGCAGAGCACGGCGGTGCGCCGCTGTCGGAGGCGCTTGGCGACGATCCGGGCCACGCGCCCGCCGTCGTCGGTGTAGTCGTCCTGGGAGATGCCGGGCTTGAGCGTCACGTCGAGTCCGGTCAGCCGCGCCGTCGGCGCGATCGTGCTCTGGCAGCGCTCGGCGGGCGAGCTGTAGAGGCGCTCCGGCCGGAAGGCCGCGATGCCGGGCGCCACGCTGAGGGCCTGGTCGACGCCGCGCTGCAGGAGGGGGCGGGTGGCATCCGGGCCGTCCCAGTTCTCCGCCGGCACCGCCTTGCCGTGCCGCAGCGCGATGATCGCGAACGTGCGGGCGCGACCGAGCCGGTGCAGTTCGTCGAAGCGGTCGACGATGTCGATGTCGTGCGGATAGCTGAGCTGCTCGCGCGCGGCGGGGATCGTCACCCAGCTGAGGCGCTCGATCTCGTCGTTCGACTCGAACGTCGAGTTGGCGATCGCGAGCTCCCCGACCTCGGCGGCCCAGTACGAGACCTCCTTGGGCCGCCCGCTCGGCAGCTTGTAGCGGACCACCCCGAGGGGCGTGCCGAGCCCCACGAGCAGACCGGTCTCCTCGGCGATCTCGCGCACGGCCGTCTCCGGCAGCGTCTCGCCGGGATCCACCTTGCCCTTGGGCAGCGAGGTGTCGCGGTGCTGCGTGCGGTGCACCAGCAGGATCTCGACCCGGCCGTCGGCGCCCTCGCGCCAGCACACCGCGCCGGCCGCGAGCACGGGGGAGGGGCTCACCGGGCCACCCGTCGTCGGGATCCGATCCGCCGGGCCAGCTCCACCTGCAGATCGCGCAGCGGCTCGCCGCGCTCGTCACGCGCATGGCGGCTCCAGGTGCCGTCCTCTTCCAGCCACCACGATGCCGTCGCATCGCTCATCGCGAGGTCGAACAGCTCCTCGAGCTCGACGATGTGCTCCGCGCGCCGCAGGCGCACGAGCGCCTCGACGCGGCGGTCGAGATTGCGGTGCATCATGTCGGCGCTGCCGATGTAGACCTGCGGATCGCCGTCGTTCGCGAACCAGAACACGCGCGAGTGCTCGAGGTAGCGGCCCAGCACGCTGCGCACCCGGATGTTCTGGCTCAGTCCCGCGATCCCCGGACGCAGCGAGCAGATGCCGCGCACGAACACGTCGACCTCGACACCCGCCTGGCTCGCCCGGTACAGCGCGTCGATGACGAGCTCGTCGACCATCGAGTTGACCTTGATCCGGATGCGGGCGGGCTTGCCGTCGAGCGCGTTCTGCGCCTCGGTGTCGATGTGCTTGATGAGGCCGGCCCGCAGATGCAGCGGCGCGACGAGCAGGCGCTTGAATTTCTTCTCGATCGCGTAGCCGCTCAGTTCGTTGAACAGCCGGGTGAGGTCCTTGCCGACGGTGTTGCTCGTCGTGAAGAGGCCGAGGTCCTCGTAGATGCGGCTCGTCTTCGGGTTGTAGTTGCCCGTGCCGATGTGGCTGTAGTGCCGCAGCACGCCGTCGCGGTCCTGCCGGACCACGAGCAGGAGCTTGCAGTGCGTCTTCAGCCCGACCAGCCCGTAGACGACGTGCACGCCCGCCCGCTCGAGCTTGCGCGCCCAGCCGATGTTGGCCTCCTCGTCGAAGCGGGCCTTGATCTCGACCAGCGCGAGCACGGCCTTGCCGTTCTGCGCGGCCTGGATGAGCGCCTCCACGATGGGGCTGTCGCCGCTCGTGCGATAGAGGGTCTGCTTGATCGCGAGCACGTTCGGGTCGACGGCCGCCTGCTCGATGAACGCCTGCACGCTCGTCGCGAACGACTCGTACGGGTGGTGCACGAGAACGTCGCCGCGGCCGATGGCGGCGAAGATGTCGGCCTTGTCGGTCGGCTCGGCCGGCCGGAACTGGGCAGCCGTCGTCGGCACCTGCTTCGGGTACTTCAGCTCGGGCCGGTCGATGCCGGTGATCTCGAACAGATCGCTGAGGTCGAGCGGTCCGGGGAGGCGGTAGACCTCCTGCTCGGTGATCTCGAGCTCCGACATGAGCAGCTGCAGCGTGACGTCGTCCATGTCCTCGCTGATCTCGAGCCGGATCGGCGGGCCGAACCGGCGGCGACGCAGCTCCTTCTCGAGTGCCTGCAGCAGGTTCTCGGTCTCGTCCTCCTCGATCTCGACGTCCTCGTTGCGCGTGACGCGGAACTCGTGGGTGGCGAGGATCTCCATGCCGGGGAACAGCTCGCCGAGATGGTTGGCGATGAGGTCCTCGAGGGGGATGTAGCGCACGAGGCCGCTCGCGTCATCAGGCAGCTCGACGAACCGCGGCAGGTTCTGCGGCACCTTCAGGCGCGCGAACTCGGTGCGGCCCGCCTTCGGGTTGCGCACCCGCACGGAGAGGTTGAGCGACAGGCCGGAGATGTAGGGGAACGGATGCGCCGGATCGACCGCGAGTGGCATGAGCACCGGGAAGATCTGCGCCGAGAAGATCTCGTCGATGCGGGTGCGGTCGTTCTCGTCGAGATCCGACCAGTTCTCGATGTGGATGCCGGCCGCGTCCAGCGCCGGCTTGATCTCGTCGTGAAAGACGCGGGCGTGCCGCTCCTGCAGCTCATGCGCCTTCTCGCCGACGCCGGTCAGCACGTCGAGGGGGGCGGTGCCCACGTTGGTCGGCACGGCGATCCCGGTCTCGATCCGGCGCTTGAGCCCGGCGACGCGCACCATGAAGAACTCGTCGAGGTTGTCGGCGAAGATCGCGAGGAAATTGGCCCGCTCGAGCAGCGGCACGGTCTCGTCCTCGGCGAGCTCGAGCACACGCTGGTTGAACGCGAGCCAGCTGAGCTCGCGGTCGAGGAACCGATCGGAGGGCAGCGTGCCGTCGTCGATCCAGACCGGCTCCGGCTCGTAGTCGTCGAGCAGGTCGGCGGCGATCGTCGCGTCGCCGAGAGGGCTCTCCGTCTCCATCGCCCCATCCTGTCACCGCGCGCTGGAGCTTGGAGCGAAGGCCATTTCTGGCCTTCGCCGCGACGCCAGCGCTGGCGGCCGTCTCGGCCGCCAGGTTCTCCGGAAGTTCGTCTGGAGTTACAGAACGGGAGCGAGCGCGTCGTCCTCCTCGGCGACGTTGAAGCGGTAGCCGACGTTGCGCACCGTGCCGATGAGCGACTCGAGGTCGCCGAGCTTCGCGCGCAGCCGCCGCACGTGCACGTCGACGGTGCGGGTGCCGCCGAAGTAGTCGTAGCCCCACACCTCGCTGAGCAGCTGCTCGCGCGTGAACACCCGGTTCGGATGGGTCGCGAGGAAGCGCAGCAGCTCGAACTCCTTGAAGGTGAGGTCGAGCGGCCGCCCGTGCACCTTCGCGGAGTAGCTGGCCTCGTCGATCACGACGCCGGATGCCTGGATCTTGGAGCCCGCCTCCTGCCGCTGGGCGAGTCGTCCGATCACGAGGCGGATGCGGGCATCCACCTCGGCGGGCCCCGCGTTCTCGAGGAGCACGTCATCGACGCCCCAGTCGGCGGAGACCGCCGTCAGACCGCCTTCGGTGAGCACGAGCACCAGCGGCACGGCGACGCCGGTGGTGGTGAGGATCTTGCACAGCGACTTGGCGCTCGCGAGATCGGCGCGCGCGTCGACGAGGATCAGGTCGGTGGCGGGGGCGTTGACGAGGGCCGCCGGCTGCGCGGGGATCGTGCGCACGCGGTGGCTCAGGAGCCCCAGCGCGGGCAGCACGTCGCCCGCGACCGCCTGGGTCAGGATGAGCAGCTGGGCCAACGGAGCCTCCTGAAGGGTGCGACGAGTCTATCGGCGGTAATCTGGCGGGCATGGCGTGGCAGATCGGCACCGTCGTCCCGGTCTGGGTCGTCGCACTCGCCGGGGCCGTGGTCGTCGCGGTCATCGCACCGGGGCGCAGCCTCGTCTGGCTGCCGATCGTCATGGCGCTGTGCGTGCTCGTGACCATCGCGATCCAGCTGGGTGTGCAGCGCAAAGAGGGGTTCGTGACCCGGCTGATCCTGAGCTTCTCCGGCGCTCTCGTGATCGTCGGCCTCGCCACGGCGGCGCTGAGCCTCGGCCGGTAGACTGCCCTCATGATCCTGGCCGTCGAGCTCTTCTACATCGGTCTGCTGGGTCTCGCCGCGCTGGCGATCGCCTTCGTCGCGGTCGTGGTGCTCTACAACCTCTTCCGCGGGCAGCGCTAGGCGGCTCGGCCGTGGCGCGCCTGTTCGACCTCGACGCGAGCCTGCCCGCCGAGATCGTGCCGCTGTCGTGGCTGCTCGGTGTGTGGGAGGGCAGCGGCGTGCTCTCGTACAAGATCGCCGACGAGACCCGTGAGCACGAGTTCGGCCAGCGGGTGGCGTTCACGCAGGACGGCACCCCGCACGTGCAGTACACCTCCTCCAGCTGGCTGCTCGGGGGCGAGGAGCCGCGGCCGCTCTTCTCCGAGATCGGCTACTGGCGCCTCGCCCGGCCGCTCGGGGATGCCGACCCCGGCCCCGGCATGCTGCCCGGCCTCGGCTCGCCGGTCTTCCAGACGGCGGAGGCGGTCGAGACCCTGCGCAACGGCGACGGCGGCTTCGACCTCGAGGTGTCGATCGTGCACCCCGGCGGCGTGAGCGAGCTGTACCTCGGGCAGGTGAAGGGGCCGCGCATCGACCTCGCGACCGACGCCGTCGTGCGCACGGCGAGCGCGAAGGAGTATGCGGCGGCGACCCGCCTGTACGGCCTCGTCGAAGAGCACCTGCTCTGGGCCTGGGACATCGCCGCGCTCGGCCAGGACCTGCGCACCCATGCGAGCGGACGGTTGGCGCGCCTTGAGTAATCCCTTCACCGACCAGCGCGCGCTCCTGGCGGCCGACGCGTTCGCCGACCTGTCGTCGCACGATGTGCTGAGCATCACCGGGCCCGATCGGCTCAACTGGCTCGACTCCCTCACGTCGCAGCGGCTCACCACGCTCACGCCGGGGGAGTCGGCCGAGACGCTGCTGCTGGATCCGAGCGGGCGCATCGAGTACGCCGCGCGCGTCGTCGACGACGGCGAGACGACCTGGCTGCTCATGGATGCCGGCACGGGCGCCGGGCTGGCCGAGTTCCTGCAGCGGATGCGCTTCATGCTCCGCGTCGAGGTCGCCGACCGGACGGCGGACTTCGCGACGGTCGGCGGGTTCGGTGTCGCGCCGCAGGGAGCCGTCGTCACGTGGCACGATCCCTGGTCCAGCGTGGTGGCCGGCGGCTGGCAGTACGCCGCCGACGAACCGGATGCGGTGACCGACTGGACCTGGTCGGAGTCGCTCGTGCCGCGCGACGCGCTCCCGGCGGCCCTCGCGCCGGAGGACGCCGCCGAGGCGCTGCGGATCGCCGCACGCCGCCCGCGCGCCGCGACCGAACCTGATGCCACGACCATCCCGCATGAGCTCGACTGGCTGCGCAGCGCCGTGCACCTGAGCAAGGGCTGCTACCGCGGGCAGGAGACGATCGCCAAGGTGCACAACCTCGGCCACCCGCCGCGCCGGCTGGTGCTGCTGCACCTCGACGGTTCAGAGGGCGGCCTGCCCGCCCACGACGACGCCGTGCTGCTCGGCGACGCGACCGTCGGCCGGATCACCGCGGCCGCCCGGCACTTCGAGCTCGGCCCGATCGCCCTGGCGATCGTGAAGCGCACGACCGACCCGAGCGCCGCGCTCACCGTGCGCGCCGCCGACGGCGACCTCGCCGCCGCGCAGGAGGTCATCGTGCCCGTGGATGCCGGCGCGACGGCCGGTGTCCCGCGACTCCCCCGCATCCGCTGATCCCTCCCGGTTCCGCCGTTCTCAGCCGGGGGCGACGGCGGCCCAGTCGACGGTGAGCTCGCCCAGGCGCCAGCGGGCGCGCGAGTCGTGCACCGCGAGCCCGGCGGCGCGCAGGGTCTCGACCGACGCGATCCAGCGCTGCACGGGGCCGTAGACGGCGAGCGGGGAGTGCGTCGCCCAGGCGCGGTCGAGGTCGCCGAGGAGGCGGTGGATGCGCTCTCCCGCGACGTTGCGGTGGATGAGCGCCTTGGGCAGGCGCTCCGCCACGATCGAGGGTGCCTCGAGCTCCGCCAGGCGCAGCGAGATCGTGAAGGTGCGCGGCCCGTCCGGACCGAGGCCGACCCAGCTGGCGATCCGCCCGAGCTCGTCGCACGTGCCCTCGACGAGCAGGCCCTCCGGCTGCAGGCGCGCGCACATCGTCGCCCAGGCGGCGGCGACCTCGTGCTCGTCGTACTGCCGCAGCACGTTGAGCGCGCGTACGATCGCGGGACGGCGTCCGTCGAGGGGGAGCTCGAACCCGCCGAGCCGGAACGTCACGCCGCCGCGCGCCGCGGCGCTCGCGATCCGCACCCGCTCGGGATCGATCTCGATCCCGACCACCTCGACATCGGGCCGCAGCTTCGCCAGCCGGTCGCGCAGCTCGAGGGTCGTCGTCGCCGAGCGCCCGTAGCCGAGATCGACCACGAGCGGCTGGACGGTGCGCCGCAGCACGGGCTGGGCCGCGATCCACCGGTCGATCCGGCGCAGCCGGTTCGCCCCCGTGGTGCCGCGCGTGATCCGCCCCTGCGGAATCGCGCCCCGTGCCATGCCGCCCACCGTACAAAGTTCAGGAGCGGCACGGCGATTCGCGCCGATTCGCGCGGGACGCGCTCGCCTCCTCCTGAACTTTCGACAGGTCTTTCGGCGGGTCCTTCGGCGGCTGTTTCGGCGGGTCGTTCGGCGGGTCGTTCGGCGGGTGGGGCGGCCGTAGGCTGAAACCGTGACCCACACCCTGATCCTGCTGCGCCACGGCAACTCCGAGTGGAACCAGAAGAACCTGTTCACGGGTTGGGTGGATGTGCGGCTGAGCGAGCAGGGCGTGCAGGAGGCCGCACGCGCCGGCGAGCTGCTGAAGGAGTCCGGGCTGGCCCCCGATGTGCTCCACACGAGCGTGCTCACCCGCGCCATCCAGACCGCGGACCTCGCCCTCGACGTCGCCGACCGGCTCTGGATCCCGGTGCGCCGCTCGTGGCGCCTCAACGAGAGGCACTACGGCGCGCTGCAGGGCAAGGACAAGGCGCAGACCCTGGCCGAGTACGGCGAGGAGCAGTTCATGACGTGGCGCCGCAGCTTCGACGTGCCGCCGCCGCCGCTGCCCGACGACAGCGAGTTCTCGCAGGCGCACGACGTGCGTTACGCCGACGTGCCCGACCGCGAGCTCCCGCGCACCGAGAGCCTCAAGCTCGTGATCGACCGGATGCTGCCCTACTGGCGCTCGGACATCGTCCCGGACCTCGCGGCCGGCAGGACCGTGCTCGTCACGGCCCATGGCAACTCGCTCCGCGCGCTCGTCAAGCACCTCGACGGCATCTCGGACGACGACATCGCCGAGCTGAACATCCCGACCGGCATCCCCCTGGTGTACGAGCTCGGCGACGACTTCACGCCGGTCGCGCCCTCGCGCTACCTCGACCCCGAGGCCGCCGCCGCGGGCGCTGCGGCCGTCGCCGCGCAGGGCAAGAAGTAGGGCGCCGGCAACCGAGGCCCGAGACGGGCGCTGGCGTCGCGGCGGAGGCCGGAAATGGCCTCTGCTCTAAGCTCCAGCGCGCTGCGGCGCCCAATCGCCGGTGGCGAGGTAGCGCACCTTCTTCGCGATCGAGACCGCGTGGTCGCCGAACCGCTCGTGATAGCGCGAGGCGAGGGTGGCATCCACGGTCTCGGCGGCGCCGCCCTTCCAGGTCTCGCCGAGCACCTTGTCGAAGACGCTGAGGTGCAGCGCGTCGATCTTGTCGTCCTCGTCGCGGATCTCCTCGGCGAGCCGGGTGTCCTCGGTGCGCAGCAGCTCGGTGAGCTTGTGCGCGACCTCGACGTCGAGCCGGCCCATCTCGGCGAAGGTCGCGCGCAGCGACGTCGGCACGACCTTGTCGGGGAAGCGGTAGCGCGCGAGCTGGGCGATGTGCTCGGCGATGTCGCCCATCCGCTCGAGCGACGCGCTGATCCGAAGTGCGCTCACGACGATGCGCAGATCGCGTGCGACCGGTGCCTGGCGCGCCAGGATCTGGATGGCATGCTCGTCGAGCTCCGCCGCCAGCGCGTCGATCTTGGTGTCGTCCTCGATCACGGTCTCGGCCAGCGCGACGTTCGAGTCGTTGAAGGCCCGGACGGCGTTCTCGATCGAGCCCTCCACGAGGGAGGAGATCTCGACGAGGCGGTCCTGCACCTCTCGCAGCTCCTGCTGGAACACCTCGCGCATGGCTGACGGTCCTCTCGATTCGCCGGGCGATGACGCGCCCGCAGGCAACGCTCGCCATCCCAGGTGAACGCCCGGTGACGCGGGTCTGAACTTCGGGCGAAGCGGAGCCCCGTCGACGCCCGCGACCGGTGCCACCGGGATGCCGCGCCCTAATCTAGTCGCGTGTACCCCTGGCTCGCGTGGGCGGCGCTGGTCTTCGGCCTCGTGGTCGGGGCCGGAGCGACGGTTCTGATCGTCGCGGCTCATCGCCGGGGTGCTCGCGCCGTCGCCGTCGCGAGTCCCGCCCTCCCGGAGGGGGTCGACGAGGTCATCGACGCCCTCGAGTCGGCGGGGGTCGTGCTCGACCCCTCGAACAACGTGCTCACGGCGTCGAACGGCGCGCTCGCCTTCGGGCTGGTGTGGAACCGGGCGCTCGTGCATCCCGAGCTCGTCGAGCTCGTCGACCGGGTGCGCCGGGAGGGCGAGCCGATCACGCAGGAGCTCACTCTGAGCCGCGGCCCGTTCGGCGAGGCCCAGATCCACCTGCTCGTACGGGTCGCGCGGCTCGGCAGCCGGTTCGTGCTGCTGCTGGCCGACGACCGCACCGAGTCGCATCGGCTCGAGGAGGTGCGGCGTGACTTCGTCGCCAACATCAGCCACGAGCTCAAGACCCCCATCGGCGCGGTGGGGCTGCTCGCCGAGGCGCTCGAGTCCGCGGCGGACGAGCCGGCGGAGGTGCGGCGGTTCGCCGGACGCCTCACGATCGAGGCGGACCGGCTCGGCCGGCTCACGCACGAGATCATCGAGCTCAGCCGGTTGCAGGCGACGGATGCCCTCGGTCACGCCGAGCTCGTGGACGTCGGCGGCGTGATCGCCCAGGCCGTCGATCGCAACCGGGTCGCGGCCGACGCGTGCGGCATCCGGCTGGTCGTCGGGGGCGAGAAGCGCGCACAGGTGTACGGCGACGAGCAGCTCCTGGTGACGGCCGTGCACAACCTCATCGCCAATGCCATCCAGTACTCGCCCGACGGGTCGAGGGTCGGCATCGGCGTCGCGGTGAACGAGGGCGTCGTCGAGATCGCCGTCACCGACCAGGGGGTCGGGATCCCCGAGAACGAGCGCGACCGGGTGTTCGAGCGCTTCTTCCGCGTCGACGCGGCGCGCAGCCGCAGCACGGGCGGCAGCGGGCTCGGCCTGAGCATCGTCAAGCACGCCGTCCAGAACCACGGGGGCGACGTGCGCGTCTGGTCGCAGCCGGGATCCGGCTCGACCTTCACCATCCGCCTGCCGGAGGCCTCGCACGCGACGGCCGCGATCCTCGGAGTGACCTGAGTGGCCCGCATCCTGATCGTCGAAGACGAGCTCTCGCTCAGTGAGCCGCTGTCCTTCCTGCTGCGACGGGAGGGGTACGAGACCGACACCGCGGCGGACGGCCCGGAGGCGCTCGCCGCCTTCGACCGCGCCGGAGCCGACCTGGTGCTGCTCGACCTCATGCTGCCGGGGTTGCCGGGCACGGAGGTGTGCCGCGAGCTGCGGACGCGCTCCTCCGTGCCGATCATCATGCTGACGGCGAAGGACAGCGAGGTGGACATCGTCGTGGGGCTCGAGCTCGGCGCGGACGACTACGTGACCAAGCCCTATTCGTCGCGCGAGCTGCTGGCGCGCATCCGCGCGGTGCTGCGCCGCCGCGTGGAGACCGAGGTGGATGCCGACGCGATCCTGGAGGCGGGCCCGGTGCGGATGGACATCGAGCGGCATTCGGTGTCGGTCGGCGGCGCGGAGGTGGCGATGCCGCTCAAGGAGTTCGAGCTGCTCGAGCTGCTCATGCGCAACGCCGGACGGGTGCTGACCCGGGGCCAGCTCATCGACCGGGTGTGGGGCGCCGACTACTTCGGTGACACGAAGACGCTCGACGTGCACATCAAGCGCATCCGCTCGAGGATCGAGCAGGATCCCTCGCAGCCGTCGATGCTCGTGACCGTGCGCGGCCTCGGCTACCGTTTCGAGGCGTAGCGCCGCCCTTTACGGCGTCGGCGAGGAGCTCGGCGCCGGGCTCTCGGTGGCGCCGGACAGCGGCGTCATCGTGGGCGTCGGAGTCGGCTTGGGCGGCGTGGTCGGGTCGAGCTTCTGGTACTCGCCCTGCCGGTTGGTCAGCACCGGGACGGTGATCTGCTTGCCGGGCTCCGAGCCGTACTGCACGTAGAGCGCCAGCAGGCCGCCCGCGTCGGTGGCGATGTCGGGCAGGAAGACCTGGCCCTTGGACCCGTACCCGAGATCGGTCGCCTTGCCGGGCGCCAGCGTCACCTTCTTGGTGTGCCGGCCGTCGACGTCGTACTGGATCGACAGGGTCACCCTCTCGTCGGACCCGTTGTACGCCTGCGCGACGAGGTTGCCGTTCTGCCCGTTCTTCGTGATCACGAGCGTGTTGAGCAGCTTGACGTCGCCGACGGTGACGTTCACGCCGTCCGTGACGTCGTTGATCTCCTTGGTGGCGATCGGGGTGACGAACGTGCAGCCCGCGATCCCGGCGACCACGAGCCCGGCGGTCACGATCGAGGCGAATGCCCGAGCCTTCAACTGGTCCTCCCGAGGGTCGTGCCCAGCATATCCGGACGGGCGACGGGGCCCGGACCGCCCCCGGAGGCTGAAGGTCCGCTGTGGTAAAATGGAAGGTCTGCGGAAGGAACAACTCCATGCTTTTCGAGGTCGGCGAGACGGTCGTCTATCCCCACCACGGTGCCGCCACCATCACGGAGGTGAAGAAGCGCACGATTCGAGGCGAGGAGAAGGTCTACCTCAAGCTCAACGTCACGCAGGGTGATCTCACCATCGAGGTCCCTGCGGAGAACGTCGACCTCGTCGGCGTGCGCGACGTGATCGGCAAGGAGGGCCTCGACCGCGTGTTCGAGGTGCTGCGCGCCCCGTTCACCGAGGAGCCCACCAACTGGAGCCGCCGCTACAAGGCGAACCTCGAGAAGCTCGCCTCCGGCGATGTGATCAAGGTCTCCGAGGTCGTGCGCGATCTGTGGCGCCGCGATCAGGACCGCGGCCTCTCGGCCGGCGAGAAGCGCATGCTCGCGAAGGCCCGCCAGATCCTGATCTCCGAGCTCGCCCTCGCCGAGAAGACCGACGAGGAGCAGGCGTCGACCGTCCTCGACGAGGTCCTGGCCTCCTAAACATCAGGCCGCGGAGGCCCGGGATGCGCGTCGCGGTCGTCGTCGTGGCGGCCGGTTCCGGCTCGCGGCTCGGCCGCGACCGGCCGAAGGCGTTCGTCGAGCTCGGAGGCACGACGATCCTGGAGCACGCCCTGCGCCGGGCGTGCGCGGCGGCGTCCGTCACGCAGATCGTCGTCGTCGCCCCGCCGGAACGGGTCGGCGAGGCCGGCGCGATCGCGCGACGCGTCGACCCCGGGATCGCCGTGGTGGCCGGGGGCGCGCATCGTCAGGCGTCCGTCGCCGCGGGTCTCGCGCTCGTCGACCCCGCCGCCGGCGTCGTGCTGGTCCACGACGCCGCCCGCCCGCTCACCCCGCCGGAGCAGTTCGACGCCGTCGCCGCGGCGGTGACCGCCGACGCGGGCGCCGTGCCCGGGCTCCCGGTGTCCGACACGATCAAGCGGGTCGAGGGGGAGGTCGTCCGGGAGACCGTCGACCGCAGCGCGCTCGTCGCGATGCAGACGCCGCAGGGATTCCCCCGCTCGGCGCTGCTGGCCGCCTACGCCGCCGCCGACCGCGACTACACCGACGACGCCGCCCTGTTCTCGGCGGCAGGGCACGAGGTGACCGTGGTACCGGGTGACCCCACGGCGTTCAAGATCACGACGGAGGCCGACCTGCACCGGGCGGCCGCGACGCTCGAGGGGGGCGGCATGCGCACCGGCATCGGCATCGACGTGCACGCGTACGACGACGCGGCGCCTCTCTGGCTCGGCGGGCTGTACTGGCCCGACCAGCCGGGGCTCGCCGGGCACAGCGACGGCGACGCCGTCATCCACGCCGTGTGCGACGCGCTGCTGTCGGCCGCGGGGCTCGGCGACATCGGCGGACGCTTCGGCTCCGACGACCCGCGCTTCGCCGGAGCGCGGAGCGAGCTGTTCCTGGGCGACACGCTCGAGGCGGTCGCCGGCGCCGGTTTCGGCGTCGTCAACGTCGCGGTGCAGGTCATCGGCGACCGGCCCCGGATCTCGGAGCGGCGCAGCGAGATCGAGGCGCTGCTCGGCGGCCGGATCGGTGCGCCCGTGAGCGTCGCGGGCACGACCTCCGATCACCTCGGCTTCACGGGTCGCGGGGAGGGCGTGGCCGTGATCGCCACGGCGCTGCTCACGAGGGCGTCCTGACGGAGCACGCCCTAGGCTCGACGGGTGACGATCCGGCTCTACGACACGCGCGAGCAGCAGTTGCGTGACTTCACGCCGCTCGTCGAGGGCGAGGTCGGGCTCTACGTCTGCGGGCCGACGGTGCAGTCCTCGCCGCACATCGGCCACCTGCGCAGCGCCCTGGTCTACGACCTGTGGCGGCGCTGGTTCGAGCACCGCGGATACCGCGTCAGGTTCATCCGCAACGTCACCGACATCGACGACAAGATCCTCGCCAACGAGAGCGCGACGGAACCCTGGTGGGCGGTCGCGTACCGGGTGGAGACGGAGTTCTCGGCCGCGTATCGCGCGCTCGGCATCCGGGAGCCCACCTACGAGCCGCGCGCGACCGGCAGCGTGCCGCAGATGCTGGAGCTGATCCAGCGCCTGATCGACGGCGGGCATGCCTACGTCGCCGACGACGACACGGGCGACGTCTACTTCGACACCACCACCTGGCCCGACTACGGCGCCCTGACCCGCCAGCGGCTCGGCGACATGGCCGAGTCGGCCGACGCCCCCACGCGCGGCAAGCGCGACCCGCACGACTTCGCGCTCTGGAAGGGCGCCAAGGCCGGCGAACCGGCGTCGGCGAGCTGGCCGGCACCCTGGGGAGCCGATGGCGCGGGCGGCGGACGGCCGGGATGGCACATCGAGTGCTCCGCGATGTCGCGCCGCTATCTCGGCGATGCCTTCGACATCCACGGCGGCGGACTCGACCTGCGCTTTCCGCATCACGAGAACGAGCTCGCCCAGTCGAGTGCGCTGGGCTTCGGCTTCGCGCAGTACTGGGTGCACAACGGGCTCGTGAACGTCGAGGGCCAGAAGATGTCGAAGTCGCTCGGCAACTCGGTCTTCGCGGGCGAGGTGCTCGGCGGTGCGCGGCCGATCGTGGTGCGCTACTACCTCGCGAGCGCGCACTACCGCTCGACGATCGACTACCAGAACGGGTCGCTCGCCGAGGCGGAGGCCGCGTTCGAGCGGATCGAGGGGTTCCTGGCACGCACGGCGAAGGCGCTGGAGGCCGAGCCGGCGACGGGTGTGCCCGGCGCCGTTCCTGAGGCGTTCGCGGCGGCGATGGACGACGACCTCGGCACGCCGCAGGCGTTCGCCGTGCTACACGAGACGGTGCGGGCCGGCAACGCGGCGCTCGACGCGGGCGACCTCGCGGCGGCGGCGACGGCGCGGGCGCAGGTGCTCGCGATGACCGGTGTGCTGGGCATCGACCCGACCGCACCCGAGTGGGCGACCGGCGGCGACGGGGCGGATGCCGCGGCACTCGGCGTGCTCGTCGAGCGACTCCTCGACGACCGGGCCCGTGCGCGGGCGGCGAAGGACTTCGGAGCGGCGGATCGCATCCGCGACGAGCTCGCGGACGCCGGCATCGTGCTGGAGGACGCCGCGAACGGGACCCAGTGGAGCGTGGGCTGATGACGAAACCGGGACGGCCGGGCGGCCGCAAGGGCGGCAAGAAGGGCGCGACCACGGGCACCGGCGGCCACGGCCGCAAGGCGCTCGAGGGCAAGGGCCCGACCCCCAAGGCGGAGGACCGCAGCTGGCACGTCGCCGGCAAGCGCAAGGCGGCCAACGACCGGCTCGAGGCCGCGCGCACGCGCTACGGGCGCGGCGGCACGGGCGCGGGATCCTCGGGCGGGCAGCGCCGGCCGGCACCGCGGTCCCGCCGGGGCGAGGAGAGCGAGGTCGTGACCGGCCGCAACTCGGTGCTCGAGGCGCTGCGGGCACGCATCCCGGCCACGGCGCTCTACATCGCGGCGCGCGTGGAGATGGACGACCGTCTCAAGGAGACGCTCGCCCTCGCGACGAAGCGCGGCATCCCGGTGCTGGAGGTCATGCGCCCGGAGCTCGACCGGCTGAGCGGTCCGGATGCCGTGCACCAGGGCGTCGCGCTCAAGGTGCCGGCCTACGAGTACGCGCACCCGCTGGAGCTGCTCGACCGGATCGAGGACGGCGGCGGCGTGCCGCTGCTCGTCGCCCTCGACGGGGTGACCGACCCGCGCAACCTGGGGGCGATCATCCGCTCGGTCGCGGCGTTCGGCGGCCAGGGCGTGATCGTGCCGTCGCGCCGGTCGGTCGGGATGACGGCGGCGGCCTGGAAGACCTCGGCCGGTGCGGCGACGCGCGTGCCCGTCGCGATGGCGCCGAACCTCACGCAGACGCTCAAGGAGCTCAAGGCGCGCGGCGTCTTCGTGCTCGGACTCGACGGGGGCGGCGACCTGTCGCTGCCCGGTCTGGAGCTCGCGCCGCAGCCGCTCGTGCTCGTCGTCGGCAGCGAGGGCGACGGACTCTCGCGGCTCGTGACCGAGACCTGCGACGCGGTCGTGTCGATCCCGATCGAGTCCTCGACGGAGTCGCTCAACGCCGGGATCGCCGTGAGCGTCGCGCTGTACGAGATCGCGAAGCTCCGCGCCGAGCGCTGAGGCTCAGTCGCTGAGGCCGAACCGGGCGTGCAGCCGCGTCAGCGGCGCGGGCGCCCACCACATGATCCGGCGCTGCCAGGTCATGAACGCCGGCACGAGCAGACAGCGTACGAGCGTCGCATCGATGAGCACGGCGACGGCCAGACCGATGCCGAGCTGTTTGATGACCATGAGGTCGCCGCTGGCGAACCCCAGGAACACGAGAACGATGATGAGCGCGGCCGATGTGATGATGCGTCCGGAGCGCTGCAGGCCGAGGGCGATGGCCTCGGGACCGGGCAGGCCGGCATCCACCCGTTCCTTGATGCGCGACAGGATGAACATCTCGTAGTCCATCGCGAGCCCGAAGCCGAACACGAAGGTCAGCAGCAGCACGAGCACGTCGACGCCGTAGACGTGCGACGGGTCGAAGCCGAGGATCGGCGCGAAGTTGCCCAGCTCGAACCCCCACACCAGCACGCCGACCGAGGCGCCGAGTGAGAGCGCGCTCGCGATGAGCGCCTTGAGCGGCACGACGAGCGATCCGGTCATGAGGAACAGCAGTGCGATGGTGCCGATCGCGATGATGAGGGCGGCCCACGGCGCTCCGCGCAGAAGGGAGGCCGACAGGTCGGTCGTCGACGCGTCGATGCCCGACACCCAGTGCCGGAAGGGGGGCGGGTCGGCCCGGATCTCCTGCACGACCGCGATCCCGTCGCGGCCGTCGACGCGCACGCGGGCGCCCCAGCCGTCGCCGGAGCGCACCGGGGCGGCGACGGAGTGCACGTGGTCGAGCGACTCCACGCTCCGCGACCAGGTCTCGGCGTCGGCGCGCGTCGAGGTGACCAGCTCGACCCGCACGAGGGCGGCATCCGGGAAGCGGTCGTCGAGCGTGGTCTGGAACGCGTACTGCGTCGACACCCGCGGGATCGCGTCGACGCTCGTGTTGGCCAGATGCAGCGTGAACAGCGGACTGCCGACCGCGACCAGCACGACGACGCACGCGAGCGTGACGAGCGCCGGATGCCGTTGCACCCGCCGCGTGAGCCGCGAGAAGAACCCGTCGTCGGGCGCGATGTCGCCGAAGCGCGCGACGAGAGCCCGGACCCCCGGCACCCGCGCGAGCGCACCGGGGCGGATCAGGCGCTCGCCGCTCAGCGACAGCAGCGCCGGCATGAGCGTGAGCGCCGACGCGATCGCGATGACCGTGACCGCCATGGCCGCGACGCCGATCGCCTTGATCATGTCGGGCTCGAAGACGAGCAGGCCGAGCGAGGCGATCGCGAACGTCGTGCCCGAGAACGCGACGGTACGGCCGGCGCGGTCGGTCGTCAGCGCGATCGCGTCGATCCGCGCGCCGCGGCCGCGAGCCGAGGTGCGATACAGCTCGCGGAAGCGGCTCACCATGAGCAGCCCGTAGTCGATCGAGAGGCCGAGCCCGACCGCGGTCACGACGTTGATGACGGTGTTGGCGACATCCATCACGTACGTGAACCCGAGCAGCGCGCCCAGGGCGCCGAGGATCGAGGCGCCCGCGCCGACCAGCGGCAGCCCGGCAGCGAGGAACCCGCCGAAGACGAACAGCATCACGAGCAGCGCGACCGGCAGCGCCACCGTCTCGCCGCGGCGCAGATCGTTCTCGGAGGTGCCCTGCAGCGAGTCGGTGAGGAGGCTGCCGCCGCCCACTTCCACGGTCGAGTGCGGGAATGCGTCGCGGATGCGGTCACGTGCCTGTTCGAGCACGTGCCGCACGCGCAGCTTTGCCGCGGTCGACGGGTGCTCGGAGATCGAGGCGGTCAGCAGCACGCCGCGGCCGTCCTTCGAGAACAGCGGCGCGAGCTGCGGCGCCCGCGACCCGTCGGGCAGCGCCGGGATCGCGAGCGGGTCGGTGTACGCGACATGCGGCAGCGGCCCCAGCCGGTCACCGAGGTCGGCGGCGAGTTCCGCCAGCCGGGTCGAGTGGGGGTCGACGCCGTGCACCAGGAGCGTGAAGCCGGTCGTGCCGGAGCCCGAGCTCAGCAGATCCTGACCCTGCTGCGCCTCGCCCTGCACCCTCGGGATGCCGTCGCTGAGCCGCTGGAACAGCGTCTGTCCCCCCGCGCCCCCGAGGGCGAACGCTCCGGCGGCGCCGAGCACGATCCCCCACACCACGAGCACGACGACCGGATGCCGTGCCGACGCCCGCCCGAGCGCCGCCAGCGGGCGCCGATGCCCGCGAGTGACCACTTTGTGCGCCTCGTGGGCGGGCGAGTGGTCGAAATCGGTCATTCGCGGGTCAGACGCGGTCGCGCCAGTTCTCGCCCTCGAGGTCGATGACCTCGGTGGGGAGGGTGAGCGCGCTCGTCGGGGGGCCGTAGACGGTCGCCTCGTCGCGGCGGTGGCGCAGCACCGTGTCGATGTAGGAGGTCAGCGCCTCGGCGAGCGGCACGTTGCGGTCCTCCTCCTGCGAGCGGTACCAGCGGTGCTCCAGCAGCTGGTGGAACAGCTCAGCCGGCTCGAGCTTGCCGCGCAGATCCTTCGGGATCGCGCGGGTGATCGGCTCGAAGACGCGCACGAGCCACTCGTGCGCCACGACCTCCTCGTCGCGGCCCACCCGGTCGCCGCTCGTGCGGTAGGCGTCGAGGTCGTTGAGCAGCCGCCGCGCCTGGTTCTCGCCCGCGTCGAGGCCGGTGAGCCGCAGCAGCCGGCGGGAATGGTGGCCCGCGTCGACGACCTTCGGCTGGATGCGCACCCGGCTGCCGTCGGCATCCCGCCGCACCGAGATCTCGTCGACGTCGAACCCGAGATCGTTGAGCCGCTCGACCCGGCGGGCGATCCGCCAGCGCTCCGACTCCGGGAACGATTCGGATGCCGTGAGCTCGGTCCACAGCGACCGGTACGCCGTGACGATCCCGTCGGCCACGCGGATCGGGTCGATCGCGTCATCGAGCCGGCCGCCGGACTCGAGGTCGAACAGCTCGCCCGCGATGTTGACGCGTGCGATCTCGAGGTCGTGCTCGCGCTGGCCCTCGCTGAGGCCCGCCTCGTGCAGCACTCCGGTCTCGGCATCCACGAGGTAGGCGGCGAACGATCCCGCGTCACGACGGAACAGCGTGTTGGACAGCGACACGTCGCCCCAGAAGAAGCCCGCGATGTGCAGCTTCGCCAGCAGCACCGCGAGCGCGTCGACGAACCGCACCGCCGTCTCGGGTCGCAGGGTCTGGGAGAACAGGGCCCGGTACGGCAGCGAGAAACGCAGGTGCCGTGTGACGAGGGCGGGCTCCAGCACCTCGCCGTCGGCCGTCGCGCGGTTCGTGATGACGGCGACCGGCTCGACGCAGGGCAGCTCGAGCCGCTCGAGCGTGCGCAGCAGGTCGTACTCATGGCGGGCGAGATCCTCCGTCGTCTCCTTGACCGCGATGACCGTGCCGCCGAGGTTGACGAACCGCACGAGGTGGCGCGAGATGCCCTTCGGGAGTGCCGCGATCACGTCGTCCGGCCAGAGCTCGAGCGGCAGATCCCACGGCAGATCGAGCAGCGGTGTCGGGTCGGCGACGGTCGACGTGATGTTCAGCGCGGAGACCACGCCCCGAGCCTAGGAGCAGCGCGCCGTGTTCCGTGCGCCCGGTTCTCAGCGCACCGCGCCGAGCATCTCGCTCAGATTCCCGGGCCGCGGAGACAGCTCGCCGCGCTCGATGCGATGCGCGAGGTCGGTGACCACGCGATTCACCGGCGTCGGCACGCCGGTCTGGGCACCCTTGGCCGCGACCAGGCCGTTGAGGTCGTCGACCTCGCTGTGCCGGCCGCTGCCTCGACGCCAGTCCTGCAGCACCGTCGTGGTCGCGCCGGGCACCACGAACCCGGCGAACAGCTTGTCGGTCATGATGTCGACGATGCGCGAGCGATCGGCGATCTGGGCCCGGGTCAGGCCGAAGATCGGCAGCACCCTGTATCCCAGCGCGCCGCCGACCGCGAGGGCCTCGTTCCCCGCGGCGATCATGACGTCGCGGTAGCCCGGCGTCTGCAGCGCGTCGAGCATCGGCAGGCCCAGGATCGCCGAGGTGACCAGGAGCGTCGCGTTGCTCACCAGCTTCATCCATTTGGCGCTCTCGATGTCGTCGAAATGATCGACGGTGCCCGAATGCCGCAGCAGCGCCGCGACCTCCTCCTCGCGCTCCGCGGAGGGGCCGCCCGGCAGGGTGCCCGTCGCGAACCAGGAGCGGGACACGGGCGTGTGCCGATGGACGAGCGCCGGCTCCTCCATGGTCGCCGAGCACTCGATGACGGTCGCCACCGTGCGGTGCGCGCCCACGATCTCCTCGACCACCCGCGCGGTCATGCCGTTCTGCACCCCGGCCATGAGGCCGTCGGCCGCGAGATGCGGCTCGAGGAGCTGCGCGGCCCAGCGGGCGTCGTACGCCTTCATCAGCATCAGCACGACGTCGAACGGGCGCCTCGATTCCGCGACCTCGCAGAGGTGGATCACCTCCGGCTCGACGCGGATCGTCTCCTCGGGCGTCTGCACCGTGAGGCCGTCGGAGCGCATGCGCTCGACGTGCGCCGGCCACTGCTCGATCAGGGTGACGTCGCGGCCGGCGCGGATGAGGTCGGCACCGATGGAGGCACCGTTGGCGCCCGCACCCAGCACGGCGATCCGGGGTTCGGTCATCGCGACTCCTTACAGCTGGGACGCACACGGACGGCGCCTGCGTTGGTATTTTGCGCCTCGCGCAGCAGAATGTGTACATCATGGCTGAACATCCGGTCCGGCCGCGCGATCACCTCGACGAAGAGAGCAGCACGATGATCCTCCACATCGCCCAGTTCACCTGGAAGCCGGAGGTGACGGCCGCCGACGTCGATGCCCTCACGACCGCGCTCGAGCAGATGGCGGCGCAGATTCCGCAGATCCTGTCGTACCGTGCGGCTGCGAACCTCCGCGTGCGTCCGAGCACCACGGACTACGCCTGCGCGGCCATCGTGGCCGATGCCGACGACCTCGCCGCGTACCTCGACCACCCGCTGCACAAGGCGGTCTACGACCAGCACCTGGGCCGGATGGTCGCGGAGCGCGCCGCGGCGCAGCTGCCGATCGAGTCCGGGAGCTTCGCGTGACGGCGACGCCGGCCGCGGTGCTTCACGAACCGGGCGACCTGCGCATCGAGGAGGTCGACATCCCGCGGCCGGGGCCGGGCGAGGTGCTCATCCGGGTCGGCGTGTGCGGGGTGTGCGGCTCCGACGCGACCGAGTACGGCCGGAGCCTCGTCCTGGCCGAGCCGCCGGTCGTGCTGGGCCACGAGTTCGCCGGCACGGTGGAATCGGTGGGCGAGGGGGTGACGTCGCTCGCACCCGGGGCGGTCGTGGTGTGCGGCGCCGGCATCTCGTGCGGTGAGTGCAAACCGTGCCGCCGGGGGCGCACGAATCTGTGCCGCAGCTACAAGACGATCGGATTTGCGTCGCACGGCGGCCTCGCGCGGTACGTCATCGCCCCCGCCGGCATCACGCTCGACGTGAGCGACAGCGGTCTGCCCATGGATACCCTCGGGCTCGCCCAGCCGATGGCGATCGCGGTCCACGCGGTCCGCCGATCCGGGCTCGCGGCCGGCGACGACGCCGTGATCGTCGGCGTCGGCGGGATCGGGGCGTTCATCACGGTCGCCGCCGTCGCCACGGGGGCGCGGGTGCTGGTCGTCGACCTCAACCCGGAGCGCCTCGAACTCGCGACCGCTCTGGGTGCGACGGCGACGCTGCGCTCCGGGGACGCCACCCTCACCGACCGGATCGACGAGCTCGGTTTCGACGTCGACGTGTTCTTCGAGGTGAGCGGCTCGCGACCCGGGCTGCAGTCGGTGCTCGAGGCCGCCCCGCGCGGCAGCACGATCGTGCCGGTCGGCATTCAGCGGGGCGAGCCGGAGCTGCCGCTCGGGCACTGGACCCTCGACGAGATGAAGGTCGTGGGCACGGTCGCGCACGTCTTCGCGACCGACTTCCCGGAGGCGGTCCGACTGCTCGGCACCCGCGACGACTGGAGCGACATCGCGCCGACCGCCTACCCGTTGAGCGGCCTCCTGCCGGACGCCCTGCAGCCGCTGCTCGATGGGTCGCCCGCGCAGATCAAGGCGCTCATCGATCCCTGGATCGAGGCCCCGCGCCCGGCCGACCATTCCCGATAGAGGGCCCCATCGACAGGCGCCACCGGCTTCAGTGCCGCGGGGGAGCCGCCGTCTCGGCGTCGGCGGCGTCGAAGCCGAGGGAGCCGGAGCGCCGCCCGAGCACGAACCAGATCCCGCGGGCGTCCGTCGCACCGCGGTTGCTGAAGAGGTGCGGGCGCATCGACTCGAACTGCATCGAGTCGCCCGGGCCGAGCACATGGGTGTCGAAGTCGAGCTCGAGGGTCAGCTCTCCCTCGAGGATGTACGCGTACTCGTACCCGGAGTGCCGGGACAGGCGCCCGTCGCCGCTGCTCGTGGCCCCGGGCTCGTAGGTGACGAGCAGTGCGTCGGCCGGCCCGCCTGCGCCGACCGCGAGCCGTTCCCAGCGCACGCCGTTCTCGAGCAGGATCACCGGGTTGTCGGCCGCCCGCTGCACGTCGGGAAGCGCATCGCCGCTGTGGCCGAACATCGGCCCGGGCTGGCTGCTCGCGGGCGTGATGCCGAGCAGCTCGTCGAGGGAGACGCCGAGGTAGCTCGCGATCGCATACAGCGTCGCGACCGATGGCTGGGTCTTGCCGGTCTCGACCTGCGACAGCAGCGACGCCGAGACGCCGAGCGCCTGCGCGACGCTGCGCAGGCTCAGACCGCGTCCGGTGCGGGCGTCCCGCAAGTGTGCACCGATGCTCTCCGTGGGCATGCCGCTCCCGCCTGAATCGACTGTCGCCGACTGTACACGGCGGTGAACAGCCTCCGGCCATCGTTCAGCCCTGCTGTACGCTGTGAACAAGATCTGCCGCCGCATCCGCCGAGGGAGCACTCGATGAAGAGCACCGGGACGACCGGGACCAACGCCGTCGACTGGGAGGAGCGGGTCGACATGGACCGGCTCCGGGATGCACGGCTCGCCCGCCTGCATGCCGAGCTCGAGAGGTCGTCGCTGGGCGCGGTGCTCGCCTTCGACTTCTCGAACATCCGGTACGCGTCGGCCACGCACATCGGCACCTGGGCGATGGACAAGCTGATCCGGTTCTGCCTCGTCACGCGCAAGACCGACCCGATCGTGTGGGACTTCGGCTCCGCCGCGAAGCATCACGCTCTCTACAACCCGTGGCTCGACGTGACGACGCAGGAGGCCGACGCCGACCCGTCCTCGCCGCACGAGGGGGCCAAGCGCACCCGCCTCGAGTCGGGCGCGCGCGCCGGGATCTCGACACTGCGCGGCGCCTTCCCGCCCGATGCCGATCTGGCCGGCGACCTCGCGCGCAAGATCAAGCGCGAGCTCGAGAAGTTCGGTCTGGCGAACGAGCCGCTCGGCGTCGACGTCGTCGAGCTGCCGGTGCTGCTCGCACTGCAGCGGGAGGGCATCGAGGTCGTCGACGGGCAGCAGGTCTTCATGGAGGCGCGCCGGATCAAGACGCCCGATGAGATCCGCCTGCTCACGCAGGCAGCGTCGATGGTCGACGGCGCCTACGAGGAGCTCTACCGGTTCCTGCGACCGGGGGTGCGCGAGAACGAGGCGGTCGGGCTGGTCGCGAAGACCCTCTACGACTACGGGTCGGAGTACGTCGAGGGCGTCAACGCCATCTCGGGTGAGCGCTGCTCGCCGCATCCGCACGTCTTCAGCGACCGGATCATCCGACCGGGCGACCCCGCGTTCTTCGACATCCTGCACAGCTGGAACGGCTACCGCACCTGCTACTACCGCACGTTCGCGGTCGGCTCCGCGAGCACCGCCCAGCGTGACGCCTACAAGAAGTGCCGCGAGATCATGGATCGCGCGATCGCCCTCGTGAAGCCGGGCGCGACGACCGCGGACATCGTCGCGGTCTGGCCCAAGGCCGAGGAGTTCGGCTTCGCCGACGAGATGGCCGCGTTCGCGCTCCAGTACGGCCACGGCGTCGGCCTCTCCATCTGGGAGAAGCCGATCTTCAGCCGGCTCACGTCGTTCGACCACCCCGAGACGATCCAGGAGGGGATGGTGTTCGCCCTCGAGACCTACTGGCCGGCGGCAGACGGCTGGGGCGCGGCGCGGATCGAGGAGGAACTCGTGGTCACCGCCGACGGCTGCGAGGTGATCACGAAGTTCCCGGCGGAGGAGCTCATCGTGGCGGGTCGGCAGTACTACACGATCGACGGCCCGCTGAACCTGAATCGCGATTCCCAGTCCAGCCGCAACACGGTCTGGGGCCGGGGCGAGGCGTGACGACCCTCGGGTTCCTCGGCCTCGGGGCGATGGGCTCCGGGATGGCGGCGCGCCTGGTCGACGCCGGTCACGAGGTGCTCGTCTGGAATCGCTCGAAGGAACCGCTGGCCGGACTGGTCGCGAAGGGTGCGCGGGAGGCGGGGAGCCCCGCGGAGGCGCTCGCCGCCGAGGTGTCGTTCTCGATGCTCGCCAACGATCAGGCGACCGGGCAGGTGCTCGCCGACCCGGAGATCGCCGCCGCCGCCGGGTCGACCCACGTCTGCATGGCGTCCGTCTCGCCGGAGCTCGTGACGGACCTCGCCGAGCGCTTCGCGGCGGTCGGAGCGGGCTTCGGATCCGCCCCGGTGCTCGGCCGCCCGCCCGACGCGGCCGCGGGGCAGCTGAACATCATGTTCGCCGGTCCGCCCTCCGTGCTCGAGACGGCGACGCCGTACCTGGAGCTCCTGGGCAAGCGGATCTGGAACCTCGGGACGAACCCGGCCCAGGCGAACATCGTCAAGATCTCGGTGAACTACAACATCATCCACGCGATGCAGGCCCTCGGTGAGTCGATCGCCATGGTCGAGCGCCAGGGCGTCGATCCGGCGGCCTTCGTCGAGCTGCTGACCAGTTCCCTGTTCGGCGGCGTCGCGTACAGCGGGTACGGCGCCGAGATCGCGAACCGGTCGTACCAGCCGGCCGGGTTCGAGATGGCCCTCGGCTTCAAGGACCTGCTGCTCGCCGAGGGCGTGCAGGAGCTGGGCGGCGTGAACGCCGCGACGATGCCCGCCCTGCGCGCCGTCTTCGAACGGGCGCTCGCCGACGACGACCTCCGCGACGCGGACTGGGGCGCCATCGCCGAGGTCACCCGCCGCGATCTGCTCGGGCCCGCCTAGGCGCGACGCCATGCTGCGCGGCGGCGGGTCAGCGTGCGGAGGCCGGATCGCCGGCCCTGCCGAAGACCGACGCGAGGGCGTCCTCCAGTCGGTGCGCGGCATCGTCGCCGGCCTCCCGCGCCCGCCACGCCACGATGCCGTCGGGCCGCACCAGCACGGCGCCCGAGTCGGTGATCCCGTACCGCTCGGCGAAGGCGCCGTCGGGCGCGACCACGACGTGCACGCCGAGCTCGGCTCCGGTGCGCTCGACCGCCTCGCGAGCGGCATCGGTCCAGCCGGACTCGCCGGACGCGACGAGGAGCACCGGCCGGGTGCCGAACAGATCCAGGATGGACGCCGCCGTCCCGTCGAGCGAGATCTCGACGTGCGGGGCTCGCGACCCGGGCACGCCACGGAGGTCGCGAGGATGCCCGTGCACCTCGAACGCCTCATCCGGATCCTCGACGATCGCGCTCGAGCGGTAGCGGGTGCCGAGGTCGATGTTCGCATCGTCCACGGTCTGCTCGAAACCGCCCTCGCGCAGCGACGGCGCCGCCCGCACCACGTAGCGGGCGTACGCCTGCTCGACGGTGAACGCGGCGACCGGCTTGCGCTCCGCCTCGTAGCTGTCCAGGAGCCGGGGGTCGGCGTCGCCGCGCAGCACCGACGCGAGCTTCCAGGCGAGGTTGTGGGCGTCGTGGATCCCGGTGTTGCCTCCGTAGCCGCCGTACGGCGGCATCACGTGCGCGGCATCGCCGACGAGGAGGACGCGCCCGTCGCGCCAGCGGTCGGTCACATCGGCGCTGGCCTGCCACTCCATGACGTCGTCGATCGTCACCTCGATGTCCGGGACGCCGAGCCCCGCGCGGACGAGTTCGATGCACCCCTGCTCGGTCAGTCCGGTCCAGACATCCGAGTTGGGGTTGGCGGGGTCGCCCAGCCCGTGCACGGCGAGGAAGCCCGCCTGATAGGGCTTCTGGATGCGGAAGAAGCCCTGCAGGGTGTCGTTGACGACCATGATCACGCCGAGCGTCCGGTCGCGCAGCAGCGGCCGGACGTCGGCGCGGAAGTAGATGGTCACGCTCTTCGAGAAGGTGCCGTGACCGGTCTGGCCGATGCCGAGCTGCTCGCGGATCCCGCTCTTCACGCCGTCGGCCGCGATCAGGTAGCGCGCCCGCACCGTCGAGACCGGGCCGCCGTCGCGGTCGCGGATCCGGGCGGTGACGCCGTCCTCGTCCTGCTCGAAGTCGACGAGCTCGGTGCCGAACCGGATGTCGGCGCCCAGCTCCCGCGCACGCTCCTCGAGCAGCGGCTCGATCGCGATCTGCGACGCGAAGAGGCGCTCCGAGGGGCTGAGGTCGCGCACGCCGTCGTTCAGTCGGGGCAGATACCAGGCGATCTCCTCGCCGGCGAGGCTGACGACGGCCATGATCGCGGCATCCTGATCGAACTGTTCGCTGGAGCGGTCGCGGATCGCGTCCTCGAGGCCGATGGTGCGCATGATCTCCATCGAACGCTGCATGATGAAGGCCGCGCGGGGGTGGATGGCGGTGCCGCGATGGCGCTCGACCACCATGGTGGGAACGCCGAAGTGGCCCAGCAGGGCCGCGGTCGTCATCCCGACCAGACTGCCGCCGGCGATCAGGACGGGGACGTCGTGATCTGCTGTCGATGTCGTGCTCATGCCTCAGCTCCGTTGCTCGGCCGTGCAGCTCGATGCGCCGCACGCTCACCCGCACCATATGGACGCGCCGCGCCCGCACGCATCGGCGCAGCGTGCACGCGTCTGTTCGCAGCGCGCAGGATCGCGGCGGCGCGCGCCCCGCACGGCCGCCCCGGTCGGAGGGTGCCGTGAACGAGGTCGACGTCGTCGAGACGGCGGACGACGCGCCGGGCTGGAACGCGGCGCTCGAGCGCTCCTTCATGCGCTTCGCCGTCGAGTCGCACGGCGACCGGGGCTTCCACGGCAGCTTCCGCGTCCGACGCGCGGGGGGCATCGATTTCATCGCCATGGTGACCGATCGGCACGTCTCGCATCGAAGCGCCGAGAGCATCGCCTCCGATGAGCGCGCGGACTTCCTCGTCTGCCTGCAGGTCGACGGCGTCGGCGAGTTCTCGCAGGGATCGCGCACCGCGACCGTGCGACCCGGCGACGTCACGCTGTTCGACTCGACGGTCCCCGCGTCGGTCGCCAGCAGCGACGGCTACCGGAGCCTCTGCGTACGCCTGCCGCATCAGCTCGTCGGCGTCTCCCGTTCGGCGATGAGCGAGCTCACCGCCATCCGGTTCGCCCCCGACGACGGCCTCACCCCCGCCTTCGGAGCGCTGCTCGCCACCGTCGACCGGGCCTGGGACCGCATCCCGGGGAGGGCCAGGAGCCTGGCGGCCCACAACACGGCGGATCTCCTGACCACGATCTTCCTCACGACGCTGGGCAGGCGGCCGGCCCGTCCCGCCGACGAGACCGACCTGGAGCGCATGCTCCGCTACGTCGATCGCCACCTCGCGGACCCCGAGCTGTCGCCCGGGGTGATCGCCGCTGCGCACTACATGTCGCTGCGCCGTGCCCACGGCATCTTCCACGACGCGGGGCTGACGATCGCCGGTGCGATCCTCCGGCGCCGCCTGGAGCGCTGCCGTGCCGACCTCATCGACGTGGCGGATGCCGAGGTGCCGGTGGCGAGGATCGGCGTCCGCTGGGGGTTCCGCACGGCGACGCAGTTCGGCCGCGCGTTCCGCACCGGCTTCGGCGAGCCGCCCGCGACCTACCGCTCGCGCTTCGGCGCCGAGTAGCGGGCGAGCCCGCGGGATCGGTCAGATCAGGGCGCTGCCGCGGTCGACGTAGAGGTGCTGGCCGGAGATCCCCCTGTTGTCCAGGAGGAAGCGCGTCGTCTCGACGACATCCTGCATCGTCGCGAGCTTGCCGCCCGGGGTGTGGTTCTCGTAGCCCTCGAGCACCCCGGCGGGTTTGCCGGCCCAGAACGGACTGTCGCCGATGATGCCGGGATGGATGGCGTTGACGCGCATCGGCGCCAGCTCGAGCGCGAGCGTGTGGGTGAGGCCCATCACGCCGCCGTTGATCGTCGACACCGTCGTCGAGCCCGGGTAGGGCAGGTCCTTCGCCCGGCCGCCGAACAGCACGATGCCGGTCGCGTTCGAGGGGTCGAGCCGGTCGAGCAGCGTGTGGATCGTCTCGGTGTAGCCGACGAGCTTGAGCACCACGAGCCGTCGTGCGCGCTCGATCGAGTAGTCGCGGGCGCTGTTCGCGTCGCGCTCGATCGCCGCGAGCACGAGACCGTGCACCGCTCCCACCGGTCGGAGGGCTTCGGCGATCGTCTCGGGCTCGGAGATGTCGAGGGCGATCCCGCTCGCGCCGGGCCCGATGCCCGCGGCGATCTCCTCGGTGCGCGTCCGGTCGCGACCGGTGATGATGACCCGGTCGCCGTGGGCGATCACGTCCTTCGCGATCTCGAGGCCGATGCCGCTCGTTCCGCCGACGACGATGATGGTCCGGTCGCTCATGGTCCGTCTCTTCCGGAAGTTGTACTGGACACCTGTGTTCAGTGTTGCTTAACTAAAGCACAGTCGACCCGATCGGGGAAAGTCACGCCGCGCGATGGCGCGCGGCCCCGGAGCCGACCGCGAATCAAGGAGGATGAGCACCCCATGACCGTTCCCCAGGCTGGCCGACCCGTCGTATTCCGAGGCGGCATCGTGCTGACGATGGACGACGCGCACACCATCGTGCCGGGCGGCGACGTGCTCGTCGTCGACGGCCGGATCGCCGAGGTCGGCACCGCGTTGACCGTGCCCGACGGCACCCACGAGATCGACGCATCCGGCGGCATCGTCATGCCCGGCATGGTCGACACCCACCGCCACATGTGGCAGACCGCGATGCGCGCCTACGGGGCCGACTGGACGCTCACCCAGTACTTCGTCTGGTACTACCTGCAGTACGGCAAGCTCTTCCGGCCCGAGGACTACGTCGCCGGCAACCTGATCTCCGCGCTCGACGCCATCGAGTCGGGCACGACCACGAGCGTGGACTGGTCGCATGGTCTGCGCACGCCCGAGCACGGCTGGGCGGCGTACGAGGCGCTCGCGACCTCGCCGGGACGATACGTCTTCGCCTACGGCAACATCCACGCCGCGCCCTGGGAGTGGACCGCGGACCCCGAGGTGCGCAAGATCCTCGAGGCGTCGCGTGACGACGCCCGGATGTACGGCACCCAGATCGCGTTCGACGTCTCCGACCAGGACGAGAACTTCCCCGAGCTCGCGGCGTATCGGGCCGCCAAGGAGCTGGGGCTGCGGGTCACCACCCACGCCGGCGTGTGGGGTGCCACCAACGACTGGGGCATCAAGAACGCCTACGACGCGGGGGTGATGGAGGAGGGCTTCACCTACGTGCACGCCGCCTCGCTCTCCGCGGAGTCGTACCAGAAGATCGCGGCGACCGGCGGCAACGTCTCGCTCGCCACCGAGTCGGAGGACACCTGCGGCCAGGGCTATCCGCCGCTGCACCAGCTGCGCAAGTACGGCATCCCGACCTCCCTCTCGGTCGACACGAGCGTCTGGGAGAGCGCCGACCTGTTCTCGCAGATGCGTGCGACCGTCAACGCCGATCGCGCCCTCGAGCACTACCTCGCGCATCAACTGGAGCCGGCCGAGACGGTGACCCACGTCAAGCTGCGCGTCGAGGACGTGGTGCACATGGCCACCCGCGGCGGGGCGCACGCGATCGGCAAGGACGACGAGATCGGCTCGCTCGAGAAGGGCAAGCTGGCGGATGTCGTGCTCCTGAAGAACGACGACTCGCCCACCTGGGCGCCGCTCATCAATCCGTACGGCCAGATCGTCTACCAGGCTCAGCGCGGTGACGTGCACACGGTGCTGGTCGGCGGCGAGGTCGTGAAGTCCGAGGGCAAGCTCGTCGCCGGCGATCTGAAGGGCGTCAAGGCGAAGCTCGAGAGCACGGTCGCGTACCTCGAGCGCGAGGTGGGCGACGACTGGATCTCGGGGCAGTTCCCGGAGATCCCCGAGGCCGAGGTGCTCTACAACCCCTACCAGTACAAGAAGTAGGCGGCGCCGGAAGCGGGGCCGGCAGACGACGCCGGCTCCGGCCCCCGGGCACCGTCAGGTCGCCCGAGGGTACTCCGGTTGGCGTCGCTCGGATGCGCTACAGGCCGCGACTGCCCTTGATGGCGAAGTACACGATGATGCCGATGACGATCACGGCGAGGATCAGCCCCGGCACGGCGAGCCAGCTCAGATCGGGAAAGGTTCCCGTGTCGTGGCAGGGGCCCGTGGTGGCGCAGGAAGTCGGAACCGTCTCGACGTTCACCCTTGCTCCCGGGTTGATCCTCGAACCCTAGGCCGGCCCTACTCCGTGGCTGCAGTCCACTTTCGTGCTGAGAGGTAGTCGCCATCCATCCACAGCCGCGGCCATCGACGCCGGGAGCGCGGCTGCAGGCATCAGTACTCGTTCGCGATGACGAGCTCCTGTGCCGGGAACCGCGTCAGGATCTCGGTGCCGTACTCGGTCACCACGACCTCCTCCTCGATCCGCGCCGCCGACATCCCGTCCGAGGCGGGACAGTAGGTCTCCATCGCGAACACCATGCCCGGCCGGATCTCGACCGGGTCCTTCAGCGAGTTGAGCCGCGAGATGATCGGTCGCTCGTGCAGGCCGAGACCCAGGCCGTGCGCGAACTGCAGACCGAAGGCGGCGAGCTCGCTGTCGAACCCGAACTCCTCGGCACGCGGCAGCACGCTCGCGACCTGGTCGGACCCGACACCCGGCCGGATCGCGTCGAGCGCGGCATCCATCCACTCCCGCGCCTGCTTGTAGGCGTCGCGCTGCGACTCCGTCGCCCAGCCGACCCCGAAGGTGCGGTAGTAGCAGGTGCGGTAACCGTTGAACGAGTGGATGATGTCGAAGAACGCCTGATCGCCGGGCCGGATGATGCGGTCGGTGAAGTTGTGCGGGTGCGGGTTGCAGCGCTCGCCCGAGATCGAGTTGACGGCCTCCACCTGATCGCTGCCGTACTCGTACAGGCGTGCGTTGGCCAGCGCCACGATCTCGTTCTCGCGCACCCCGGGTCGCAGCGCGTCGACGATGTCCTGATAGACGCCGTCGACCATCGCGGCGGCCTGGTTGAGCAGCATGATCTCGTCCTGGTTCTTGATGACCCGCGCGTCGAGCATCGATTGCTGCGCGTCCGCGACCCGGAGACCCTGGCGCTGCATCTCGAACAGGAACGTCGGCTCGACGAGATCCAGGCCGACGGGGGCGTCGGCGAGGCCGTTCGCGCCCAGCAGCGACTTGATCTCGGCGACGGCGTCGACCATCAGATCGGAGCCCCCGGTCGGGTCCACCGCGCCCTTGAAGCCGAGGAAGCCCGCCCGGTAGTTCTCCTCCGGCACCCAGTCGGAGTAGAGCTTGTGGTGCTTCACCGCCGACCCGAAGTCCCACAGGATCGGGTCCTGGCCGCGCATCAGCAGCGCGTAGCGGATCATCTTGTCGCCGAGCGCCCCGCCGATCCAGGTCTGCGTCGTGTACCGGATGTTGTAGAAGTCGAAGAGCAGGAAGGCCCCGCACTCGCTCGCCTCCAGCGCCGCCTTCGCGCGGTCGAGGCGATAGCGCCGGAGCCGGTCGAAGTCGACGCGGTGCTCGTAGTCGACGCCGGCCTGTCCCGGCGCGCCGAGCGGCCGGATGCCGGCGGGTCGCTGCGATGGTCGCTCGAAGAGCCGGCTGGGCTTGTACCGGTGGCCGTGCTCGGCGCCGGTTCCGTGGTCGGGGCTCATCATTCCTCCGGGGCGAGTCCGTCGTCGACCGGCACGTTCTCCGACTCGATCGACATGCCCGAGTGCTTGGCCCACGTCATGATGAGCGAGGAGAAGTCCTGCTCCGTGTTGCCGTCGCCGACCTCGCTCGCGACGACCTGGCGGGTCGCCGAGGTGACCGGCATCACGACGCCGAGGTCGTGCGCGGCGGCGAGGCCGAGGTCGAGGTCCTTGCAGAGCAGGACGTTGGTGAAGGTCGCCGCGAAGTCGAGGTTGACCAGCGCCGGCGACTTGTACCGGGTGAACGCGGATCCCATGACGGAGTCGTTGAAGAAGCTCAGGAAGTCGCTGCGCCTCACGCCCGCCTTCTCGGCCAGCAGCGTGATCTCGATGAGGTTCTGGATGACGACGCCGAGCATCACGTTGTGCGCGATCTTCACGATGCGGGCGAGTTCGCCCTCGCCGACGTAGGTGACGCCGCGGCCCCAGGTCTGCAGCACGGGTTCCACCTCTTCGAACACCGCGCGCGGTCCCGAGACGGCCACCGTCAGCTTGCCCGCGGCGATGACCTTCGGATTGCCCGAGACCGGGGTCGCCAGGAAGCCGACCCCGCGTTCCTCGGCCGCCGCGCGGACGCGCTTGCTGGTCTCGGTGTCGACGGTCGAGGAGTCGCCGATGATCCGCGGCGTGGTCGCCGGGTCGGTGAGCAGTCCGCGCTCGCCGAGCATGACCTGTTCGAGGTCGGCGCCGGTCGACACCATGCTGAAGACGATGTCGCGCCCGGCCAGATCGATCGGGTGGTCGACGATCGTGGCCCCGGACGCGGCCAGCGGCTCGGCCTTCGCCTTCGTGCGGTTGTAGACCGCGACGTCGTAGCCGGCGCGGAGCAGGCGCTGGGCGAGCTGCAGGCCCATCCGGCCCGCGCCGATCCAGCCGATGGTGGGCAGGGAGCTGTCGGTCATGTGGTGTGTCATCCTTCCGGGATTCTATGCAATCGGTTGTATCGGCGGGCGTGCCGAGCGGCCGGCCGATCGGCCACGTTCAGTCGGCGGGCACCGCGGCGACGGCCTGGATCTCCAGACGCAGTCGGGGATCGGTCGCGAGGCGGGTGATCTGCACGGTCGTGCTCGTCGGGATGTGCCCGCCGAACCACTCGCCCTGCACGCGGTTCACGACATCCTGGTCCTCGTCGATGTTCGTGAAGAACCGGGTGAGCCCCACGACGTCGGAGCGCTGCGCCCCGGCGGCGCGCAGCGCGTGATCGAGATTGTCGAAGAGGATCTGCACCTGGCCGTCGATGTCGGCCGGCACGGCGTCGATGACCGACGCGACGTGCGGATGGTCGTGATACACCGGCGCGCCCGTGACGCCGCTGATGAAGACCAGGCGCGCGTTCGAGACGGTGCGGATCGCCGGCACGAAGGGGCTGCGGATGGCCTCGTCGTAGCCCTCGTGGTGCAGGATCTCGGAGGCGCCGCTGGCCACCTTCCGGGGTTCGGGGATGGAGGTCATGCCGATGTTCCTTCCGTCAGCCGGCCGGCCGACCACGTGATGCGGCCGCCCATGATGGTGAGCTCGCTGCGGATGCCGGCGAGGTCGTCGTCCGCGCACGAGAACGGGTCGTCGGTGGGCACCATGAGGTCCGCGTCGAAGCCCGGCAGCAGCCGGCCGCGGTGATCGTCGTCGCCGGTGAACCACACGGCGTCGGCGCTGTACGCCCGAAGCGCCTCGTCACGGCTCATCAGGTGCCGCGCGGCCCGCACGCCCGCGCCGTCGACGGACCGGCCGGTGACGAACCAGGCGATCGAGGCCCACGGCGAGAACCAGTTCGCGCGCGTCGCGTCGCTGCCGGCCCCGATCGGGATCCCGCGCGCTCGCAGGTCCGCGACCGGCTGCGCGTCGGCGGCGGCCCGCTCACCCCACCGTTCGACGTAGTCGCCGCCCTTGAGCACGTGCCGGTTCTGCACGAGCACACCGAGGCCGAGGGCCGCGATCCGGTCGAGGTTGGCGGGGCTCGCCGCGTCGGCGTGCACGATCGACCACCGCCGCCCGCGGATGCCGCCGGTCTCCGCCTCGACCTCTTCCCACGCGTCGAGCACGCGGCCGACGGTCTCGTCGAGCACGGCGTGCATCGACATGCGCCAACCGCGCTGCGCACACAGCCGACTGATCTCCCGCAGTTCGGCGACCGCCGCGTCATCGACCTGGACCTCGTCCAAGCCCTCGAGGTCGTGGCATCCGAGGTGCACCACCTCGCCCACCCCCGAGACGGCGAGCACGTCGTCGCCGAAGTCGTGCTGCTGGTGCTCGGTGTAGGCCGAGAAGTCGGCGAGCTCCCCACCGCGGGTCCAGGCCGAGATGAAGAGCCGGAAGCGCAGCGGGAGGTCGCCGGAGCGCCAGAGGTCGAAGAGGGCGTCGTAGTCGGACGGGCGTACCAGCAGGCCGCCGCCGTCGTTCACGCCGGTGAGCCCGTGGCTCGCGAACTCCTGCGCCATCGCGCGCGTGCCGACGACCGCCTGGTCGTGATCGACCGCGAGGGCGAGGCCGGTCGGTACCGCGAAGGCCCCCGTGCCGTACAGCACGCCGGTGGGTGCGCCGTCGGTGCCGCGCTCGAGCCGGCCGCGCGCCGGGTCCGCGGTGCCCGCGTCCGACCAGCCGCACGCGGCGAGACCGGCCGTGTTCAGGATGCCGACGTCGTAGGTCTCCTGCACGTAGACCGGATGCCGGGGCGCCGCGGCCGTGAGCTCCTGCGACGTGGGCAGGCGGCGCTCGGCGAGCTGTCGCCGACTCCACCCGCCGATCACCGGGATCCAGGCCCCGTCCGGCAGCTGCGCGGCACGCGCCCGGATCATGTCGAGACCCTCGCCGATGCTGCGCACGTCGTCCCAGCGCACCGAGACCGACCAGCCGGCGCCGGCGCGCATCGCGTGGATGTGCGAGTCGACCAGACCCGGAAGCACCCGCCGTCCGTCGAGGTCGACGACCCGGGTCGCGTGCGGGGCGTACGACGCGAGGTCGGCATCCGAACCGGTCGCGAGCACCCGGCCCCCGGAGATCGCGAGCGACTGCACCTCGGCGGGGCCGTCACCCGCCTGGGCGAGGGTCGTGATCCGCCCGCCGCGCAGCAGCAGGTCGACAGCCGGTCCGGTCACGTCAGACGCCGAGGTACTGCTCGAGGCGCACCGTGTCGTCGCGCAACTCGGCGGGGGAGCCGGTCCAGGGCACCTCGCCGTCCTCGATGATCACGATGCGGTCCGCCATCTCGAGTGCCAGGTCGACGTTCTGCTCGGCGATGAGCACCGACAGGCCCGTGCCCCGCAGGCCCGCGATCCGGTCCTGGATGACGTCGAGCACGCTCGGGGCGAGCCCCTCGCTCGGCTCGTCCATCACCAGCAGCGACGGGTTGGTCATGAGGGCGCGCCCGATCGCGAGCATCTGCTGCTCGCCGCCGGAGAGCGACTTGGCGTAGGAGCGCTGGCGCTCGGCCAGGCGCGGGAAGAAGTCGAAGACGCTCTCGAGCGTCCACGGCTCGCCGGTGGTCGAGGTCCGCTTGCGGACCGCGGTGAGGTTCTCGACCACGGTGAGCGACCCGAACACGCGTCGCCCCTGGGGCACGATCGCGATGCCCGCCCGGTTGATCTGGAAGCTGGATCGCTTGGTGATGTCGGCTCCGTCGTAGGAGATCGTCCCCGCGGTGACGACCGGCGGACGCAGACCGCAGATCGTGCGCACGAGCGTCGTCTTGCCCATGCCGTTGCGGCCGAGCAGCGCCACGGTCTCGTCACCGGCCACCGTCAGATCGACGCCGTGCAGCACCCGGGCGCCCGCGTAGCCGGCATGCAGGCCGGTGACGTCGAGGGTCATCGCTTGTCCCGCCTTCCCAGGTAGATCTCCTTGACGGTCTCGTTGCTCCGGACCTCGTCGGGGGTGCCGGTGACTACGTGCCGTCCGTTCTCCATGCACATGACGCGGTCGGTGAGGCCGAGGGCGAGCGACATGTCGTGCTCGATGAGCAGGATCGGCAGGGTGCGGGGGAGCTCCTCGATCAGCTGCTTCAGCGTGACCCGCTCGACCGCGGAGAGGCCGGCGGCCGGTTCGTCCAGGAGGAGGATCTGGGGCTCGCCGACGAGCGCCATGGCGATCTCCAGCTGACGCTGCTCGCCGTGGGAGAGATCGGAGACGATGTCGTCGCGACGCCCGTGCAGGCCGACCTGGGCCAGGGCGTCGATCGCGCGGTTGCTCACGGCGTCGTTCGCGCGCTGCGGCCACCAGAAGACCCGCGCCTTCGCGGAGCCGCCGCGGGCCGCGACCCGGACGTTGTCGAGCACCGTCATGTCGCGGAAGAGATTGGAGATCTGGAAGGTGCGGCCGACGCCCATCCGGGCCCGGCGTGCGGCGCCGATCCGCGTCACGTCCTTCGCGAACAGCTGGATGGACCCCGAGGTCGGGATCACGTCGCCGGCGATCATCTTGAACAGCGTGGTCTTTCCGGCGCCGTTCGGGCCGATGACCCCGATCCGCTCGCCGGCGTGCAGGGTGAGGGAGATGCCGTCGACGGCCTGCACGCCGCCGTACCGCTTGCCGACCTCGTCGATGACGAGCACGGGGGCGCCGGCCCCGGACCCTCGCGGGTCCGGAGCCGTCGCCGTCGTCGTATCAGCCGCCATCAGCCCTGGAAGGAGTTGGTGTACGGCTTGCTCTTGTCCTGGTCGATGACCTTCTGCGGGTCCTTGCCCAGGAACTGCGAGACGTTGTCGTTCTCGGCGATGACGTCGTTGTACAGCTTGCCGTCATCGTGACGCTTCACCTCGCGGACGTAGACCGGGCCGACCATGTTGTTGCCCTTCTCCCACGAGACCTTGCCGAAGATGCTGTCCTCGAACTTGAACGACGTGATGCTCGACACGAGGTCGGGTCCGGTCACGAGGCCCTTGTCCTTGAGCACCCGGTCGAGCAGCGAAGCGGTCATGTACCCGCCGGCGATGTAGGCGCCGGGGATGGTGCCGGTCGCCTCCGTGTACTCCTTCACGAAGTCCTGGGTCGCCTTGTTCTTCGCGCCCTCGGCCCAGTAGCTGATCGACTTGAGCCCGACGATCTTGTCACCGTTGCCCGACTTGTCCAGCGACACCAGGGTGCCCTGATCCGCGGCGCAGCAGTTGAGCAGCAGCTTGTCGAGGTCGCCGCCGGCACCGAGGTAGGCGTTGATGAACGCCGGTCCCGGGGCACCGCCCGCCGTCGCCACGTAGATCACGTCGGCCTTCAACGCGAGCACCTGGGAGACGTACGACGCGAAGTCGGTCGTGCCGTTCGGGGCCCAGATCTGCTTGACGATCTCGCCGCCCGCGTCCTTGAAGCCCTGCGTGAATCCGGCGCAGGACTCCCAGCCGAAGGAGTAGTCGGAGCAGACGGTGACGGCCGTCTTGGCGTCACCCTTCGTCGCCGCCCACTCTCCGCCGGCGTAGTTCGCCTGCGTGCCGCCCATCGAGCTGGTGCGGACGGTGAGGTCGTTGGCGCCGCTGAGCGTGAGGTTGTTCGACGCCGCCACCGGTTCGAGGTTCGGGATGCCCTGGCTGAACGTGTACGCCGCCACCGCGGAGGCGGTGTTCGCGATGAGCGGGCCGACGACGATGTCGACGCCGTCCTGCTCGACCAGCTTCTTGGCCTTCGACAGCGACTGGTTCACGTCGCCCGCGTCGTCCTCGTACGTGGTCGCGATCTTGACGCCGCCGGCCTTGTTCTTGGCCTGGTCCCAGTAGAACTTCCAGCCGTCCTCCATCTGCTGCCCCGCGATCGCGAACGTGCCGCTCGTGGGGGAGATGAAGCCGACCTTGAGGGTGCCGGTGTCTTTCTTGGAGCCCGAATCGGAATCGTTCGATGCGCCGGGAGGGGCGCAGGCCGCGAGTGCGAGGGCGGCGGCGACGCCGAGACCCGCGAGCGCCGCGAGGCGACCGCGAGCTGACATCTTCGTCGACATCATGCTGTTTCCTTTCAT
>NZ_BAAAQO010000001.1:0-36476 GCF_039531715.1 Pseudolysinimonas kribbensis | reverse complement strand
GGCGGCGGCGGCGCAGGATTCGGTTGACGAGCTTCGCGATGCTGCCGACGAGACCCGCGCGGGCCAGCAGGATCACGATGATGAACACCAGGCCCAGCAGGGTCTGCCAGCGGTCGATGTAGCTCGAGACGGTGAACTGCACGATGATGACGATCGCGGCGCCCACGAGCGGGCCGAGCAGGGTGCCGACCCCGCCGAGGATCACCATGACGATCAGCAGGATCGATCCGCTGACGTTCACGCTGTCGGGGCTGACCGACTGGGTGTTCCAGGCGCCGAGGATGCCCGAGACACCGGCGATGAAGCCCGAGATCATGACCGCGGCCACCTTGTACGCGGCGACCGAGTAGCCGAGGCTGCGCATCCGGCTCTCGTTGTCGCGGATGCCGCGCAGGCTCGCGCCGAATGGCGACCTCGAGACCACCCAGAGAACCAGTGTCGCGACGACGAGCACGGCGAGCACGAAGTAGTAGAAGACCCACCAGTTCTCGCGCGCGCTGATCCACTCGGGGCGCTGCAGCAGGATGCCGTTGTCGCCGCCCGTGACGCTCGACCAGCGGAAGGCCAGGCCGTAGATCAGCATCCCGATCGCGAGCGTCACCATGAGGAAGTAGATGCCCGACGTGCGCATCGTCAGGATGCCGTAGACGAACGAGACGACGAGCGTCAGGACGATCGCCAGCAGCACCGAGAGCGCCGGATCCCAACCCTGCTTGAAGGACCACGCGACGGCGTACCCCGCGGCACCCGCGATCGCGGCGTGCCCGAGCGAGGCGAGCCCCGCCTGACCGACGAGGAAGTTGACGCTCGCGGCCGTCATGGCGGCGATCAGGATCGTCGTCGTCTCGCCGACCTGGAACCGGGACACCCCGAGGTAGGGCAGCGCGACGAAGAACACCACGACGAGGGCGAGCAGCAGCAGTTGCACGGCACGCATCGCCCGCCCGCCGGCGGGGCGGGGGGAGAGCGTCGGGATCAGCCCGGTGGCCGAGCGGACGACCGGGGTGGCGCGGGTCAGCGGGTTGCTCATGCCTTCTTCCCGAAGAGTCCGGTGGGCCTGATGACGAGGACGAGGGCCATGGGCAGGAAGATCGTGAAGTACGACAGTTCGGGGATCCACACCTTGGCGAACACGTCGATCAGCCCGATCAGCACGGCGCCGACGGCGGCGCCGGAGACGCTGCCCAGTCCGCCGACGATGATCACGACGAGCGCCTTGAGCAGCACCTCGTTGCCCCCGGTCGGGAGGATGCTCTCGGTGCCCGACCCGAGCACACCGCCCACGGCGGCGAGCGCGGCGCCGACGACGAACATGCCGGTGAAGACCCACCGAATGTTGATGCCCATCGCCGAGATGATTTCGCGGTCGTCGACACCGGCACGCACGATCGCGCCGATGCGGGTCTTGTTCTGCACGATCGCGAGGGCGACGCCGATCACGACGGCGACGCCCATGACGAGCACCTTGAACCAGGGGAACGACGCGGATCCGATCGGGAAGCCCCCCGATGGCATGGCCGTGCTCGAGAGGTTCTCGGGGTTGCCGCCGAAGATCCACAGGCAGACGTCGCTGATGACGAAGGCGACGCCGATCGTCAGGAGCACCTCGGGCAGCTCCTGGCCGCGCACCCAGCGGAGGAGACCCAGCTCCACGATGAGAGCCAGGACGGCGACGGTCGCGGCGGCGGCGATGAGGGCGACCAGCAGGTTGCCGGTGAGGGCCGAGATCACCACGCCCACGTACGCGCCGACGATGTAGAAGGCGCCGTGCGCCATGTTCACGATGCGCATGAGCCCGAAGACGAGCGTCAGTCCGCTGGCGAGCAGGAAGAACACCGCGGCCTCGCTGAGCCCGTTCAGCGCCTGCTGCGCGATGAACACCGGATCGAACACGTCTGTGAGAGCCTTCCGCGCCATTGGGGATGTGTCTGGGTGGGCGACTCCAGCATTGCAATCGATTGTAGAAATGTCAACGTGCAGTAGAGGTGATCAATAGTGGCATGAGGTTCAGCGGGACTCAACAGATCGATAGCGCGCCCGTCCGATCGCGCCGGCGACGGCGAACCCCGCCGCGCCGGCGATCGAGGCCGCGAACAGGAGCGGGAAGGCGTGACGATCCACGGCGGCCTGGCCCAGCGCGGCGCCGATCGCGCCCCCGAGCATGAGCGAGATCGAGAAGAAGGTCAGGCCCATGGCGCGGGCCGGTGTCGCGGCGTCCGTCATCCACGACTGCAGGGTCGTGTGCGCGAGCGCCCACGCGACGCCCATGAGCGCGGCGCCCGCGAGCACCGACCCGGGGGTGATCGAGATCGCGAGCACGATGAAGGCGGCGACGGCGAAGCAGCCGCCCGAGAGCATGAGCATCCACGGTCTCACTCGGTTGAGAACGAGCTTCATCGCCTGGCTCACGATCACGACGGTCACACCGAACGCCGCGGTCACCAGCCCCGAGACGAAGATGCCCTCGCCGGTCTGCTGCAGCGCCTGCGGCAGGAAGTTGTAGATCCCGATGAGCAGGGTGCCCTCGAGGACGGTGATCAGGTAGAGGACGAGCATCCACCGGCTGCGGATGATCCTGCCCAGCTGCGGCACGAGCCGCTCGTCGTGACCGTGGACCGGCTCGGGGAGCCGGGCCAGCACGATCGTGAGCGCCGCGCCGACGAGGGCGAAACCGACGAAGACCCACCGCCAGGAGAACCACTCGGCCACCGCAGCCGCGCCGAGCGTGCCCAGACCGAGGCCGAGTGCGGTCGCGGTGGCGAGGTTCGACATGGCGCCCGGACGGCGCGGGGCGGGAAGCGTGTCGCCGAAGTAGACGAGCACGGCGGAGAACGTCGCTGCCCAGGATCCGCCGGACAGGATGCGGGCCGCGATGAACAGCGGGAGGGTCGGAGCCAGCGCACTCGCCAGGCCCGCGACCGTGCCGATCGCGGCCGAGATCCACAGCACCCGCACCCGCCCCCAGCGCGTCTGCAGGGGCCCCCAGAGCAACTGAAACGCCGAATACGCGAGTGCGTACCCCGTGATGGCCCAGCCGGTGGTGACGACGTCGGCGTGGAAGTCGCCCGCGATGGTCGGCACCATCGGGAGCGCCAGGGCCCGGTCGACGGTCGACCAGAAGATCGCGAAGGGGAGCACGGCCGTGGCGCCCGGGCGGCGCGCGCCTGCGGCAGCCGGCATCCGGCTCGTCAGCTGCGGAGCCCGTCGGCGGCCGCCGCGTCACGCAGGTAGTCCCAGTCGCGTGCGAAGCGGTAGGCGTACCGGGGCGGCATCTGCGGGGCCTGCGTCTCGAGCCAGCGCACCGCCGCGCCGGTCGCGGCGAAGGAGTGCACGCATCCGACTCCGGCCCAGGCGAAGTCGCCCGGGCCCAGCAGCACCTCCTCGCCGTCGAAGGTGGCGAGCACCTCGCCCTCGAGCACGAGGTACGCCTCCTCCAGCGGGTGGTCGTGGGCGCCCGCCCTGCCGTCCGGTGCGTACTGCACCATGAACATCGTGCCCAGGGTCGCGCCGAGGTCCGAGTCGACCATCATCTTGAGCGAGATACCGCTGTAGACCAGCAGTGCGGTGCGCATGCTCGCCGAGACGGCAAGAAGCTCCTGGGACTGGCGCGCCGGGTCGAGCTGTTCCGGGACGACGCTGCCGAACGACCTCGTGCGCGGGTCGCGCGGATCGACCGGGACGGCCTCCACGGTCGGCAGCTCGGGCACGACGAAGGTGTCCTGGTCGTGCCCGGCGCGTGCCGGCGGAGTGATGAGGTCGGCGATCAGGGCGGGCGAGGAGCCGGACCCAGACCAGCGATGCGGCACGCCGATCGGCACCACGCCGTAGTCCCCGCGGGCAAGGCGCACCGTGGCTTCCGGGGTCGCGAGCACCGTCTCGCCCTCGATCACGTGGAAGCTGTACTCGAACGAGTGCACGTGGGTCGCGCTGCCCGCGTCGGCGTCGATGCGCATCAGGCCGACGTCCGAGTGCGCGGCACCGTCCGGTTCGCCCACGAGCCGCCAGCGGGTGATGCCCCGGGCGCCCGGGATCAGGTCGCCGGGATCGCGGTAGTCGGCATCGGCAGCCCGGCGGACAACGGACGTGGGCATGAGCTCTCGTTTCTGCAAACGGTTGCAGACATGCTAGCCCACGTGTTCAGCAGACCTGAACACTAGGCGGGCGCCGGGCCGGTGGACCCGCGGACCATGAGCGACACCGGGAGATGCACCGTCACCGGTTCCTGCGCCTTCGTCTCGATGGCCTCGAGCAGCACCCGCGCCGCCTCGGCCCCCATCTCCTGCATGGGGACATGCACCGTCGTGAGCGGGGGATTGGAGTCCTGAGCGAACTCGATGTCGTTGAAGCCCGCCACCGAGATGTCGCCCGGGCAGCTGAGACCATGCGCCCGCAGGCTCCGGAGCACGCCGAACGCCACGAGGTCGTTGCCCGCCACGATCGCGGTCGGGCGGTTGCGGTGCTCGGTCAGGATGCGGTCCATCGTCTGCTGCCCGCTCTCGACCGAGAGCGCGGCCGCTTCGACGACCGTCCCCGTGACGCGCCGGGTGGAGGCGCACGCGGCCCGGAACGCCGCGGCACGCGTCTCGCTCGTCGAGAAGTCGGCCGGTCCGGCGATGTGCAGGATCCGGCGATGTCCGAGCTCGGCGAGATGGGCGACCGTCGCGGCGATGCCCGTCGCGTCGTGGCCGGTGACGAGGGGGTAGGGGATGCCGCCGGCGTCACGGTTGAGCATCACGGCGAAGACGCCGGCCTGATACGCCTCGGCCAGAGTGCTCGCGCGCCGCGACCCGGAGGCGACGATGAGCCCGTCGACCCGCCTGCCGAGAAGCGATCCCAGGGCGGCTCGCTCGATCGCATCCGAGCTGTCGGTGTTGGCGAGCAGCGCGGTATAGCCGCGCGGCTGAAGGTAGTTCTCGATGCCGCGGATGATGGGGGGGAAGAAGGGGTTGGTGAGGTCGGGGATGATCACCCCGATCGTCATCGAGCTGCTCGTCCGCAGACCGCGGGCGATCGCGTTGGGAACGTAACCCAGCTCCCCGGCCGCCGCCTCCACGCGGGCGACCGTGTCGTCGCTCACCTGATGCCGGGTCCGGGCGTTCAGGGCACGCGAGACGGTGGCCTTGTGCACGCCCGCCCGTGTCGCGACGTCGTCGATCGTGACGCGGTGCAGCGGATCGACCGTCACCACCGGCGCTCCTCTCCGTGGGCCCTTGTCGTGGTCGGCCGATCTCACCCGCGGTTCATCCGCGCGAACAGCTCGACCGACGCGTCCAGGGCATCTTCGTACGACAGCTCCGCGAAGCGGTAGAAGGCGGGTCGGCCCATCCGGGTGACGGCGCCGCCGCGCGCGGCCCGTGCGAGCCAGGCCTCGGCCGCGGGCACGACCTCCGCGGGCGGGACGATCTCGTTGATGAGCCCCACCTCGAGTGCCCGGCGTGGGGTGAACGGATCGCCCGAGCCGATGTTCTCCATCGCGAACCGGGTTCCCAGCCGATGGATCAGCGGCACCTGGGCGACCATCGGCCAGATGCCGAGGCCCACCTCACGGGTGCCGATCTGCACATCCGGGCATGCCGTCGCGTAGTCGCATGCGGCGACGATCGAGGCGCCCGAGGCGACGGCGTCGCCGTTCACGGCCGCGGCGACCGGCGTGCCGAGCGTCGGCAGCAGCTTCAGCAGCCCGGCGAGCGCCGTCGAGAACTCGACGGGGTCGCCTCCCGCCTTGATGGCCGGGATGTCGAGGCCGTTGCAGAAGATGCCGCCGGCGCCGGTGATCAGGATCCCCGACACCGACTGGTCGGCATCCGCCGCCATCAGCCGCTCCACGAGCCCCGCGATGACCGTCGGGTTGAGGAGGTTGCCCTCGCCCGCCGGGTTGTCGATGACGACGGTCGCGATGCTCATGCAGCCAAACGTAGTGGCGGCGGATGCCGGTGGACCTGCCGGATTCAGCCGCGCCAGACCGTCTTGACGTTGGTGAACTCGCGGATGCCCTCCTTGGCGAGCTCACGGCCGAAGCCCGAGTTCTTGACGCCGCCGAAGGGCAGCTCCGGGTAGGAGACCGTCATGCCGTTGATGAAGACCGCGCCGGCCTCCAGCTCGCGCACGAAGTGCTCCTCATCGTCGGCATCCCGCGTCCACACCGCGGACGAGAGGCCGAACGTCGTCTGATTGGCGATCCGCACGGCCTCCTCGCGGTCGGCGACTTTGTAGAGCGAGGCCAGCGGACCGAACGCCTCCTCCATGACGAGGCGCATGTCGTCCGTGAGGTCGGTCACGAGGGTCGGGGTGAAGAACCAGCCGGGTCCGTCGACGGGCGTGCCGCCGGCGAGCACCGTCGCGCCCTTCGCGACGGCGTCGTCCAGCAGCTCGATCAGGTCGGCACGCCCCGACTCGGTCGCCACCGGGCCGACGTCGACCGACTCGTCGAACGGGTCGCCGACCTTGAGGGCCTTCATCTTGTCGGCGAAGAGCTTCGCGAACTCGTCGTAGACGTCGGCGTGCACGAGGAAGCGCTTCGCGGCGATGCAGCTCTGGCCGTTGTTCTGCACGCGGGCCTTGACGGCGGTCGTTGCCGCCGCCTCCAGGTCGGCGGACGGCATGACGATGAACGGGTCGGACCCGCCGAGCTCCATGACCGACTTCTTGACCTCGGAGCCGGCGATCGCCGCGACCGAGCGCCCCGCAGGCTCCGAGCCGGTGAGGGTGACGGCCTGGATGCGCGGGTCGCGCAGCACGCCCTCGACCTCGCGGGCGCCGATGAGCAGCGTGCGGAACGATCCGGTGGGGAAGCCGCCGCGCTCGAAGATGGTGTCGAGCCACAGCGCGGCCTGGGGCACGTTCGACGCGTGCTTGAGCACGCCCGTGTTGCCCGCCATGAGCGCGGGAGCGGCGAAGCGAACGACCTGCCAGAGCGGGTAGTTCCACGGCATGACCGCGAGGATGACCCCGAGCGGCTGGTACACCGCGTAGGCCTTCGACGCGCCCACCGCGGAGGGGTCCTGGAGCGGCTCGTCGGCCAGGAACCCCTCGGCGTGGTCGGCGTAGAAGCGCATGTTCTTGGCGCACTTGAGCACCTCGGCCTTGGCCTGCGCGATCGGCTTGCCCATCTCGAGCGTGAGGATGCGCGCGAGGTCGTCCGCCTCGCTCTCGACGATCCCGGCACTCGCGCGCATCCACTCACCGCGCTGCGCGTAGCTCGTGCTCTTCAGCGCCTCGTACGCCGACTGCGCCTCGGCGATGCCGCGTTCCCGCGCCGCGGCGTCGAGCGGGGCGAACTCCTTCACCGTCTCGCCGGTGGCCGGGTTGATGGTCGCGATGGCCATGCGTGTTCCTCTCGTTGTTCGGTTCAGTTCTCGAAGACTTCGGGATGCCGCGCCAGCTCCAGGCGGGTGCGGCGGATGTGGCCGGCGAGAACGCGCTCGGCCTCGTCGAGGTCGTGTCGTCTGATGGCGGAGACGAGCAGCTGATGTTCATAATGCACGCTCCGGTCGCCCTCCAGCCGGATCATCCGGGTGAAGGCCCGCCGATAGTGGTGGGTGCGGTTCCACAGCCGCACCACCGTCTCGCCGAGCACCGCCGTGCCGGCGCCGCGATAGGAGGCGAGGTGGAATTCGCGGTCCAGCCGCAGGAACTCCTCGACGTCGCCGGAGCGCTCCATGGCGTCGGCGAGCGCCTGCAGCGAGCCGACGGCCGCGGCGTCCAGCTGCGGGATGCTGTAGCGCAGCAGCAGCGGCTCGAGCCGCTCCCGGATCTGGTACATCTCCTCGCACTCCGCGAGGCTCAGCCGTGAGACCCAAGCGCCGGTGTTGGCGACCAGCGTGACGAGCCCTTCGGCCTCGAGGATCCGCAGCGCCTCGCGCACCGGCAACCGGCTCGCACCGTGGCGGCCGGCCAGGTCGTCCTGCCGGATGCGGGATCCGGGCGCGTGCTCGCCGCGCAGGATCGCCTCCCGCACCTCACCCGCGATCCGGGCTCCCGCAGCGCCGTGCGTCGGGAGCTCCACCGTCATGTCCGACATTCTCCTCCGCGCCGTTCACTCGGCCGGATGCGCCGGATGCCAGAGCCGACGCGGGGCGTCGGCCTCGTACGCCTTGCCGCCGGGGTAGCTGACGAGCTCGAACTGCATGCCCCAGGGGGCGCGGAAGTACAGCCAGCGCTGCCCCGCCGCCGGTCCGGCGCTCGCGACCGGCTCGCCCATGATCTCGACGTCGTGGGCGCGCAGGTGCGCGATGGCGGCATCCATGTCATCGACGTAGAGGGCGAGGTGGTGACCGCCGATGTCGCTGTTGCGGGGCTCCGCGGACTGTCCGTCGGCGGCGTCGTAGCGGAAGGTCTCGATGTTGGATCCGTTGCCGAGGCGGTAGAAGCGGATCTCGCGGATGACGGTGCGGGGGTGCACGCCGAGCTGCACCGCCATCCAGTCGCCCTCGTCGTCGCGCTTGGCGCCGAGGGTGTAGATGTGCTCGGCGCCGAGGACGTCGACGAGGAAACGCTCCGCCTCGTCGAGGTCGGGCACCGTCACCCCGATGTGGTCGATCCCGCGCATGCCGGGCAGTCCGTGCATCAGCGCCTCCTCCGTGTTGTATCCATCCTGGCGCACATTATGCCGTTTTGCTCCATAGATTCGCGATGGAACGCTTGAATTGAATCCAATCCTGCTCTACCGTGCTTGCATGCCCCGACGACGACGCCTGGAAACCGGTACCCCGTGGGTGGAGCTCAGCACCACCGCCCAGGACTGGAAGGACGCGGACCCCGCGCTCCTGTCCGGCATGCTCGCGGAGCTGCACCTCATCCGGGCCTTCGAGGAGACCGTGCTCGAACTGGCCGGAGAGGGCCTCGTGCACGGCCCCGCCCACTCGAGCATCGGCCAGGAGGGCGGTGCGGTCGGGTCGATCATCGGCCTGCGCACCCCCGACGGCGTGACCGGATCGCACCGCGGCCACCACCAGTTCCTCGCGAAGGCGCTCACCCACGTCACGGGCGGCGCGTTCGAGCTGGACCGCCTCGTGACCGACGACGTGCAGGCGCTGCTGCAGCGCACGCTCGCCGAGATCCTCGGACTCGCCCAGGGGTTCTCCGGCGGCCGAGGCGGCTCGATGCACCTGCAATGGCTCGAGGCCGGCGCCCTCGGCACGAATGCGATCGTCGGGGGCGGGGTGCCCTTCGCCGCGGGCAACGCCTGGGCGCAGAAGCACTCGGGCACGGGCGACCTGACCGTCGCCTACTACGGCGACGGATCGAGCCAGATCGGCTCCGTGCTCGAGTCGATGAACCTCGCAGCCGCCTGGCGCCTGCCGCTCGCGTTCTTCGTCGAGAACAACCTCTACGCGGTGTCGACCCTCATCGACGACGTCGTCGCCGACACCCGGCTGTCGGTGCGCGGACAGGGATTCGGCATCCCGGGCTGGAAGGTCGACGGCATGGACCCGCTCGCGGTGCACCTCGCCGCCCTCGAGGCGGCGGAACGACTGCGCGCGGGAGAGGGCGCGGCGATCATCGAGGCCGACGTCTACCGCTTCTTCCACCAGAACGGCCCGTACCCCGGCAGCGCGTTCGGCTACCGCACGAAGGACGAGGAGGCCGCGTGGCGCGAGCGCGACCCGCTGCTGCGCGTCGCCGCCGAGATGACCAGGCTCGGCCAGCTCGAGAAGGGCGCCGAGGCCGGAGTGCGGGAGCAGGCGCAGGCGGCGATGAGCGCGGCCGTGGCCGCTCTCATCGAGGACGACCCCGACAACGCGGGCACTCGCCGCATCCGGCCCGAGCTCTGGCCCGATCCCGGCTTCGTCGACGTCGGGATCCGCAGCGACGGGACGGAGCTCGCATCCCTCACCGCCGCAGAGCCCGCGGAGCACGCCGGCGCCTGGCGCGACCTCAAGTACGTCGAGGCGGTGGCCGGCGTGATGGATCGCCGCATGGAGACCGACGAGCGCATCGTGGTGCTCGGCGAGGACGTGCATCGGCTGGCCGGCGGCACCAACGGCGCGACCAAGGGCCTCGCCAAGAAATACGGCCCCGATCGCGTCATCGGCACCCCGATCAGTGAGAACGGCTTCGTGGGCCTCGCCGGCGGCATGGCGCTCGACGGCCGCTTCCGCCCCGTCGTCGAGTTCATGTACCCCGACTTCATGTGGGTCGCCGCCGACCAGGTGTTCAACCAGATCGGCAAGGCCCGGCACATGTTCGGCGGCGACAACCGGATGCCGCTCGTGCTGCGCACGAAGGTCGCGATGGGCTCCGGCTACGGCTCGCAGCACCTCATGGACCCCGCCGGGATCTTCGCGACGAGCCCCGGCTGGCGCATCGTCGCCGCCTCCAACGCGGCCGACTACGTGGGCCTCATGAACGCCGCGCTCGCGCTGGAGGACCCGGTGCTGGTCATCGAGCACGTCGACCTCTACGGGCGCGACGACCGCGTGCCCGAGGGCGAGCTCGACTACGTCATCCCGCCCGGCAGCGCCGCGATCCGCCGCGAGGGCTCGGACGTGACCGTCATCAGCTACCTCTCGATGGTGCACCACTGCCTCGAGGCGATCGAGGAGACCGGCATCGATGCGGAGCTCGTCGACCTGCGCTGGCTCGACCGCGCGTCGCTCGACTGGGACACGATCGGCGAGAGCATCCGCAAGACGGGAGCAGTGCTCATCGTCGAGCAGGGCGCGCGGGGCACCTCGTACGGCGGCTGGCTCGCCGACGAGCTGCAGCGCCGCTTCTTCGACTGGCTCGACCAGCCCATCCAGCGCGTCACCGGCGGCGAGGCGAGCCCCAGCATCTCGAAGGTGCTCGAGCGCGCCGCCATCGCCCGCACCGAAGAGGTCGTCGCCGGCCTCGAGCGGGTGCGGGCGGGCTTCGGCGGAGGCCGCTGATGGCCACCGTCGTGCGGATGCCGTCGGTGCTGGCCAACGTGACCGAGGGCGCGATCCAGAGCTGGCTGGCCACCGAGGGGCAGACCGTCGCGGTCGGCGACCCGCTGGCCGAGATCGAGACCGAGAAGGCCGTCGTCGAGTACGCGGCCGAGGTCGAGGGCACCGTCGGCCGGCTTCTCGTGGAGCCGGGCGACAATCTCGCCGTCGGCACGCCCATCGCGGTGATCCTGGCCGAGGGCGAGGGGCAGGACCAGGTCGGACCCGCGCTCGCCGCCGCCGGCGTCACCGTCGGCACGGACGCCGGCCCGGCCCCCGTGCCGCCCGCCGCCGTGCCTGAACAGACCTCCTCGCCGGAGCCCCGGGTGGCGGTGGCTCCGGCGGGGAACCCCGCTCCAGCGGCGCCGACACCGACGCCGTCGCCGTCGCGCGGGCAGCGCACATTCGCGAGCCCGCTCGCGCGGCGGCTCGCGCGGGAGCGCGGCATCGACATCGCGGGCATCGACGGGACCGGCCCCGACGGCCGCATCACACGACGCGACATCGAGCGCGTGCCGGCGTCGAGCGCACCGCAGCCGACCGCGCCCGCCGCGGCGTCCGGTGACGCCGCCTCCTTCACCGACGAGAAGCTGACCGGGATGCGTCGGGCCATCGCGCGCCGGCTCACCGAGAGCAAGACGACCGTGCCGCACTTCTACGTCACGGCGCACGTGCGTGTCGACCGGCTGCTCGAGCTGCGCCGCGAGATCAACGAGACCGCGCCGCGCAAGGTGTCGGTCAACGACCTGGTGCTGAAGGCCGTCTCGGGCGCTCTGCAGCGGGTGCCCGCGGCCAACGCGATCTGGAACGGTGACAGCATCCGCCGGTTCACCGGCGTCGACATCGCCGTCGCCGTGGCGATCGAGGGCGGGCTCGTGACCCCCGTGGTGCGCGCCGTGCAGGACCTCACCATCGGCCGGTTGAGCGCGGTCGTCGCCGACCTCGCCGAACGCGCTCGTGCCGGGCGGCTGCAGCAGCATGAGCTCGAGGGCGGCAGCTTCTCGGTCTCGAACCTCGGCATGTACGGCGTCGACGAGTTCTCCGCGATCCTGAACCCGCCCCAGTCGGGCATCCTCGCGGTGAGTGCCGCGAAGCCCCGGCCGGTCGTCGGCGACGACGGCGCCCTGGCCGTGGCCACCGTCATGACCGTCACCCTGTCGGCGGATCATCGCGTCATCGACGGAGCGGTCGCCGCCGAGTGGATGGCCGCCCTCGTCGAGCTGCTCGAGCATCCGGTGGGCCTGCTGGTCTGACGGCGCGGAGGATGCGCCGATCGTCTCCGCTGGGAGATAATCCATCCCGAGCGGGTGGAGGAGCGTGCCGAAGAGAGTCGATCACGAGCAACGCCGACGCGAGATCATCGAGGCGGCGTGGCGCCTCGTCGCACGCGGCGGCTTCGCCGCTGCGACGATGCGCGAGATCGCGGCGGAGGCGGGATTCGCCAACGGCGGGCTCAAGTACTACTTCGACAGCAAGGACGACCTGCTGATCGCGGCGTTCCAGCACACCTTCTATCGTGTGAACGAGCGCGCCGCCCTCTCGATCGGCGACCGGACGGGGCTCGAGGCCATCCGGCTGCTGTGCCTCGAGATGCTGCCGCTCGACGACGAGCGCTCCGTCGAGGCCCGGGTCGCCGTCGCCTTCTGGGATCGCGCGGCGTCGAGCAAGGCGATGCGCAAGATCCATGCCGACTCGTTCGCGATCTGGCGCACCTGGATGGAGAACGAGTTGCAGACCGCCCGACGTAACGGGCGACTGAACACGGCCGTCTCCGATCGTCAAATCGTCGACGAGTTCCTGGCCGTTACGGCGGGGCTTCGGATCATGCCGATCCTGGAGGCCGGCGCCGCCGAGCCCCTGGACCAGGTCGAGCTCATCGACGCCCTCGTCGCGCGTCTCGAGGCCGGGGATCCCGCGCACGTCCAGCCGCGGACCGCCGCGGCCACCCCCACGGCGTAGACGACCCCATGTGCAGCATCGCTTGACACCTGTCGCTTCTTTTGTCTACAAATGTAGGAATTGATCGCTGCCGATCATCTCGACGACGAGAGCACCCTGAAGGGAGGGAGTGGAGATGGACCCCGTCTTCCTCACTCAGCAGGTGCTGAACGGGCTGAGCTTCGGGGCCCTGCTGTTCCTCGTGGCCAGCGGTTTCACGCTCGTGTTCGGCCTCATGCGCATCTCCAACCTCGCGCACGGCGGCATCTACCTCGTCGGGGCCTACGTCGCGGTGAGCGCCGTCGCCGCGACCGGCAACTTCTGGCTGGGTGTCCTCTCCGGGGCCGTCGCCGGCGCCGGCGTCGGGCTCGTCGTCGAGCGCGGCCTGCTCCGGCGGGTGCGCAACCAGGAGATGCCCGAGGTGCTGGTCACGGTCGGCATCTCCTTCATCATCGCCGACCTCGTGCTCGCCTTCTTCGGCGGCGACCCCAAGTCGTTGCCCTCGGGCGGCACGGGTGCGCCGAGCGGCGTCCTGACGATCGGCGAATTCGGCTACCCGTACTACCGGCTGTTCATCATCGGGGTGACCGTGCTGATCGGTCTGGCGCTGTTCCTGCTGCAGAAGCGCACCCGGATCGGCGCGATCGTCCGCGCGGGGGTCGACAACCGCGAGATGGCCGCGGCCATCGGCATCAACATCGACGCGGTGTTCACCGGGGTGTTCGTCTTCGGCGCCCTGCTCGCCGGGGTCGCGGGAGCCATCGGTTCCGGCCTGCTCAGCCTGACGCCGTCGTCGGGCACCGAGATCCTGCTGTTCGCGATGGTGGTCGTCATCGTCGGCGGTCTCGGCAACATCGCCGGCGCGGCCATCGGCTCCGTGCTCATCGGGATCATCGACGCGTTCGCGAAGGCGTGGGTGCCGGAGTTCTCCTACTTCACGATCTTCGCGCCGATGGCGCTCGTGCTCGTGTTCCGCCCTTACGGACTGCTCGGGAGGCGATCGTGAACCGCGGCCGACTGATCCGCGGGATCGCTTTGGCGGCGATCGCCGTCGTCGCCATCGCGCTGCCCTACGTCGTGACGAGCTACTACGTCATCCTCGCCTCGCTCGTGCTCGCCACCGCCCTGCTGGCCTCGAGCGTCAACATGCTCGCGGGCGACGCGGGGCTGTTCTCACTGGGGCACGCGGGCATCGCCGCCGCCGCAGGCTACGGCGTGGCGTGGGCATCGCGCGAGGGCTACGACATCGGCATCCAACTGGCCATCGCCGGCGGGCTCACGGTGCTCGCGAGCGTGCTCTACGGGCTCATCTCGATGCGAACCAACGGCGTCTTCTTCCTCATGGTCACGCTCGCCGCGGGCATGGTCTGCTACGGCATGGCCTACCGCTGGTCGTCGGTGACCGGGGGAGACAACGGCCTCACCGGCGTCCGGCGCCCACCGGTCTTCGCGGAGTACTGGCAGTACTACTTCTTCATCCTGGCGGTCTTCGTCCTCGTCACGATCGCGCTGATCCGGGTCTCGCGCTCGCCCTTCGGGCTCACCGTCCGCGGCATCCGGGACAACGACGCCCGCATGCGCAGCCTCGGCTACGGCATCTCGGCATACAAGTTCGCCGCGGTGGTGCTCTCGGGCGTCGTCGCCGGGATCGCCGGCATCCTCCTGGTCTGGCAGACGGAGTTCATCAGTCCCGCGTCGGCGGGATTCCAGGCGTCGGCTCTCGCCCTCGTGATGGTGGTGCTCGGCGGCACCGGGACCGTCCTCGGGCCGCTCGTCGGTGCGGCGGTGGTCGTGCTCACGCAGCAGGTCGTCAGCACCTACTTCGAGCGATGGCCCACGGTCCTCGGCGCGGTCTTCGTCCTCGTCGTCATCGTGGCTCGCCGGGGGATCCTGGGAGGCTGGGCCTCCCTCCTCATCCGTCGTCGGCGACGCCCGCCGACGTCGAGCAACACGCCCGAAATCACAGGAGGTTAGCCATGCATTCCTCTCGCTCACCACGGCGCAGAGCAGTCGTCGTTTCGGCGCTCGCCACCGTCGCGGCTGTGGCCCTCGCGGCCTGCGCGCCCTCGTCGTCGCTCGGCGGCGGCACCAGCACCGGCGGCTCGTCCGCCGACACCTTCAAGGTCGGCGTCCTGGCCCCCATGACCGGGTTCGTGTCGGCCATCGGCAAGGACCTCCAGCAGGGCTGGGATCTCTACTGGAAGCAGAAGGGCACGAAAATCGGTCACTTCACGATCGACACGGTGCTCGAGGACGACGCGAGCAGCGCCGACACCGCGCTCACCAAGGCGGCGCGTCTGGTGAAGGAGGAGAAAGTCGACGTCGTGGTCGGCCCGGTCCTCGCCAACCAGGCGCTCGCCGTCGGCGACTACCTCGATCGGCAGGGCGTTGCGAACCTCGCGCAGTCCTCCGCCGACGATGTGACCCAGCGCAAGGAGAGTCCCCTCGTGCTGCGCACCGGCGCGATGGCGGGAAGCCAGACCACATTCCCCGGCGGCAAGTGGGCCTACGACAAGGGATTCCGCACCGCTGCCACGCTCTGCGTCGACTACGCGTTCGGCTGGGAGTCGTGCGGTGGGTTCGTGAGCGCCTTCACGAGCGCCGGCGGCAAGGTGACGCAGCAACTCTGGTATCCCGGGGATGCGACCGACCTGAGCACCTACGTCACGCAGCTGGCGAGCCAGAAGGTCGACATGGTGTTCGTGGGCACGGCGGGGGGCACGGACAGCTCCAACTTCCTGCGCTCCGCATCGGACTTCGGCCTGCTGAAGACCCCGATCCTCACCAACTGCTGCACCCTCGACCAGGCGATCCTGCAGGACGTCGGCGATATCGCCCTGGGCATCCGGTCGGTCTCCTATTACGCCGAGGGGGGCGACCGTCAGGCGTCCTTCGTGAAGGCCTTCGAGAAGGAGTACGGGGTCATCCCGTCCGTCTACGCGATGGGGGCCTACGCGACCGCGCAGCTGCTGGCGGCGGCCCTCGCCGACGCGGATGCCAAGCCGACCGGCAAGAAGCTGGTCTCCGCCATCAAGGGCGCCGATCTGTCGGACACCGTCTGGGGCAAGGTCAGCTTCGACGACCACAACAACATCGTCGGCCCGGTCATGGTGCGCGAAGTCGCGAAGCGCAGCGACGGCAAGCTGTGGAACACCGTGGTCAAGCAGTACGAGGACGTCAGCCAGTTCTGGGACTACGACCCGAAGGAGTTCCTGGCCAGCCCGCCGTTCTCGACCACGCGAACCGGCAAGTGACCCCGCCAGCCATGGCGCCGTCGTCCGCCCCGGCTCCGGCCCTCGTGGCCCGGGCTGACGGCAGCGCCCTCCGCCTCGACGGCGTGACGCGGCGTTTCGGCGGCCTCGTGGCCGTGGACGGGGTCAGCCTCGTCCTCCCGCCCGGCGGCAGGCTCGCCGTCATCGGTCCGAACGGGGCGGGCAAGACGACGCTGTTCCGGTTGATCGCCGGCGAATTCCGACCGACCTCCGGGCGGGTGCACCTGTTCGGCGAGGACGTCACCCGCACGAGCGAAAGGGCCCGCGCGAGGCGCGGCATCTCGCGCACGTTCCAGGTCTCGACCCTGTTCGAGCAGTTGACCGTCATCGAGAACGTCCTGCTGGCCGCGCAGGCGGGGAGCGCGACCAGCAGATCCTTCTGGTCACGCACCCCGCTCCGCGGCGCCCACGCCGGGCGGGCCGCCGACATGCTGGAGCGGGTCGGACTCGCGGCACGCGCCGGGGTGCGGGTCGCCGAGCTCTCGCACGGCGAGCACCGGCAGCTCGAACTCGCCGCGGCGCTGATCCACGGCCCCCGCCTGCTGCTGCTCGACGAGCCGGCTGCGGGGTTGTCGGCCGGTGAGCGGGACATGCTCCGCATCCTGCTCGGCGAGATCCCCGACAGTGTCGGCGTCGTCCTCATCGAGCACGACATGACCCTCGCACTCGAGTTCGCCCGCGAGGTGCTGTGCCTCGACAACGGCGTGCCGCTCGCCTACGGCACTCCGGAGGAGATCCGCGCGAACCCCGCCGTGCAGGCGGTCTACCTCGGTCGGAGGGATTGATCATGCTGAGGATCCGCGGTCTGCGTGTGGCCTATGGCAAGGCGCTCGTGCTCGACGGCATCGACCTCGATGTCGGAGCGGGGGAGTCCGTCGCGCTCATGGGGCGCAACGGCATGGGCAAGACCACGCTCATCCGCGCCATCAGCGGCATCCGGCCGCCGAACGTGATCGGCGGCTCCATCGAACTCGACGGCGTGGATGTCACGGGCCACGCCGCCCACCGCATCGCCCGGGCCGGCATCGGCCTCGTGCCGCAGGGGCGTCAGGTGTTCGGCAGCCTCAGCGTGCGCGAGAACCTCGCGATCGTGCCGCACGGCTCCGGGTCCGCATGGACGATCGAGCGGGTGTTCGCCATGTTCCCCCGGCTCGAGGAGCGCACCCGCGCCGCGGCGCGCACCCTCTCGGGCGGCGAGCAGCAGATGCTCGCCATCGGGAGGGCCCTCATGACGGCGCCGAGCCTGCTCCTCATGGACGAGCCGTCCGAGGGGCTCGCGCCCGCGGTCCTGCGCGTGATCGAGGAGCGGCTGCAGGCCCTTCGCGAGTCGGGACTGGCCGTGCTGGTCGCCGAGCAGAACGTCGACCTGGCGCTCGCCCTCGGCGACCGTGTGCTCATCCTCGGAGAAGCGGGTCGCATCGCGTGGGACGGGGTGCCCGCCGACCTCGCCGCGGATCCGCGACCCGTTCACCAGTACCTCGGGCTCTGAGCCCGACCATCACGGAAGGAGAACAGCATGTCCGCACTCGAGGTGATCGAGCTCGACCCGGGCAAGGCCCACATGCTCCCGTACGCTCCGTCCGTCCGGGTTCCCGGCTCCGCCGAGCACCTGTTCCTCTCCGGAGCGGTCGCGGCCGACGACGAGGAGTACCCGGACGACATCGTCGAGCAGGTGCGCCGGGTGATGCGCCGGCACACGGCCGTGCTCGCCGCGAACGGCCTCGGCTGGAGCGACGTCATCCACGTGTACGAGTTCCTGACCGACATGCGCGACACCGTGGCGGTGCACGTGACCATGGCCGAATTCTTCGACGACCCGTCGTGGAAGCCCGCCAACACCCTCATCGGGGTCGACGCGCTCGTGAAGCCGGGTGCGCGGTTCGAGCTCGACGTCATCGCGGCCCGAGCGCCGCATGACGCGGATCCGGCCGACAGCGTGTTCTGGATGTCGGGGGCGACGGCGATCCCGCTGTACCACATGCACCCCCACATCCCGGAGGAGTGCGTGCTGCCGGACGACATCGTCGAGCAGACCAGGCGCGTGCTCGCGACCTTCGACGAGGTCCTGGCGTTCGTCGGGCTCGGGTGGTCGGATGTCCGGCGCGGTGACCTCTTCCTGACGGATCTGCGCGACCTCGACGTCGTGCGCGCTGCCGTCGCCGCGCGCTTCGGCGACGACCCGCCGCCCCTCGGCTTCGTCGGGATCAACGCGCTCAGCGCGGCCGGCGCGAGGCTCGAGCTCGAGATCGTCGCGGGTTCGCCGGGGAACGCCGCCGGCGGTTCTCCAGCGAGGGCGGCCGGCGGCGCCGGCGCTCCGCCTGCGGTCCTGACGAGCGCGGGAGCGCCGGTCGTGTTCCTGCCCGCCGTCACGGCGACGCCCGGGCCGAACGCGGCGGGCATCGCGCCGCAGACCGATCAGACGCTCGACGGGATCGCCGCCCTGCTCGCGGAGCGCGGGCTGGAGTGGCGTGCCGTGACGAAGGCGCTCGTGGAGGTCACCGACATCCGCGACGCCGCACACGTGGCGGCCGCGCTCGCTGCCCGCTGCGGAACGTGGAGGCCGGCTCTCACCATCGTGCAGGTCGACAACCTGCCGGTCGCCGGCGCGCGCGTACAGGTGGAGGTCGTCGCCGCGGGGTGACCCGACGTGCGAGAGGCCCCCGGGATGCTCCGGGGGCCTCTCGGCGGTCGTGGTGACGCTGCTTACGCGGCCGTGCTCGCCGCGACCGGCTTCGACAGGCGCTCGCCCGACTCGGCGTCGAACGCGTGCACGTGCTGCGGCACCGGGGTGAGGTAGACCGTGTCGCCCGCGTTCGGGTGGTTGCGGCCGTCGACGCGCGCGACGATGTCGACGCGGTTGCCGTCGACGTCGGCGTGACCGTAGAGGTAACCGTCCGCGCCGAGCTCCTCGACGACGTCGACGTCGACCCTCAGGCCCTCGCCCGAGGTCTTGATCGTGACGTCCTCGGGGCGCACGCCGATGGTGACCTTCGAGCCGTTCGCCTTGCCGAGCACCTCGCGCTCGACCCCGGCGACCGCGGTGCCGAACTGGATGCCGCCGTCGACGACGTCCGCGGTGAAGAGGTTCATCGCCGGGCTGCCGATGAAGCCGGCCACGAAGACGTTGGTCGGGTTCTCGTACAGGTCGCGGGGGGTGCCGACCTGCTGCAGCACGCCGTCCTTGAGCACCGCGATGCGGTCGCCCATGGTGAGGGCCTCGGTCTGGTCGTGCGTGACGTAGACGGTCGTGACGCCGAGGCGACGCTGCAGCGACGCGATCTGGGTGCGGGTCTGCACGCGCAGCTTCGCGTCGAGGTTCGACAGCGGCTCGTCCATGAGGAAGACCTGGGGCTGACGGACGATGGCGCGGCCCATGGCGACGCGCTGACGCTGACCACCGGAGAGGGCCTTCGGCTTGCGGCCGAGGTACTGCTCGAGGTCCAGGAGCTTGGCGGCCTCCTGCACGCGCTGGGCCCGCTCCTCCTTGCCGATGCCCGCGATCTTGAGCGCGAAGCCCATGTTCTCGGCGACGGTCATGTGCGGGTAGAGCGCGTAGTTCTGGAAGACCATCGCGATGTCGCGATCCTTCGGCGGCACGTCGGTGACGTCGCGGTCGCCGATCAGGATGCGGCCCTCGTTGACCTCTTCGAGGCCGGCGAGCATGCGCAGCGTGGTCGACTTGCCGCAGCCGGAGGGCCCGACGAGGACGAGGAACTCGCCGTCGGCGACCTCGAGGTCGATCTTGTCGACGGCCGGACGGCTGGTGCCGGGGTAGATGCGCGTCGCCTTGTCGAATGTGACAGATGACATGGGGGTGTGTTCTCCTTCACCGGCAGGTACGTGCCGGACGATCCGTAGTGAATGGAAGCGCGGCCGACGTCGCCGACGGCCACCGGGTCATCATGCCACAGGTCGTTCGGACCCTCATGGTCGGGTAGGCTCCCAGGCTCGGCACCTAGCATCGTCGCGGCCTCCCACCGCAGGGCCCGACCCGAACCCGAAACGCAGTCAGAACGAGAATCGATGAGTGACCCCGCGGCCCCGTCCGACGCGCGCCAGGCGGCGCGTGAGCGGGCGCGAGCGCTGCGGGAGCAGCACCGCAAGCAGGATCGCCGGCGGCGGCTGATCGTGACCGGCAGCATCGTGCTCGGCACGGTGCTCATCCTCGCGATCGTGGCCACCGTGCTGGTCTCGCTGAGCCGGCCCACCGCCCGCGGTCCGCTCAACATGATCAGCGACGGCGTCAAGATCGGCGCGGGCCTGAAGGCGGAGCCGACCGCGGCGCTCCAGCCCGGCGAGCAGCCGGTCGCCTCCAAGAAGAACCCCCGCACGGTGCTCGACATCAAGATCTACGTCGACTACCTCTGTCAGGACTGCGGCGCGTTCATGCGCACCAACGACACCCGGCTGCGGGCGTTCACGAAGTCCGGGGCGGCGACCGTCGAGATCCACCCGATCGCGATCCTGACGTCCAAGTCGGATGGGACCCAGTACTCGCTGCGGGCGGCGAACGCAGCGGCGTGCGTGGCCGAGCTCTCCCCCGACCACTTCTTCGACTTCAATGTCGCGCTCTTCCGGCGTCAACCCAAGGAGAGCAGTCCCGGGCTCACGACGGCCCAGCTGCTGAAACGCGCGGACCAGGCGGGGGTCGATCACCTCTCCGAGGTGCGCACGTGCGTGCAGAACGTCCGCTTCCGGTCGTGGGTCCAGTCCGCCACCACCCGGGCGTTGAGCGGTCCGCTGCCCGGGGTGAACCTGCCCTCGATCAAGCAGACGCCGACGATCCTGGTCAACGGCAAGCAGTTCGTCTACGGCCGCAACCTCGACGCGCAGGACTTCACCGCGTTCATGCAGGAGGTCGCGGGCGACGAGTTCAGCCCGTCGCCGACCCCGACGCCGAGCCCGTCGGGCAGCGCCGGGGCCTCGAGCTCGCCGACGCCGTAGGCTGACGCCGCCCCGCCTCCTTAGCTCAGCTGGCCAGAGCAGCCGCCTTGTAAGCGGCAGGTCGTCGGTTCGAATCCGACAGGAGGCTCTCCGTTAGCCTTGCGCGGGCCGCCGCTCCTGCGGCGCGCCCGCTCCGCCGGCCGCGTGCGAGCGCCCGGCTTCGCTGGGTTAGCCTTGCGCGCCGCCGCTCCTGCGGCGCGCCCGCTCCGCCGGCCGCGCGCGAGCGCCCGGCTTCGCTGGGTTAGCCTTGCGCGCCGCCGCTCCTGCGGCGCGCCCGCTCCGCCGGCCGCGCGCGGGCGCCGGGCCCGCGCGAGGGTCAGAGGGTCGTGAGCATCGTCTTCGCGTGGATCGGCTTGCGCCGCCCGCGCTTGTCGCGGTCGCGTCCGCCGACGTAGAGCCAGCCCAGCAGTCGTTCCCCGGGTGCGAGTTCGTGCATCCGGGCCACCGGCTCGCTGCGGGTCTGCAGTCCGGTGCGCCACATGACCCCCCAGCCGGCCTCGTCGAGCACGAGGCTCAGTGCGTGGGCCACGCCGGCGGCGACGGCCTCCTGCTCCCACTCGGGCACCTTGATGCTCGGCCGCGGGCTCACGACGATCGCGAGCAGCAGAGGCGCGCGCAGCGGCTTGGCGGCGAGCTTCTCGGCGGCATGTCCCTCGAGGCCGGCCGCCTCGGCCATGGCCGCGCCGAGCCGATCCCGGGCGTGGCCGCGCAGCGCGATGATCCGCCAGGGGCGCAGGCCCGAGTGGTCGGCCACGGAGCCGGCCGCCTCGATCAGGGGCAGGAGAGCGCGCGAGGTGGGCGCCGCGTCGCTGACCTTGGACTGCGACCGTCTCCGGCGCAGGGCCTCGGCGACCGGCCCCGTGCTCACGCGGTGGGCTCGTCCGCGGCGAAGCCGAGCGCCAGGGAGTTCATGCAGTAGCGCAGGCCCGTCGGCGTGCCGAATCCGTCGTCGAAGACGTGACCCAGGTGGGATCCGCACGTCGCGCAGCGCACCTCGGTGCGCACGACGCCGAGCGAGCGGTCCTCGAGCAGCTCCACGGCATCCGGGTTCACCGAGTCGTAGAAGCTCGGCCAGCCGCAGCCGGAGTCGAACTTGGTGCCGCTCTTGAACAGTTCCGCCCCGCAGGCGGCGCAGGTGTAGAGGCCGGCTCGGTGCTCGTCGAGCAGCTCGCCGGTCCATGCGCGCTCCGTCGCGGCGTGCCGGAGCACCTCGTAGCGCTCCGGATCGAGCTGTTCGCGCCACTCGGCGTCGGTCTTCTCGACCTGATGCCCGGTGGTGGTCGTGTCGTCGATGGCCATGCGGCCCTCCATTCGTGCGTCGTCTTCATTCAACCGCTCCTGCGGTCGAATCGTTCCCACCCGGCGAGGCTGCGGCTGCGCAGCGCTGCCCCGGCCTAGCATCGCGCCATGCCCGCCGAACCGCAGCGCGCGCCCGTGCAGGGTGACGAGCAGGGTCTCGACGAGCGGGGGCTCCGGATGCTCGACTTCGAGGCGCGCTGGAGCGGTCGCCTCGGCGCGAAGGAGGCGGCGATCCGCGAGGAGTTCGGCCTCAGCGCCGCCCGCTACTATCAGGTGCTCGACGCGCTGCTGGACTCACCGGTGGCGCTGCGCCGTGACCCGATCCTCGTCCGCCGCCTGCAGCGGCTGCGCGACACCCGGGTCAGGGCTCGAGCCGCGCGGACCTTCCGTGTCGACCACCGCGAGGACACCACCTAGGCAGATGGCCAGCTTTCCCCGAGACCAGTTCGACGATGTGCCGGACGGCGACGGCCGGGTCGGCGCGCATCGTGCGCCCGCTCGCCGAGGCCGGGGCTGGATCGCGTTCGCCTGGGCGGCGCTGGCCACGGGGGTGCTCGTGATCGTCGGGCTGTTCGTGCTCTCTCGGATCGACCCGTCGTTCGAGCTGCCGAGCCTGCCGCTGGTCGGTGGCAACGGGGGAAGCCCGTCGGCGAGCGCCTCGGCCACGCCGACCGAGGCGCCGGTCGCCGAGCCGAGCGATGTGCCGAGCGATGTCGCAGCCGCCCTCACGATCTCGGTGCTCAACGGCACGCCCGACGCGCAGCTCGACGACAAGGCGGGTGCCGCGATCAAGGCCGCGGGATGGCCGGTGCCGACGCTCGCCGACGCGTCGAGCGAGAGCATCAAGACGACGGTCGTGTATTACTCCGACGCGCAGTACGAAGGCATCTCGCGCGGTGTCGCCAAGGCGCTCGGCACGAGCCAGGTGCAGTTGAGCGACGCGTTCCCCGGCGCGAAGGTCACCGTCGTGCTGGGCTCGGACTACAAGGGCTGAGGTTCCCGCGCCGCTGTTCGCCGAGGGCATCCGCCTCGCCTTGCACTCGCCATGTCCGAGTGCCAGAATGACTTTTGGCACTCGCTGGTTTCGAGTGCCAAATCCAGTGCATGGAACCACGTCCGGGAGGGACGACACACACTTATGGCAAAGATCATCGCTTTCGACGAAGAGGCCCGCCGCGGCCTCGAGCGCGGCCTCAACATCCTGGCCGACGCCGTCCGCGTGACCCTCGGTCCCCGGGGCCGCAACGTCGTTCTGGAGAAGAAGTGGGGCGCCCCCACGATCACCAACGACGGCGTCTCCATCGCCAAGGAGATCGAACTCGACGACCCGTACGAGAAGATCGGCGCGGAGCTCGTCAAGGAGGTCGCCAAGAAGACCGACGACGTCGCGGGTGACGGCACCACCACCTCGGTCGTGCTCGCCCAGGCGCTCGTGCGCGAGGGCCTGCGCAACGTCGCGGCCGGCGCGGACCCGATCAGCCTGAAGCGCGGCATCGAGAAGGCGACCAACGCGGTCGTCGAGTCGCTCGTCGCCTCGGCCAAGGAGATCGAGACCAAGGAGGAGATCGCCGCCACCGCGAGCATCTCCGCCGCCGACCCCGAGATCGGCGAGCTCATCGCCGAGGCCATCGACAAGGTGGGCAAGGAGGGCGTCGTCACCGTCGAGGAGTCGAACACCTTCGGCACCACGCTCGAGCTGACCGAGGGAATGCGCTTCGACAAGGGCTACCTGTCGCAGTACTTCGTCACGGACCCCGACCGCCAGGAGGCCGTGTTCGAGGACCCGTACATCCTGATCGTCAACTCGAAGATCTCGAACATCAAGGACCTGCTCCCGGTCGTCGACAAGGTGATCCAGGCGGGCAAGCAGCTGCTGATCATCGCCGAGGACGTCGACGGTGAGGCGCTCGCGACCCTGGTCGTGAACAAGATCCGCGGCATCTTCAAGTCGGTCGCCGTCAAGGCCCCCGGCTTCGGCGACCGCCGCAAGGCGCAGCTGCAGGACATCGCGATCCTGACCGGCGGCCAGGTCATCAGCGAGGAGGTCGGTCTCAAGCTCGAGAACGCGACCCTCGACCTGCTCGGCCAGGCGCGCAAGGTCATCGTCACCAAGGACGAGACCACGATCGTCGAGGGCGCAGGCGAGGCCGACGCGATCGCCGGCCGCGTCAAGCAGATCCGTCAGGAGATCGAGAACACCGACTCCGACTACGACCGCGAGAAGCTGCAGGAGCGCCTCGCCAAGCTCGCCGGTGGCGTCGCCGTCATCAAGGCGGGCGCGGCCACCGAGGTCGAGCTCAAGGAGCGCAAGCACCGCATCGAGGACGCCGTGCGCAACGCGAAGGCCGCCGTCGAGGAGGGCATCGTCGCCGGTGGTGGCGTGGCCCTCATCCAGGCCGGCAAGACCGCGTTCGACTCGAAGGCCGTCAAGGGCCTGAAGGGCGACGAGGCGACCGGCGCGAACATCGTCAGGGTGGCCATCGACGCGCCGCTCAAGCAGATCGCGCTGAACGCCGGTCTCGAGCCCGGCGTCGTCGTCGACAAGGTGCGCAACCTCGAGGTCGGCCACGGCCTCAACGCGGCCACCGGCGAGTACGTCGACATGCTGGCCGCCGGCATCAACGACCCGGTGAAGGTCACCCGCTCCGCGCTGCTGAACGCGGCGTCGATCGCGGGCCTGTTCCTCACCACCGAGGCCGTCGTCGCCGACAAGCCCGAGAAGGTCTCGGCCCAGGCCGGTGGCGACCCGACGGGCGGCATGGACTTCTAGTCCGACCCGCAGCAACGCCGAACGGGCGGTTCCTCTTTTCGAGGGCCGCCCGTTCGGCGTTCTGCCCGCTGCGTTCCGCGTCGATGACCTACCGCGCGAAGAGCGCGGTGTTCTGCACCTCGGCGTCGGCGTAGAGCTGCGCCGCGCGGCCGAGCGCCGTGTTGATATGCCCGAGACTCTCCTCGACCCGTGCCTGCGTCGCCCGCCAGTCGGCCACGACGCCCTGGAAGGCCGAGGCGGCCGATCCGGTCCACGACGACTGCAGGTCGACGAGCTGGGCGTTCAGCCCGGCCACCTCGCCCTGGATGCGACCCATCGCCGCCTGCGCCCGCGCGGTCGCCGCGGCGACCGCCTCACTGTCCACCTGGTATCGCGTCATGCCGATCACGCTAGGGACGGCGCATCCGTCGCGGGATCGTGATGCGCCCATCCCGGGACGACGCCCGCGGTGGGGTGCTGGGGAGGAGCGGCTCGCCGAGCGCCCACGTTCGCATCAATCCGGCGCGTTCGAGTGCGCCCATGTGATGCGAACGCAGGCGGTCGAAGCCTGCGCGGGTCGAAGCCTGCGCGGTCGGGCCGGCGGGCGTCAGACCGCCGCGTCGGCGGGGGTCGCGGCCGGCGTCTCCGGCCGGTACAGCGGGAGCGAGACCCGGAAGGTCGATCCGCCTCCGGGCGTCTCCAGCACCTCGACGACGCCCCCGTGGTTCTGCACGATGCCCGCGACGATGGCCAGGCCGAGCCCGCTGCCGCCGGTGTCGCGGGTGCGGGAGGTGTCGGCGCGCCAGAACCGCTGGAAGATCTTCTCGCGCAGCTGCGGCGGGATGCCCTCGCCGTGGTCGACGACGGCGATCTGTCCGTACCCGCCCGCGCGGTCCACTCCCACCGCCAGCTGGATCGGGCTGTCAGAGGGGGTGAACCGCATCGCATTGCCCATGAGGTTGGTGACGACCTGGCGCACCTTGTTCTCGTCCGCGAGAACGACCGGCCCGATCTCGGGCAGGGGCGGCGCCGGCGGCACCGTATCGGCATCCGCGGGGGTGTCGCCCGACCGCCCGCGTCGGCGTAGCCGCCGTGCCACGGCGTCGGCCAGACGGATCGAACCGGTGACCGTGGCCACCGTGGCGCTCCGCACGCGACCGCCCCCGACGGCCTGGGCCGGCACGACGTCGTCGCGTGACTCGTCGGTCGGCGTCAGCTCCTCGGCTTGCGGGAGGACGACGGTGATGCGCCGGTCGGGCGACGACGCCGACGCATCGAGGGCGGCATCCTGGGCGATCGGCAGCAGGTCCAGGGGCGCGAGTGCGAGCGGCCGTGCCTCGTCGAGCCGGGCGAGTTCGAGCAGGTCCTCGACGAGTCCGCTCATGCGGATCGCCTCGCGCTCGATGCGGTCCATCGCCTGGGCGACGTCCTCGGGCTTCTGGATCGCGCCCATCCGGTACAGCTCGGCGTAGCCGCGCAGCGAGACCAGGGGCGTGCGCAGCTCGTGCGAGGCGTCGCCGACGAAGCGGCGCATCTGCTGCACGGTGCGCTCGCGGTCGGCGAAGGCGCGGTCGATGCGCGCGAGCATCGCGTTGAGGGATCGGTTGAGCCGGCCGACCTCGGTGTTGGGCGTCGCGCCGCCGAGGCGCTGGCTGTAGTCGCCGGCGGCGAAGCGGGCCGCCGTCTTCTCGACGTCGCGCAGCGGCGCGAAGGTGGAGGTCACGAGCAGCTGCGTCGTCGCCGCGCCGAACACCACGACCGCGAGCGCGAACCCGAAGAAGATCAGGATGAACCGCGCGATCGTCTGATCCGTCGCCGCGAGGTTGACGCCGAGCACGACGGAGTAGACGACGTGATCCTGGGTCTGCACCGGGATCGCGACGACGCGCCAGCTGCTGCCGTGCGTGCCCGGCACGGTCGTCGCACCGTGGTTGAGCGCGGCGACGCGGTGGATGTCGAGCCCGTGCAGGTCGGGCTGCTCCTCGGATGACGGCAGATTGCTGCAGAACTGCTCGCCCCCGGAGGTGACGATCGCCTCGAGGAAACCGCTCGTGCCGTAATCGAGGGAGCATTCGAGATTGGTGCCGTCGGCCAGCCCCGCCGCGATCTGGGCGACCTTCTGGTCCTGCACGTCGAGCAGGTAGCTGCGCAGCACGGTCGTCGTGCCGGCGCCGGCGACGGCCAGCCCGAAGGTCAGCAGCAGGACGGTGACGGCGGTGATCTTCGCGCGGAGCGAGATCCCGTTCCACCACCGGTCGAATGCGGCGTGCGCTGTGGCCACCGCCGGACTCTACGCGCGGGCGGTCTTGAGCATGTACCCGAAGCCGCGCTTGGTCTGGATCATCGGCTCGCTCGAGTGCTGGTCGAGCTTGCGGCGCAGGTACGAGATGTAGCTCTCGACGATGCCGGCGTCGCCGTTGAAGTCGTACTCCCAGACGTGGTCGAGGATCTGCGCCTTCGACAGCACGCGGTTCGGGTTGAGCATGAGGTAGCGCAGCAGCTTGAACTCGGTGGGGGAGAGCTCGACCTGCTGGTCGCCGACCGAGACCTCGTGGGTGTCCTGGTCCATGGTGAGGTCGCCGGCCCGGATGATCGCGTCCTCCTCGTCGTGCATCGTGCGGCGCAGGATCGCCTTGATGCGCGCGACGATCTCGTCGAGCGAGAACGGCTTGGTCACGTAGTCGTCGCCGCCGACGGTGAGGCCGGTGATCTTGTCCTCGGTGTCGTCCTTGGCGGTGAGGAACAGGATCGGCGCCGTGTAGCCGGATGCCCGCAGCCGCTTGGTCACGCCGAACCCGTTCATGTCGGGGAGCATGACGTCGAGGATGATGAGGTCGGGCTCCTCCTCGAGGACCGCCGAGATGGCCTGGGCGCCGTTGCCGACGGCGCGCACGGCGAAGCCGGCGAAGCGCAGACTCGTGGTCAGCAGGTCGCGGATGTTGGGCTCGTCATCGACGATGAGGATCTTGGGTCCGTCGCTCATGCGATGAGTATCCGTGAGTGCGCTGGATGATTCCTGAACGTGCAGACGCCGCTCAGCGGACGATGCGGACGCAGCATCCGTGGGCGGGGAACGGCTGCGCCTCGGCGGTCGCCCCGGCGCCGTCGGCGTCGGCGGCGCCACGCAGGAAAGCGAGGTTCGCGGCGCACACGAGCTCCGTGTGGCCGCCCGCGAGGCGATGGAACGGGCAGTTGTCGAGCGCGATCCCGTCGGGCTGCCGCCGCGGCTCGTAGCCGGTCTCGACGAGCATCTCGTCGAGCGATCCGGCGGCGAGCCGGGCCTGCGCACCCGCGTCTCCCGCGACGCGGTGGACCGCCGCGGCCACGGCGGCCTCGCCGGCGTGATCGGCCTCGCCCGACCCGAGGTCGTCGAGCGCCGAGGCGAACACGTCGGCCATGAGGTCGTAGCGTCGCGCGGGCAGCGTCACCGCGATCTCGACCGGCGCGCGCGAGTAGACCTTCGCCGGCCGCCCGGCGCCCGGTCCGGTGCGTCCGCTGAGCCGGCGGTTCTCGACCACGAGCAGACCGCTCGCCACGAGCTGGTCGAGGTGCAGGGCGGCCGTGCTGCGCGGCATCCCCAGCGTCGCCGCGGCGTGGTCGCGGGTCACCGGCTGCGTGCTCGTCAGGGTGAGTTCGTAGAGTGCACGACGGGTCGGATCGCGGATTGCGGCGACTGCCGCGAGCTCCTGGTCCCGGTTCACGGATGGCATCCTATTCTAAATGCAGCTAACCTTGACAAAAGAATTTCGACGTCATAGCGTCGCGATGGAGGGACCCGCACCGATGGCCGAATCACCCCGCGACGACGCGTCCGCCCGAGCGACGGCCGCCGCCGCCGCATTGCTCGACGCGCTCGGGCTCGACGTCACAAGCGAGCGGCTGCGCCAGACGCCGCAGCGCTTCGCGACGGCGCTGGCCGAGCTGGTCGACCGGCCGCCGCTGCCCGAGATCGGATACCTGCCCAGCGAGGACTTCCACGATCTCGTGCTGGTGCGCGACATCCCGTTCCAGGCCCTCTGCGAGCACCACCTCTTCCCCTTCCGCGGCGTCGCACACGTCGGCTACCTCCCGGGGGAGCGGATCGTCGGCCTCTCGACGCTGGCCAGGGTCGTCGAGCACTTCGCACACGGTCTGCAGATGCAGGAGCGGCTCACCGCCCAGATCGTGGACTGGCTCGAGCGGGAGCTGCAGCCGCGCGGCGCCGGTGTCGTCATCGAGGCCGAGCACCTGTGCATGTCGCTCCGCGGGATCGGCACCCCTGCCACCCGCACCACGACCCGCGCCTTCCGGGGCGAGCTGACCACCTTCGAGGAGAACCCGTCATGACCGAGAGCATCGTCATCATCGGAGGCGGCCTCGCCGCCGCGACCGCCGCGGAGGAGCTGCGCACCGCCGGCTTCACCGGCTCGGTCCGGCTGCTCGCCGGCGAGCAGCACCATCCCTACATCCGACCGCCGCTGTCGAAGGCGTATCTGACCGGGCAGGACGACCGCGACAGCGTCTTCGTGCATCCGGCGCAGTGGTACCGCGATCAGGATGTCGAGGTCTCGCTCGGTGCGCACGTCGACCGCATCGACGACGGCCGCGTCGTGCTCGCCGGCGGCGAGGAGGTGCCGTTCGACCGCCTGCTCATCGCGACCGGCGCCGTGCCGCGGCGGCTGCACCTGCCCGGGTCGGATGCGGACGGCATCCACTATCTGCGCACCCTCGACGACAGCGAGGCGCTCAAGGCCGTGCTCGCCGAGCCGGGGCACCACGTCGTGGTGGTGGGCTCCGGCTGGATCGGCCTCGAGCTCGCCGCCGCCGCCCGCGGGGCGGGGCAGGACGTGACCGTCGTCGCGCCGGAGCAGGTGCCGCTGGCGGGACCGCTGGGCACCGAGCTCGGCACGATGTTCCGCGAGCTGCACGAGACCAACGGCGTCACCTTCCACCTCGGCACGGGCGTGCAGGGGTTCGAGGCCGCCGACGGGCACGTGACCGGCGTCGCGACCGAGGCGGGCGTGCTGCCGGCCGACGTCGTGATCGTCGGGGTCGGCGTCGCGCCGTCGACGGAGCTCGCGGAGGCCGCGGGGCTCGACATCGACAACGGCATCCTGGTCGACGAGCATCTGCAGACCAGCCGGCCGGGCATCTACGCGGCGGGCGACGTCGCGAACGCGATGCACCCGGTGCTCGGCGCGCGGATGCGCAACGAGCACTGGGCGAATGCCATCGCGAGCGGCAAGGTGGCCGGGCGCTCGATGGCGGGGCAGGACGCCGTGCTCGACGACATCCCGTACTTCTACACCGACCAGTACGACCTCGGCATGGAGTACTCGGGCTACCCGCCGCTCACCCGCGACGCGGAGGTGGTGATCCGCGGCGACCGCGCCGCGCGCGAACTCATCGCGTTCTGGGTCGCCGACGGCCGGGTCGTCGCGGGCATGAACGTGAACATCTGGGACGTCAACGAGGAGATCCAGCGGCTCATCCGCGACAAGGTGTCGGTGACGGCCGCGCAGCTCGCCGACCCGTCGGTCGAGCTGTCGTCGCTGACGTGATCCACCGACAGGCCGTCCGGAGAGTGGGACGCCGCGACTTCGACTTCGACCGGCGCGTGGCCGTCATGGCCGTCGTGAACCGCACGCCGGACTCGTTCTCCGATCGCGGCGCCACGTTCGCCCTCGACCGGGCGGTCGAGGCGTCGCTGCGCGCCGCCGAACTCGGAGCAGACTGGGTCGACATCGGGGGCGTTCCGTTCGGGCGCGGGCCGGCCGTGTCGCCCGCGGAGGAGATCGACCGGGTCGTGCCCGTCGTGAACGCGATCGCCGCGGCGAGCGACGTCGTCATCTCGGTGGACACCAACCGCGCCGAGGTCGCGCGCGCGGCGATCGACGCTGGCGCCGCCGTCATCAACGACACCAGCGGCCTGGGCGACCCCGACATGGCGGGCGTCGTGGCCACGTCGGACGCGCACATCGTCATCACCCACAGCGTCGGACCGCCGCGGGTCGAGAAGCCGCCGGCGCACTTCGACGACGTCGTGCGCGAGGTGCGTGCGTTCCTCGTGGAGCGGGTGGAGCGCGCGAAGGCCGCCGGCATCCCGCGCGGGCGCCTCATCATCGACCCCGGGCACGACCTGGACAAGAACACGCTGCACTCGCTCGAGCTCACCCGCCGGCTGGATGAGATCGCCGACATCGGGCTGCCCCTGCTCGTGGCCGTCTCGAACAAGGACTTCGTCGGCGAGTCGACCGACCGGGAGCAGGGGGCCCGGCTGGCCGGGTCGCTCGCCGCGATGGTGTGCTGCATCGAGCGCGGCGCGCGGATCGTGCGGATGCACGACGTCGAGTCCACGGTCGACGCCGTGCGCATGACGGAGGCCGTGCTCGGATTGCGCGCCCCTGCCAGACTCGAGCACAACACCCACCCCACCCACAACGTATGAACGCACGCATCGACCGGCTGTGGCCCGACCCTGCCGCCGACCTCGACGACGAACGGATCCTCGCCGAGTACACCCCGCGCTCGAGCTCCTGGACCCGTTTCAACTTCGTCGAGAGCCTCGACGGCGCCGCGACGCACGAGGGCCGCTCCGGCGGCCTGGGAGGTGACGGCGACCGCCGGGTGTTCGAGCTGATGCGGCGCTGGGCCGACGTCGTGCTGGTGGGCGCCGGGACGATCCGTGCCGAGGGCTATGGCGCGATGCGGTTCGACGACGAGGTGGCCGCGTGGCGGCGGGCGCGCGGCATCGCGCCGCAGCCGACGATGGCCATCGTCTCGGGCCGGCTCGACCTCGACCCCGCCTCGGCGGTGTTCACCGAGGCGTCGGTGCGTCCCGTCGTGTTCACGCTCTCGACGGCGCCGGCCGATCGTCGCGCGGCGCTCGCCGAGGTCGCCGATGTCCGGGACGCCGGCGACGACGTGCTCGATCCGAGGCGGGTCCTCACCGATCTCGAGTCGCTGGGGTTGCGCAAGGTGCACGCGGAGGGTGGCCCGACGCTCTTCGGCTCGTTCGTCGCGGCCGGCGTGCTGAACGAACTCTGTCTGACGCTGGCGCCTCGGCTCGAGGCCGGCCGCGCGGGACGCATCGCGACCAGTGCGCCCGCCGAGCCGCTCGGGATGAGGCTGGCGGGCATCCTGCGATCGGGTGACGACGAGCTCCTGCTGCGCTACCTTCGCGTCACCTAGCCGTCGCGGCGTGCCGCGCGTGCGCCCCGTGCGGAAGGCGCCGTCGGCATCCACCCGGGGGACGACCGTCGTGACGTCCATCGCGGTCGCCAGCTCGAGGTCCTCCGAGAATCCGCGGGCCGCGAGGTCGCGACCGCTCGCCGACGCGTGGATCGCGGCCGCGGGGTCCGGCGTCGCCTCCCACAGGTCGGCGGCGGCCGCCGCTTCGGGGGAGAGCCCGCATCCGCGCGCCCGCAGTCGCGCCGCGATCGCGCCGGCTCCGAGGAGATCCTCGAGGGCCGGGCGCAGCGTACCGCCCGGCCAGAGCTCGCCCGCCGGGACGAGCAGCACGCGCCCGGCGATCTCGACCTCCTCCGCCACGGCGCTCGCGTTGCGGAGGCACCCGGCGATCACGGTGGCGCTCGCGGCGACGAGGGCCTCGCAGATCGTGGCACCGTTCTCGGCGGGCACGACGACCGTGCCGCCGTCGAAGCGCAGGAGCGACGCGGGCGACAGGCTGACCCGGCCGTCGCCGCGCAGTCCGGCGAGCACGGCGCCGAGCCGCGCCGCGGTCTCCTCTGCAGCGGCGGGATCGCGCGACGCGACCGGCACCACGGCGCTGCCGCGCTCGCCCGCCACCGTGACGACGGTGGTGAAGGAGAGCACGTCGATGACGATCGCGGTGGCGGGACCGGCGCCCTCGGCGAGCACCGCGAGCGCGCCGGTCTCGCCCCACTCGAGCTGCACCGTCGCCGGCGCCTGGGAGAGAGTCACGCAGCCATGTTGCCGCGTCGGGCCGTCCGACGCAGCGCGGCTCACGCGGAGCGTCGGTACTGCAGGAGCAGGCAGCCCCCGGATCGCTCGGCGTCGACGAGGTCGAGCCGCTGCACGTGACCGTCGTCTCCGAACAGAGCCGTGCCGGCACCCGCCAGGCTGGGCGCGAGCACGATCCGCAGTTCGTCGACGAGTTCCGCGGCGAGCAGGTCGCGCGCGAGCGACAGGCTGCCGTGGATGCCGATGTCACCGCCGGGCTGCCGCTTGAGGTCGGCCGTGAACGACGCCGCGTCCTCGGCCACGGGCGTCGACTCGGCCCAGCCGAGCTGCAGCGGAGAGGAGGTGAAGACGTACTTCCGCGTCGTGTTGATGAAGTCGGCGAACGGCTGCGTCTGCGCCGTCGGCCAGTACGGTGCCCACTTCTCGTAGGTGCGTCGCCCGAGCAGCACCGCATCCTGCGTGGCGATCGTCTCGGCGAGGAATCCGGTCAGCTTCTCGCCGCTGTCGCGGAACCACTCGCCTTCGCCGGGATCGTCGGCGAATCCGTCCAGGGACATCAGCGTGTACAGCACGACCCGTCGGGAGGTGGTGCCGGTTCGGGGATCAGTCATGCCCGGGACGGTATCGATCGTCCCGGGGACCCGTCTTGTACAACAACGACAGCGGCTCGTGCCGCTCCGCGCCTCCCGCGAGCTCGGTCGCCGACGGCCCGATGAATCGGCGCAGCGACCGGGCGAGGTGCGGCTGATCGAAGTACCCCGACTCGTGCGCCACCGCCGACGGCAGCCCGTCGCCGTCTCGGAGCCGGATGGCCGCGACGTTGGCGCGTTCGATCTGCTGCACCGTGCGCTGCGGCAGGCCGATGGTGGCGAGATAGCGGCGCTGACGGGTCCGCTCCGGCACCGAGGCGTCCGCGACATCGGTGACGACGAGAGCCTCCTTCCGTACCAGGTGAGCCACGAACTCCTCGGCCGCGGCGAACTCCGGCAGGCGAACCCGGTCGGCCCCGAGGCGGAACCAGCGGCCCTCGACGGGGAGCTCCAGGAAGCCGTCGACGAGGGAGGGCATGGACAGTCCGCGTACCCGGGCGCCCAGCGCCAGCCGGATCCCGACGAACTCGGAGTCCGGGGGCACCGGCGCGCGCGATGCTCTCGACTCGGGTCCCTGGATGCCGGCGTGGACGCCGTCCGGGCCCTCCCAGAAGACGAAGTCCCAGTGCGCACGCGCGACCGAGATCATCGTCGTCGTCGCCCGGCTCCGGCTGCGCCAGACCCTCTCCACGAACGGTGAATCGGAGGGCCGGTGCTCGAACGCGAGGCCCTCACCGCTCACGCGGCCTCGCTCAGCTCGTCGGCGTTGAGGATCGTGTAGGCGTAGCCCTGCTCGGCGAGGAAGCGCTGGCGGTTCTGCGCGAAATCCTGGTCGACGGTGTCGCGCGCGACGAGCGTGTAGAAGCTCGCCGGGATGCCGCTCGCCTTCGGACGCAGCAGCCGGCCGAGCCGCTGCGCCTCCTCCTGTCGCGAGCCGAACGAGCCCGACACCTGGATCGCGACGGTCGCCTCCGGTAGGTCGATCGAGAAGTTCGCGACCTTCGACACGACCAGCACCTTGGTGCGGCCGGTGCGGAACTCCTCGTACAGCCGCTCCCGCTCGGCGGTCGGCGTCGATCCGGTGAGCTGCGGGGCGCCGAGCGTCGTGGCGAGCTCGTCGATCTGGTCGAGGTAGGTGCCGATCACGAGGATCAGCTCGCCCGCGTGCTTGGTCACGAGCTCTTTCGCGACGGCGAGCTTCGCCGGCGCGGTCGCGGCGAGCCGGTAGCGCTCGTCGTCGGAGGCGGCGGCGTACTCGAGCCGCTCGTCCTGCGGGAGGTCGATGCGTACCTCGTAGCAGGTCGCCGGCGCGATGTAGCCCTGCGCCTCGATCTCGCGCCACGGGGCATCGAAGCGCTTGGGACCGATGAGCGAGAACACGTCGTTCTCGCGGCCGTCCTCGCGCACGAGCGTCGCCGTCAGTCCCAGCCGGCGCCGCGCCTGCAGGTCGGCGGTGAGCTTGAAGACCGGTGCCGGCAGCAGGTGCACCTCGTCGTAGATCACGAGGCCCCAGTCCTTGGCGTCGAGCAGCGCCAGGTGGGCGAACTCGCCCTTCCGCTTGGCGGTCAGGATCTGGTACGTCGCGATCGTGACCGGTCTGACCTCCTTGACCTCGCCGGAGTACTCGCCGATCTCCTGCTCGGTCAGCGAGGTCTTGCGCAGCAGCTCGCTGCGCCACTGCCGGGCGCTCACGGTGTTCGTGACCAGGATGAGCGTCGTCGTGTCGGCGGCGGCCATCGCCCCGGCCCCGACGATCGTCTTGCCCGCGCCGGGCGGCAGCACGACGACGCCCGACCCGCCCTCGAAGAACGAGTCGATCGCCTGCTGCTGATAGGGCCGCACGTGCCAGCCGCTGGTGGTGTCGAGCTCGATGTCGTGCGGCGTGCCGGGGGTGTAGCCGGCGAGGTCCTCGGCGGGCCAGCCGAGCTTCAGCAGCTCCTGCTTGATCTGCCCGCGCGCCCACGGCTGCACGGTCCACTCGGTGGAGCTGCGCCGGATGCCGAGGAACGGCCCGACCTTGCTGCTGCGGGTGATCTCGGCGAGCACCGCCGGATCGGTCGCCGTAATGATGAGCCCGCCCTCGGCGTCGCGCGAGATGACCAGCCGCCCGTACCGGCCGACCGTCTCCTCGATGTCGAGCGTGACGGTCTGCGGCACCGGGAACTTCGCGTACCTCTCGAGGGTCGCGAGCATCTGCTCGGCGGTGTGCCCCGCGGCGCGCGCGTTCCAGAGGCCCAGCCGGGTGATCCGGTACGTGTGCACGAACTCGGGAGCCCGCTCCAGCTCGGCGAACACGGCGAGCTCGTGACGGGCCTCGTCGGCCTGCGGGCTGCCGACCTCGAGCAGCACGGTCCGATCGCTCTGCACGATGAGCGGACCTTGACCGATCGCAGACATAGCGACCCAGCCTAGCCGCGCGCGCTGGAACTTGGAGCGAAGGCCGCTTCCGGCCGTCTCCGCGACGACGGCCGTCTCGACCGTCGGTCCCATGGTCGCGGCCTGAGCGGGCCGCGTGGCCGCACGGCGGCGCACATACGACGCCCGGCATGGAGGGCGCACGAAGTTGTAACGATCGGCAATGGTGAGTGGTGCGCCGCAGCCGGATCGAAACCATGCCGCGCTCTCGGGAGAGAGCGAAGCACGGCGTACCCATGTTGAGGGATTGTGAGGATCGACCAGTATCTGCGAGGTTCTCGGAGTGACGATGCCCGAGGGATGGTTCCCGCACCCGACCGATCCAGATCAGGAACTGCATTGGGACGGTTCTAAGTGGACCGGGGAAAGCAGGCCTCTAGATGTACCGGGCCATGACTTTGGTGCCGTTGCGGGTCTTGTGAAACGGGAGGACCTCCGGGCT